>JAHISP010000025.1 GCA_018818165.1 Bacteroidota bacterium | reverse complement strand
AGAAACAGAAATAACACCAAATGTCATAGTGTTTTGACGACCAGCAAAAACAACTTCTTGTTTACCATCGCCATCAATATCAGCAGCATGCCATTTTAATGGGCGAACATTTGTTGAAGCAGCTAAATCCAAATCCCATTGAGCATTAGGAGCAAAATTACCAGCACCATCACTTACTCCAAGAACATCGTCACCATTTGCTTCAAAAACAACTATTCTCGGAGGAGTTGTGTTTACTGAAAAACTATTTGTAAAACCCCAAATAATTTCTTGTTTACCGTCATTATCAAGGTCGCCAATAGTTAGAGCAGCCCAAGAGTTTTGTCTTTCGTTAGGTAATGAAGCAGCCCAAACAGAATCCCAAGCTGTACCATTTCTTTCATATTTAATAATTTGTGGAATTTCATCACCAGTCATAAAATCTGTCATTCCATCAACAGAATAAATTTCTAGTTTTCCATCACCGTCTAAATCCACACCAGAAACAGTTGCACCAAAACCAGAAGGGTAAGTGCTTGGTGGGTCGATAATAGCGCTTCTAACAAACGAATCTTGTGCAAAAAGACTAGTTGAAAGAAGCAAGATTAATAAAATTAGTGAACTCTTAAGTTTGATCATAATACCTCCATTATGATTAGTGAATAAATGAATTAGTATAAAAAATAAAAGTCTAATGAAGTTCATCAGACTTTTTTGTTGTGTTTTATTTGAGTAATGTCATTTTTTTAGAAATAGTATTTAATCCATTATTTAAGCTATAAATATAAGTTCCAGAAGCCAATTTTGAAGCGTCAAATGTAACTTTATAACTTCCTTTTTCAAACTCAACTCCATTAACAAGATTAACAATTAGTTCACCATTTACATTATAAATTGAAAGTGTAATAGGTGCACGTTCAGTAATTGCAAATTCAATTGTTGTAGATGGGTTAAATGGATTTGGATAATTTTGTGAAACTTCAAAACTTTTTGGTATTTGTGAATTGATTTTTTCTACACCAGTAATAGTTATTTCAATATTTGGAAGGGTAGTTGAATATTTCCATTTATCAACAGTCCAACCATAATATGAAACAATATACGCATTATCAAATTCGTCAAAGTCACAATTGTAAGGAGAAGCATATCCAGAAACAGTTCCTAATGCAGCGCTATTATAGGAGCCACTAACATCAAAATTCCATTTTGCAGTATCAATTGTATCTATAATTGAACCGTCGTTTGGGTTAACAAGATAAACTTTTCCATATGAATATGGAGAATTTACAAAATCAAGTGCAGCACAAACAAATAAAATGTTCTTTGAATGAAGCATTCTCAATCCCCAAGGACCAGCAACATAATCTACTTCTGCTTCAGTAACAAATTCATCTATCTGAAAGTTGAAGCCAGTATATAGATTATAGCCATCGTTAGGATTTCCAATATAGCAATACACTTTTCCAGTCATAAAATTTGAAACATAAACAACTGAACCATCGGAAGAAGCAGTAACTCCTCTAACAGAACCGGCATCAGGCAATTCAATAATTTGCAAAGGATTAACAGAGTAGCTGTTAGACCATTCTGATTCATTTTCGGGTGAATCGTAAATTAATACTTTTCCTGGTGTTAGTGAATCACCTTCAACGGTAACATATACATGGTGCAATTCATCAATATCTATTGAATAGATAGGTAAACTTCCGGTACTCATCCTCATTGGATAAGTTTGAAAACTATCTGCAGTCATTTCAAATACGAGAATATTGTGCATTTCATCATTATTAGCTACAAAAATAAGATCTTTGGAATCATATTTCATTGCTGCTACATCTGTAGCTTCGTTAAAGAAAATTTGGTCAAATCCATTTAACCATAATGTTAATTGATTAGTACCACTGTATTGATAAGTTCCAAGTCTGCCATTTGCTGAATCAGCATCTTTATAACCTACCAAATAGTAATCGTTGTCAGCAAAATCCGCAACTAATGCTACAAAATTATTTTCCCCATAAGCTGCAGTAGATATTGTTCTATTTCCAGTAGCATTAGGTTGATTATCAAAAGTTGCATATTTGCATTCCCATTCTCCATCTATTACTTGTGCTTGGAGTGAAAATGTAAAAATTAAAAATATAAAAAACACAATATTTAGTTTATTAAATTTCACTTTGTACCTCTTATCTGTTAATAAGTACTAATAATGCTTATTTAAAACTTCTATTTTAAAAGTGTCATTTTTTTAGAAATAGTATTTAATCCATTATTTAAACTATATACATAAGTACCAGAAGCTAATTTTGAAGCGTCGAAAGTAACTTTATAACTTCCACTTTCAAATTCAACACCATTTACAAGTTTTGTAACTAATTCGCCATTAACATTATAAACTGAAAGAGTAATAGGAGCTCGTTCTGTTATTGCAAATTCAATTGTTGTAGAAGGATTGAATGGGTTTGGATAGTTTTGAGATACCTCAAAAGTTGTTGGAATTTGAGAATTTAATTTTTCAACACTAGTAATTGTTAATTCTATTGTTGGAAGGGTTCCATTAAAAGTCCACTTTTCAACTGTCCAACCATAGAATGATTGACTATATAAGTTATCGTTTTCATCAACATCAACGTTATAAGTAGAAGTATATCCAGATACATTTCCTAAAGTTCCACCAGGACGCATATTGTAACCACCTGTTTTATCATAATTCCATTTAGCTTGGTCAAGTGTGTCTAATATTTCGCCAGTATTTGGATTTATTGCATAAATTCTTCCATAGGAATAAGCTGAAGTTGTATAGCTTGCATCCATAGCTGCAAAAAGGATATTTTTTCCATTCATAAATTCTAAGCCCCAAGGAGCTGCAGTTCTAATTGAATCAACATTATCAATTCTTTCAAAATTAAATGAAGGGGAAAGAGTATAACCATCAGTTGTATTTCCAACAAAAGCATAAATTTTGCCGTTATCGTAATTTGAAGCATAAATAACACTGCCATCACTATTTACTGCAACACCTCTCGAGGTTCCATTATCTGGAAGAACAATAGTCTGAAGTGGTAAAGCATCGTGACTAGAACTCCATGCTGGTTCAACAGTTGGACTCTCGTATATAAATATTTTACTAGGTTCTGTTTCAGTTCCTTGAGTTGTTACATAAACTCTTCCATTATCATCAACATCAATTGCCCATAATGAATCTGGACTAAAAGGATTTGAAAGTGTCGCCATTCTATATTCATGAGTATAAAGTGAATCTTCTTTTAACTCAAAAGCAAGAATGTTATGAGATTCATCATTATTTGGAACAAAAACCAAATCTCCATAAGAAGCTATATCAAGCGCTTCTCTTAAAAATACTTGGTCAAAACCATTAATCCATAGTGTTTGCAACCCAGCAGGAGCATAAGGATAATAACCAGCTCTTCCAGAAGTTGAATCGGCATTATTATAACCAACTAAATAATATGTACTATTTGAACTTCTGATAACAACAGCAACAAAAGAATTTTCTTTAGTAACCGCAACAGAAATTGTGTTATAGCCAGTGGCGTTTGGTTGATCGTCAATTGTGGAATACTTGCAATCCCATTCACCATCAAATGTTTGTGCAGTTGTTGACTTTGCGATTAGAAATGATAGAAATAGTATAAAAACAATGTAGATTTTTTTCATGATTACCTCATATTAGTTTAACTTATTTTAAATTGTTACATTAACTATAACTATTACTTTAAAATCACAAATAATAGATTTAAAGTCAAGAAGAAGGTTATTAAAAACGAACTAATTAGTGTATAAAATATTCTTTCTCTTTTCATATTTATTCACTTAAAACAATAATCAGTTCTATATCTAAAGCCAATTGTAAAGTCAAAATATTAATACTTGTTTTATTATAAGATAAAGAGGTTATTATTTTTATAATTATATGTAAAGTAGTTTTATATATAATTACTCAATATGTTTATTAAACTATGAAAAATAAAACCAATCATTTAAATAATGAGTTGTTTTATTGGTTTCAGAAATGTGATAATATTCATTATTACTTGAATTATATTTATAATCATTTACATATAAATCAATTTTATTAACAATTTCTTCAATAGCATCCATAATAAAAGCAAGCTCGGTGTCAGTCATGGTTGGATGTAATGAAAAACGCACCCATCCTGGTTTTTGTGAAAAATCATGTTTATCAATCATATCAGTTATACTTTTTGAACGCGATGGGTCAATATGCAATAAATAATGACCATAAGTACCAGCACATGAACATCCACCGCGCATTTGAATGCCATATAAGTCATTTAGTAGTTTTACCATTAAATTAAAATGAATTTCTTCAACATAAAATGATATTATTCCAAGTCTATCTTCAATATTAGTTGCTAGTAGATGAATTTTAGGTATTTCTCTAAATCTATTTAATGCATAAGTTAAAAGCTCTTCTTCGCGTTTTCTTATATTTTCAATTCCCATTTCTTCTTTCAATTTTATGCATAACGCACTTCTAATTGCTTGAAGAAATCCTGGAGTTCCTCCATCCTCGCGAGTTTCAATATTTTCGACATAACGATGCTCACCCCAAGGATTAGTCCATTCAACTGTTCCACCACCAGGATGATCGGGAATATTTCTCTTATATAAGTATTTGCTAAAGATTAAAACTCCAGAAGTTCCAGGTCCACCAAGGAATTTATGAGGTGAAAAGAAAATTGCATCAAGTCTTTCTTCCTCATCTTCGGGATGCATATTTATTTCATCATAGGGAGCTGATGCTGCAAAATCTATAAAACATAAACCGCCATTTTGATGCATTATCTTTGCTAATTTATGATATTGAGTTCTAATACCAGTAACATTGGAACAAGCAGTGAAAGATCCAATTTTTACTTTTCGATCATTATATTTACGCAATGCTTCAACTAATTTATTCTCATCAACCAAACCTTCATCATTTGGTTCAATAACAACAGTATCAGCAATTGTTTCAAACCAACTAGTTTGGTTTGAATGATGCTCCATATGCGTTAAAAAAACTACTGGTCTAAACTCATCTGGAATATTGGTAAATTGTTTAAGTTGTTCGGAAAGTTTAAAACCTAAAATTCTTTGTAACTTATTTATTACAGCCGTCATTCCAGATCCAGCTGTAATTATTACATCATCTTCATTTGCGTTGCAATGTTTTTTAATAATATTTTGTGCAATGTGATAAGCGTTTGTCATTGTGGTGCCGGTAACACTAGTTTCAGTATGAGTGTTGCCTACAAATGGTCCAAACTGGTTTTTTATTTTTTCTTCTATGGGTCCGTATAATCTACCGCTGGCAATCCAATCAGAATAAATTATTTTTTTTTCTCCCCATGGCGAATTAAAAGTTTGATCAATTCCTACAATATTGTTTCTGAAAGATTCAAAATATTTTTCCAATTCTGTCATAAATAACTCGCATAAATTCAATTTTTAATGAAAGAAAGATAGTAAAAAACTTCTTAATCTATTAAATTTAGCACTGATTTAGTAAAAGAAACTTCTGTAACTATCTATTATTATTAGTCAATTTCTTGTAAGACTATGTATTTTTGGATAAATTTACATGAAAATTTGGAGAAAAAATGAAACATCTTAAAAAATGCTTAATAATTGCATTTGTATTTACACTAACTTTATCAGCTCAATCTATTGAAATTTCTAGGGTTAGTCCAAAAGCAGAAGTGATTCAATACATAGGATTAAGTAGAATCGATATAAATTATAGTAGACCTGGAGTTAAGGGCAGAGTAATATGGGGTAAGTTGGTTCCTTATAATAAAGGTATTCCTTTTCCATGGCGAGCTGGTGCAAATGAGAATACAACAATTGAATTATCAGATGATGCAAAGATAAATGGAAAAGAAATTAAAGCTGGAGTTTATGGATTTCACATTATACCAAGCAATGATATTTGGACTCTTATTTTTAACAAGCAAAATAAATCTTGGGGAAGCTTTTTTTATGATGAATCTTATGATGCATTGAGAATTGAAGTTGAACCAACCGAATGCGATTTTACAGAGTGGCTGGAATATGGATTTAAAGATTTGACTCAATACTCTGCTACAATTTATATGAAATGGGAAAAATTAGAAATCAATTTTACAGTTACTTTTAATGAAAAAGAAGTTGTACTTAATAATATTCGTCAACAACTACTGTCTTTGCCTGGTTTTGGTTGGGAAGGACCAATGGAAGCTGCGGCTTTCTGTTTAGAAAATGATTTCAATTACAATGAAGCTTTGAAATGGATAAATTTATCAATAAGCAGAAATCCTAATTTTCAAAATAAAATAATAAAAGTAGGATTACTTGAAAAGATTGGTACAAAAGAGGAAGCAGAAAAAATTAAAAAAGATGCTTTTGATAATTCCACCGAAACTGAATTAAATGTTTATGGATACGAAATACTGAATAACAATAAAATTGATGAAGCACTAGAAATTTTCAAATTAAATGTTACTAGACACCCAAAATCTTGGAATTGTCACGATAGTTATGCTGAAGCTCTTTTAAAAGCTAATAAAGAAGAAGAAGCAATTATTAATTACAAAAAAGCACTTGAATTAGCTCCAGAAAACCAAAAGGAAAGAATTAGTAATTCTATTAAACAAATAAAGTAAAATAGCAGAATTGAAATTTATTTTAAGCCCAACTTTCATCATAAAAGTTGGGCTTTTTGTTTTAAAATATTTTAATCCAAATCTTCAACTTTTAGCATAATAAATGCAGCTAAAAACATTGATAAACCACCAAGTAAAAGTGCATAAATAGCATCGCCGCCAAAAATACTCTTTACCATAAAACCTAAAATTGCCGCAGCTGTTATTTGAGGAATTACAATGAAAAAATTGAATATTCCCATATAAATTCCAAGTTTTTTTTGTGGTAAAGAACCAGTTAAAATTGCATAGGGAATTGAAAGAATTGAAGCCCATGCAATTCCAATTCCTATTTCTGAAATAAGTAATAGTTCTGGTGTTTTAAAAATGTAGAAAGATGAAAGACCTAATCCACCTAAAACTAAACTTATGGAATGAACATACTTTCGCTCCATTTTACTAGCCATCCAAACAAGTAAAAAAGCCGCTAACGCTGCTACTCCGTTATAGGTTGACATCAGAATTCCAACCCAATCGGCACCAACATTATAATTTAAGGAAGTTGTATCTGTTGTTCCATAAATGTGCTTTGTTACAGCTGGAGTTGTATATATCCACATAGCAAAAAGTGCAAACCATGAAAAAAACTGGACGTAAGCCAATTGAATCATCGTTTTTGGCATTTGATATAAGTCAGTAATTACAGATACTAATCCTGATGTAGAATTACCTTTTCTGCTTAAAAACGATGTAATAATTTGAATTATTCCAAACGCAGCTATTCCAAGAAAGAAAACAAGCAGTCCATAATCCATATAAATGTATAGGTTAAATACTACATATAAAATAATTCCAATAACGGTCCAAATAGTTCCATTACGCATAAATATTTTGGAATCTCTTATTGTATTTTCTGATAATTCTTTTGAGGATATTTCTAAATTATCTTCTTCTTCAAATGAAGCCAATTCTTCTGGACTATATTCTTTTGTTTTAATAACTGTCCAAAGTACTGCTAGGAAAAAAGCCACACCACCAATGTAAAAGGAATATTTTACAGATTCTGGAATAAACCCCGTTGGAGCTGTGTTACTAATTCCAAACCAATTTGTCATAATGTATGGAAGTGCAGAGGCAACAACGGCTCCAGTTCCAATAAAAAAGCTTTGCATTGAAAAGCCAACAGTTCGCTGATCTGATGGAAGCATATCACCAACAAATGCTCGGAAAGGTTCCATTGAAATGTTAATTGATGCGTCCATAATCCAAAGCATTCCAGCTGCCACCCAAAGAGTAGGGGAGTTTGGCATTACAAAAAGTGCAAGCGAAGCTAATATTGCTCCAACTAAAAAATAGGGTCTTCTACGTCCAAATCTATTCCAAGTTTTATCACTCATATAACCAATAATAGGTTGCATTATTAAACCAGTAACTGGGGCAGCAATCCAAAGAATTGGAATTTCATCAATACTAGCACCAAGAGTTTCAAATATTCGCGATACATTTGCGTTTTGTAATGCAAATCCGAATTGAATTCCTAAAAATCCGAAACTCATATTCCAAATTTGCCAGACCGATAATTTGGGTTTTTTCATTTTTTGCTCAGCTTATATTATTTGTTTCATTATTTATTAAATTTTATTCAGTTTTACAGAAATAAATACTTATCACTTAAATTTATTAAGAAATGGCATACTTTCTAAAATTCACTTGCTAATATATTCAAAGATGACAAAATGAACATTAAAAAAGAAAGGAGACATAAAATAAAAGTTACAAAAAAGAAAACAAATTAAATACCCATCAAAACTTGTTGCTAATGGTTGCCAGTTAGGGTTAAAATAGTAGGTGTGAAACAATTTTTTATTCCAATTCAAAAATCGATATATTTGCAAATTAAAAAAGGAAGATAATGACAATTAATATATTATTTATTGGGGATGTAATTGGTAAGCCAGGTTTAGATATGATGCAAACATGGCTGCCAAGTTTAGAAAAAAAATATAGAGCAGATATAATTATTGCAAATGGCGAAAATGCCGATGATGGCAAAGGATTTACTGAAAAACAAGGTAATGTATTTTTTAAATTGGGTATTAAAGCCGTTACTGGTGGAAATCATACTTGGGATAAACATCAATCACAAGAGTATCTTAAAAAAGAAAAACGTTCATTGCGCCCATTAAATTACCCAAAAGGTTCTTATGGAAATGGATATATAATTGTTGATACTCCAAAAGGTAAAGTAGGAGTAATAAGCTTGCAAGGACGCTCATTTATGTCACCAATTGATTGTCCGTTTCGTTCTGCAGAATGGGTTTTGGCTAAAATTGCTCAAGAAACAAAAGTTATTTTTATTGATTTTCATGCTGAAGCAACTGCCGAAAAGCTTGCACTCGCAAATTTTATTGATGGAAAAGCATCGGTGTTGGTTGGAACTCACACTCATATTCAAACAGCGGATGAAAGGATATTTCCTCTTGGGTTAGGTTATATTACTGATGTTGGCATGACTGGGCCTTACGATTCAATTATTGGAATGAAAACGGATGCAGCAATAAATCGTTTCCTATTCCAAACGCCTCAAAAATATATTACTGCTACAGAAGATGTGCATCTTTGTGGATTTTATGCAAAAGTTGATGTTGAAACTGGAGCGGCAGTTGAAGTTGAAAGAATAATACTTCCAGAATTTGATAAGCAGAAGTCTTAAAAATGAAGAATTTTCCTATTCCAAGAATTGACAAAGATGATGTTTTGCATAATATGCTGCTAAAATATTGTCGATTAAAGGAAGGGGAAATTTGGACTGATAAAAAAAATAATCATAAAGTTGGATGTTTGGATTCCAATAATCTAAAAGATTTGAAAAAGATGTTTGGAAGGAAAAAAGCGGTTCTTGCAGTCCATGACCCGCCATATAATATGGTTGCGTTTCAAGAATCGGATGTTGATGAGTTTGTGAAATGGTCTAAAATATGGATTAAGAATAGCAAGCATTTCATGGAAAAAGATTCTTCATTATATATTTGGCTTGGAGCTGACCAGAAAAATAATTTTCAACCGTTTGCCGAATTTATTTTAATGATGAAAGATTCTGAGTTCAAATCTCGCAGCTTTATTACAATGCGAAATCAGCGCGGTTATGGTACTCAAAAAAATTGGATGTCCATTCGTCAAGAATTGCTCTATTATACATTAGGTAGTCCAATATTTAATATTAAGCATGTTTATACCGATATTCCAAAAGTAGTAAAAGGTTATTACAAAGAGATAAATGGAAAGAAAACAGAAAATCTTGAAAGAAGCAAATCTGAAAATATTCGTGCAGGAAATGTTTGGATTGATATTCAACAAGTATTTCATCTTATGGATGAAAATGTAAATGGATGTTTTGCTCAAAAACCAATTAAGGTTATTGAAAGAATTGTTAATGTTTCAAGCAAAAAAGACGATTTGGTAATTGATTTTTTTGCTCATTCTGGAACTACTCTTTTAGCAAGTGAAATTTTAGAAAGAAAGTGTTTTACAATTGATATAGACCCAATTTATTGTGAAATTACTATACGCAGATTAGAAAATTACAGGAAATATGGTAGCCTTGGCTGGCAAAATTCAAATCCATTTGAAGAAGAAATTAAAAATGATAAAGAATTACAAAACTATTTGAATGAAAAATATGAGCTATCATTTAAAGAAATTGGAGACTAAAATGACAATTATTAATGGAAAACAAGTTGCTGCTGACATTAGAGCAGAATTAAAATTAAAAGTAGATAAATTAAAAGCGGATGGAAATAATATTCCAGGATTAGTTGCAATTCTTGTTGGCGAAGATCCAGCTTCAAATGTTTACGTTAGCATGAAACAAAAAGCATGCGAAGAAGTTGGTCTATTTTCAAAAGTGGATAGATTAAGAGCTGATACAACAGAAGAAGACTTGCTTAAATTAATTGATCAATATAACAACGATAATATATATCATGGAATATTAGTCCAACTTCCACTTCCAAAGCATATTGATGAAGATAAAATAATAGAAGCAATTTCCCCATTTAAAGATGTTGATGGATTTCATCCAATAAATGTTGGCAAAATGGTAATTGGAAAGGAAACACTTTATCCTTGCACACCATTTGGCGTAGTTGAATTATTGAAAAGATATAAAATTGAAACAAAAGGCAAGCACGTTGTTGTTGTTGGTCGTAGTAATATTGTTGGAAAGCCTGTTGCAAATATGCTGCTTCAAAAGAAAGCAGGTGCAAATGCTGTAGTTACTGTAGTTCATTCTGCCGCGGAAGATTTATCCGCAATAACAAAACAAGCCGATATTTTAATTGCAGCAATCGGAGTTCCAGAATTCATTAAAGCAGATATGGTTAAAGATGGAGTTGTAATCATTGATGTTGGTGTAAATAGAGTTGAAGATTCATCCAAGAAAAGTGGCTATAAATTAGTAGGCGATGTTGATTTTGAAAATGCTTCAAAGAAAGCTTCTTTTATCACTCCAGTTCCTGGTGGAGTTGGACCAATGACTATTGCTATGCTAATGCAAAATACATACAAAGCATTTCTTAATATAAATGGAATAAGTTAAGAAAATAAAATATGAACCGTAAAGGATTTATTATATCAATGAATTTATAAATAAATATCAGGTTATTAATAAGATGGATAATTTAAAATTTGATGATTCTATAATTAAAGATTTTATCAAAATGAATAAAGAAAGTTTAATTGATTTAAAAAAAGATTACACAAGCCAAGAAATTGCTTCCTGTATTGACCACACAATTCTTAAACCAGAAGCAAAACCTGATGATGTAATAAATATCTGTAATGAAGCAATTGAAAATAAATTTGCATCAGTTTGTGTTAATTCGTGCTATGCACCTTTGGTAACAAGCCTTTTGGTTGGAAGTGATGTGAAAACATGCGTAGTTGTTGGTTTTCCACTTGGTGCCATGAGTACGGCTTCAAAAGTAGCTGAAACAGAATATGCAATTAAGGATGGTGCAAATGAAATTGACATGGTTATAAATATCGGAATGTTAAAGCAAGGTGAATATGAATATGTACTAAATGATATTAGATCTGTTTCAAATATTGCTCATGCTGGTAATGCAATATGTAAAGTTATTATTGAAACATCACTTTTAAGCAATGAAGAAAAAGTTAAAGCTTGTTTAATAAGCAAAACAGCAAAAGCTGATTTTGTGAAAACTTCAACTGGGTTTAATGGTGGCGGTGCAACTGTGGAAGATATTTCATTAATGAAACGAGTTGTTGGAAATGAATTAAAAGTAAAAGCCTCTGGTGGCGTAAGAACTAGAGAAGATGCTGTAAATATGTTAAATGCAGGTGCCAACAGAATTGGCGCAAGTGCTGGAGTTAAAATTGTAGCAAATGAAATTTCTAATGATGGTGGCTATTAGTGGTAATAGATATGGTTGTTACAAAAGAGGAAGACGGGTTTAATGCAGAGGTTCCATCTTTAAAAGGTTGTGAGAGTTGGGCACATTCTGAAGATGAGGCAATTGAAAATATTGTTGAACTTACAAGATATTATATAAATTTAGATTATGAAATTGAAGTAAAAGTGGATTTAGCTCGCAGAAGCGGAAAGAAAAAGATTTATAAATTAGTTTTTGATAAAGAGTAATTTTGCAAAAGTTTAAGACAGAAAAAAGATTAAATAAAATTAAAAGTGTTGTAAAACAGCGTCAACATTCGCTAAAAGTTGTGTTGGAAAATATTCACGATCCACATAATGTAAGTGCAATTTACAGAACTTGTGATTCGGTTGGTATTCCAAAAGTAACGCTTATTTATAACACTGAAGAATTTCCAAAGATTAGTAGAGTTTCATCATCTTCAGCAAATAAATGGGTTGAATCAGAAAAATATAAAACTGCAAAAGAATGCTTTGATGATTTACGAAAAGATGGATTCAAAATTTATGCAAGCCAATTAAATGAAAAAGCAAAGAAAATTTATAGTTTTGATTTAACCGATAAAGTTGCTCTAGTTTTTGGAAACGAACATCGCGGAATATCTGAAGAAGTTGCTGAACTTGCAGATGAAATATTTTACATTCCTATGCGTGGGATGATTCAAAGTCTTAATGTATCAGTTGCCACAGCAGTAACACTTTACGAAGCGCAGCGGCAACGTGAAGAAAAAGGAATGTACGAAACATCAGATTTAAATGAAGATGATTTAGAAAAAATGATAGACAAATGGTGTGCTAAATGATTCAAAAAATTGAAAAGATAAATAGTGTAAAAGGGGAGTTAGTGCTTCCAGGTGATAAATCAATATCGCATAGAGCTGTTATGTTTTCTGCGATGGCTGATGGTAAATCTACAGTAAATAATTATCTTAATTCCGAAGATGTAAATTCCACAATTGGTTGTTTCAGAAAACTTGGCTGTAAAATTGAACAGACTGAAACCGATTTGGTTATTGATGGTAAAGGGTTTAATGGATTTACAAAGCCAAGTTCAAATCTTGATGCTGGAAATTCTGGTACAACTACGCGTTTAATAACTGGAATATTGTCTGCACAAAATTTTGAAACAACAATTATCGGAGATGCCTCTCTTTCAAAACGTCCAATGAAACGAGTGGTTGAGCCGCTTTCAAAAATGGGTGCTAAAATTGAGACAAGCGAAATTGGCAGTTTGCCGATGAAAATCATTCCTTCTTCAGGATTAAAAGCTATTGAGTTTGATATGCAAGTTGCTTCTGCTCAAGTTAAAAGTGCTGTTTTACTCGCTGGATTGCATCTTGAAGAAGAAACAATTGTCATTGAACACTCGCGAACAAGAAATCACACAGAAACTTTACTTGGATTAAAAGTTGAGGAATTTGATGGAATGAGAAAAATCTATTCTTCAAAAAAGAATTATCCAAAACCAGCTAATTATATTGTCCCTTCCGATATTTCTACCGCAGCATTTTTTATTGTACTTGCACTAAATTCCAATAATTCAGAATTGCTTTTGAAAAATGTTTTATTAAACGAAACTCGTAATGGAATTATTAAAATACTTCAAAAAATGAATGGTAGGATTGAAATTGAAAACACAAGGGAAAGTAGTGGCGAAAAACTTGGTGACTTAAGAATATTTAGCAGCAAACTTAAAAATATTGAAATAAATGAAGAGATAATTCCAAATATTATTGATGAAATTCCAATTTTAGCTGTCGCGGGATTGTTTTCTGAAGGCAAATTTATTATTAGAAATGCTGAAGAATTAAGATTCAAAGAATCTGATAGAATTGATGCACTTTGTTCAAATTTTAGAAAACTTGGAATTGATTGCATTGAATATAATGATGGATTTGAAATTAGTGGTAAAGTATTTAATGAGAATATTCTTATTGAAAGTTATCACGACCACAGAATTGCAATGGCTTTTTCAATTCTTGGAATGTTAACAGGCAAAAATATAAGTATAAATGATTTTGAATCAGTTGCAGTTTCTAATCCAGAATTCTTGAATCAAATTAATATAATTACAGTAAATTGAAATATTTAGATAGATTAACAATATAGATAAAAGCAGTATTATTGAATTACTTATACTAAAGTAAACTTGTAAATAAATTCTTTAGTTTGTAACTTAACCCATATAAAGTAAGTAGGAATGTATATGAGAATTGGGATTCCAAAAGAAACTCATCACGAAGAAAAGCGGGTTGCAATAGTACCTGCAGGCGTTGATACACTAGTAAAATATGGACATGTTGTTTTTGTGGAAACAGAAGCAGGAAGTGGAAGCCATTTTACTGATGAAGAATATCGTAAAGCCGGTGCCACCATAGTTTATTCGCAAGAGGAAGTTTACAAGCGTTCGGAAATTATTGCGCAAATTTCCCCAATGACTGAACAAGAAATATCATTTGTTGAGGAAAAACAAATTGTATTAGCTTTCCACAAGTTTGCTGTTGGCAATAAGAAAATTGTTGAAAGCATGATTGAACGCAAAATTACAGCAATAAGTTATGAGCTAATAGAAAAAGATGATGAAGCTCCAATTCTTCATTCAATGAGTGAAATTGCTGGTCAACTTGCTGTGCAAATTGGTGAACGTTATCTTGGAAGCGACTATGAAAATGGTCGTGGAATTTTAATGGGTGGAATAACTGGTGTTGCTCCAGCTGCTGTTGTAATTATAGGTGCAGGCGTTGTAGGAATGAATGCAGCAAGAGCCGTTATGGGGCGTGGTGCTCAAGTCATTGTTCTTGATAAAGATATTCGCAGATTAAAAAGAATTGAAAATATTCTTTCCAAAAATATAACTACAGTTGTTGCTAACGCATATACAATTGCTCGTGGAGTAAAATTTGCCGATTTATTAATTTGCGCAGTTCAAGTTAAGGGTGAAAAAGTTCCACATCTTATAAATACCGAAATGGTTAAAACCATGAAAAAAGGTTCAGTAATTGTCGATTTATCTATTGATCATGGTGGTTGTGTTGAAACTAGCCGACCAACAACAATTTCAGATCCAGTTTTTGTTGAGCACGGAGTTATTCATTTTTGCGTTCCAAATATTCCAGCTATGGCAGCGCGTACTGCTTCTTTCGGCTTATCAAATGCTGCACTTAATTATATTGTTGAAATATCAAATAATGGTTTATCAAATGCGGTGTTAGGTGATACTGATTTTGCAAAAGGAATTTGTACGTATAATGGTTATTGCACAAATCAAGTAATTGCAGATACTTTCAATTTGGAGTATAGACGACTCCATATATTTTCGACAAATTAAATAGAATTTACTAATGACAATTAAAGAATTAGAAATAAAATCGAACAAAAAATTTTCTTGGCTAGAGAAATATAATTCAAAATTAGTTTCTGCCGAAGAAGCTGTATCGCATATTAAATCTGGTGATAGTATTATTGTACAACCAGGATGTGCTGCACCTATGATAATTTTAAGGGCTATGGTTGAACGAAAAAATGAACTTACAGATGTTAAATTATATCATATTTTAATTGTTGGCGAAATTCCATACTTAAAGCCAGGAATGGAAAAACATTTTAAACATCGTGCTTTTTTTATTGGTGCTAATTCCAGAGAAGCAGTAAATGATGGAAGAGCAGAGTTTATTCCAATATTTTTGTCTGAAGTTACTTTGCTGTTTAAAAAAGGAATACTTCCAGTTGACATTGCTTTCATTAATGTTTCTCCTCCTGATGAACATGGGTTTTGTAGTTATGGAATTGATGTTGGTAATATTAAAACACCAACAGAAAAAGCTACTCTTGTTATTGCGCAAGTAAACCAACAAATGCCTAGAGGTCTTGGAAACAGTTTTATTCATATAAATAAAATAGATTATATAGTTGAAACAGACGACCCGCTTCTTGAACTTCCACAAGTTGACCCAAATGCTTCTAAAGAAGTTTTAGAGATATATGATAGAATTGGGAAAAATGTAGCTGATTTAATTGAGGATGGTTCTACACTTCAAATGGGTATTGGCGCAATTCCCGATAATGTTATGAAGTATCTTCGTGATAAAAAAGATCTTGGTGTTCATACAGAAATGTTTTCAGATGGAATGATTGACTTAGTTGAAAATGGAATAATAACTGGCGACAAAAAGACACTTCATCATGGTAAAATTATTGCTGGGTTTGTTCTAGGTACTAAAAAATCATACGATTATATAAACAACAATCCAATATTTGAATTTCATCCACAAGAGTATGTAAACGACCCATTTATTATTGCGAAAAACAACAAAATGGTAGCTATTAATTCAGCTATTGAAGTTGATTTAACAGGGCAAGTCTGTTCTGATTCAATAGGTACAAAATTGTTTAGTGGAATTGGCGGTCAAGTCGATTTTATAAGAGGTGCTGCTTATTCTGAAGGAGGAAAACCAATTATTGCGCTACCTTCAACTACTAAGGATGGAAAAATATCTAGAATTGTGGCTACTTTAAAACCCGGTGCTGGGGTTGTTACTTCACGAGGAGATGTTCACTATGTTGTAACTGAATTTGGTGTTGCACAGCTTTGGGGAAAATCTATTAGAGAACGTATTAAAGCACTAATAAACATAGCTCATCCTAAGTTTAAGGATGAACTTTCTGAATTTGCTAACAAAACTTATAATTTGAATTTATGATTGCTATTATTGGTGATATACATGGTTGTTACTACACATTAGTAGAACTTTATGATAAAATAGTTAAAAAATATCCAAATATAAAAATATATTCTGTGGGTGATTTTATTGATAGAGGGAACAATAGTTGTGATGTAATAGAGTTTGTAATTGAAAAAAAAATTGAGTTCACTCCTGGAAACCATGAGTACATGTTTTTCAATTTTTTTAAGGATCCTTCTTCTGTTTTTGCTCGTTCATGGGTTTTTAATGGTAGTGAGGCTACTTTAGAATCCTACGAGGATAACGAAGAAAAAGTATTTGAACACATTGATCTTATTAAAAAAGCACCATTTTATATTGATACTCCAGATTGTTTTATTTCTCATGCCGGCATTTCAAAAGAATATGAGCATTTTTTGCCAAAAAATTTTAGAGATGATTTATCAACACTTCACGATTTAATTTATAACGATTATCGTTCTGATAGGGGAGTTTTATGGTGCAGAGATGAGCCCTTAAATCTTGGAAAACTTCAGATAATTGGGCATACTAAACATCAAGAAATAATTTTGGACGAGGATAATAACGCTGTTTATATAGATACTGGTGCATATGTTGGTAATAAATTGAGTGCAATAGTTGTTGATAAAGAACGAATTATTGATGTAATTGATGTTAAAACACATTTAAATGATATTATTTAGAATTATTTAAATATTAAAAATAATTATACATAATGTTCCCAAATTACAAGTGAACAATTATATCGTGGTATTTAGGGCTGTTGTCTTAAATAAAAATATTTAGGCAAATATTCGTAACCTAATAAATAACATTGAATTTAAGTAAGTAATTAAATAATTTTGGCTTACATTTTTTTTAATCGGAGGAATATCGAAAAAATTCTACCACTTTTGGAATAGTTAAAAACAAATTAAGGTACTAAAATTTACGGTAGAAAATCACAGCAGGTGCAGAGGTTAATAACTTTTCTTTCGATTACGATTGTTATCATTTCTATTTATGCATCTTTCGGTTTTACTAGCAGAACAAACATTTCTGATAATCGCATCAATGATGTTGAAGGGGATATCTATGCTTATTTAGATAGAATAGCAGATCCTTTTTCTTATGATTATTTGAATAATGGCACTGCTATGTTGTCAGATTCAACGGATTCTCTTAATAAGCTCGTTGATTCTAGACTGTTGAAAATAAATTCCACAATTGCTGATTCGTTAGTTTTTGAGGATTCTTTGGGTTTTGATGCTAATGACACCCTAACCAATATTTTAGAGCGTGGAGTTATGGGTGCAGATTCCACAATTACTGATTCGGTTGTTGTGGTTGACTCTATGGCTATTGATTCCACTGCACGATTAAAACATTTCCAATATGTTCAACCAGATTATTACAGCACAAGTCCAACAGACAGATTCAGATCAAGTTTCTTTGTATATCCCTCTGCATCCGTTTCACAAAAAAGTATTGAATTGGATTCAACAGGTCAATTTGTGTTAATTAAAGAATCTATTATTGGTAATGAATCACGAGTAATGGTTAAAATGCCCTTAAGTGAATACATTGAAAAAATGATTGCCGAAGTTAATAAAAGAGAGTTAAATGCACTTACTAGAAAATATGAAGTGTTAAATAAAGATGATGACTTGGGTAGTTTGCTTTCTGATATTACTAATATTGAAATTCCATTACCAAGTGCTTCTTTTTTATCCATTTTTGGACCCCCAAAAATTAATTTGAGAATTAGTGGTGCAGTTGATATACATGGTGCATGGCGCAATGAAACCACAGAAGGAGTAGCCCTATCTGCGCTAGGAAATAGTCGTAATGAACCTGACTTTAGTCAACAAGTTCAAATTAGTGTTAATGGAACAATTGGTGACAAGTTAACAATTGGTGCTGACTGGAATACTGAAAGGACGTTTGAATATGAGAATCAGCTAAAATTACAGTATAAAGGTTACGATGATGAAATGATTCAATCAATTGAAGCTGGTAATGTTTCTCTCCAAACTTCTCCACTTGTTGGAGGTAGTGAGGCACTTTTTGGTATAAAAGCAAAATTTCAATTTGGTCCATTTACATTAACTGCACTTGCATCACAGAAAAAAGGGGAAGTGAAAGAGGTTTCAGTTTCTGGAGGTAGTGAAAAGCAAACATACTCCATTGAAGCATTAAATTATTCCGAGAACAATTATTTTCTTGATACAGTTTATGCTAGTGTTCTTCCAGAATATAACTTCTTTAACAAGTATTTTGGTAAACTGACACCTGAAGTAAATAATGAGTATTTTGTTAAAGATCTTGAAGTATGGCGTGAAGCAAATGGAAATTTTGATCCAGCAACTCAAAAGAGAGCTAATGTTTATATTAATCTTCCAGCACTAAAACAGGGTGAAACTTATGATGATTCACTTAGATATTCAAACGCAAAAGTAGTTCAAGGTGAAACAATAATTTTTACTTATTTTGAAAGATTACAGGAAGGTGTTGATTATATTTATAATGCAGCAACTGGTTTTATTACTTTCAAAACTCAAATTCAAAGGACTGATGCCATTGGTGTTGCTTACAGAACTGAAGGAAAAAATGGTAATGATATTACAGATGATAATATTTACGGCGATTTTTGGAACGAAATTAAAGATTCAGTAATTGTTCTTAAACTTATAAAACCAGATAATCTTAATCCTACTTATGAACAAGCATGGAAATTGCAGTTAAGAAATATTTATCCTCTTGGTGGTAGAGATATTAAAAAAGAAGGTTTTACTTTTGATATGTTTTATACAATTGAAGGTTTTGAACCTCAAAACAACGTGGAAAATAAAAATTTACTTAATCAATTTAGATTAGATATATTGGATAATAGTGGACAAGAAAATACAGATGGATTATTCGATTTTAGAGAGGGAATAACTATTATTCCTGAAACAGGAGAAATTATTTTTCCTACTCTTGAACCATTCGGAAGAGATTTACCACCAGCATTACCCAAAGACATTGCATACTATAGCTTATATTCTGAATTAAAGTCTACTGCACAAGAAGACAAAACCAAAAACAAATTTGATTTAACGGGTGAATACTCAGCTAGTGTTTCTTCAACATTTCAAATAGGTTTTAATGTTGTTGAAAATTCTGTTAAGGTTACTCTGGATAATACAGCTTTAATTTTAGGAGTAGATTATGTTGTTGATTATAATATTGGACAAATTACAATGCGTAATGCAAACGCACTTGTTCCAGGCGCAAATTTAAAAATTACATTTGAACAAAATGATTTATTCCAATTAGCATCAAAAACATTAATTGGTTTCCGTGGTATATATGAATTTAGTAAAGAAACTAAACTTGGTTTTTCGTTTCTTAATTTAAATCAGAAGACTTTAAGTGATAAAGTTCGTATTGGTGAAGAACCAATAAGTAATACAATTTATGGTGTTGATTTTTCAACAAAGCATGATTTGCCATTTTTAACTACTGCTTTAGACAAAGTATTTTCAACTAGCGCTAAATCTTCACTAGATTTAGCTGGCGAGTTTGCATATATGGACCCAGATCCAAACACAAAAAAAAGTACAATTACCAGTGATAATAATAAAAGTATTGCATACATTGATGATTTTGAGTCTTCAAAAAGAACTATTCCAATAGGAATTTCATACACTGGTTGGAAAGATTTATCAGTACCTGATGAAATGCCATATGATGATGGTGAAGCAAAAGTTAAGCTAATGGATTACAAAGCAAAAAGTATATGGTATAATATTTTGCCTTCAAAAACTTCATCAAGAAGTATTTGGCCAAATAAGGATGTTTCAACTAAGAATGAAGAAGTAACTGTTCTTGATTACGTTTATCGTCCAAATCAAAAAGGCTCGTATAATAGTAATCCAGATTTAGAAGGTAATTCTGATAAGGTTTGGGGTGGTATAATGAAGTCTTTATCTTCAAGTGCCAATAACCTTGTTGAAGAGAAGATTGAAGCAATAGAATTTTGGATTAATATTCAAAATGCACCAGAAGGGGCAGTTCTAAATCTCGATTTAGGTCAAATAAGTGAGGATGTTATTCAAAATTCTAGATTAGATACTGAAGATAAAGAACCTTGGAATGACAATATTGATGAAGGGGAAGACATTGGTCTTGACCGAGCAAAAAATGTTAATGAACCTGAATATGATGCAGCAACCAACAAAGATCCAAATGGTGATGACTTTAAATTTATTTCTGGTGGGGTCTTACCAGATGATTATGCTCAAATAAATGGAACAGAAGGTAATGCCTCTTTATCTGAATCAGGACGTTTTCCTGATAGTGAAGATTTAAATGGCAATAAAAAATTAGATAAAATTAATAGTTATTTTAGATATGAAATTCCTTTAGACACTTCTGTTGCAGTTAATCCATTTGTAGCTGGTGGTGGTGCTATTAAAGATGATGGTACTAAATCAACTTGGTATCAATTCAAAATTCCTTTAAAAGATTATAAAAAAATGATTGGTTCTCCTACATTTTCTCTGGTTGAATTTATCAGGTTATGGGTTAGCGGTTCAAGTGAAGAAATTCATTTTCAGTTGGTTGAGTTTAACCTAGTTGGTAACCAATGGCAGAAATTACTTACTGAGAATGTAACTTTAGATGATTCTGTTTTGACAGTTTCCAATGTTAATCGTGAGGATAATCCAGATTATATTATGCCTCCTGGAATTGCTATAGAAAAAGATAGGACTAATCCTGACCAGGTAACTGAAAAAAATGAACAATCATTAGATTTAATAATAAAAGATCTTCCGGATGGTGATTCTAGAACGGTTGTAAAATATTTACCAAAAGGTCTAGATGTTTTTAATTATTCCGAAATGAAGTTGTTTATTCGTGGTGATGCTGATATTTCACAAGGTTCGATTTCGCACTACGTAAATGAAAATAACTATGCAACTGATTTATATTTTAGATTTGGTGCCGATAGTACAAATTATTATGAATATATACGACCAACAAAATTTGTGAATGATGTTGATGATGGATGGGAAGAAATTAGTGTAAATTTTAATGACTTATCTACTATTAAAGAAACAAGACCAGCTGATTCTGCAAATGTTGCTTATAGAGTGCCAGTTCCAGGCAAACCAGGTCACTATTACGGAATTAGGGGTGCCCCAACTTTAACAAAAGTTTCTTTTCTTGCACTTGGAATTCAAAATCCAAAAGATAAAGGTGATAAATTTGAAAAAGTTTCAGGTCGTCTCTGGATAAATGAATTACGTGTAATTGGCGCAAATGACCATGAAGGTTGGGCTATGAGTGCATCCGCTTCATTAAAGTTTGCAGATATTGTAAGCGTAAGTGGTTCTTACAGACAGACAGATCCGTACTTTCATAAACTTTCAGAACGGTTTGGTAGTCGTGTTGATTCAAGAAGTTGGAATATTCAAAGTAACGTTAACATTATTAAATTAATGCCTTTTAATATGCCTGGTAGTAATTTAAGCGTTAACTATTCGCATTCGGAATCTATTTCTAAGCCTTTATATAAACCAAGAACAGACGTATTAGTTTCTAAAGCTGCTGAAACTAGCACTAATCCAGATAGTTTGGTTAGAGAAACAGAAACATTAAATATTTCTGACACATGGTCTTTGTCAAATATCCAGTTAAAAGTACCTTCTAAAGAATGGTATATTCGTGAAACTATAAATGGATTATCATTTAGTTATAGCTATAATAGTACTAATTCTAGAAATCCAGCAACTGAAGAAGCCAAAACTTGGGGTTGGAATGGAACTGGTAAATATCAAGCAAAGTTTAGTAATGATAATTTTATCTATCCAGCAAATATTCCAATAATTGGGGAGTTCTTTAAATTATTTTCTGATTACAGAAATGTTAAAATATATTTTACTCCACAAAATTTTGATGCAAGTTTAGCTGCAAAGAGAAATTATTCCTTTACAAAAACAAGGACTATTGGGCTTGCTCCAAATATTAGTCGCGATTTTACTTCATCGCGAAATGTAGGGTTTAATTGGAAATTAACAGATGGTGGATTTTTTAATATTTCAACTGGTTATAAATTAAGCGTAGCTTCTTCATTGGGTTATTTACTTACAGATATTAATGGTATTGAGCGCTCAGAAAGTGAAATTTGGAACGATATATTTAATGGTAATTTATTTGGGAAGGATAATAATTACAGCCAGTCTATCAACTTTGATTTAAAACCCCAAATGCCATCATTACTAAATTTAGATAAATACTTCACTATTTCTGCTGGTTATGATGTAACTTATAATTGGCAGAACAATTTTTCGCAAGCAGAGTTGGGTAGAAGTGCCGGTTGGGCAAATAGAATAAATGCTAGTTTAACTGTAAAATTAAAGCAAATAATGACACCTATTTTTGAATTAATAATTAGCGATGACAAAAAAGCTGTAAATAATAAAAGCAAAAATAATATTAGCACACCGCGCAGTAGGTTTTCTAAAGATGAATCTCAAAATGTTGATGAGCAAATTAAAGACCAAGATGAAAAGAATAAAGCTAATAACCCAGCCGATAGTGTCGAGGTTATTGATAATTCGCCTTCTATTTTTACAAAAGGTCTTTCATTAGTATTAGGTTCTATGCAATACGCCTTATTTGATTTTGATCAAATGGTATTTAATTTTAGCCAAAATAATACACAAGGCAATAGTGGAATTGTTGCAGAAGGTACTGGTTTTTGGAATTTCTGGGGCTCAGCCAATAACGATATAAATGGTCCAAGTAGGCTTTATCAATTTGGCTTGAGCAACAATCCTGGTCCAAGAGCTGCTGGTGGTAAATTAGACGATAAGTTTTCACAAAAAAATGATTTTTCAATTAAAACTAGACGCCCACTTTGGGAAGGTGCTAATGTTGATATTAATTGGGATATTGGTTGGGGTTATAATAAATCAATTTCATTTGAAGTAGTAGATGAATATACAGGAGAACTACTAATTAGTGATCCATTAGTGTCTGGAAGTTTGGATAGGTCATTTCTTACCTTGCCGCTTGCTGGTGCTTCAATTAAATCAGTAAATGATAAATATGATCCTAATGCTGAAGACCCTAATGCCAGTTTATCTTCTGCTTTTGTTGAGGGTCTTGAATCAATTCCAATTTTTGCAAAGATTCCTATTTTTAATAGTATAGCACAGTATATTCCTCGTCCAAACTGGAGAATTACTTGGACTGGATTGGAAAAACTTCCACTTGTTGGACTAATATTTCAACGTGCTTCTTTAAATCATGGCTATACTTCTAAATACACCGAAGGCTGGAAAATTAATGTTGAGGGAAATGAGGAAGTTCAGACTCAAAAAATATCTTACGGGTTTTCTCCACTAGTTGGATTAAACTTAACTTTTGCTGAGCTATGGGGTGGAAATATTACTGGAAATATTAAATATTCCACTAAAAAGGATTACACTCTTGGTTTAGCTACAAAAGCTACAACAGAAACATTTTCTAACGATATTAATATTTCATTAAGCTTTGCAAAAGCTGGTTTTGAACTTCCATTATTTGGACTTTCACTTAAAAATGATATTGAAGTCTCAATGGCTTATACTCAAGGCACAAATTCTGTATTAATGTATTATATGGGTGAAAATTTCAAAGAAGCTGGTACGCCTCAAGATGGAACAAAACGAGTTACAATTGAACCGAGAATTAAATATGTTATGAGTGCTAGAGTAACATTATCAATATTTTATAAACGAATGACTGTTGAACCAGAAGGTGCATCAAAAATTCCAGCAACCACAACAAATGAAGCTGGGCTAGATGTACACATTTCAATTCAGTAAGCAAAAATATTTAGTTATTTTAACATAAGAATAAAGAAATAGTTATAATTAATTGTCTGAAACAATTAAAATAATTTTCAAAATTAAATGATAGAACATACAATGAATAAACCAAATATTTTATGGGTTGATGATGAAATAGAAATGCTAAAATCGCATGTTATATTTCTTGAAGAAAAAGGTTACGATGTTGAAACCGTTACTAACGGTGAAGATGCAATTCATCTTGTAAATCAAAAAAATTTTTCACTAATCTTTCTTGATGAAATGATGGCAGGAATGGGTGGATTAGAAACTCTTGCCAAAATTAAAGAGATTAAACCAAATATTCCAATTGTAATGGTAACTAAAAGTGAAGAAGAATCACTTATGAATGACGCAATAGGAAAAAAAATTAGCGACTATTTAATTAAACCAGTTGTTCCTTCTCAGATGCTAATGGCATGCAAACGAATTTTAGATGGGCAAAAAATATCCGGCGAATATGTTCAAACCGATTATCTTAAAGACTTTAGTCAAATAAGTCGCTTACTTGTTGGTGATTTGGATTTTGATGATTGGGAAGAAATTTATTTGAAACTAATTAATTGGGATTTGGAATTAGATGCTCATCCTGAAATAAATTTAAGAGAAACTCTTGATTCCCAACGCAAAGAAGCTAACCAAGAATTTAGCAAATATGTAGAAAATAATTATAAAACTTGGATACAAAACGTTGGCGACAAAAATACTCCAAAGTTAACACCTGAAATTGTAAATGATTATGTTTTGCCACTTCTGGAAGATTCCAAAGGACCAGTTTTCTTTTTCGTGATTGACTGTTTGCGTGCAGATCAATGGTTAGTAATGGAAAAACATCTTTTAGAAATGTTTGATATAAAAAAGGATTACTATTACTCAATTTTACCAACAGCAACTCCCTATGCTCGTAACTCACTTTTTGCCGGGCTATTTCCATCTGATATTGAAAAATATTACCCTGAATTATGGGTTTCTGGAAATGACGATGAGCGAAGCATGAATAAAAATGAAAGGGAACTTCTTCAAAAATTACTAGAAAGAAAGAATATTCATCTACGGAACGATATGAAGTATATGAAAATTATTGACCCAGAAGTTGGGCGCAATTTTGAACAACATATTACTTCGCATAAGAAAACGCATCTTATGGCTGTAGTTGTTAATTTTCTTGATATGATTGCTCACGGTCGTTCAGATTCTGACATTCTAAAAGAAATTGCTCCAGATGAAGCGGCTTATCGTTCACTTACAAATAGTTGGTTCATGCATTCATCTTTGTTGGGAATGTTCAAAGAAATTTCCAAAATGAAAAATGCTAAAATTGTTGTTACTACTGATCATGGAAGCATAAGATCTTTGAGGGGTGCAAAAGTAATGGGAGATAAAGAAGCTTCAAGCAATTTGCGATTTAAATATGGAAGAAATCTAAAAGCAGATGACAGACAAGCTATTTATGTTAAAGACCCAATGGAATTTAAACTTCCTAGAAGAGGAATTACAACAAGCTATATTTTTGCAAAAGAGGATTATTACTTTATTTATCCTACTGATTATCATAAATATTTATCTCATTATAAAGATTCTTTTCAACATGGTGGTATTTCAATGGAAGAAATGATTTTGCCAATTATCACAATGGAGAGCAAAGTATAAATGGAATTTCCATTTAATATAATTGTTAATTCAGAAGAAGAAACAACTGAGATTGCAATAAATTTTGCCAAAATTCTTCTGCCTAGCAATATTATTGCAATTACTGGCGATTTAGGAACTGGCAAAACTTTTTTTGTGAAGGCAATTGCAAAATATTTTGGAATTGATAATGTTACAAGTCCAACATTTTCAATTGTAAATACATATACTGGAAAAGTAAAAATTAATCACTTCGATTTTTACCGAATAAGAAAAATAGAAGAATTATATGATATTGGTTTTGAGGAATATTTATGTGATAGTTCTGCAATTACATTAATTGAATGGGCAGAAATGTTTAACGAAATACTTCCTATAAATATTTTTAGAATAGAAATCTTTCATTTAGGTGATTCTAAAAGAGAAATTAAAATAAAAAAGAATTAACTATGCAACAATTTAAGCCAATATTATCAATTGAAACTTCCGATGAACTTTGCAGTACAGCAATTATGCTTACCGAAGATAGTTTTGCAGAATTTAATTTCCAGAAAAAATTTGTGCATTCCGAAAAACTTATGCCCATGATTTCAACCCTGCTAAAAAATGCAGATATGATTTTAGATGATGTTGGTTTAATTGCAGTTTCAATGGGACCAGGTTCATTTACAGGTTTACGAATTGGATTAACAATTGCAAAAGGTTTGGCTGTTGGTAGAAATATTCAGATTATTCCAGTTCCAACATTTGATGCTTTAGCGTTGCAATTATGTTCAATTTTACCAAATAATTCTAGCTTTATAATTGCTAATAATGCAAATATTAACGAAATATATTATGCTAAATATAAATCAATTGGTAAAAAATATGAGTTAATAACCGAAACATGTTTGTTGGATAAAAGTGAATTTAATAATTTACATGCAAAAGGGGATTTGTTTTTTGGTAATTATCCATTAGTGAAAAATAATTATAAAATATCCTCACCAAATGCTATTACAATTGCAAAATGGGCTTATATTTTTGGAAAGGATTTAGTAACTTTCGACCACGATTTATTAGAACCAAATTATTTGAAAAATTTTATAGTTAAGAAAAATGAAAAATAAATATCTTATTGTTGTTTTACTTTTACTTCCTACTTTTATTAATGCACAATTTGTGGGTCCAAAAATATATTCAATGGAACCTGAATATAATTTTGGTAAAGTAGTTGAAGGCTCTATAGTAGTTCATGATTTTGTTGTTACAAATAATGGAGATACTGAGCTTAGTTTAATCAAAATAAATTCTACATGTGGCTGCACTGTTGCAAAACCCGTAAAAGAAAAGATAAAACCAGGCGATTCTACAAAAATATCAATCACTTTCAACTCTGCTTCTCGCTCTGGAAAACAAAAAAAATATATTAATGTTTTTACAAACGACAAATTAAACACTAATTATAGACTTTCAATCCTTGCTGATGTTGTTCCAAAAGAAAAAATGATAAATCAAAAATCAGCGTCGCCAAAAATATTTGTTGAAAAAAATCAGCACAATTTTGGAAAGGTAAAAGAAGGTAGTGTGGTTAGCTGGGATTTTGCTTTTAAAAGTGTTGGTAATAGTACTTTAATTATTACTGATGTTAAAACATCGTGTGGATGCACAGCTGCTTTACTTAGCAAAGATAAACTAGAACCTGGTGAAAGCGGAAAGGTTAAAATAGAACTTGATACTAAAGGAATGAAAGGCAAAAAAAGTAGAACTCTTGCAATTACTTCAAATGATCCTTCGAATCCAAGAATGATTATTACTTTATTTGTAGATGTTGAAAAATAAGGATTAAAATGGGATTTTTTACTAGATCTAAGCAAAATATATCGCCACAAAGTCAAAAACGCGATGTTCCAGATGGACAGTGGGTTAAATGCAAAGCTTGCGACGAGGTTTTGCATAATAAACAATTAGAACTCCATTCTTGGGTTTGTCACAAATGTAATTATCATTTCCGTATTGGTAGTGAGGAATATATTTCTTTACTTATTGACGACGGTACATTTAAAGAACATGACAAAAAAATGAGGTCGGGTGATCCATTAAATTTTGAAGACACAAAAAAGTATGTTGATAGAATTAATTCAGCAATTAAAAAAACTGGATTAAATGATGCTGTAAGAACTGGAATTGGTAAAATTGACGGTAAAAAAGTTTCTTTTGCCTGTATGGATTTCAAGTTTGTTGGTGGTTCAATGGGTTCTGTTGTTGGCGAAAAAATTGCTCGTGCAATTGATAGAGCTTATGAGCAAAAAATTCCTATGATACTTATTTCACAAAGTGGTGGCGCAAGAATGATGGAAGCTGCTCTTTCTTTGATGCAAATGGCAAAAACAAGCGCTAGGCTTGCACGACTAGCAGATGCCAATCTGCCATATATTTCAATACTTACAGATCCTACTACTGGTGGAACTACTGCAAGTTACGCTATGCTTGGAGATATTAATATTGCTGAACCTGATGCGCTAATTGGGTTTGCTGGGCCAAGAGTAATAAAAGAAACGATCGGTAAGGACTTGCCTGAGGGTTTTCAAAAATCCGAATTTTTGTTAGAGCATGGTTTCATTGATATTATTGTTGAAAGAAAAGATCTTAAAGGAAAGCTATCGCAATTAATTGATTATCTTGTTTAGATAATATATTTATAGATTTTAGCAAAAACCCTTCAATGCTTAGCTAGTATTGAAGGGTTTTTAATATTAGAGAACAACTCTATTTTGCTAGTTCTATCATAGCGGATAATTCTTTTACTAACTCTTCATTTGTTCCACTAAATCCAACACTTTTAAATTTTATATTCTGATCTGCGCCAACAACAAATTTTGTAGGAATTCCAGCGACTTTATATTTAGTAATTACTTCGTTTTTCAAGTCCATCAAAATTTTTACAGTATAATTGTTTTGTGATAAAAAGTTTTTTGCATTCGCAATTTTATCCTCAACTCGTTCCCAAGAATTTATGAATAAAAATTGCACATTAGTATCATCAATAAAATTATCATTTGCTTCTTGCATTGCAGGAAACGAGCGCATACAAGGACCACACCATGTTGCCCAAAAATCAATTATTACAACTTTACCTTTGTAATCAGATAATTTAACAAGATTTCCGTCTAGATCATTTATTTCAAAATCTGGAGCTGCTTCGTTAATCATTTCACCTTTTAATCGTTCAATCAATTTAGCTTTGCCAGCAGCGGCAAATTTTGAAGCATATTCATCAAAACCTTCTTTGCTTCCATTTATATTTGAATAAGAAATCTTCAATAATTCCAACATCTCGGAAGTATTTTTATTTTCAGTTAAATATTTCTCAATTGACTTAGTAGCTTGCTCAAATTTCTTCATTTCAACAAGAAGTGAAACATAAATTCCGTTTAATTCAACATCATTATGTTCAAGATATATTTGAGCTTCATCAGCAGAAACAAGAGCATTTTCTTTGTCGCCCAATTTCAGTTGAATTATTGATAAACTCTTTAATAAATCACCTAAATTATATTTTAAATCTTTCTCCCAATCTGATTTTGATAAATACTCAGGTTGCGGTACATCAAGACTATCTAAATGTGTTCTACTTACATCAATTCCAATTTTACACAACTTTAATGCTTCTTCAAGTTTATCAGATTCAATTAATTTATTGATAGAATACGTAAAAGAATATGGAATTGTTATGTTTTTTAATTTTTCTATTTCTAACATTGCTGCTTCAAAATTGTTTTCATCAAAAAATTTTCTAATAACTCTGTATGAAGCAACGTCAATTGATTTTGATTTAGGGAATTCATTTCGATACTTCTCAAAATTTTCTTTTAATTCAGAGGCTGAGTCTGCTAGCATCATTTCTCCATATCCAATTTCAGCAGCATATTCATTTTGGGGATATTTTTCTAAAATAATATTGTTATACATAGTTTCATCAGCTTCATTTTTTAATACTCTAGAATATTTTGCTAGAAGAATAACATCATCTTCTGGGATATCTTTTCTTTCGCGCATTGTTTTTAATTCTTCAACAATTTTCCCTAACGCCTCTTCGGTTCCAATTCTGGAAAGTGTGTATAAATAAAAATCCAAATAGGCTGGTTTTACTTCTGTATACTTGTCGAAAATCTCCTCAAATTTTGTTGCCGTAGATTGATAATCAGATTCTAATTCAAGATACCATGTACCCCATTGAGATAACGCAACGGTATAACCTGCAAGTGCTTCTGGAAGAGGATTTCCTTCAGTATCATTTTTGTAAATTACAAATCCTGCAGAATTATTATTCTCAACAATTTCTTTATCCCTAAATGTAATAATCATTCCTTTTGTTTCAGCTTTGGGAGTAAATTTAGAAGTCCAACCAATGCCATCTTTCTGCATAGCAAATTCAGATGTACTTAATAAGTCAACATCATACTCATAAACAAGCATTTCAATTGATTTAGATTCAGCTAGTTTTGTACTATCAGCTAAAAATTTAACCAATATTGGCTCAGATGCTTGAGGGTTTTTAGGTTCAAAGGAAAATGTTCGTTTATATTCAACACCTTGGCAACCAACAATAAAAAGAAATGAAACTAACACTATCCACTTTTTCATATATGACCTTTATTTTATTAGTAAAAAATAATCTTGGGATTTTTATATAAAAAATATAAATTTTAATTCTATTATATAAAAACTATTAGGTAATAAATTTAATCAAATTATGGAAACTAATGCTGTATGAAAAAAAATATTTTTATTTTACTAACAATAGCACTTCTAAGTTTTACTTCTAAAAGCTTTTCTCAAATTGAACAAACAATTAATATAATTCCACAACCAAATAAAATGACAATTGCTGGTGGGGAATTTATTGTTGGAGAAAGGACAAAAATTATTCTTTCCGATTCATCGTTAATGATGAATAATATTCAAAAATATTTAAATGATAAATTATTGAATGGAGTTGGTTACAAACTTGCAATAGTAAATAATATTGAAAATGAAGAGAATTTCATTACTCTAAAATATGTTGAAAATAGTGAATTAGGAAATGAAGGTTATAAACTTAAGATTGATGAAAATGGTGTTTTAATTACAGGAAATTATGCCGGATTATTTTATGGCGTGCAGACTCTGCTTCAACTTTTACCACCTGAAATTTATGGAACTGAGGAAATAAATAAACTTTCAATGAAACTACCTTTTCTGGAAATTGAAGATATTCCGCGATTTGAATGGCGTGGAATGCATTTAGATGTTTGTCGCCATATGTTCCCAGTTGAATTTATCAAAAAGTATCTGGATTATCTTGCAATTCACAAATTAAATGTTTTTCACTGGCATTTAACCGAAGATCAAGGATGGAGAATTGAGATAAAAAAATATCCAAAACTCAATGAAATTAGTGCTTATAGAAATGAGACAATAGTTGGGCATCATGGAAATATTCCACAAAAATTTGATGGTATAAAATATGGCGGATTTTACACACAAGATGAAATTAAAGAAGTGGTAAAATACGCATCCGATAGGTTTATTACAGT
>JAHISP010000024.1 GCA_018818165.1 Bacteroidota bacterium | reverse complement strand
TTTTTTATATAGATTAAATAGTAAACTATTAAAATCTCATTCATTTTATTTTCAACAGTTAGATAGTAGTTATTCTTTTGTATTAGATGGTGTTGATACAATATTACTTAAAGAAAATTCATTTGCAATAAATAGTTTATACAAACTAGAAGGAATTGAGAAATTTAAATTAGATTTAAAATTGAAAGGTTTGGAAAATCTGGTTATAACTAATGACAAACAAGAAAGGACACATAATGATAAAAAGAAAATTATTTCTGAGTTGATTGACAAAATTGAATTAAAAATAATGATTAGTAAATTACAATATAATTTAACTTTTACAAAACCAGATATTAGTATTAATAAGTTTAGGAATATAGAATATTGATTAAACTAAAAAAAATTAGTAACAAAGAATTTATTGAATTTAATAGAGTTTTAAGTTTACTATTGATTTCTAAGATATCTTTAATAGATGCTTTATCCCTAATTAATGAACAAACGCAAAATATTAATTTTAAAGAAATTATTAGAAGAGTTATTACAGATGTAAAATCGGGTAATTCTTTATCTAAAAGTTTTTCAAAGTACCCAGAAGTTTTCTCAAAAATTTATATTGCCAATCTTAGGGTTGCAGAAGAAACTGGATATATGGCAGAAGTCTTAACAGATTTTACCGATTATCAAGAAAAATTTGAAAATTTGAAAAGAAAAATAACTCAAGCAGCAAGGTATCCAATTTTCGTATTGCTTATTGCCCTTCTCGTAATATTTTTTATGTTGTTTTACTTAATCCCAACTTTTGAGTCCCTATTTATTTCGATGAGAACAAATATTCCACCTTTGACACAATTTTTGTTAGATATAAGTAATTATCTAGTAAATAATAGTATAATTGTTCTTTTACTTTTTATTTCAGTAGTGTTTTTAACTAGCTTTACAATAAAAAATGAATCTTTTAAAAGAAGTGTTCTTGATAGACTTATTCTAACCATTCCATTGATTTCAAAATTGTATACTATGAATATATTAGCCAGATTTTCATTAAGTATGTCTATATTATTAAAAAGTAAAGTCAATCTTTTAGATTCTTTGAAAATTTCAAAAAATATTACTAATAATAGTATATTTAAATCTGAAATTTCAATATTTATTAAAAAGCTAATTAAGGGTGAGAGTTTTGCATCAAATGTTCATGGTTCCAAATTTTTTGATTTAACTTTCACCAAGCTATTAGCTGCTGGCGAGGAAAGTGCTGAGTTGGGTAATGTCTTTACGTTAATAAGTGATTATTATAGTAAAGAATTTGATCACAAGTTAGATAGTGTTACCTCTTTTATTGAACCAATACTAATTTTATTTGTTGGGGCAATAGTTGCTGTTATTTTAGTAGCAATGTATTTACCAATGTTTGAAATTATTAATTACTTAGGAGTTTAAATGGAGAATAAATTTTTAAAGCGTACAGATGGCTTTTCTCTTACAGAGTTGATGGTTGCTTTGGTAATTATTGGGATACTAGTTCTGCTAGCTTTACCACGACTTATGCCTGTTGTAAATAAAGCTAAAGCAACAGAAGCAAAATTAAGTTTAAAACAAGTATACATGCTTCAAAAAGCATACAGATTTGAGTATGACAAATTTTCTCTTGACTTAGCTCAAGTTGGATTTGAACAGGAAACACTTATTACTGATAATGGTACTGCACGCTATGTTGTTAAAATTGTTACTGCAGAACTTTCAACCTTTAGAGCTACTGCGACTTCTATTATTGATTTTGATAATGATGGCATCTTTAATGAGTGGGAAGTTACAGAAAATGGTATAATTAAAGAAATAGTTCCGGATTAATTATGAAAAAGCATTTATTTTTTTTGAGTTTACTTTTAGTTCTTTTATTATCTAATTGCAGCTCTATTAAAACCATCGATATTGTAGATTCAGAAATAAATCTTACAGAGGATATTGATAGTACTAAGATAGTAATACTGCCGTTTGAAATACAAGGCTCTTCCCTCCCCAAATATACAAGTGTTCTGATTGCAGATAAATTATCAAATAGATTATTCCTAACAAAACATTTTTCCATTGTAGAAAAACTAAGGGTAGATGAAGTTTTACATGATTTGGACATTGATGACCCGATAAATATTAATTATTCAGAAATAAAATCTATTGGTTCTAAATTAAATGCTAATTATATAGTTGTTGGGAAATTATTAAAATATGCAAGTAGTGAATTTATTTCACCTAAATCGAAACAAAATATAAATTTAACTTTCAGAATATTATCAGTAAAAACAGGAGAAATTATTGGTCTTGCAAATATTAATTGTAACTATAAAAATTATAATATAGTAGATGTAATTGATACTATAGTTAATGAAATAGCTGAAGGGTTGAAGAAGGATGATTGAATGGCTTATTGTTTTTAGTTTAGGGTTATCTTTGGGAAGTTTTGGAAACAATGCTATTTCTTATTTTTCAAATAGTATGCATTTTGATATTTTAAGATCAACTTGTATGTGTGGTAAAAAAAAATTGAAATACTATGAATTAATACCCTTGGTTAGCTTTCTATTTTTAAAGGGCAAATGTAGTTATTGTGACGAACCAATTTCAAAAAGATATTTTTTGTTTGAAATTTTTGCAGGAATTCTTGGTATTATTTGTTTCGAAAAGTATGGATTATCTTTCGAGTTTATTTTATATTACTTGTCATTTTTAATTATGCTAGTAATTGCAGTTATTGATTTTTCGCATCTTATAATCCCTAATCCACTATTAAGCAGCTTACTAATCATAGCAATAATAAATCTATTTATTGTTGATTCTCAAGTTGCATTGAGTATAATTGGTGCAGTAATTCTAATAATTATATTAGTTACTGTAAATTTATTATATTCAAAATATAAAAAAAGTGAAGCCATTGGATATGGAGACATTAAGTACATAGGAATTCTTACTTTGCTTTTCACATTTCCAATATCTTTATTTGGATTATGGTTTTCAGCGTTTCTTGCGATTCCTGGATTTTATATAATAAAAATATTATTCAGTAATTATACAGATGAAAAGAAAATCCCATTTGCTTTGTTTCTAAGTTTTGGTTATTTAATTACTAACTTATTTGACAACTGGCTGATTAGTACTTACAATAATTTTATATCGGGTTATTAATGTTAGATTCAATACAAATATCTCATGAAGTAAAATCAATATTATCGCCTAAATTTGCATTCGCTCATAATGTTTTGCCTATTGATATTAAAAATTTCACGCTTCATTTAGCTGTACAAAACCAAGATGACTTAAAATTAATAAATGATGTCTCTTTTGAAACTGGTTATGAAATTAGGGTATCAGAATTCCCGGCAGATGTGATATTAAAAAAGCTCAAAGAACTTTATCCAAATTATTCCAACAATAATGAAGAGATAATAAAGGAGAGTCTGGATTCAGAACAATCGAATATTGAATTTGTAAATCAAGTTATCGCTAATGCAATTAATCTTAAAGCAAGTGATATCCACTTTGAAACACTTGAAACTGCATTTCGAGTTAGATATAGAATTGATGGACATTTAAGTGAAGTTTCAAATCTACCAAAGCAAAGACATTTATCAATTTCCAGCAGATTAAAGATAATGGCTAATTTAGATATATCAGAGAAAAGAAGACCGCAAGATGGTAGAATTAAATTTATTTATAAAGGTCACAATATAGATATTAGGGTATCTTCTTTACCAACTGGATTTGGTGAAAAAATTGTCCTACGAATTCTGGATAAATCGCAACTAAAACTTGACTTAAAACTATTAGGACTTTCGGAATCACAATATAAAATATTAACAAAAACTATTACTGCCCCTTATGGAATGGTACTTGTAACTGGACCAACAGGAAGTGGAAAAACCACAACCCTATACGCCGCATTAAAACAAATACACTCAATTGAAAAAAACATAATGACTATTGAAGACCCAATAGAATATAATATTGACGGAATTAATCAATGTAATGTAAAATCCGATATAGGCTTTGATTTTGCCAAAGCTCTTCGTTCTTTTCTTAGGCAAGATCCTAATGTTATTATGGTGGGTGAAATTAGAGATAGAGAAACTGCTGAGATTGCAATTAGAGCTTCTCTTACAGGACATTTAGTCTTTAGTACTTTACATACAAACGATTCTATTTCAGCAATCACCAGATTGATTGACATGGGAATTGAACCATTTCTAATTTCTGCATCATTAAAGTTAATTGTTGCTCAAAGATTAGTTAGAACTCTGTGTAGTTGTAAAGTATTGAAAAGAAACTTAACTCAAGAGAAACTTAAACCACACGAAATTGGGTATAAAAACGTTGGGTGTAATTCTTGCAATAATACTGGTTTTAAAGGAAGAACTTCAATATTTGAGATATTGGAAGTTGACGAAAAGATAACTGAATTAATTTCAAATAATGTTTCAGTTACCAAGATAAGAGAAGCTGCTGTTATGCAAGGCTACAAAATACTAAGAGAAGCAGGGATGGAAAAAGTGAGGGATGGAATTACTACTTATGAAGAGGTATTACAAGAAACTATGTTGTAAAATTTTATATTTTATATTTGTGCAAGCAATATGAAATAGTTAAGAAAACATTAATTAATAAGGGAAAGGACTAAATAGTAATTACATTAAAAGTACGCGGTTCTAATGCAGTGCTTTAGAGTGAGTTAATTTATTATTGAAAATTTAATTAAATGCTAAATAATTTATCAAACATATTAGAAAGAATAAGTTTTTACAGAATTTCTGGGGTTAAGAATTTTGTAGTTCTGGATATTCATAAAAAATACGCTCATTGTACATATATTGAAATCAAGGAGCCCTTTTATCAAATAACTAAAGAAAAACTTAATACTACTGATAAAATCATATATTCGGAAATAATTGAATATGACAATGATCTTTCTTTTATTACAAATAGTCTGAAAAAGTTATCTGATAAATTCAAACTGGAAGAAGCATTAATAATACTTGGAATTAATGAATTTAGATTTAATACAATAAAAATAGATATAGATACAGAAGATAAGGAGTTATGGTTTTTAGAAAACACAGATAAGTTTTTACCTGAAGGACGCCAAATAGATGATTTTTTGTTTTCCTATGAAAAGTACTCTGAAGATGAGGATAATGAATACTATTGTATAACTATAGCTAGAAAAATCTTTATAGAAAATATTACAAAAGCCTGCCAAATTAATGGCTTAAGAATAATTAGCATTTCTACTTTTCCTTTATCAATCCACACACTTAATTTTGCTAAAGAGAAGAACATTTTATTTTTAAATGTAGTTTTCGATAAAATTATCTATTCGTTTTCAAATAGTAAGACTTCTTTAATTTATAGTGAGTTATTTTTAAATAAAACTAAAACTGATTTTGAAATAAATAACGGCTACCAGAATATTCATGATATTGATACAATTATTTTCTGTCTAAATGAAATAAAGCAAAACTTAAATACGTTTTTACCAGCAGCTAACGAAGAGCTACAGATATTTTTTTCTTCACAAAATATACTTGAGCAAGAAATAGCTCCTCATCTGAGATCAATATTTTTAACAGAGTTAATAAATAAAGAGCCATTTGATATTGAAGCTTCGCATTTGAGTTCAATAATTGCGATAAATAAACTTTTGACAGGTAACGATAAATCAATAAACCTTTTACCAGTAGAAGTTGAATTAGTGAATAGAGAATACATAGAAAAGAAGACAAGTTTGAAGCTTATTTTAACTTTGGGTTCAATACTAGTTTTTTTGTTGCTTTCAATTTATTTTGTAGAAGGTGTATTAAACACTCAAATTCAAAACAATGAAAATAATTTGATAGAAATTGATGTTAAAGCAAAAATGGTAGAAAATCTTAATGACGCCAATAACAATTTGACAAAAAATCTTTCTATACTTACTAAATTAAAAGGCGAACGAATTGTTTTTTCGAAAATTCTATATTCAATAATTGAAGGTATTGGCAACAATGGATGTCTAACAAATTTTTTAATAACTGAGTCAAATAATGGATTGCAACTAAACCTCCAAGGTCTTTCATATTCACAAAAAGATGTAACTGATATTATCAATAGAATTGAAATATTAAATAATTTTAATAACATTACTCTTGAATATGCCAACTTAGTTGAAAAATCGAAATTTAGGTCAAATATTATACTCCCAAGAAAAACAATGATAAATTTTTCAATACTTGCAAACTATTATGAAAATTAACAATAAGAAATGGAAAAATATTAATGTAATAATTATTGTTTTTACAATAGTTGTATTATTTGGGGAGATTTTACCACGGATTTGGGATTTAAGTTCATTAACAATTAACTGGATAAATGACACTAATAAACTAGATAAAGTAACCGCAATTGATGCTAATTTATATAAGCTTACGGAGACAAACAAAAAGCTTAAATCACAGATAAACCAGATAGTTTCTGATTATGAGGAAAATAAAAACATTTCAACAACTATGCGTTATCTTAATAACATTGCAAAAAAATCAAACATTAGTATTACTTCAATAAAACCTAGTAAACTAAAAAGCAACGAAAACCTCTGGCTGCTACCCGTTGAATTGGAGTTTAATTCTAATTATGAAGAGTTATATAATTTTATTAGATTTTTAGAAAGCTCAGAAAAAGTAATATTAGTAACTGAAATTAGTATAAACCCAATAACTATTACGCAACAAAAATTAAAAGTTCTCACAAAAATTAACGTCTATTTAAATTTATGAAAATGCCCAATAAAAAAAGGATATCTTTTATTCTCTTAATTACTACTGTTATAGTAATATGGGGTATTATTTTGTTTAGAATAACTACACATTTTCTTGACAACGATGATATTCAAATAGATATTGCCAACGAATCACTTCCTTTACATCCAGTTGCAGTTAATAAAAAATTAGATGAACCTGAAGAAATAGGATATATTACTTTAGAACAAGATCCTTTCACTTTTTCTGATATCATAAAACCTGAAAAGAAAATTGCAGCAAAAAAGAATAAAATTAAGCCACTGCCACCCGTAGAAACAATAAATTATTCTATTAAAGGTGTGATAATAGCAAACTCTGGGAAAATGATAATTTTTAATGATGAATCAAATTCCAAGACACTATTTCTCAGGGAGGGTGAAGAATATAAATACATTAAAATTTTAAAAATAGATACTAAAACCGTTTTACTAACAGAGTATAAGATTTCTAAAGAAGTTAATATTAATTAAATCAGGATTTACAAAATAGGAATCAAATTCAACCATAATGAACGCAATAAAGCTACACATGGTTAAATAATTATTTAACCCATTTTATACATCCCGCCAAATTTGGCTATATGAACTGCCCCCTACTAGACAAGACTATTATCTAAAATATTGTCTCTGCAAAATAAATACCTTGATTAAATCTTGTTCTTTCGAGTATTTCATAGCTATTATCATTGTGCAAAAAATTAATCATTAAATCGCCAGTTTCTCCATACTTTAAAGATATCCTTGCTTTTGCAAAAATTGCTGCATGATATTTTTTTACATACAGAGCATTACCTTCTATATGCAAATCAATTTCTGAAACCTTTTCTTTTAACATATCTATTTTATATGTTGTCCAATCACTTTTTGTACTGTAGCAATACAATAATGAACAAATATCATCATAAAATATAGGATGATAGTATTTAAAAGGTGTTTTCTTTATTTTATTGTTATTAATATTGATAATAACTAATTCTTCGTCTTTATTTGTCAGTACAATCGTGGAATCAGAAATCTGAACAATTTTTGTCGTTGAATACCCTTCGAATCTCTTTCCAAGCGATAGTATTTTTTTTGCACTATCAAGAGAATCGTAATTCGCTTTCCAAAGAGTAATGTCACTATCTATATTTTTACTATTAAAAAAATATAGTATTCTCTTTGATGGAATGCAAAATGGATTCATTCCAAATCCTATTTCTTTAGATAATTTTGTTTTAAGATTCAGTTTTTTTATTGTCTTAGTTATTGTACCATAAATAATGTGTTCATCATCGTAGTAGCTTATGGACATAATTCCACTACCCAAAGATTTCTCTTTATAAAATAGAGTCTCTTTCTTTAATTTTAGGTCATATTGATATATGTCACTAATAGCAGTTAGAATTTTCCCATCCAGTTGGAAAGAGAGTTCTTCATGCTCTGTACAAGCTACCAAAAGTACTAATAATACTGATACTGATAATACTTTAAAAATATTCATAAATATTTCCATTCTTAAGGACAAGATTTTTCATTTTTCTCAAGCTCTCTATATTTTTCTCTAACAGCAGATGCCCAATCTTGACAATTATGGCCAACTAAAAAGTACTCTTTTGGATTCCACAGTACAAGATTCATAGCATCTCTCATAAGTTTATCATTATACTCTTTGCTAAATAAAAACACATATTGTTTATATACATCTTGATAAGAAAACTCTTCCACCCAAATCCCATCACCATATCCTTTGCTTGTTCCATCATTAAACCAATATTGTTCATGCATAAGGAGTATATTACCTTCTTCACCTCCAAGTGTCCAATGAAATGGTAAATAGTAGCCACCACCCATATATAATCCACGATAACCCCATTTACCTTGCCCAGTAATATCAACAAAAATAATTGGATTATTATCAACATAAGAATACAGGTTGCTCTGACCACCATCAAATCCAATTGGATCTTTGCTTATCCAACGTCCTATTGTTGGGTTGTAATCCCTTGCTCCAAAGCGGACAAGACCAGTATGTTCATCATATAAACCACCAGCGAAAGAGAGACTTGAGATATTAGACCCAAGATTTGAAACTTGGTTTCCCCAAGCGACGTTATGTTTTTTGTGTACCGTACACATATCTTGTAATAATATTGTTTGCACTATCCTTTACATCCAAAAGAAAATATCTTTGATAACTTCTATTATCTCTCGCATTATTTTTCTAACCCTTTTTGAAAAAAGAATAAGTATTATAAAAACTATAAGCGCAATTGTTACTTCCGTCCAATTTAATGCCACCATAATTACTCCTTCATTTATCAATCACAAGGATTATCCATTAGCTCAATGAATGCTTTTAACTTCATATGTTCAATCCCTTTCTCAAGTTTATCTCTTTGTTCAAGATTTTCAAGCTTTTTTTGGAGTTTTTCATATTGTTCCCATTGCCATAAAGGGTCTTTTCTATTATCTCTTTCATCTTGATCATCAGGCGTTCCATCAAAATCCAAATCGTATCCTTGCTCACCAAACCCACCTTTCATTGGCATAGAACCAGAAATGAAGCCACCTCCTCTACCAATAAAACCTCCAATATAACGAGCTATAGAAAAAATCCATTGCAAACCACTTGGGTCAACAAAATTAACTGGGTCATTTATACAGTACTCGTACAAATTACTAACACCTCCACCAAAACCTATTGGGTCTTTGTTTGTCCAACGTCCTATTGTTGGGTTGAAATCTCTTGCTCCAAAGCGGACAAGACCAGTATGTTCATCATATAAACAACCAGCGAAGGAGAGACTTGAGATACTAGACCCAAGATTTGATACTTGGTTGCCCCACGCATCGTAATCTATTCGTTGTGTAATATTTCCGTTTGAAACATTTACTAATAATCTAACTGAACCCAAATGGCCGCTTATTACTTTATATGTTGTGCCCCCGCAAAAAGAGTCGGGGAAGGCATTTTTATTTATGTTTTCTGGTATGTTAATTTTTGTACCGAAAACACAGCGTACAATTATTAAACAAGCATACTCTTTATCTGCTTTTTATATTAAAACTATTTACTATTTAAAGAAAAATAGACCTTTAATTATACCAACAATACCAGCAATTATTAATCCAATACCTACTCCAATAAGTTGTGCCTTTCTAGTTTCAAATGGGTAATCACCATCTTTAATTGGCCCTTGTGATTCAATTATTTTCTCCCAATTTAATGATAGGAACAAACCTATTATAAATGATATAATTCCTAAAATAATAGCTTCATTCATAGTTTTAATCTCCATAAATATTAAGGACAAGTTTTTTTAGCAACTGCTGTATTATCTTGAACAGACATAGGATCTTGATATTCAATCTTAATAACTCTTCCATCAGGCAACAATTCGTATCCGAATTGCGCCAAAGCATAAGCTATTCTAGCTGATGGATTCACTATCTGAGCACCTATTCCTAACAATGCAACTCCTAAAGCTACATCCCCATACTCCCCATTTATAAAAGATATACCAACAGAAATACCACCAATAACACCTGCTGCACTAATTGTAAACGGAGTTCCCACTACAACTAACGCAACACTAACACCGCTAAGTACTCCTGTTGTATATTTCCCATAATTCTCCATCATTCTCGCTCGTTGTGCCGCAGACATTTCCGAAATATAAAAATGTCTTGAAACTGGGGTTGATAGCCCCTGCAAACCACTTGGGTCAACATAATTAACTGGGTCATCTACACAATATTCGTACAAATTACTAACACCACCATTAAAGCCAATTGGGTCTTTGCTAATCCAACGACCAATTGTTGGGTTGAAATCTCTTGCTCCAAAGCGGACAAGACCAGTATGTTCATCATATAAACCACCAGCGAAAGAGAGACTTGAGATATTAGACCCAAGATTTGAGATTATAACACAAAACTCATTGTAGTTTATTTTCTGAGCTATTATTAAAACACTTTCAATTAAGACTATTAATTTTAATGCAATATTTCAGTTTAAGAAATGAAATAATCTAATAATACCCATATACCTAAAATAATAGTTCCAATTCCTACAATGATTTTTCTGTACTTATCTTTTTTATGGTCATAATATTTATCTGTACCTAATAGCTTTATTAATTCTTCATTAAATGCTATCAACATAATACCAATAATAATTGTAACAATACCAAAAAATAATTCCATCGTTTAACTTCAAATTTATAAAAAAAAAAACAATTATTTATTAAAATAAATCATAAATAAATTGACCAAGAGCAACAGGTATTGCAATATAAGGTGGTGAGACTGCACCAATAACAGTTGTTGTTGCACTAACACCAACTGAGACACCTAAACCATCATTTTTCAGAGTCCATAAAGTTGATGCTACGCCAAGACCACCAGCCACGTGTACTTGACCTAAATAAGTTGCAACTACTGCTCCTCCATCAAGCATAATAGGAACCGATTGATCAAGACCTTCCCAATAAGTTGGTGGATGCCATAAATATGGCTCTACTGCTAATCCATTTTTTTCTCGTTGAGCATAATCAGTAGTGTTCTCTATTAATTGTTCATATAATGAAGTAAGTTTCTGAAGATCTTTCTTGTATTCCTCAGAAGTTATGGTACACTGAAGACCTGATAAATCAACAAAATTAACTGGATCATTAACACAATACTCGTACAAATTACTAACACCGCCACCAAAACCAATTGGGTCTTTGTTTATCCAACGTCCTAATGTTGGATTGTAATCTCTCGCCCCAAATCTTACTAAGCCAGTATGTTCATCATATAAACCACCAGCAAAGGAGAGACTTGAGATTATAACACAAAACTAGTTGAAGACTATTTTCTGAGCTATTATTAAAAACACTTTCAAGTTTGCTAAACGTAGCAAAAGCAACAAATCTGTTATTTCACATATTGCCCCATAAAAGCTGTGATACCAAAATATTCGAGTATTCCCCAAATACCAAGAATGACTAATCCTAAACCCGCTACAATTTTTCTGTATTTATTTTGTTTATGGGTGAAATATCCATCTTCATTAAACAGTTCTATTATCTTTTCATTAAAAAACATTAATATTGCACCTATAAAAATCAAAATAACACTGAAAACCAATATCATTTATTTATTCCTTTATTTTATAAAAATACTCAGAAAACTAAAAATGTCATTTTTTTGTACTATATACATCATAAACTATTTGCACAATCGCCATTGGATAAGATAATGGTCCATATGTCCCAGCAATCATAGTCACAACACCAACTCCTGTTGATCCACTAAAACCTTCATTTTTTGCTGTCCATGCAGTAGATGTAAAAGAAAATCCCCCCGCCAAAATTGGTTGACCTGCATAAAGTGCTGCTATTGCTCCTCCATCAAGCATAATAGGAACTGCTTGATCAAGACCTTCCCAAAACGTTGGTGGTTGCCATAAGTATGGAGCAACAGTTTGTTCGTTCTTTTTTATTTGCTCATAATTTTTGTTGTTTTCAATCAATTGATTTAATAAAGCTTCCATTCTTCTTAGGGCATCTTTATAATCTTCAGTTGAGTTTTTTGAACAAACATTACCTTGTAATCCACTAATATCATAAATATTGATTGGATTATTATAAACATATACATAAAGATTACTTTGCCCTCCAGCAAACAATATTGGATCTTTGCTTGTCCATCTTCCTTCTATCGGATCATAATCCCTTGCTCCAAAGCGGACAAGTCCAGTATGTTCATCTGTTAAACCACCGGCGAAAGAGAGACTTGTGATATTAGACCCAAGATTTGCGACTTGGTTGCCCCACGCATCGTAGTCTATTCGTTGAGCAATATTTCCGTTTGAAACATTTACTAATAATCTAACTGAACCCAAATGGTCGCTTATTACTTTATAAGTAGTATCACTTTTAATAATGTATTCTGGTACGTTTGCTTTGGTTCCATAAACGTATCTTGCAACAATATTGTTTGCACTATCCAGTTCTGCTACTGGGTTTAGTTGGTCTTGGTATAACTATTTATTAACAATTGAGCCATTCACTTTTTTTGCTATTCTTCTGTTTTGTCCGTCAATAACATAATCAATTATTGTTCCATCTGCCAATATTACTGAGTTTAGGTTTCCAAGATTATCGTAATAATATTTTGTGGTATCTGTTCCACTTACTTTTGCTTGTAGATTGCCTCATTTGCCGTAAATGTAACTTTCTGTTCCATTGGTTAGCATTCGGTCTTGGTTGTCGTAACTATTGAAAAACTATTTACTTGTATAAAAAAGAAAAGGCTCCCACTGTTAACCATGACAGCCATGAAACTATACTTTCAATTAACTCACACTTTAACTAAAGGAAAGAAGTAATTAATGTAAATCCAATAGAGCCTAATAAACTAAAAATTATAAATATCTTTTTGATCTTAAACTCTTGCTTCGATAATTTTGCTTTTAGTAATGCCATAGAACTCATAACAAAAAAATAAGATGGCATTATAAATCCAACAAGAACTAATAGTCCTTGAAATAGATTTGAACTAGTTTCTTTTAGAAAAATAAATTTTACAAAATAAAACATTAGTGCTGTAATAAAGGACATTACTCCAATTAATATTGATCGATTATAGATTTTCTTAAAGTTACTAATTTTTGATAATCGAAAGAACTTTCGCCAAAAGAAGAATGTTGTTACAATAATAAAAAGTGGAATGAGAAACTTAATTTTTCTAGCACTATAATAAATTAAGTAATTATCAAATTCAATTATACCTCCTCTAAAAATAAAACTAATTAACGAAGCTATGATAACCACAAATAAAAAAGAGCTAAGTAAAAGCAAAATAATATTTAATATCGTAAATTGAATTTCTGAATGAATTGTTAAATACTGCCAGGCTAGTGAGCAAAGAATTAGCAACAGATATAGAAAGAAGATGAAATTTCCAAATGTCAAATCGTTCAATATCTGATTAAAATCTAGATCATAACTTACTAACCTAGTAAAAACTAAAATTCCTAATAAAAAAAGGTTTATTATTATACTACACAAAAAATATTGTACTCTCATTTTATTTCCTTAATCTCTCACATAAAAGAAACCATATCGTTTTATATACTCTTGACCACCCCAAAACTTCCACCACGGTTTTGCATTATCAGGTACTTGAGTAGTTTTCGTATTGTTCAACAAATTTTTCAAAGATTGCCAGCCTGTTGTATTTGTTGCTGCAATACAACCAATCGTATTTCCAGGTTCATGTAGTCTAAATCTGTTTCTTCCAGAGCTTTCATGTACATCGTTTCTTGGATATCTATCAGCAGCATCAAGTCTGAATGATTCAGGATTTTGAGCTTGATCCAATATTTCATACAAACCATTTGGTATAGGATCGCCAAAAGGTTTACCTCCTGATTCAGCATTTATATTTACTACATCAAAAGTATTCAAATCCAATGCATGGATTTTACCACTTGATTTTGAATAAATACCTATTACCTGAAGTCCATTTGGGTCTAATATGTTTATTGGATCATTCAGACAATATTCATATAAATTACTCTGCCCACCAGCAAAAAGAATTGGATCTTTACTCGTCCATCTTCCAACTGTAGCATCATAGTCTCTTGCTCCAAATCTAACTAAACCAGTATGTTCATCATATAAACCACCAGCGAAAGAGAGACTTGAGATATTAGACCCAAGATTTGAAACTTGGTTTCCCCAAGCATCGTAATCCATTTGTTGGGCAATATTTCCGTTACTTGTATTTACTAACATTCGCACACTACCGAGATGGTCGCTTATAATTTTATATGTTGTATCTGCTTTAACAATGTATTCTGGTACGTTTGCTTTGGTTCCATAAACATATCTTGCTACAATATTGTTTGCACTATCCAGTTCTGCTACTGGGTTTAGTTGGTCTTGGTATAACCATTTTTTTGTAATTTGACCGTTTAACAATTTAGCAATCCGTCTGTTTTGTCCGTCAATAACATAATCAATTATTGTTCCATCTGCCAATATTACTGAGTTTAGGTTTCCAAGATTATCGTAATAATATTTTGTGGTATCTGTTCCACTTACTTTTGCTTGTAGATTACCTCGTTTGCCGTAAATGTAACTTTCTGTTCCATTGGTTAGCATTCGGTCTTGGTTGTCGTAAACGGCAAGGAGCGTGTCATTTGTTGTCATTGGGTTTTTTATTGTCATTAAGCGGTTACCGTTGTTGTCGTAACTGTATTGAGTGCTTACAATTCCATTTTGTTTTACTTCTACCAAATAACCTATTTGGTTGTATCTGTATTCTGTTTCAGTAGATACGCCTTCAATGGTTTCTGTTATTTTTGTTATTCTACTGAGGGAGTCTTTTTCATAAACGGTCTTGAACAAATCAGTTGTGTTATATTTAGTGGTAAAAGTGTCAATATTACCGGTATTATCGTAAGCATAGCTGCTTGTGTAATTGCCGAGACTGCTACTTAAAAGTAATCCGTTTTGCATGTTGTAGTTGTAATTCATCAATCCAGCAGAGGTTAGTAATCCGTCATTATCGTAGCTGAAGTTTACTGTGTTGCTGGCATTTATCGATTGCGAGACTACATTAAAGTCGTTGTTGTAGATTACGCCTACTGTTCCATTTACAGCTCCACTCCATGCAATAGATAGTGGAAGACTTCCATCGTAGCTATATGTAAGCAAGTTGCTTTCGGGAGTTATGGTGCTTTCTAATCTGCCTAATGTATCATAGTTTATAAACAGAGTGCCACGGCTAAAGTTTATTTCTGTTGGTTTGCCGTTGCTGCTACAACCACAGTCGGTTGTATCGTATGTTATATTTATTGAAGTACTATCGGGTAGTATTGTACTTACTAATTGTTTATCCAAATTGTAAATATATTTTGTCACGCCAGCACTATCGGGTACTATTGGTGGTACATAGTTATTGGTTAAATCAACAGCAGTGTAATCGAATATATGTGCTGGTCTCCCAGGTGGAGTTAGTGATGTAAGGTTACCATTTGCATCATAGCTATAAAGAATCTCTTTGTTATTGTATAGTGTTTGTTTCACCACTCTGCCTACTGCATCGTATTCGTAGCTTTCTGTTCTGTTCATTGGGTCGGTGGTTGATTGTAACCTACCGTTTGTATTATAGTTAAATGTAGATGTTTTTCCATCTTGCGAAACAGAAGTTAAGAAACCATTGCTGTTATACAAATAATTTACTGGAGCAATACCAAGCGCAGAACTTTGGAATACTCTACCAAGTGAATCGGTGTAACTGAATGATTGCCTTCCTTCAGGTGAAGTTGAGGTAAACATGTTTAAGTTACCATTGTAATCGGATATCCATTTTTTACCATTAACTATTGCTGTATCGGCAATTCCAGTAACTTCATTGGCAATCATTTGTGTAATAATTCTTTTATGCTCAAACTTCATTTTCAAACCAGAAGGGAGAGTAGTTTCATAATTTTTTAATGGAACTTCCAAGCCAAAACGAGGGTCGGGTTCAAGTTTGGTAATAGTTATAGTTCCATCAGGACTATATTTTGTTGAGGTTCCATTAGGTTTTTGTTCTACAATTATACTCAAACTATCTTCACCAGTATTATTAAATCTTATACCACCTTCCGACATCCATTCCACACCATAAGTTTTTTCCCTACCCTCAGCAGTTCTTGTTAAAACTTGGTATCCATTGTTAGTTTCAGTACGTTCAAGCTCAGTAAACCCATTCGCCGGATTTTCATCTTTAATTAAAAGTCCTAACGAATCATATGTAAAGATATAATCGAATAATCTTGGGTTGGTCATTTTTGTTAATAATCCATCTGACATATATTCGAGACTTACAATTTCATTATTTGGATTCTTAATTTCACCAACATAACCATTTCCATCCAATGTTATTTCAGTTCTCTGCCCAAATGGAGCAATTATAGCTGTAGGATTGCCAGAAGCATTTCGTTCAATATGTGTAACTAAACTATCAATATCTGTTATAGATGTTAACAAACCATCAGAATTGTAGCTAAAGTTATATTTAATTTTGCTAGTTATTGCATCCATTGTATTTAGATGTTTACCATAAGAAGAAAAATTATATACTTCACTTCCATTCTCTGAGGCTATACTAATATCATTAGCCGAAAATTGAGGCATAGAAGGATATAGCTTTCTAATTCTGTAATTATAATAATCAGCAAAATAGATTACTCCATCAGGACCAACTGCAATTCCTCTAGGGTCATCTAACTTAGCATCTAAAGCAAATGTTTCTTCTCCACTGAAATCATTAACATAAGCCTTTCCAGCTATTGTTGAAATAATACCTTCAGTATCTACTTTTCTAATAATACAAAGACTACTAACATTTGCACCCTCTGTAATAATAATATTTCCGTCATCATCTATTGTTACACCAGATGGATAAAAAAGTAGAGCATTTACAGCTAGCTCACCATTACCTTCATAACCATAATTATTTAGTGTTCCAGCAATAGTTCTTATATATCCATCTTTATCTATTTTTCTTATCGCCTGCCCCATATCATCAGCAAAGTAGATTTCTCCATCTTTCCCAACATCAATTCCTCTTACATTAATACCAGCTTCCAAAGCAGAAACACCATCTCCAGAAGAGGTATAACTTCCATTACCTGCAATAATTGTTGAAGTACCATCATTTGCAATTCTATACATTTTTCTGGTTACATAATTAAAGTAATAGATATCTCCTTCTGGAGAAACAGCAATACCACTTCCACCACCCGTTGGAGGTGTTGCAATAGTTTCACTAGTCCCATCTGGGCGAACTCTTCGGATTGTATTATTTCCTATAATATAGAATGAGCCATCAACACCAATATCAAAATCTTCAACACGATTTTGATGTATAAAAGGAGAAATAATCCCTTCTTTATTTACTTTAAATATTTTATTACAACTATAAACGGAAAAATATACATTTCCATCAGAATCTACTTTTACACCTTCTGGCATACTAAAAAATGCATCTTGAGCATTACCGCCCATTCCGCCATAGCAATAAATTAAATCACCGTGATTTCCATTTCCTGCTACTGTTTTAATTAATAATTCTCCTCTAACACTTCTTTTACTTCCATCTCCAAAATATAATGTTCCTTTATTAACATCATAGCTATGGTGTACATTTATACCCCAATTTGGTAAAGCTTTTATACTCCTATCTAGAGGTGCAGTAAGAAAGCTATTAGTGAATTGATTAACTGTATTATCTCTAGTTGCAATTCTTGGTTCACTATTCATGGTCCAATCGCTCCACCACCATCCTCTCCTTGAAAATGCTTTTGGACTGGAAGAAAGCGGGGCAGTGCTTGTATCAATAAGAACACCATATTCGGAATTGTTATCATTGGTACTACCAGTAAACTTATAACTTTTACTAGTTAAAACAGGGAAACTACCTTTTACATCTCTTCCATAACCATCTTTTCCATCCCAGATAAAATTGTACGTTAAATTCGGGTATAAAGAGTCAAATTTCTCAATGTGTTCTGTACCAGCTATACGTACCGTAACAGAAACTGACCCTAGAGCAACAGGAACTGATTCTCCTATAACAGGAATCTTTAAGTATCTATTCTTTTTGTACCCATCTACTGCTTCAGTAGTATAATTCAATGAATATGGGGTACCAACAATACCAATACTCTCACCCAAAGTTTGATTATGAATACCAATAATTGAACCTTGTATAGTACACCCGTTATCAATTTGTTTATTATTTGGAGGGGAAACATTAATACTTGTAGCATAGCGAGATAATCCCCAGTTAAAATCGTATGGTGTAAAATGACTTATATTTATAAACCATAAGCTTTGCCCGACTGAATATTTTTCTGCTAGTTCTTTTCTTTCTAAATCTAATATTCCAAAGGGTTGAAGTATTATTGAACTCTCAGCAATATCATCACCGGTAATATCAATTTCAGCAAAGCCATTAACTATATCTACTATTTTAACTACTCTACCATTATCTGCTGCAACCCATTCTGATTTTTCTCGATCGTAGTAACCAACTGGAACAACAGTTCCAATGGGAAAATTAAGAAAATTTTCCACAAAATAAGAGATGGGTTTATCAAAAGATACTTTAGTTGCTCCAACATTAATAGCTTCATCAGCAGTAAGTTCCACACAATATGTGTATTGACTTGCTGGTGGAAGATCAGCTGGCATTTTTGAGGGACCCCCTTCTCCAACAGTATATTCAGTTGCTCTTACATTAACTGAGCTTAAAGATTGAGTGGAACCGTCAGGTAATTCAAGAATTACACTTGTTCCTTCTTTAAATAGCATGGTTGCTTGCCTACTTCCGTCAGTATCAGTTTCTACACTTCCATGCGCTACCTGTACTGAGTCTGTAAAATCTACATGGGTTACATTTGTATCTAATGCCACTAGTATAATAGGATCTAAAATTGAATAATCACGCCAATAAGTCTCGATAAGTCTTTGAGCGGTTAAATATCCATTTTTAGAAAAATTCACAACAAATTCTCCACCCCCATTAACAACCATATCAAACCAACCATCATCTCTTGAATATGTTTTGCCAAATTCATTATGATTTTTTATTGATACCTTAACGCCACTTAAATAACTGCCGTTATTATCAACCACATTTCCTCTTAATACAGCTATTCTAAGTTCGCTTAAAGTATCTACAACAAGATCTGTTTGAATTGGATTAGACCCAGTGTATAAAAATTCTACTGATTTCCCTAATGTAGTAACAACAGTAGAATCTATTGGTGGAGCTATATCAATTGGATTATCTGGAATTATTATTATTTCTTCTTTTATTACAGTTTTTGTTATTTTATCCGAACCAGCAGCATTTACTGCAATAATTTCAATAATATTTACTTCATAATTAATCTCTGTTAAAGCAGTAAATAATCCTTCTGAAGTGACGGCAACCGTATCTCCATTAATTGTAACAATTGCTGCAGACTCACTTACTTCTCCTGTAACTGTTACAAAATTTTCTGTTGTTCTAAAGTTATTTTGGGGTTCATCAATTGTTAAAACTGGAGGCATATAGCTTAAAGTAATCAAGCGAGTTATACTTGTTTCATTCCCAACTTCATCAGTAGCTGTGATATTTATTATATTTTCTGCCTCTGCAAGAGTAAGCTCTTTTGAGAAATCTCCATTCTGATCAACAGCCACTGTATCTCCATTGACTATAACAACATCATTTGATCCATCAACAGTACCAGTAAGTATAATTGTTGCTTGATTTGTTACAGTACTATCTGCTGGGTTAGTAATTGTTAAAACTGGTGGTGTACTATCTAAATAAATAACATGTGCTAAATTTGTCTCGTTACCAACTGTATCTGTAGCAACAATACTTATATTGTTTTTACCTTCAACAAGATTAATAAAAGCACTAAAATCCCCATTTATATCTACAATAACTGTATCACCATTTACAGTTACTACATTTATATCTGTTCCTGTAACATTTCCGATTAACGTTGCTGTAGTTAAGCTTGTAATAGAACTATCAGCCGGACTTGTGATTGTTATACTAGGAGCGATTATATCTAATAATACATTGCGAGTAACTGTTTTGGTGTTCCCCCCTTCATCGCTAACAATTATCATTATAACATTCTGACCTTCAGATAAAACAACATTGGTTGAATAATTACCAGTACCATCAACAATAACAGTATCTCCATTAACTGTAACAATCATATCTGTTGCATCTGTAACATTACCAGTTACAGCAATTGTTGTTTGGTTAGTAGTTAAACTATCAGTCGGTGTATTTACAACAAGTAATGCTGGTGTAGTATCAGCCACAATAAGATGCATTTTGTTTGTTTGGTTTCCTGCTTTATCTGTAGCAATTATATTTATATTATTTTCACCCTCCAAAAGTGAAACATTAAATGTAAAATTGCCAACACCATCAACTGCAACTGTATCTCCATTTATAGTTAATAATGATATAGCTGTATCATTAACATTACCAGTTAGAGTAGTTGATAAACTTCCTACAACTGAACTATCTACTGGATTTGTAATTACAATAATCGGTTCAACTGTATCTACAAGCAGAGTTCTGGTTTCAGTATTTGAGTTACCTGCTTCGTCCGTGGCGATAACTATAATACTATTTGTTCCTTCTAAAAGTGAAGCGTTATATGTAAAATTACCACTACCATCAACTGTAGTTGTATCGCCGTTTACAGTAAGTGTAACATCACTTGCATCGTTAACCGAACCAGTTATATTTAGTGAACTACTACTTGTTATTAGATTATTATCTGGTGATATAATAGTAATAACTGGAAGAGTGGAATCATAATTTATTAATCTGAAAACAGAGACACTATCGTTTATTTCATTATAGGCTGTAATAAGAACCGTGTTTTCGCCTTCGGTTAGCGTTACAGTTCCACTGAACGAACCATCACCATTAACTGTTACATTTACTCCATTTATCTTAACACTATTAGCTGGATCATCTACACTGCCAGTAACTGTAACAGGAGATACATTAGTTAGAGCATTATCTTCTGGAGTTGTTACTGTTAATACTGGAGTAATACTAGTTGATGTAGTTGTGAAAGACCACACGTTTGACCAACCACTGTTTCCACTTGTACTAACAGCCTCAACACGCCAATAATATATTTGTCCTTGCGATAAACCAGAAGTATTGTATGAAGTAGTGGTTATGCCAGCTTGATTAATAATTGTATTGTTGAAACTAGCATCAGTAGCAACTTCTATTGTATAGCTATCAGCTTCTGAAGATTGATACCACACTAATTGAGTACTAGTTGAAACATCCGTTGCACTATTTACTGGGGAAGCCAAGATTGGTGAAACAGGACTAGTAGGTGAAGTTGAAGATGTTGTAAAACTATAAACTTCAGACCAATCGGTAGTACCCTCTACTGTTGTTGCATTTACTCTCCAGAAATATGATGTACCAAGGTATAATCCTGATGCTGGGTATGATGGAACTGTTACCCCACTCTGATCTACTTGATTTGCTCCAAAATAGGAAGATGCTGATATTTGAATTTGATACGTCGCTCCAGCTACTTCTTCCCATGCAAATGTTTGATTTGTAGGGATATTACTTGAAGCATTAGAAGGGACTAATAAAGAGGGACCAGGATTTCCTCCAATTCCACCCGAACTACCAGTTGTAAGGCTTCGAGAATTAGACCACACAACTCCATTACCATCATTAGCTCCAACTCGCCAATAATAAAATGTTGCATAACCTAAATTAGTAACTTGATAATTTGTGTCTGTAATACCACTTACATCTATATTATTAATTGAAAAATTGGATGTCCCAGATATTTGCAATGTATATGTAGCACCTTGTACCTCATTCCAGTAAAAAGTATTTACAATAGGCACACCAGTTGCGCCATTATTTGGGGAAACTAATGTAGTGGCTGTACTTGTAGAAGTTGAAGTATTAAAATTAAATACGTTTGACCAGCTACTTGAACCCGAATTGTTAGTAGCATTAACTCTCCAGTAATAAGTAGTTTGATTGCTTAACCCAGATAGAGCATAACTTGTTGTTGTAATTCCAGTCTGGTTTGTAATTATGTTTGCAAATTGCTCATCAGAAGAGACTTCCAAACCATATGAATCCGCACCACTCGAAGCATTCCAAGTTAGTGTTGGAGTTGTACCAGTTCCACTTGAATTATTAGATGGAGTTGCTAATATTGGTGCGGCAGGGATTGAAGGTGGAGTAGAAGATGTAGTAAATGACCATGGAACTGTCCAATCTGTTGTTTCACCATTTACTGTAGCATTAACTCGCCAATAATATGTAATATTTAAATATAACCCTGTAGGTATAATTTCTGCAATAGTAAGTCCACTTTGCTCTACTTGGTTATATGAGAAATTTGAAGTTGTCGATATTTGAACATGATAAGTAGCTCCGGATACTGGATCCCAAGTTAAGCTTTGATTTGTTTGTGGAACAGTTGAACCACTTGATGGAGCAATATGATTAGGACCAGGATTACCCCCTTCACCTCCAGGAGAACCCGTTGTAAAACTACCAGTAGTAGACCAGTATGTTATTCCGCTTACCACAGCTCCAACTCTCCAATAATAAAGAGAGCCCATATAGAGACCATTTACTTGTTGATGAGTTGTAGTTAGATTAGAAAGATCTATCTGATTCCAATAAAATCCAGAAGTACTTGAAATTTGTAAAACGTAAGACGAAGCACCAGTGACTTCTGACCAATAGAATGTATTTGTTATTGGGATATTGGTTGCGCCATTACTTGGTAAATTAAGTATAGGTGAATTTTGTCCGATAATATTTGTAGAAAATAACAAAGATAAAATAATACTTAACCATGTTTTTTTAATTGCAGTCATAATTAGTCCCTCATTTTCAATATAAAATAATTTTCAGCATTGCGGTAAACCTGTTATTTAAGTGTCAAAGAATAGATACCTATTATTTTGTGTATACCGGAAATGTCTATTGCCCAATAAAAATCCACTGTGCCTTTTGTGCCAATTCCGACCTGAATAATTTAATAAAAAAGTTTATAATTCAAAAATCAAAAAAATAAAATATAACAAAAATTATTTATACATAACTGGAATCCATTTTGTTTAAAAATATATTTTCAACGAGCATAACGGAATTATTTTTGAAAGCGGTTTCTATTTCGTATTTCTCCATTGTTGAAAAGAGCAATTTATTTTTGGTAAAGAATTCTGAATATTTTATAATTTTTTCAGCAGTTTCTTTTAGATATTTTTTAGCATTTTCATTGTGTTGAATGATTTTAGCTTTTGCTAATCTTTCACGTTCTACATCTGTTATACTCAGCTCTTTCTTTTTCTTTTCAGATAGAATTTCCTCATGTTTTACAGAAATAGATTTTTTGATATTTTCCAAAAGAAAATTCATCATCACTCCATTTTCCTTGCGGAGTTTAGAAAATGTTTGGGTTAAACAAATTCCAACATCATCTTCTGTAAGTTCTGGAGGAATTGTTTTAAGAATTTTTAGAATTGGGGTAATGTGTGTTTCTGGATTGGGATTTGAAATTCTAGTATGCTTTGTGAAAAGCTCTTTGATGTTTTCGGAAGTAATTTTTTGAGAAGTTAAAGAAGTTTCCCTTTCTTTACTTTCTTTTAAACTTTCTTTCTTTCTTTTGTATCTATCGTTTTGGATAGTAGTTTTACTATCCTTTTGGATAGTATCTGACTCCAAAGTGATAGTATCTTTACTATCGTTTTGGATAGTACCTATAACTATCGGTTTTGATAGTATCTGCCATTTATCATAATCCTTTTGGATTTGATAGATAGAGATATATTGGTCTCGCTTGACAGTAATTAAGTTCATTTTTTCAAGTTTTTTAATTGCTCGTGAGCAATTGGAGGTTGTCATATTTGTGAGTTCTGAGAAGGTGGTTAAAGAAATTTTATCTTCCTTTTTGTTATAGCCATAAGTTTTACGAAATATTACTAGGAGAATTTGCATTGCCTCTCCGGGAATTCTTATTGAGAAAAGATGGTCCAGAAGTTCGTTAGAGATACGGGTGAATTCATCAGGTTGAGGATTAGCCATGGTTAATAGCACGCTGATGGAAAAGAAAAAGTGAGAAGTGAGAAGTGAGAAAAGGAAAACCGCAAGGGCGGAAAGACGCAAAGGGAATTATGGAAAATGGAATAGTGGAATGATGGAAAAGACAAAAAGCGATAGCACGCGGATTGAACACTTCGACTCCGCTCAGTGACCACACTTCGACATTTCGACAAAGCTCAATGACCACTCCGCTCAGTGCGGGCGGATTAGATTGATTTGCACGGATTAGATTTTTAGTCATTTAATTTTCTCGCTTTTTTCTATGTGTAGCAACATAAGGGCAAGTTGCGAAATGGGATGTGTGTTTTTTTGAATTGAATATTTCATAGCTAGGGATTCCACTACCCACAACTGAATCAAAATTGACTGGAATATATTTGCCTGAATTTGTTCTCATGAAAATGATTTTAGCTCCGCATGATTTACATGCTACTGGTGTAGTTGTCGTCATTTAAGGTTTACTCCGTATTTTAGAAAAAGACTAACTACTAAGGCATAAAAGGAAAAAGGAATATTGGAATAGTGGAATGATGGAATAACCCCATGGAATACTTCGACATTTCGGCTAAGCTCAATGACCACTCCGCTCAGTGCGAACTGATTTACGCGGATTGAAATTTTAATTAGCATTTTAGGTTTACTCCGTATTTGGATTTTTGTCCTTTGTAGGATGGAAAGCCAAGTTCACGCATAACCATTTCGTAAACGTCATCGATATAGCTTAATTGTTTGGGAGTAAATTTTCGATTTTCTGTTTTGGCGATATCCTCCATAGCTTTAAAATGTTTAGCACCATTTTTATGTTTAAGAAGAAAATATTTATTCGCGAATATGAACTTTAGATAATCAACCGAGCTTCGACTCCGCTCAGCTACCGATTTTTGTGTAGCTAACGAATTGTTTTTTTTATTTTTTATCATGCTACTTCCTTAGAGCTATTAATAAATGCCATAACTGTATTTACAATTACCTTTCCTTTTGTGGTAAGGATGTAATTGATATTAGATTTTTTTGATACTGGATTGAATTTGCTTGGTTTTATTGGGTGGACTTGAATTAATTCATTTTTAGCTGAAGCTTTGAACTGTTCAGAAATTTCCAGAATTGGGATTTTTAGAAATTCGGAAATTTCTTGTGAAGTAGCTTCACCATATAGCCACAAAGGCAGAAGGCAATTTTCGAATTGTTTTTTGGTTAGATTTAGCTCGGCATAAATACCAGGTTTGTTTACTTGGATTTCCATGATTACTCCTAAGTTATTAATTTGATTTCTGAGTTTTATTAGCTGTACGATTAGGAAAGGAAAAAGAATAATGATTGCACTAATAAGGACTGCGATTATAGTATATTGGATACTCATAAAGATTTCCTCCTTTGATGAAACTCTTTAACGAATTCATTTGGGTTAAAAGTTATAATTGTTTCTTTATATGGAATTTCAGAAACTTGATAAACACTTGTCTCTTGGAAAATTCTGATATCTGCCAGACGAAAACGGTAACGAGTATTATGATTTTTATCCTTATAGGTACGAGCTTTGAGATTTCCCTTTTTAACATCCTCTATAACGCTTTCTGAACCTCTTTTCAACAACTTTGAAGCTTTATTAAGGCTAACCTCTTCAATGCTATGCAGCTCTTCTCTGTTAACTAATTGAGTTAATATTTTACGCTGTTCAATTAGTTCATCCCAAATCATTTGCTGAGTAACCAACATTACAATTTTCCCTTAGTTGAAATTATTTATTTGATATAAATTCCTTAAAACCTTCTTGTTGTAAAGCTTTTTTTAATATTCTTTCAGTTACGGTTTGAATATTTCTTTCTTCCGAAACAGCGATATTTCTGATAGTGTCATGAATGCTTATGTGCACCTTAAGAAAGCCATATTTAGTGTTTGGTTCGCGAGTAATTGGACGTCCAACATTTGCTTTAAATTCTTTTGCATTTTCCATTATATTTCCTTATTATTAAATGAAATTATTATTTGTTAGTGCAATATAGTTTCTTGAAACGTTTTTGTCAAGAATTTTATTAATATAGAAATGTTTTGTCAATTATTTATTGGGAAATATGAAAAACAAGAAATACTATAAAGAAGATATAGTAGATGCAATAGTAGATAAATTTGGATCTGTAGATGACTTAGCGAAACATTTAGGAACTTCACGCCAGAATATTTACGGAAAGATTGATAGGCAGTCACGAGCATTTATAAAGGAATTAATAACAGCGGGTGTGAACCTAAATGAAGGAATTCAAATAGGAGAATCCAACATAAAAAACAATAGAGGAGATATTAAAATAGGGTCCAGTAATTCATTATTAGTTACTGAAATTGAAAATCTTAAAAATGAAATTGCCATGCTCAGAGAAATAATAAATGGAAAGGATGAGATTATTGCTCTGCTGAAAAGCAAAAATTAGGGAAACACTCTGGAGGGGTGAAGGGATGGAAGTAAAAAAGTTAGGTATAGACAATAATGCAGGCGAAGCAAGCGTTATTCAAACAAATAATTATTACAACGATTCATGCAAGAAACAAATCCTCGAAATTGAACGCAAGCTAAACAAAAAAGATAAACACGTTAAAAAACTATTCAAATTGGTGAAAGCAAAAAAAAATGCCATACAAAGCATGGAACTAGTTGTAAAAACAATGCTTCCAGAGATATATTATCATATAATTAAGCAAGACCATTGTGATTGGCAAAATACAACTATAGTTCAGCCACAATTAAATTTATTTGAAGAAATTCAAAAGATAGAATAATAGACAAGAGATATAAAATATTGTTTACGCAGAAGGAAAAATATTAAGATTTATAGAAAAGAAAAAGAAAGACTTATTTTTGAAACATTGAAAAGAGTAAAAAATGAGCGGGATATACACACAAAATAATAGTCCATATTATTGGCTAAGATACTACAATAAGTTTGAGGAAGACCCAAAGAAAAAGAGAAAATCCTTAAACACAAAAATACCAGTAACGGAAGCTGATAAGAAAAGGATTAAACTTGCTAAGACAAAGGATGAAAAAGCAGAGCTTATTGGTACACCCGAACTAAAGAAATTGAAGAGAGAGTTTGAGCAAGGGCTGGCAGAATGGGCGATAAAAATGAATACTGGTATTGAATTGATAAAAACTTTGACATTTAGTGAAGGATTTGAAGAATATAAAAAGGATAAAACCATTCCTGGTCGTAAGGGTTCGATAAAACAAAGTACAATTTCAAATTATACAATTGCTGTAGATCATATGCTTAAATGCTGCAGCAATAAACTAATTTATAAGTATAAAGAAAGTGATTATAACCAACTTTTATTCCATTTTGAGAGTATTGGGTTATCAATAAATTCGCGTTCAATTTATTCAAAAGCTTTGCATTCGGTTTGGAAATTTTTTGAGATTAAACATTATGCAAGAAAAAATATAATTGATATAGTAGAACCAGAAGAAAAAGATCCAAATCCAATTCCATTAGGAACGATGGCTATAATAATAAAATATTTAAAAGAAAATGAGAATAAGCACCATTATCAAATAATTTATTTTATGCTTTTAACGGGGTGTCGTCCAAGTTCAGCAATTGAACAGTTAAAAGAGGATATTGATTTTCTTAGTAAACAGATAACGATAAACAACATAAAAACTGGCGCAAGGAAAGGGAAAAAGTTCTATCGCTTCCCTCTTTATCCAGAACTTGAAAGATTTTTATATGAAGAAATGGGAGTAGTTCAAGGGAATAAAGGTAGATTATTTGAACAGTTTAGTGTAGTACCTGAGCACTACACATGGCCATTAACATTTTGGAAAAGAGCGATCAACTATTTGCACAAGAATGAGATTATTCCAGAAAAATATACATTAAAACAGATAAGACCTACTTTTGCAACATTTCTAATAAATGTACTTGGAATAGATATTTATGATGTTCAAAAATTGTTAGATCATACAAATATAAAAATAACTGATAAGCATTATGTATCGTATAATACACAAAGAATTAGGAAAGATATGTTTGCAATAACATCTGGAAGTTTATTGAATGCAAAATAATGATAATAAAATTGGCAGAATATAAAAAAGGTGTTATAAAAGGTGTTATAGTTTTATATTTAAGTGAATTGAACAAAACAAAAAAGCCTTGTAACTTATTTAATTACAAGGCTTTACGAGAGTGGAGCTAGACGGGTTCGAACCGACGACCTCTTGACTGCCAGTCAAGCGCTCTCCCAACTGAGCTATAGCCCCAATTTTAATAATTGAGATTGTAAATTTCTTAAAATGCTTCACCAATTGCAAAATGTATTTGAAGTAAATCACTCCAAAATGGTCTTTTCCAAATGCTTTTACTCGAATTTGGATCGTAAACCTTAACAGCAAAATCAATTCTGAAAGGTATAAAATCGGTATAGTATCTAAATCCTAAACCAGCTGAAATTGCAATTTCATCAAAACGGAATGATTTTACATTACTCCAAGTATTTCCATAATCGACAAATAATGCTGTACCAATATTACCAATTAGCCTATTTCTAGTTTCAAATGTACCTTCAAATTGAAATAATCCTCCAGGTGTAGCTTGGTCAAGAAATATTGATTCTAAATCTGATGGGGATAAAGAATTAAAATCTAAATTCCTTGAATCAAATTCAGGAACCAAACCTCTGGATTGCCAACCACGCACAGAGTTACTGCCACCGCTTGTAAATCTTTGGTTGTAAGGAACAGTCGTTTCAATTCCGTCATAAACTAAAATATTGCCTGCTCTTAGTTTTATTCCAAAAGCATTTTCTTTTGAGTAATAAAAAGAAGGATATAGACTTAAATCGATTAGAACTTTATAATATAGCGGACTTTTAATTTCATAATTAAATAATTTACTCGATAATAATTGGGTAAAATTAGCATTTGCTAATATAATATTAGCTCTATATCCTACAGTAGGAAATGTAAAATCATCTGTTTTATTAACTCCAAAATTTAATAAAAGAAGCGTGTTAATGCTATTTGTTGATTTTGATATTTCCTTCGCGAATTCAGTTGCCGCAGAATCAATTTGTTCTGTAGTTAATTCGCTATTTTGATTTTCAATTACTTTAATTGAAACTTGCTTAATATATTCTTCTTGATATAAAACACTTAATTTTTCCAAATTCCATGAAGTTCCAAATGAGGTTAAATAAACGTATTGAGGAAGTTCAAAATTTAGACTTACTTTAAAACCGCTGGCAATAGTGTTGTATTCATTTTTTCTTTTTTGCAAAGTGGAATATAATTCATATCGTGTATCAATATTTTCTCCAAATAGAAATGGTTGTTCTAGAATTAATCTTAAATCGGCATAACCAATTACTTGAGTATTTGAGACTGACATATTTTGAATAAAATCAAAAATATTTTGGGCGGCAATTGAAGAATTTAACGTTAATATGCGAGCACCACCAAGGAAATTCCGTTTTGAGAAACCTAAACCAAGACCAAGATTAAACGTACGGTCTTCATCGTTCATAATAACTTCGGGTGAAGCTTGATACATATTTCCAATTTCAGCAGATATTTTTAGTGGAACTTTATTCCCAACTGTGTCATCAACTTCGCTATTAATAATTGCAACGTTAAATAATTTTGATTTGAATAAACGGTTTTGACCAAGTTCAATGTTATATCTACTATATGTTTCCCCTTCTTTAATTCCAACAATATCATATATAAGATTATCTTCTACTTCGTCTTTTCCTTCGCCACTTCTTTCAATTATAATATCCGATATTTTATACTTTTTACCTGGATGATAGTATATTTCAGTATTTACATAATTTTGCGTTGTATCAATAAAAATGAGAGTACTATCAACACTTGCAAACATAAAACCATTATCTTTAAGATAATTTACAATATTATCATTCATTCTTGCAATAAAATTATAAGTGTAAATTTCAGAAGTATCGATAACCACAAAGTCTTTTATTTTTTTTTTTTCTGCACTATTAAGTGAATCTAACCCAAAAATATCAATTCTTTTATAATGGTTTGATTTTCCTTCAAAAATATTGAATTCAATTTCTGCACTTTTTTCATTTATGTTAATAAAATGTTTTTCGCTAATACTTGAATTAAAATATCCATTATCAAAATAAAAAGATTTTAATCGTAACATTTCAGCATTTAGCGAAAGTGAGTCAAAATAAACTGCTTCTTCTCCTAACCCAATTAAATTGTTTAACGATTGAGATAATGAACTTGGCGATTCTTTTAAGGCAATAACATCTTTTAATTCTGTATCAGAAAAGAATTCATTGCCAGTAAAACTAATTTTTTTTAGTTCAATTAATTTGATGTTTTGAGCAAATGTTGTTGCAACAAGTAGAAGTAATGTAATTAATGTATTTTTCATTTAAAGGAATTATTTTTGATATGCTAATCTAATCATAAGCTTATATCTTTTCTTAAAGAAACAGTTTATTTGTTTAAATTTATTATTATTTAATTTTACTAATAATATTTTAAAATTGAACCAATGTAAAAGCAAAAAAGTATTTTTAAGTTTTATCCTAAAACAATAATTTTAATTGAATAATATATTAAATTTGAATTTGATAATTGACTAATTAAATGATGGAAATTAAAACAATGAATCAAATATTTTCCAAAATAGTAATTTTAATCCTAATTTTAATAGTAGTAATTTCTGGATGTGATGACACTCTTAATGAAAGTAATATTGACGCTGTTGTTATTCCAGATAAAAACGTAAGTTATAGCCAATACATCCAACCAGTTTTAACAATTAAATGTTCAACTTCTGGTTGCCATGATGACGAATCGCGTGCTGGAAATTACAGTGTTACAAGTTGGTCAAACGTTGTTACACCCGGTATTGTTAATCCTGGTGATATTGAAACTAGCATTTTAGTTTGGCGAATTGAAGGAATGGGTGTTGAAATTATGCCTCCTATTGGCGCATTGCTTTCAAAACCACTTAATACTAATCAAGTTAATGGAATAAAAACATGGATTAAAGAAGGTGCAAAAAGTAATTAATAAAATTGATTATTTGTTATGAATATTTCAAATAGTGGAGTTTACGTTTTAGAACTTTTTGCAGAAAAAGTATTTTCAGTTTCTATCAATAAATTCAAAAATACTGTATTTCCAAAAGGCTATTACTATTATATTGGAAGTGCTCAAAAAAACCTCAAATCAAGAATTGAACGGCATTTTAAGAGAGAAAAAAATATTCATTGGCACATTGACCATTTGACAACTCACCAAAATATGAAAACTCTTGCTTCCTATGTTATTATTGACGCTGAAAAACATGTTGAAGCAGAATTAGCTAATAATTTTAATAACTACTTTAATTCCAAAATAGCAATAGAAGGATTTGGTAATTCTGATACGAAGGAGACAAAAACACATTTGTTTTATTCGTCATATTCAATACCAACTAAATTGTTACAAAAATATTATCCAAATATTAAAACATTTTTGGTGTAATTATAAACACATTTGCTTTTCTGTTTCAATTTAAGTTCAAACCTCTATTTTAATGCAATACTGCGTTATAATTCCCTTCTCATATTGATAATTACTAAGTACTGCAAATATAATTTCTATCAAGTATAATGGCTTTCTTTTTATGTCAATGGATTTATGAATATTATTGCCAAAAGGTTATTAGATTGTTAAATTTACTCTCATATAAAAACGGCTAGACAATTAGTTTATGCATTATTGTCTATTTAACATATTGCAATTAATCTATCAAAAAATTCTTGTCATTATTTATTGTTAAAATTATAATTGAAGAAATTAGATAAAAAAAATAAAATACTTTTGATTGAGGATAACAGACTTCTCCGTGAAGGTATTTCTGCAATGTTAAAGCAGCAAGATGACATGCATGTGGTTGCTAAAATTGGTGACGGCGATAATATTTTGACAATAATGGATAAATTAAATCCTGATGTAGTTCTTATTGATCTTGGCTTGCGAAGTCAAAATAGTCTTCAAGTCGTAAAATTGATTACAATAAATTTCGAGAAAACTAAAATTATTGTGATGGATTTAATTCCACTGCAGGCTGATGTTCTGGATTATGTTCAAGCAGGTGTTTCTGGTTTTATACTCAAAGATGCCAACAGTAATGATTTCTTCAAAACAATCAGATCAGTATATGAAGGTGTTCAAGTTTTGCCCTCTGATTTAACCGGTTCGCTCTTTTCTCAAATAGTTGATCAATCGTTAAACGAGGATAAACCCTCTAAAGTTCTTAATACAGTCAGAATGACCAAACGTGAACGTCAGGTAGTTGAATTGATTGCCGATGGTTCCACAAATAAAGAAATAGCACAGATACTTCATCTTTCGCCTCTTACCGTAAAGAGTCACGTACACAACATACTTGAAAAATTAACACTTAACTCAAGAGTACAGATTGCAAAACATGCACAGTCTTGGGACGGAAATTAGTCTACGAAAACAACAGATTCTTTTAACAGCAAATAATTCCAACAAAAAATTTACACTCAGGAATTAATCCATTTTTCATCCTTCTGGACGATAGTATTCATCCCAAGATGTAGTTAATATTAATTGTGACAAAATGATAATACAGAAATATTCTGTTTCATAGGTTAATGAATTACTCAACTCACGCATATGTCATGCCCGAATGTTCTAATCAGGCATCTTTTGCTGAGATTCTAGCCAAAAACATGTGGGAAAGACACAGTGTTTTTGAGTTAGTGCGAAAGATAAATTATTAAAATATTGTAAATTATTTTGGTGGATAAAATGATGAACAAAAACAAAACAAAATTTAAGCGAAAAACTCTTGCAAAAGTACTCACAAGCATAAAAGGATTGGATGAAATAACCGATGGAGGTTTGCCTAAAGGGAGACCAACATTAATATGCGGAGATGCTGGATGCGGAAAAACTTTGTTTGCTATGGAGTTTATTGTTCATGGCGCCACTATGTATAATGAACCGGGCGTATTCATTTCCTTTGAGGAAACCGAAAAAGAGTTAACGGCTAATGTTGCTTCTTTAGGTTTCGATTTAGATGATCTTGTATCAAAGAAAAAGCTTTGGCTTGAACATATTTTTATAGATCGCGGAGAAATTGAAGAGAAAGGCGAATATGATTTGAAGGGATTATTCGTTCGAATTCACCATGCAATAGAGAGCACAAAAGCTAAACGAGTTGTGTTGGATACAATAGAATCACTTTTTTCGGCGCTTCCAAATCCGATTGTTATTCGTACGGAACTTAGAAGGTTATTCGGTTGGCTGAAAAAGAAAGGTGTTACCGCAATTATAACGGGCGAGCGCGGCAATGGTAGTTTAACTCGCCAAGGATTAGAAGAGTATGTCTCGGATTGTGTAATTCTTTTGGATCACCGTGTACACGATCAATCATCCATACGAAGATTACGAATAGTAAAATACCGTGGTTCAATTCATGGCACAAACGAATATCCTTTTCTGATAGACGAAGATGGTTTTTCAATTTTGCCTGTTACATCCTTGGGATTAAATCATATATCTTCTAACGAAAGAATTTCAACGGGAATTCCGCGTTTGGATACAATGTTCTCGGGTAAAGGATATTACCGTGGCAGTACAATTCTTGTGTCGGGCACAGCGGGCACGGGTAAAACAAGTCTTGCAGCGCAGTTTGTTGAAGCAGCATGTAAGAGAGGTGAACGTGTTTTATATTTTGCTTTTGAAGAATCGCCAAGTCAATTTATGCGTAATATGTCCTCCATCGGAATAGACCTAGAGCCTCACGTAAAAAAAGGAATTCTTCATTTTCATGCTACTCGCCCAACACTATATGGATTGGAACATCATCTAACAACCACAATAAAGTTAATTAACAAATTTAAACCGCGGATTGTTGTTCTTGACCCAATTGATGCATTTATTATGGGCGATAATCGTACCGAAGTAAAAATTATGTTACTGCGGCTTGTAGATTTTTTAAAAGGAAACAATATAACAGCGTTTTTCGCAAATCTAACAAACTGCGGTAATAGCCAAGAACTTACCGATATGGCAATATCGTCACTTATAGATACATGGCTGCTTTTGCGTGATATTGAAATTGGTGGTGAGCGGAACCGAGGTTTGTACATACTTAAATCACGAGGTATGTCGCATTCAAATCAGATTCGTGAATTTAAATTAACCGATAAGGGAATTGATTTACTTGACGTTTATGTTGGTCCGGAAGGTGTATTAACCGGCACAGCACGAATATCGCAAGAAACAAAAAACAAAGAAGAACAATTACAACGTAAGCAGGAAATTGAGCGTAAACAAATTGCGTTAAATCTCAAACGTGCGGTTATAGATGCACAGATTGTTGTATTGCAATCCGAATATAAAGCAGAAGAATCTGAAACATTAAAAATTATAGATATGGAAAAAGCAAAAACCGAAAGATTTGAGCAACATCAAAAGAAAATGGCGGAAAGTAGAAAAGCAGATTTATTAGCGAATGCTCAAAAATAGAAATAAGTAAGATTAAAACTTTACTAATATGTGAATATTCTTTCTTTTCCATTCAACCCAAAATACATCAAGAGATCTAGTTCTTTTTTCATCCTTTTGCTCGATATGTTTTAAAAGCTTTGTGCGGTAAATTTAATATAAATCATTAAAGGAATTTTCAGTTAATGGTTAACCGAAAATTCAACAATAACTAAATAGGAGGAATCAATGAAGAATCTTCATATTTCTATAATTATGGGATTTATAATCATCGCTTTTGGAATTGCTGGTTGCGGAAGTAGCGAGGTAGCTGTTAATAAAGAAGCTTCCACGTCAGCTATCAGAGCTGCTCAAGAAGTAGGAGCAACTGAAGTTCCGAGAGCATCATTTTATTTGCAACTGGCAAAAGAAGGAGTGGTAAAAGCTGAAAATCTTGCCAATGAAGGTGAAAAGGAACAAGCAGAGTCAATGCTACTCCGCGCTCAATCCGATGCCGAACTAGCAATAGTTCTTTCACATGGAGATGCAGACAAAACTGAAGCCACTGAAGCTTTAGAGCGTGTTAAAAAACTTCAACAAACTAATAAATAAATTTTAAAAAGGAATGAAAAATGAAATCAATTAAATATTTTTTTGTAACAGTAATTGTTGCAATATTTATTGGCTGTTCGGCAAGTCTTCCACCACAAGAATTGAAGGACGCACGTATGTCTTACGAAAAGGCAAGTAAAGGACAAGCATTAAAATTAGTGCCTGCAGAATTGCATAAAGCCGAAGTAGCACTTGCAATAGCAGAGAAATCATTTCTGGAAGATCCAAATTCATTTACCACACGAGATCTTGCGTATATTGCTGATAGAAAAGCAAAAATGGCCGAAGGGCTTGCAAATAGTGCAGTAGAAAAAGCTGCAGCAGAAAAAGCAAATAAAGATTATGAAATAGCACAAGCTGAGATTATAGAAAAAGCAAAAGTGGACCTTGCAAAATCTAAAAGTGAATCAAAACTTAAAGCCGATCAACTGGCAGCGGCACTTGTAAAACTTGCAGCAAAGGAAGAAGAACGTGGACTTGTAATTACTCTTTCGGGAAGTGTTCTTTTTGCTTCTAATAAATCGGAACTAATGCCTGCGGCTCAAAATAAATTAAACGAAGTATCAGACGCACTTCTGGCAACAAAAGAACGAAAACTGACAATTGAAGGACATACCGATTCACAAGGTGCTATAAGCTATAATTTGGATTTAGCTCAAAATCGTGCTGAAGCTGTGCGTTCATACATTATCTCTCGCGGTTATCCTAGCGATATGATTTTTGCGCAAGGTATAGGAGAAGGCAGACCTATTGCTGATAATAACTCTGCTGAAGGAAGAGCAAATAACAGAAGAGTAGAGATAATTATAGATAATAAGTAACATTGTCGAATATAGCTAAGCACTATTTATTATCATTAAAATCAAGATAAACAATGTTGAGGATAATTATGAAAGCGAAATATTTTATTACACTAGTTATCATGCTATTGGCAGGATTCGTTTTTACCAGTTGTGAAAACAATCGAAAAAATGTTGCGGATGCTAAAGAGGATGTTGAAAGCGCAAAACAAGATCTTAGAGATGCGCGAGCTGAGTATGATAAAGAATGGCAGCAATTCAGAACTGATTCTGAACTAAAAATTAATGTAAACCAAAAAGGAATTGATGATTTTAAAGTTAAACTCCGCACTGCGAGTTCAACATTTAAAAACAAATTTGAAAATGAAATAGTGTCTCTTGAAGAAAAAAACATAGAACTAAAGGAGAGAATAAGCGAATATAATTTTCAAGGAAAAGATAATTGGGAAGCATTCAAACGAGAGTTTAATCATGATTTGGATGCAACTGAAAAGGCTCTAAAGGATGTGTTAAACCAAAACTAATAATATGCAATTTATTTCTGATTTATAAAATGTAATAATGTTTTATTCTTTATTGAATAGTAAGATTTGGTCCGTTGTATTAATTATGACCAATAAAAAAAATAATTATAAACGAAAGGAATTTGTTATGTCACAAAATACTAAAAATGTAAAAGGATATTTCATTGGCTTTTTGGCTGGCGGTGTTGTTGGCGCTGCAGTTGCCTTTTTAACTACACCTAAAAGCGGTAAGAAAATGAGAAAAGAAATAATACAAAAGTCCGATGAATACATTGATGAAGTGGATAAGTATATTTCCAAGACAAAACGTGATGCTGTTAAAGTCATAGATAAAAATAGAAAGAAATTTGCAAATGTTCTGCACGATATGACATCAAAATCGGAAGCCATGTACAGGGATGCTGAAAAAGTCTTTAATGATGCAAAAGAAAAAACAATTGAAGTCTTTAATTCCGGGAAAGAAATAGTTGAAACAGAAACAGAGAAATTGACGTCTTCGGTTAAAGCAGGAAAAGAAACCTATGATGATGAAAAGAAAAAAAAGTAAAGTAATAAAATGAACATAACAGAAATTTTAATAGTTATTTTGCTAATATCAGCTTCAGCTCTTTGTATTGCACTGATTTACTTTCATTTTCTGATTGCTAAATCAGTGCAATCTATTAGTTCAAATTTCGCGAATCTCTCAATCAAGATTAATTTATTTATCGATTCAGCTCATGAGGTTTCCAAAAATATTGATAATGTAACAAATGAAATTGATATACAGCTAAAAGTCACGAGATCGATTATTAGTGATGTTAGAGAATTTGCAAATAAATTATTGAATTTAGAAACCATAATTCGAGATGGTATTGAAGAAGCTGTTGGTCCTTTAGCAAAATACTTCCGAGCTTTGGGTAAAGGTATTGGTTCATTCTGGAAAAACTATAAAAAGTAAAACCCAATACGTCTTTTGCAAATGAATATTTCGTTATTATTTTTCACATAGATAAAACCAAAATCCGTCATTAGAAATTTATGCCTATTGACAAATTATGGATAATGTTTCAATTATAATGCATTACTTATTGAAATTATTCAACAAGTTGCATTTCATTACCTATTTAAATTTAATCCCTATCTGGATTGACTTATAAAGATAATGTGGTTAATGATTTATCTATGAGATTGGTCTATATTATGTTTCTATTCAGATAACTCCTATAGGAGTTTAATTTTATTAGATTATTTTGCAAAGATATTTCAAAATAAATGGGTGTCCCGAGTTAATTTGTAAGTGTATTTAAGATAAAAGGAAAATATATATTGAAAGTATTTCAGTACAGATTATCTCAAAATAATATGTCAAAGCTCTCTATTCAGCGATTCGAGCTAAAATGTAGTGCGATTCGCCGAATCGCAACGCTACTAACAAACTTGTAAAACTGTATTAGAAATTGGCAAATTACAACAATGTTCTTAAAAAGTTGAGGTGTCCAAATACTGAATCCAAGACAATTGGTTTTTGGATAAAAAAGACAAGATAGATTCGTTATATTAATTTTGTAGTGTGAATAGCAAACTAGTAAATGGCAAAGCTCTCGAATCAGCGATTCGAGCTACAATGTAGTGCGATTCGCCGAAACGCAACGATACTGACAAACTTGTAAAACTGTATTAGAAATTGGCAAATTACAATAATGTTCTTAAAAAGTTTGGTGTCCCAATACTGAAAACATGTAGAAAAATATTTACTTCAGTTTAATTAAAAGATCTAGTCCTTTTATCATCCTTTTGCTCTATTGAGCTTATTCATCAATATTCGTAAACTATATTATTCCTAATTAGTTGTGAATTAATTTACACTATAATTTCATTTTATTCTAAAGCACATGAGCAAAACAAATGGATTCTTTAATAGATAGATTGACAAAAAATAGATATAATAAATTAACATCACGGCTAATGAGCAATATTACCCGCACTAGATACATTCTCCCCTCTTTGGTTTTGGCTACATGTTTAGTAATCACTTACTTTAATTGGGATTTTGCTAATACCGCTAGAAAAACTGAACTTCAATCATATTTTAAATATCGAGCAGATGATGTTAATGAACACATTGAGCACCTGGTTATTAGTTATAAGCAAATACTTAAAAGCACGCTAGGATTATTCCAAGCAAGCGATGAAGTAACTCGGGCAGAATTCCATTCATTCTTTGATTCCCAAAATCTTGATGAAACTTATCCTGGAATACAAGGTGTTGGTTTTTCTTTAATAATTCCTTCAGAGCAAATTATAAACCATACAACTGCAATTCGTAAAGAAGGATTTGCCGAATACAAATTGTGGCCTGAGGGAATTAGGGAAACTTACACTTCCATAATTTATCTTGAGCCATTCAAAGACCTCAATCTTCGTGCATTTGGATATGATATGTATTCTGAACCGGTTCGTAGAAAAGCAATGGAAACTGCACGCGACTCAAACAAAGACAGATAATTGACAGAATAGATAATCCTGATAATCACGCAAAATCATTAAATTCCTAACATAGAGGTGCGTCGTCTGTATGTCTAAAATATTGGCAAAATCTAAACATGAAATGTTAAAACAAAAACCCAAAACCACTAAATAACTTTGAAAACAAAACCAGAAAAATCATATTCATTTTAATAAACTATTTTTGGAACAGATGAATAATTAACAAAATCAAAGAAATTTTTAATCTTCTCAAATATCAAATATTTTTTTATTCAAAATTATAGCAATCGTTTAATTATTTTTATATTTTTCTACAAAGAATCTCCTATCTAATAGTTAAAGTATTTTTTGCGTAACCAAGTAATTGGTTCAAAATGTTATCATTTATGGAGTTATTGCTATGAAAAGTAAAACTTGCAATGTCTTCAAATCTTTTATGTTTTTTTTCTCACTTCTAGTATTGCCACTGTTTTTAACTCAAAATGTATTTGCTCAATATTGCGATGAATGTTCAAGACCAAACGTAGCTGTCTATGATTTTGATTTACAAATTGCCAGACCACAAACCGATAGTCTAATTCTTAAATGGATGAATTTGTTTTGGCCTGGTATTTTTGCCACATCAGCCTTAAGGGCTAATGAACCAAAATCAGATTGTATAACTTGGTTTGACGGAGCAATTTTAAATGCGAGGGCATTGGAGGGAATAATATTAGTGTTCGGACCGGAATACTTAAATCTACCACCGGACGGACCACTTACCTCGTCTGATTATATTTTAAGTGGATTTACAAGGGAGCTTAACGGTCATTATGAATCAGCACTTACTCTTGAAGCTGCCTATTCACGCGAAATGGTTAAATCAGTAAGCATTGAGTATGAAAACACACAAACAAATATTTCAGAAGTTGGTAAAAACCTTGCTATTAAGTTTGGTTCTATTTGGGATGTAATAAAAGATTTTGAAAGGTTTAAAAGAGACACTGATAACGAAGTTGCCATTAGAGATTTGTGGACAAGGAATTCGAATCCGGAAATTGTACTTACACCTGAAAAGCAAAAAGTTGAACCGAACGAAACTATTGATATTGAACTGGAAATGATTGATTGTGACGGTGTTCCGCTAGACAATCGTCAAATATTTTTTGCCGATACAACAATTATGGAAATGGAATTTACCGGCACTAAAGGAGGTGTAATTGATCCGCCTATTGTTTATACCGATGCAAACGGAAAAGCGACTGTTAAATTTACTGCGGGAAATTCTTTAGGCATTGCTAATATTTCCGCATTTTTCCCTCACAAAAGAACATACGGTGCTCCTGATGGTTTTTTAGAAAATACAATTGTTGTTATTGGAAAACCGCCTGTAGATAAATGGATTTTAAATGTAAAAATATCGGAACAATTTACGCGGTCTATAGATACAAGCTGGACTGATGGTAATAACAATGGCTCTTATAGAATGCATGAAAAATTCAACGGTACTGCTTTTATTTCCGGATTAATTAAAAACGAATCTCTAGATTCTATGTTTTACGCTGTTTATAGTGACGAGTATGAAAATCCTATAGAAAATTGCACAGTAAGCGGATTTGGTAATATCGATTATTTTAACAAATACTACCTTAATTGGGCAGATCCATTACCAGAAATGGATATTGAAAATTGTATCTATAGAGGAATAGTTGAACCTGGATCAACTGAATTTGAATTTCATTATCCAACCGAACCTGGTGAAATTGTAATAACGGCTGCTGGTGGTGGTGTAGCAGAAGGTTCAATGAGTAGGACACATTCGGTTTATTTCCCTGAAAGAAAGATTGAAAAGGAAACCAACAATAGTTCATCTTTTTTTTCTGTTGGAGCAGTATTTCTGGATGGAGAGTGTACGGTAACTAAAACCGATTCATCTTATTTTATAACAGGTTTTCAAACGGAAACTATTCAAGAAGAAACCAGTTCCGGAATGGAAACTACTGAAAGCTCAATGAAACTCAAGGCAGTTTTAACAAGTAACGGTTCTTTGACAGGTGTTAAAAGAGAAGATAATAATTTCCCATTTATTTTTAGCTTGGCACAAAATTATCCAAATCCATTTAATCCAACAACCATTATAAAGTATTCAGTTCCTAGCAATCAATATGTAACTTTACAAGTTTTTGATGTACTAGGAAATGAAGTAGCAACTTTGGTTAATGAACAAAAATCTGCTGGAACTTATGAAGTGAATTTTAATGCTAGTCATTTATCAAGCGGAATTTATTTGTATAGAATTAATACTTCAAGCGGAATGAAAATGATAAAAAAATTAATGTTGATTAAATAATAGTATGCAAGATTGATTGATACATAAGCATATCTGTTTTCACAAGCGCCACTTTGCTTATAAAACAAGGTTGGCGCAAAGTGATCTCAAATTTCAGCAATAAATTCCAACTGACTTATCTAAATATATCTTTTAATATCCTAATTATGGGGTTTTTAAATTGGTTGATATACAATACATAATTTATTTTTTTACTAATGCCGATATATCATTAATAAGATAAGCACTTGAAAAATTGATGTATTGCTTTCGTTCTTCAGTAACATTAAAATTAGAAAGAGCAAAATCAATCTTCCCAGATTTTAATGCTGAGATTAAGCTTTCGAAATTCATATCAATAATTTCAATTTTCTTACCTAGTATTTTGCCTAATTTCAAAGACAATTCAATATCAAATCCTGTAATCTTATTATTATATAAAAATGTAATAGGCTCAACCGTAGCACAAGTACCCATTTTAAGTTTTCCATTTTTAGAATCATTTTGAATAACTGGCAATTCTGGAACTGTTTTGTATTGTGAGTCAATCCATTTTTCTTTCATGGCTTCAAGCGAACCATCGTTTCTTAATTCTTCTAAAGCGTTATTAATTTCATTAAGAAGGCTGTTATTTTCTTTACTTAACGCAATAGCTATTTCAACATTTGCAACGGGATCACTCAATATTTTTAAGTAGTTATCTTTTTTTGTAAGGCTCACAAGTACAGATTTATCAAATATGAAAGCATCAATTTTTCCAATTTTTACATTGTAAGCTGCATCAGCACTTGCAATAAAATCGAAATATTTTGCATTAGGAAAAACTTTTCTCGCTGCAATATCGCCTGCAGAGCCCGTAAGAACTGCTATTTTTTTATTCTTTAACTGTGCTGTTTCGTTAATCTTTTCATTCTCTTTTGAACACGCTACTAGAACTAATACAAGAAACAAAATGCTTATTATTTTTCTCATTTTTAATTTTCTCTTTATGCTTATTTAATTTTTATTTGTCTCAGCTTAATTTAAAACTATGCACTTAATTTTATCTCGCTTTATCTTCTAAAAATGTCATAATAAATAACAAACGACAAAAAATAAATTTTAAACAAATAACAAAAACGAATAACCCAAATCCAAACTCATTATTTTTAAATAAATCATGTGTAAAAAAGAAAATAGTTTGGATATTAGAACTTGAAATTTGGATATTATTTGGTTTTTGTGGTTTGTCATTTTGTCTTTCAAAACTAATTTTATTCGTAACCAAAACTACAGACTTACAGTCCATAGTGGTTTATTTATTCATTTTCAAATACAAAGTGAGTGTATTTTTATCCTCACTTCTCTCAAACTCAATTTTTTCAGTTTTATTTTTAATAATCATTACACCAATATCATCAGGCTCTGCATTTTCTATGATATTTAATTCTTTATCATCAGTTTCAAAAATAATTTCAACAGAATTGTGTTTCTCTGAATATGAAATTCTTAAATCCACTTTCATAGTTTCAGTTTGAGATTTATAAAGGACTAATAATTCTTCAATTATCAATAAAATGTCATTTACCATTTTATGCGAAAATACGTGCTTCTCCGAAAATTGTTCAATCTCAGAATTCATTTTATATAGATCATAATTTGGACTGTCTATATGATAATTAAAACTGCGTACTCTATTGATAAATTCTTTTGTTTTCGCTTTTTTAGGATTTTCAAAAATCTGTTCTGGTGGCCCGTCTTCGTAAATAAGACCTTCATCCATATAAAAGACACGATTTGAAACATCTCTTGCAAAATCCATTTCGTGAGTTACAATTGCCAAAGTCATTCCCTCTCGTGCAAGTCTGCGAATAACAGCAAGCACTTCGCTAACCATTGTTGGGTCAAGTGCGGAAGTCGGCTCATCAAAAAGGATTATTTCAGGGTCCATTGATAAACACCTTGCAATTGCAACTCTTTGCTTTTGTCCACCAGAAAGTTCATCAGCAAAACTATCGGCTTTTTCCGCAAGTCCAACCATTTTAAGCAGTTCAATAGCTTTATTTTCTGCTTCCTCTTTTGTTTTATTTAATAATTTAATTGGACCAATTGTTAAATTTTCAAGAATTGAAAGATGATTAAAAAGATTAAATGACTGGAAAACCATTCCCATTTTCTGACGCATTTTAGGAACATCTGTATTCTTGTCAAGTATGTCAATTTCATCAATAAATATTTTTCCACCTGTTGGTTGTTCCAATAAATTTAAGCATCTTAAAAACGTACTTTTGCCTGTACCCGAAGGACCAATAATTGAAATTACTTCCCCTTTATGAATCTCAACATTTATATCTTTAAGAACCGTTAGGTTTCCAAATTTTTTCTCTAAATGCTCAACTCTAATCATTGTTAACCTCTATTCTTTTCAATTTTGGATTTGTAATGCGTTCAATATATCCAATTGAAACCATAAGCAACCACGAAATAAGAAAATACAAAACTGCTACCATGATTAGTGGAAAAAAAGCATCAAATGTGCGACTTCTAATAATATCGCTTGCTTTGGTTAAATCTTGAACTGCAATATATCCAACAATAGATGTCATTTTAACAAGTGAAATCATTTCGCCTTTATAAACGGGCAATATACGCCGTGTTGCTTGTGGTAAAACTATATAAATAAATGTCTTTACTTTTGAAAAACCAATAGCAATTCCTGCTTCTGTCTGTCCCCTATCAACACCTTCAATACCTGTTCTAAACATTTCTGAAACATAAGCTGCAAAGTTTAATCCAAAAGCAATTACCGCAACAAAAACTGGATCAATATCAACAGAAGCAAAAACCACATAAAATATTATCATCAAAACAACTAATACTGGTGTGCCTCTCAAAACAGAAATAAATACTTTTGCGGTTACCAACAGAATTTTTCGGCGCGACATACGCATAAAACAAACCAATCCACCAAGTAAAGTTCCAAAAATTGTTGCCAAAACTGAAATTATTGCTGTTGTTTGAAGTCCATCCAAAATTAACAAATAACGATTTTCTTGAATAATATTGCTTTTAAAACTCTGAATAACTCCTTGTAAGAAAGATAATTCCGAACTTGATTCTTTAGTGAATTCTGAACCATCCGCTCTATTTTTAAGGATGAACATACTTGCACCGAGCTGCATATAAGCATCTGAAAAATCTATTTGTTTTGCACGTTCTTTTGTTATCATTAAAGTGCTTGTAATCATATCAATTTTATTTGTGGCGGCAGCAACAATCAAACTTCCAAATTCCATGTCAGAATATTTAACTTCTTTGCCTAAAGATGCAGCAAATCTTTCGGCTAATTCAATGTCAAATCCAATTAATTTATTATCTTTTACAATTGTAAATGGCAGACCTTTATCGCTGACAGTTCCAATTATTAAAACTCCATTTTGCTTCAAATTATTAATTTTTGGCATTTCATCTTTGCCCTCTGTAATCCAACGTTTTACCATATCGTCAAATATTCCGTTTTCCTTTACGCTTTGCAAAAATTGATTGAATTTTTCTTTTAATTCATCATTTTTTTGATTAAAACCCATTGCTATTGGAACAGAAAACAAAGTATCGCCTAAAATCTGCATATCCTTTTCAATTCTTAAAATTTCATAAAGAGTCTCACTTGTGTACATTGCTGCATCAACTTTTCCAGATTTTACCGCTAAAATCAATTCAGATGGATTTTTATACTGCATTATCTTCGCATTGGGGAAATTTTTGATTGCATAAGTATCATGAACAGAACCAAGAAGTACACCAATTTGCTTGTCTTTTAATTCATCAATTGATTTAATTTTTTCATTTTTATTTCCAATGTTTTGTTCATCAAATGATCTTTTAACAATCATTACCTGCGAATTTTTAAAATAAGATGTTGAAAAGTTAATAGATTTTGCTCTTTCTTCGGTCGCAGTCATTCCAGCAACAATCATATCAACTTTTCCAGATTGAAGTGCGGGAATTAATGCTGAGAACTTCATATCAACAAATTGGATTGGACGCTTTAATTCGGCGGCAATTCTTAATGCAAACTCGCCATCGTGTCCACTAATTTTTTGATTTTCATCCACAAAGCAAAATGGTTCGCGTGTTGCACTTGTTCCAATTTTTATCACTTCCCCATCTTTTGGCAACTGAATATCAACTATTTCATAAGGCAATAAATCTGTTTTAAGCCATCTTCGTTTTAAAT
>JAHISP010000023.1 GCA_018818165.1 Bacteroidota bacterium | reverse complement strand
TTTTATTATTATACAGTATAAAATTACCAAATTATGCTTACTTAGAAAAGAGGTGTTTTTTGTTATTTAAGATTATTTGCTTTCAAAAAAAAGATAAGGTATACTTTAAGGATGTTTTTATTATATTTAGTTAAAATATTTCAATAATAATAATTTACTAACTATGAGGTAGGAATGAAAAAAATAGCAATACTTGTTTTAATATTTTCATCGGTTATATTCGCACAGGCTTCGCTCCAAAAGTCATCACCTAGTTCAAACATGACTTTTTTTGAAATTCAAAAGGAGTTTAATGAATTTGAAAAAGAACAAGAAATAGTTCACGGATATACTTATAAAAATGGAGTTAAGAGTAAAGCTCCAAATTGGAAAATATTCAAGAGGGAAGAGTGGTTATGGGAAAATAGAATTAACACACAAACAGGTGAATTTCCTAAAACTAATTCTATAGCTGAGTATAAAAAATATAAACTAAATAAATCATTAAAAAAAGAAACAAGTTTAAATGAAAGTTGGACTAATCTTGGCACAAACAGTTCAACAGGTGGTTATGCTGGTATTGGTAGAATTAATTGTATTGCTTTTCACCCAACAGATGTAAATACTTTTTGGGTTGGTAGCCCTTCAGGTGGAATATGGAAAACTACAGATGGTGGAAGTAATTGGACTATTCTTAATAATAATATGTCTGTTCTTGGAGTTAGTGATATTGCTATTCCTAGTGACTATACAATATCTAATACAATTTACATTATGACTGGTGATAGAGATGGTGGGAGCATGTGGTCATTAAGTGGTGGACAAGGTGCCGATAATGTTAGTCAAGGTGTTTATAAATCTACTGATGACGGAATAACATGGGTTGCAACGGGGTTATCAATTGCTGCTACATCAAATGCAAAAATGGGGAGATTGTTATTAGCATCAAATAACACAACTTTATATGCTTCCATTTATCTTGATGGTATTTATAAATCAATAGATAGTGGTATCAGCTGGTCTAAAGTGGCTAATATTTCTTATAGCTATGTAATTGATATGGAATTTAAACCTGGAGATGATAATACAATCTATGCATCTACAGTTAGCATTTATTCAAATGTTAACACTTATATATATAGAACTACTGATGGCGGAAGCACATGGGCTGGAACTGCTGCAAGTGGATTTTCAAATATCAATTACGAATTTATGGGGCCAATAGGTTCCGGAAGAATAGAACTTGCTGTAACTGCTGCTGATCCAACTTATGTGTATGCCATTGTTGCTGCTGGTAGTACACTATATGGTATTTATAAATCAACCGATAGTGGGGATAATTTTGTTCAAGTATTCAATGGGACTATTAGTGGAAATTTTCTGTTAGGTTATTACAGTGACGGTTCAGTTGATGGTGGACAAGGAAAATATGACCTATGCATTGCTGCTTCTCCTAGCGTTGCCAATACAGTATACATTGGTGGAGTAAACACTTGGAAAACTACAGATGGTGGAACCAATTGGGTTATAAATAATATGTGGACTTCCAGTACAACGTACAACAAAAGTGCTGCTCCAGTTGTTCATGCTGATAAACATGCTTTAGAATATCAACCGGTTTCAGGAGCATTATTTGAAGGCAACGATGGTGGTATCTACAAAACAATGAATGGTGGAACTTCCTGGACAGATTTATCAAATGGATTAGTAATTAGTCAACTCTATAGAATTGGTGTTTCTCAAACTAGTAGTACTACTGTTTTAACTGGGTTACAGGATAATGGTTCAAAACTCTTTAGCGGTTCTTGGAGTGATGTTAAAGGTGGCGATGGAATGGAGTGTATTGTTGATTACTCCAATAGCAATTATATGTACGCAACCTATGTAGAGGGTCAAATAACAAGAAGTGTTAATGGATTTACTAATTGGACTACTGAAGTTGATATCTCAGCAAATATACCTGGCGGACAGCCAACAGGAGCATGGGTTACACCATATATTATTGACCCAAATAGTAGTTCAACACTTTATGCTGGTTATGAATATGTTTATAAAACAACTGATAGAGGTAATAATTGGACAACTATTTCTCAATCTTTAAGCTCTGGTGATAAATTAAGGTCTTTAGCAATTGCTCCATCAAATTCATTAGTGATGTATGCAGCAGATAAAACCCACATGTGGAAAACAACCGATGGAGGAGCAACTAATTGGACTTCAATTACACTTCCTTCAACATCAACAAGTGTTACATATATTGCTGTTCATCCAACAGACCCAAATACAGTATGGATAACTTATGGAGGTTATGTTGATGGACAAAAAGTTTACGAATCTACAGATGGTGGTACCAGTTGGGCTAGTGTTAGCACAGGCTTACCAAATATTCCAATAATGTGTGTTACGCATGATAATAGTGTAACATCAAAAAATATTCTTTTTGCTGGAACCGATCTTGGTGTTTATGCTAAGGATGGTTCAAGTGATTGGGTTGAGTATAATACAGGATTACCTAAAGTAGTTGTTACTGAACTTGAAATATTTTATAACAGTAGCGGTGCAGATAAGTTAAGAGCTGGAACATATGGACGAGGATTGTGGGAAACTGATATTTTAGCTCCTCTTCCAGTAGAATTAACTTCCTTTACATCAAACCAAAAAGACAATAGTGTTATTCTAAATTGGACAACTGCTACAGAAGTAAATAATTACGGCTTTGAAATTGAGGTTTCGACAAGCTCAACCACCAATGGGGCAATGAGTTGGTCGAAATGCGGCTTTGTTGAAGGACATGGGAATAGCAATTCTGTAAAATACTACAGCTATGTCGATACTAAGGCAGAAGGCGGAAATCTTAAATACAGATTAAAGCAAATTGATACAGATGGTAGTTTTGAATATTCTGAGGTAATAAGTTTATTATTTGATAAAACTTATAAATATGCATTGGAACAAAATCATCCTAATCCTTTTAACCCAACTACAACTTTAAGTTACACTGTACCTAATAATAGCAAGGTTTCTGTTGTAATTTATAATACATTGGGTCAAAAAGTTGTTGAATTATTTAGTGGAAATCAGAATACTGGTAAGCATTCGGTAACATGGAATGCAACTGGATTTAGTAGTGGAACATACTTTGCAAGATTTACAGCAACATCCTTAAAAAACAACGAAGTGTTTTCACAAGTTAAAAAATTGTTGTTGATAAAATAATTCTTGTTCTTAATTCTTGCTCTAAATAATGGTTTTATTTAGAGCAGGAGATTTGGTTTAAATACTGGTAACTACGAATAAAGTAAAAAAATGTTATTTATTAAATAATTTATGGCAAGTTATGAACAACAAAATACTTCTATTTCTATTTTTATTGCTTAGTACATCATTTTCGCAAGTTGCTGATAATTATTTTCCACAGCAAACTGGTTATAAATGGTATTATGAAATTACGCCATTGGATTCTGTAAATAAGCCGATGACTTCTTTTACGACTGTTAGGATTGATTCTTTTGTAGTTGAAGATTCGTTTTATGGCAAAATGTCAAATTTGGCTGTGTCAAAATCCGGGACAATAAATACTATTAATTATCTCCCATATTTTGATTCACTTTTTGTAAATATTGAAAGTAGTGTTATATCAAAACATTTATCATTTCTTGGCAAAATTGATACAAATATTATTAGTGATCCAGAATTTATTAAGTATATGAATGAAATTGAAGGTTGGTATCCAATTTATCAATTTTCGGATGGTGTTAAACGGCAATACACTCTATTTCAAAAAGATACCACAATTACTTTCGATTCAACACAGTTTCCAATTAGAATTGAATTTTATGGAAAGCAAGAAAGTGACGAAACAATCACTTCCGAAATTGGCGAGTTCGTTTGCAAAAAATTTGTTATTTCTTTTCAATTAAGCTATTTACTTACTGTTTATCCGTTTCCAACAGTTCCTATTCCATTATTAACCATCCCAGATACTGTGTGGATTGCTCCAGAAAGATGGATTGTTCAGGAAATAACTCCTTCAATTGTGCTTGATTTAACAAAAGTTGGAGGTGACATTTATTCTGTGCCTGGTTATCAAAAAATGTCAATTAGCGAAATAAAAACGGATGTTGACGAAAATAAAGTGTTATTATCAGAATATAATCTTGAACAGAATTATCCAAATCCCTTTAATCCAAGTACAACAGTAAGTTACAATATTCCAGAAAACTCAAAAGTTAAAATTGAAATTTATAATGCATTAGGTCAAAAAATTGATGAATTAGTTAATTCAAATCAAAATGGTGGTAAATATTCAGTAACTTGGAATGCAACTGGATTAACTAGTGGAATTTATTTCGCAAAACTTAATGCCACCTCCTTAAAAACTAGCGAAACATTTTTTGAAGTTAAAAAACTATTGTTGATGAAATAAGTAGCTCTTTTTGTGAAATTGAAATTAGTTAGCCATAAACCCCCGAGGTTTTCTACCAAAGCAATGTTGTCAACTTAAGCTGTCGTCATTCCGTGATGTTTCCCGTGTAAATACATCACGGGACAGGCTTACGCGGAATCTAATTTTTGGCTAAGATTCCCAACAAGAGCATTTGGGAATGACATAACTTAAAAGTATTTTCTTAAATTGACAGCATTGGCTCCCAAAGGGGTGTCAATGACAAAATCTCCAAGGTTTAACTTCTAAATTATAATATGAATTAAAAGTATTCCTTTCTATCTTTGCAGTCTTGTTTTTAAATAAAAAAGTGAATTTAATGAAATTTCAAAAATTAACAATATTAATTAGTCTTCTATTACTTTCCATAAATATTTTTGCACAAAGCGACTATTATTCTGGAACTGATGGGTTAAACGGAACAGCTTTAAAAGCCATTTTACATAGCAAAGTTAGAAGTCATATTAGATTTCCATATACTTCAAGTTCAACAGACGTTTGGGATATTTTGAAACAAACTGACCGCGACCCAAATAATTCGGCAAATGTATTGCTTTTATACACAAATTATTCTGTTAATGCGGCACAAGAATATAATAACAATACTGGTTGGAATAGGGAACACGTTTGGGCAAATTCACATGGCTTTCCAAACAGCGGAGATACTGCTTACACAGATGTTCATCATTTGCGACCATCGGATATAAACACAAACGCAACTCGTGGAAATAAGGATTTTGATTATGGTGGTACTTCGGTTGCAACTTTGGATAACCATTATGATAGCGATTCGTGGGAACCGCGTGATGATATTAAAGGCGATATTGCAAGAATGATGCTTTATATGACTGTAAGATATGAAGATAGCAATACTTATGATTTAGAATTAGTTGATTATACTCCATCTTCTGGTTCTAATTTTGGCAAAAAATCTACTTTGTTGGAATGGAACAGAATTGACCCAGTTAGTGCTTTTGAGCGAAATAGAAATAGAGTTATTTATAAATTCCAAAAAAATTATAATCCGTTTGTAGATCATCCTGAATTTGCGGATAGGGTTTACAACTCGGATAAACTAATAGTTGAAAGTGCTGAACAGGTAGGAAATAGTTTAGTCCTTTCATTTTCAAAAGAGCTAAATTCATCAGATGCGGAAAGAGCATCCAACTACCAAATTGATATACTCGGAAATCCTACATCAGTTATTACAAATTTTGGTGGAGATACAAAGAAAGTATCGCTTTCGTTTTCCGAAAGTTTTATTGACACATTTTATAATGTCAGAGTTTCAAATTTAACATCGCTAACTGGCGAATCAATAATTCCAAATTCTATTGCATTGTTTGTTGCAAATGAAACTACTCAAATTGATACAACTTCTCCAACAGTTCCTACTAATTTGGTTGCCACAAGGAAGGATGATAGCATTGAATTAACTTGGGATTTAAACACAGAAATGGATTTATCACATTATTCAATTTATAAAGGTGCTATTCAGAATTTTACTCCAAGTCAATACACACTTTTAGCAACTAGTACTACAAATTCATTTAATGATGAAACAATTGTGGATTATCGTGTGTATTACAAAATTTCTGCTGTTGATATTAGTGGAAATGAAAGTGGATATTCTAACGAAGCTTCAATTCTTGTGAGTGTTAAAGATAAAAAAAGTATTCCAACAAAATTCTCATTGAATCAGAATTATCCAAACCCGTTTAATCCGAGTACAACAATTAAATACTCAATTCCATCTGTTCAAACAAGTGGCTTAGTTACACTAAAAGTGTATAACATTCTTGGAATGGAAATAGCAACTCTTGTCAACAAAGTCCAATCTGCTGGAAATTATAGCGTTGTGTTTGATGCTTCAAAACTTGGTACTGGAATTTACTTTTACTCTTTAAATTATGGTAAATTTTCACAGACAAAGAAAATGACAGTTTTGAAATAGAAGATAAATATTTGTTAGCTATGCAAGGGGTGAGGCTAATGAATGCAATGCTGTCAACTTAAGAAAATACTTTTAAGCTATGTCATTCCCAAATGCTCTTGTTGGGAATCTTAGCCAAAAATTAGATTCCGCGAAAGAACATCTCGGAATGACCAAAGCTTAAGTTGACAGCACTGCTAATGAATGGAGTGATATTGATATTGCTTTAGTTTCTGATGAATTTGAAGGAATTCGATTTCACGATAGAAATAAAATTCGTAAAATAACCATTTCTATTAGTTCCGACTTAGAAGTGTTACCATTTAATACAAGTCTATTTAATAAGAATGATCCGCTTGTAAAAGAAATTATTAACACAGGCGTTAGACTTGTATAATTTTACCAAAAGTTATATGATTAAGCGTTTTATTTCAATTTAACCTACAATAAATTTTATCTAACTGAAAGATTGCTTCGGGATAAAACTCCTCGCAATGACTATTTAATATTAAATAAAATCCAAATTAAATAACAAAGTTTTAATAAATTATTGGAATATTATTATATATTTTTATATTTTCTTTTGGGTTTTTGATATTTATTTCCAAAAATATAATGCTCACTGATTTAACAGAAACTTAACATAAACTTATAATGATAATTTTTAATTTACAGTGAATAAAATATATCTTTCTTTAAACAATAAATGGAGGGTGTTATGAAAAAAATAACTCTACTATTTTTACTTCTTTTTGGTTTTATATCGGTTGTGTTTGGGCAGACGTTATTAATAAGCCAAGTAGCAGATCCAAATGATATTTATCAAGCAAGATTTGTCGAAATTCATAATTTATCTGGAGCAGAAATAGATTTTGATGTTGTTGACTGGTATTTGGCTCGATATTCAAATAATAATGCAACTTCTAGTGATATTAAATTATCTGGGGTTATTGCCATAGATGGATATTATGTGGTTGCATATAATCAATTGTATTTTAGTGATGCATATGGTTTCAGCCCAAATCTTGTAAGTGGGTTTATTAATGGAAATGGTAATGATACCTATGCATTATATGTTGGTGGAAATTCTGTGACTGGAACACTTCTTGATATTTATGGTGAAATTGGAGTTGATGGAACCGGTGAACCTTGGGAATACTTAGATGGTGCATCAAAAAGAAATAGTTCTGTAACTTCTGCTAATACTATTTGGACTGCTTCTGAATGGACTATTACTAGACCAGCAGCAACTACCGATTTAGCTCCTCTCCCTGTCCAATTAACCTCATTCACAGCAAACACGACAAAAACTGGAGTAGTTTTGAATTGGGCAACAGCAACAGAAGTAAATAATTATGGATTTGAAATTGAAAGTCAGATTCTGAACCAAGTTCAGAATGACAAGAGTTTATGGGAAAAAGTTGGATTTGTGGAAGGACATGGAAACAGTAATTCTCCAAAAGAGTATTCATTTGTTGACCCAGTGGTAGCTGAGCGGAGTCGAAGCTATAGATTAAAACAAATAGATTTTAATGGTGGCTATGAATATTCTGATATTGTAACTGTGAGTGAAAGTTTGGCGAAAACAGAATTGTTTCAAAATAGTCCAAATCCTTTTAATCCAAGTACAAAAATTAGCTTTTCTTTAGCAGAAGCTGGCAAAGTAAATGTATCAGTTTACAATGTAATTGGACAAAAAGTAGCCGAATTAGTGAATAAAAATATGGAATCTGGAATTCATAATGTTGATTTCAATGCATCAAAATTATCAAGTGGATTTTATATATACAAGTTGGAAACTCCAAACTTTGTAAAAACAATGAAAATGATACTTATTAAATAATTTAAAATATTCTAAAAAGGAGTAATTATTAAAGTTGCTCCTTTTATAGAATTAGGGGCAATGTTATGAATATTTTTCCACTAATAAATAAAGACCAGCACCAAAGAGAAAAAATAAATAATATGAAGATTCAAATCCCATCAGCATGGTGGACTTCAAATTATTCATTTAATTTAGCAGATGAACAAAAACCTCTTATTCATTTAAATAGAAAACTCAATATCAGTAATATTCCGCCAACACCAGGTTGGGATATTAAAAAAGGGGACTACAGAGCTAAAGTAACAAAAGTTAGTAGTAAGGATTATGTTTATCATCGTGATCTTAAACTAAAGATAATAAAGTATTCATTATATCCAGTTGTTATTATTACAATTCTTTTAATAGCAAAAGTTTCTGAGTATTTATCACGGATATAAATAGTGCATCTTAAAATAATGAATCTGTAATTTCGAACTCGTACATCAGCCGTCCAATGCTGTTAACTTTGGAGAGTATTTTTTTGCATTTCATTCCCAAATACTTTTCCAGTTTTCAGTATTTGGACACCTGAACTATTTAAGAACATTGTTGTAATTTAGCCTATTTCTCATACAGGTTTACAAGTTTGTAAGTATCGGCTTTGCGATTCGGCGAATTGCACTACATTGTAGCTCGAATCGCTGATTCGAGAGCTCTGCCATAAAGTGGATTTCGTGTAAATCTGCTGTTAACTAAGGAGAATATTTTGATAGTACGTCATTCCCAAATGCTTTTCCAGTTATCAGTATTTGGACACCTCAACTTTTTAAGAACATTGTTGTAATTTAGCCTATTTCTTATACAGTTTTACAAGTTTGTAGTATCGGCTTTGCGATTCGGCGAATCGCACTACATTGTAGCTCGAATCGCTGATTCGAGAGCTCTGCCAAAAAGTGAATTTCGTGTAAATCTGTCCCGTGATGCAATGCTGTTAACTAAGGAGAATATTTTGATAGTACGTCATTCCCAAATGCTTTTCCAGTTATCAGTATTGGGACACCTCAACTTTTTAAGAACATTGTTGTAATTTAGCCTATTTCTCATACAGTTTTACAAGTTTGTAAGTATCGGGGCTTTGCGATTCGGCGAATCGCACTACATTTTAGCTCGAATCGCTGATTCGAGAGCTCTGCCAAAAAGTGGATTTCGTGTAAATCTGCTGTTAACTTTGGAGAGTATTTTTTTTTGCATGTCATTCCCAAATACTTTTCCAGTTATCAGTATTTGGACACCTCAATTTTTTAAGAACATTGTTGTAATTTAACCGATTCTTATACAGTTTTACAAGTTTGTAAGTATCGGCTTTGCGATTCGGCGAATCGCACTACATTTTAGCTCGAATCGCTGATTCGAGAGCTCTGCCAAAAAGTGGATTTCGTGTAAATCTGTCCCGTGATGCAATGCTGTTAACTAAGGAGAATATTTTTATAGTATGTCATTCCCAAATGCTTTTCCAGTTATCAGTATTTGGACACCTGAACTTTTTAAGAACATTGTTGTAATTTAGCCGATTCTCATACAGGTTTACAAGTTTGTAAGTATCGGCTTTGCGATTCGGCGAATCGCACTACATTGTAGCTCGAATCGCTGATTCGAGAGCTCTGCCATAAAGTTGATTTCGTGTAAACATCACGGAATGGCAAAAGCTGAAGTTTACTGCATTGGTGAGGTTCGCAAAGCAGAATCGAATTGTGAGAAATGACAAAGAGATAAATAATTAATTTGCAGAAACTCTAATCTACATTGTAATGAATTATCGGCTACATATTATTTTGATGTGCTAGGCATAATAATTAGCCAATCTAAAAAAGAAAAAATCTTTATCTCTAGTACCATTATTTGAAGAAATAAATTTCT
>JAHISP010000022.1 GCA_018818165.1 Bacteroidota bacterium | reverse complement strand
TAAAGGACGCTATATTTTATTTCTAAATAATGATACCGAACTTATTGAGGATATTTTTTATAAATTAGTCCAATTTGCTGATTCATCAAAAGAAAAGAGTTTAATTGGTGTTAAGCTACTTAATTCTGATTTAACACTTCAACATTCAATCGTTGATTTTCCAAGTATCATTAATACATTTTCGGAGAGTTTTTTTCTAAATTCCATTTTTAAGAATAATAAGAATTTCAATAAATACTGGAAGAATTATAAGGAATATAAAAATCCTATTAGCGTCGATGTTGTTTTAGGAGCATTTATTTTTGGAAGTGCAGATATAATAAATAAAATGGGTGGTTTTGATACACAATTTTATTTTTACGCTGAGGAAACAGACCTTTGTAAAAGATTTAAAAATGATGGGGGAAAAGTCCTTTATTATCCAAGTTTAAAATTAATTCATATTGGTGGGGTCTCAACAAATAAAATAAATTGGTTTCATTTTAAAAATCAACATCGTGGTAAAATACAATTTGCCCAAAAGCATTTTAGTTCAATTAAATTGTTTTTGTTCTTAATTCTTCATTATTCTGGATTATTTATGCGAATTCCAATTTATTTTGCTACTGGAATATTTACATTTGATAAAAAATATTTTTTAAAATCATATTTTTATATGAGACAATTTGTTTTTTATCCACAAAATAAGTTTGTAAAGAAATGATACTTAAAGTTAAATTATATTATGATACAATAACTCGCATTCCTTTAAAACAAAATTTATTTTTGGTTAAAGAGAAAATTCTTAAAAAATATTTACCAATCAAGCTACTAACATTTAAGCAAATTGAAAATAATCATTATTCAATAAACCTTTGTAAAACCTTCATTAAAAATTTAAGCAAGTTAAAAGACGAAAAAAGTCTAAATGCTTATTGGGATTTTGGAATTTTTGAAAATAATTTTCAACATCACTATCATTCATTTGTACAACGTAATTTAGAGAATTTCATAAAAACTGACGATACTCGAATTCTTGAAAATCTGTGGGGAACAACACATGATGACATTGAATTTATTTATAACCTTCAAAGGATGTATAAATTTAAAGAAATTATGGACGTTCTTAAATTTTCGGATAGTCAAAAATTAAAAGTTATTTGTTCTTGGATTGAAAAACATCCTCCTCAAAAAGGATATTCTTGGATGGGTTTTAACTGCTCTATTCGATTGATTAATTGGATCAAGATATTAACAAGTCTCAAAGATATTAATTCTATTAAGGAATCAAGCCTGAAGAATATATTTATTTCTATTTATCAAAATATAGAATTTATTGTTAAAAACATTGAGCACCACATTCCCGGAAATCATGTAATATTTCAATATTTTGCAGTTTGGCTTATTAACTTCTTGTTTGAAGATTCAAAAACAGAAGAATACTCAAAATATTTTAGTGATGAATTTGAAGATGAATTTCTTGAAAGTGGTTTGCATTTTGAACTTAGTACCCATTATCATATTCAAGTTTTGCAACTTGGAGTCTATTTTGCTTTAATTAACTATAATCAAAATAAAATTCCACACAAATTATTACAAAAGATTAAAAAAGCGTATTCAATTATGGAGGTATTTTTATTAAATAAAAATACTTTGCCACTTATTGGCGACAATTGTTATAATTTTTTTCATAACAATTTAACTGAAGATTTGCAAAATTTAATCTCGCTCAGAGAAAATTTCCAGTTTGTGAAGAAAGAAAAAGAAGAAATTTTTGAGATTAGAGATGAGTATATTATTGTAAGTAAAAACAAGTCAAAATTAATTTTAATGTTGGTAATATAGGGATGAAACAAAATCCTGGTCATGGACATTCTGACATTCTAAGTATAAATTTCTCCTACAACGGTATTCCTATATTTGTTGATCCTGGAACTAAAAGATATTCAAATCTTCTTGCAAACTTAGAATTAAAAAGAGCAAGTTCGCACAATACTGTTTCGGTTAATGGAGAAGATCAATCGAAGCTTTGGGGCTTTTTTAGATGGGCTTTTTTACCTGAAAAAACCAAATATAATTATAGAAATGATGAAAATTCGGTAATTTTGGAAGCATCGTTTAAAGGATTTAAAAATATTGGTGGAGCTATTCATTCAAGAAGTATTGAAATTAACGATTTAGAATTAATTATTTTGGACAATATTAAAAGTGACAATTTATCCACCATCGAACAAAGTTTTATTTTATCTGAATTTGTTACCTTTGAAGAGATAAATAAAAAACATTATTTAATTTGTGGAAATAGTAAATTTGAATTTTTGATAGATTCTATTGAACCATTCAAAATTGAAATTGTTGATTTTAAAATTTATACGAGTTACGACAATCCATTAAATTCGAAAAAAATTAGGATTTTGTACAATACAAAATCAAAACATATTTTGTCAAAAATTAAAATTAAGTTGATAAATGAATAAAATAAAAAATGATAAGGTAATTTGGATAACTTGGCACTTTGCAGCTCGCTCAAGAAATATGTCAAAAGTTCTTAATATTCCTATTTTAGAGTATTTTAATAATAAGAATGCAATTATTAGACATAGTTTTAGCACATTTTGGACAATTTGGAAACTAATTAGGATTAGACCTAAAGTAGTATTTATCCAACTCTCTTTTATGCTGTTAAATATAGTTGCTTTGTACAAGTTGTTTACTTTTGGGAAAACTGTGATTATTGCAGACTGTCACACAAAGGCACTTCGAAGAAAGGCAAAAGGATTGTTTTATTATGTGTTTTGGCCAATAAAAAAAGCAACGTTCAAGCTAGTAAATATTAGTATTGTATCAAATATTGGTATGGAAAAGGATATAAAAGAATTGCATGATAATTATCTTATAATTCCAGATAAGATTCCAGAAATAGAGATAAATAAAAATATTAATAGAGAAAAATACTTTGTTTATGTTAGTTCTTTTGCTGTGGACGAACCATTTGATGAAATATTTGAAGTTGCTAATAAATTACCAGATAATATAAAATTATATTGGACAGGAAAAATTCCGGCAAATTTGTCAATCCTCCAAAATAAACCATCTAATTTAATCTTTACAGATTATCTTTCATTTGAAGAATATTACAATTTAATTGCAAATGCTTCATCAATTTTAGCATTAACAACTGAAGATGACTGTTTGCAATCGGGTGCTTACGAAGCTCTTGGGGTACAAACTCCAATGGTTATTACGAATTCTGATGCTCTTAAAGCATATTTTGGAAATTCTGCTCTTTATACAGAACATTCGCCTGAAGAAATTACGAAGAACCTTCTTTCCACATTAGAATTGCAAGATAAATTATTTGACAATAGTAAGGCTGTAAAGAAATTAAGAGATAGCGAGTATAATTTGATTATTTCAGAGTTAATTTTAAAAATCAATACAATTATTGAGACTAAATGAAAATCCTGTATTATTCACATTTTTTTAATCCCGAGACTGGAGCAGCTTCAGTTTGCAATGGTTCTTGTAAACATTTTAAGTGTTGCAGTTTAGATATTTTATAGTGAAGTGATTAAATGGGTAAGCTTAAACAAAAAATTAAAATTAATCTTTACGATAAAGTTGCTGAAGTATTAAAACAAGCACGTGCTAATGTTGTTATATCTGTTAATCAAACAATGGTTTCGTCCTATTTTCATATAGGTAAAATGATTGTTGAAGAGGAACAACATGGATTAAAACGTGCGGAATATGGCAAGCATTTATTGAAAGACCTTTCAGAAAGATTATTGCAAGAGTTTGGAAGAGGTTTTTCGCAGAGAAATCTTGAACAAATGCGACAGTTTTACTTAGTCTTTGCAAAAACGCAGACAGTGTCTGCGGAATTCAAATTAAGTTGGTCTCATTATCTAAACTTAATGCGTATTGAAGATAAAGCAGAAAGAAATTTTTATGAAATTGAAGCATTCCCAAATAATTGGAGTTTGCGAGAATTACAGAGACAATTTGATAGTGCATTATACGAAAGATTGGTTTTAAGTAGAGATAAAAAAGCTGTAAAAGAATTATCAAAAAGAGGTCAAGTAATTGAAAAAGCAAGGGATACCCTGAAAGACCCGTATATTTTAGAATTTATTGGTTTGCCTGAGAATAAAAATTATTCAGAAAGCGAACGTGAGACCAAAATTATAGATAAATTGGAGCATTTTTTACTTGAATTGGGAAAAGGATATGCTTTTATTGGTAGGCAAGTAAGATTTAGTTTTGATGATAAACATTTTAAAGTAGATTTAGTTTTTTATAATCGTATTTTACAATGCTTTATACTTATTGACCTAAAAATTGGAGAAATAACGCACCAAGATCTTGGTCAAATGCAAATGTATGTCAATTATTATGATAGAAAAGTCAAATTACCAAACGAAAACAAAACTATTGGTATAATTTTGTGTAAAAAGAAAAATAATTCTTTAGTATAAATAACTTTACCTGAAAATAATGAACAGATATTTGCTAGTAAATACCAAACAGTACTTCCAAGCAAAATGGAGCTAAAGAAGTTAATCGAAAATAAATTATGAAAATCCTATATTATTCACATTTTTTTAAGCCCGAGACTGGAGCAGCTTCTGTTAGAGCTGATTATTTTGTAAAATCTTTGCGAAATGCTGGTCACGAAGTTTTGGTAATATCGCCAAAACCAAGTTATCCTCTCGGGAAAATTTTTGATGGATTTAAAGGAAAAATAGTTATAAAAAATGAAACTGATAACATAATTTATCTTCCAATATGGTTCGTTGGCTCACATTCATTAATTGGCAGACTTCTATCATACATTTCATATTTCAAGTTTTCGCTAATTTATATACTTTTTAATAGCTTCAAACCAGATGTTGTTATTTCGTCTTCGCCACCAATATTTACTTCACTCGCGGCATTAATTTATTCAAAAATCAAAAAAGCGAAGTTCATTTTTGATATTCGTGATGTTTGGCCAGATATTGGCGTTGAACTTGGAATTTTGACAAATGAATATTACATAAAAGGTTTATCAAAAATTGAAAAATATTTGCTCAAAAATTCCCATAAAATTATTGTAACCGCAAATGGTGATAAGCAAAACATTTTAAGTAAAATTGATAAAAGCGAAAAATGTGAAATAATATTTAATGGCGCCGATACTGAAATATTCTGTCCAATCGATACAGGAGAAAGTGCCGAAATTCGCAAAAAATACAATATTCCAGCCGAAAAGCAAGTAATTATCTATTTTGGTTCATATAACCATGGAATGAACGATATTGAAATTCTTGGCGAATTTTTAACACATAAAAAATTGGCTTCTGGAAAATTTCATTTTGTTTCAATCGGCTCTGGCGATAATCTCGAAAGTTTAATTAAAAAAATTAAAGACAAAATAACTTTTACTTCAATAAAATCATTACCAATGGAAGAAGTAGCAAAGTTGGTTGCAGCTTCGGATATTAGCGTTATTCCAAGAAAATGCATTAAAAATGATACTGGTGGAAATATTCCAGTTAAATGTTTCGAAAGTTGGGCCTCTGGTGTGCCAGTTTTGCTTTCTAACATTGAGGATGCAGAAGTTTCAGATATATTCAAAAAATGCGGCGCTGGAATTTTAGTTGAACCAAATAATGTTGAAGCGTTAGTTAAAGGAATTGAGTTACTCTATCAAAATGATTTGAAAGAAATTGGTATTAAAGGTCGCAATTTTGTTATTGAAAATTATGATAGACGAAAGCAATCGCAAAAACTGGCTGAAATAATAACCACATTTTAGTATCAAAAAGCAATTAAAATTAAATTAATCCCAAATATGAAAGTTAGCATTTACTTGACGAACTTTGGCTGTTTTATGAAAAGTGATTTGTTGAACAATTCAATAAAGATTTTAGTTATTAATTTTCTCATAATTATTATTAGTTGCAGTTCACCGTCTGAACCACAACCTCAGGATATTGAAATAGCTAAAGCACTTGCAATTAAGAAGCTTTTGTTATCCTCTTTTGATGTACCAGAAAATCAATATCCAATATTCACTAATTCAACTAAAAAATGGGTTTTAACAACTTCCACATCATGGACAAGTGGATTTTATCCAGGCTGTTTATGGTATGGTTATAAATTATCAGGAAATGCTCAATTGAAAAACATGGCTGAGCAGTTTACTCAAGGATTATTCGAGGAACAATACACAACTTCCCATCATGATGTGGGGTTTATGATTTTCAATAGTTATGGGCTTGGTTACAAAATAACCGGAAATGAAAGCTATAAAAATGTAATTCTTCAAGCTGCAAAATCACTATCAACAAGATTTAATGAAAATGTGGGTTGCATTCAATCGTGGAATGGCGAGTTTCAAGTAATAATTGATAATATGATGAATCTAGAATTGTTGTTTTGGGCATCAAAAAATGGCGGAGATTCCACTTATTATAAAATGGCTGTTAGTCATGCAAACAAAACAATCCAAAATCATATTCGTGAAGATGGAAGTTCATTCCATGTTGTTCATTACGACCCAGAAACGGGAGACGTAATGCGAAAGCGAACTGCACAAGGTTATTCAGATAATTCAACTTGGGCGCGTGGTCAAGCTTGGGGAATTTATGGGTTTACAATGTGCTACCGCGAAACGGGAAATATTGAATATTTGAACACAGCAGTGAAAATGGCAGATTATTACATTTCTCATTTACCCGAAGACTCAATTCCATATTGGGATTTTAACTTACCAGAAAATTATGAACGAGATTTTAAAGATGCTTCTGCTGCAACAATAGCTCTATCCGGTTTAATTGAATTAAATAGTTATGTAAATAGTTCCACATATGAAAATGTTATTAATAATACATTTAATTCTTTGATTAATTATTACATAATTACTGAAAGTTCAAAAAGTGGAATTATTGACCACTGTGCTTATCACGCAAATGATCCAAATCCAGATTATTGGGATTCAGCTACAATTTGGGGCGATTATTATTTCTTGGAAGCATTGGATAGAATAAATGCTGATTAATGCGGAATTACAAATGAACCATTTTACAATAATAGGCGCCGGAATTGTTGGACTTGAAATAAATCTTAAGTTGATTTGTTATTTCTCACATATATCTAATCCCTATTAATTTTTATGGTTTTCACGATAGAAATATGCTGATTTACAAATTATATCCAAATATATAGAATTCTAATCGCCATAAAACTATGAAATATGTCGAGTAAGTTTCGACAATAATACAAGTAATTTGTCGAATAGAGCTTGACATTATTAAATGTTTGTTTTATTTTTTGACCATGTATATCAAACGCGACATAGAACCCATATTGCTTGATCAAATAAAAAGAAAAGAAATTCTTGTGCTCACAGGAATGCGGCGTACTGGAAAAACGTCTTTACTTAAATGGTTGTTCAACAAAATTGATTCTAATAATAAAGTTTTTCTTGATTTACAAAATATTCTGGATCAAAAAATTTTCGATGAAATTGATTTTAACAATATTTTGTTAAATCTTAAATCGTATAAAATATCTAAAAATGAAAAAATTTATTTCTTCATTGATGAGATTCAATTTTTACCACAAGTGACTAATTCAATTAAATATCTATACGATCATTATGATATCAAATTTGTAATAACAGGGTCAAGTAGTTTTTATCTAAAAAATCTTTTCCCCGAATCGCTTGCTGGAAGAAAAGTGGTATTTGATTTATACCCATTAGTATTTAACGAATTCCTAAGATTTAAAGGAATAGAGTTAGAACTCGAAAAAGAATTTAATATAAAAGCTGAAAGCAAAAATATTATAGAGCATGAACGTATAAATAAATATTATTTAGAGTACTTAAAATATGGTGGTTTCCCACAAATTGTACTTGAAAATGATATATCTCAAAAAGTGTTCATTTTAAAAGATATTTTTAATTCATATTTTCAGATTGATATTCTAACTTTATCCGATTTTAGAAAAGTAGATGCACTTAAAAAATTGATATTTCTTTTAATGGAACGAATAGGTTCCAAACTTGATATTTCGAAACTTGCATCACAAACTGGAGTAAGTCGCGATTCAATATATTCCTATATTAATTTACTCGAGGGTTCGTACTTTTTTCACTTTATTTCTCCTTTTACAAAAAATAAGGATAGAGAAGTTAGCGGTACAAAAAAAATATATATATGCGATACTGGTATGCTAAACATATTATCAAATGTTTCAGATGGTAGTTTGTTGGAAAATTCTGTTTTTCTAAACTTGAAGAAATATGGAGAAATAAATTATTTTCAAAAGCGTTCGGGGTTAGAGATTGATTTTATAATAAATAAATCGATTGGCATAGAAGTTAAAAAAACTGGGGATAATTCGGATATTAAGAGACTGCTGAAAATATCGAACCAATTAAGTTTAAAAGAACATTACTTAATTTCTCAAAATTTTTTAGAGGAAGATAAGTCAATTTGTGCTTATCAAATTTAATTTGGAATTTTAATGAACCATTTTACAATAAAATCCATTACATTTTTTATTGACCTACAGTTATTTGTTTTCTAATTCCACAAGCCAACTTCATATTTATCAGCTAATTCAATAAATGCAGAAAGATTAAAAATGGAATATATAAATAAGTATGCACTTTCCATTTCAAATGGTTGCGAACCACCAGATAGTATTCGTTTTTGCTATTTGTTTGAAATTTATCTTTTGATGTTTGATATTTATTATGACATTTTTAGAAGCTAAAGCGAGATGAAATTAAGTGTTAGTTTTAACTCCTAATGAGACCAATAAATTATTCCATATTGCTCAGCAAAAGGAAAGCAAATATATGCACCAAATTCTCTGCATCTTCAATGTTTGGTCATTTGATACTATTTAATGAGCATCATTTTTTTTACTAATCTATTTGCATCGGCTTTTAATTCATAAAAGTAAACACCAGAAGATAATTGTGAAGCGTTATAATTTACTGTAAATGAACCTGCATTTTTATATTCGTTTACCAAAACTGCCACCTTTTCGCCAACTATGTTATAAATACTTAAAGTAACATTTGAATTATTTTTTAATGTAAAAAATATTTTTGTTGAAGGATTAAAAGGATTAGGATAATTCTGCGATAATGTAAATTCAGTTGGTAGGTTGGTTACATTATCATTTATATTTGTGACTTTTGTTGCAGAAAGTACTATTAAATTACTTACATCTGGCGAACTAAATGAAACAGTATTATTATAAGTATCAACTGTAGCATCAATTGTTGTCCAACTTTCGGTAACATCATCCCACGCATTTACAACTATTTCACTTTCGTTGCCATCGTACATTTCTATTTGCATATCCGAATAATGGAAACTAAAATCAGCATTATTACCCAAACTCATCTTTTTACCCATCATCATGTTGCTATTCATTAGCATATTTATTCCATCAGAACTGAACATGTTAATTTCATAGCTTGCAAATACATTCAAACCATTTCTATTAGAAATATTTTCGGGAGCAATTTCAAATAATTGACAAAATAAAGAATCAGGTAAACGAGAACCACCACCCATGTGTCCAGAACCATTAGACTTGTTCCAACCACTATGCAATTTCATATTGTCACCATCATCAAACGGAGAGTGAAAAGTTCTTGAGCTATCCATATTGCCATCTAACCAGCCGCCACCAAAGTGGTTTCCAATAGAAGCAGAATCCCGCCATAACAATCCGTTTATTTCATAAACAACTATCACTAACTCTTGCATACTTGTTTCAATTTGTCCACCAACTATTTCAACTATTTCACCATTTTCAGGACGAACTGCTCCAGATTCTGGTTGGAACCAAAATGGACCAAAATTCAAAAAGTAATCAGGCGTACTATCATTGTTGGTATCTAAATAATAATGATTCATATAAAATGTTGAATCAATTAAGGTTGTACCAGTTATAGTTATATTTTCAAGTTTATCGTGTTTCCAACCAAAACCATAACTTGATCTACGTCCATGATGAATTCTTGCTTTATGGTCGCGATGCCCCATATTATTCCATTTTGAAAAGAATGGGTCTCTCCAAAAAAGACCATTTATTTCATAAACAATAATAGTCGATTCTTCCATTCTGGAACTATCTTTTAATCCACCAACTATAGAAATACTTTCGCCATTTACTGGTCTTACTGCATCAGAGCTATCAGGAGTGTACCAATTAGGACCAAAATTTAAATGATATTCAGCAATTCCATCACCATTTTCATCTAAAAAATATAATAAATGTGTTGAATCTGTTTCAACAACTATTGCTGTGCCGGATACTGAAATTGTATCGAGTTCAGTGAAATTCATGTTTCTGTCATGAGTTTGAGCAAAAATATTCATCATACTTATTACGAATATAATTGATAGTATTTTTTTTATTTTTGTTTCTCCAGTTATTGTAAAAAATAATTAACGTTTTCATGATAAGTAGTGTGGAGAAAGATGAAAAAGGGACATATTATTAATTATTTTTTTTATAATTCTTTTGGATGTAATAGTTTAATATCCAAACTTATTTGTTTTGACAGTAATTCTATTTTAGTATTTCTAAATTTTAGTGGCAGCTATCACAGCATTCAATTTTGTTCTTATTGGCTTTTTCAAATGCTTCTTTGCCTTCCTTATAAGCAAAATAAGAAATTCCTAATGCTCCAATTATATCAAAATAAGCAATTCCAAAAAATTCATACAATCCACTTGAAGCAAGTAAAATGAAAGAAAGATAGAAGCAAGTTTTTGTGCAGTTAGCATCAGCAATAATGGCATCTGAGTTTAACTCGTTTCCAACTTTTAGCTTTGTTTTCATTAATAAATACATAGTTATAATGGAAACGGAAGATATTATTATTCCAACAATTGTAGTACTTGGCTCAATTTTATAAACTAAATTGGCTATTGAACCCATAATAAGCCCTAAAGCTAAAATGTAAAATACGGTTCCAGTTATTCGCAAAGCAGTTTTTTCAAATTTGTCATGTTGCTCTATATCAAATTTTTGCATTCTAAGAATCATGTGCAACACACCAATTCCAGAAATAACTTCAACAAAGCTATCAATACCAAAACCAAATAAAGCAATGGTTTCGTCTTCAAGTCCAAAGCTAATTGAAATTAGACCTTCAATAATATTATACACAATTGTAATAATTGATAGATACAAAGCAAATTTCAATAGTCTATTTTTATCCATTAGGTTCAATATTATAAAAAAATAATTAAGTTAATAAAAAATTAGTATCGTAAAAATAATAGTAATATTGACAATTAAAATGAAATAACCAATCAATATTTCAATATATATTTTGTTTAAAGCGAGTCTAATACAGAATTTAACTTTACTTTAATTTCTTGTGCAATTTCTTTAATAATTGGATCATCGACAGCTGCCATTGATGCAACTGTATCAATAACTGTTACTTCAACGCCTTTATCCATAAGCTGAAGCACCATGTTGCATGGAAGCATAACACCAATTTTATTGTCAGCATCCAAAGCTTTTTTTGCATATGGAGGATTACAAACACCCAATATTCTATATGGTCTAAAATCGATTTCTAATTTATTTTTAAATGCATTGCTAACATTAAAATCAGTAACAATACCAAAACCGACCAATTGCAGCGCATCTGAAACTTTTTCAAATGCTTCATCCATCGTTGCATTTATGGTTTTTGAAATATAGTATGACATAGTTTAACCTCACATATTTTTATTTAAATATTTTGCAATAATATATTTGTTGAACACTAAATATTATTGCAAATATAAACAACTAAACTTGAAATAAAGATGCAGTTATAAGCAATGCTGTCAACTTAAGAAAATACTTTTAAGTTATGTCATTCCCAAATGCTCTTGTTGGGGATCTTAGCCAAAAATTAGATTCCGCGTAAGAACATCGCCAAATGACCGTAGCTTAAGTTGACAGCATTGAGTTATTAGTCTGTGTTAACTTCTTTATTTAGTTTCAAATCCATGTTTCTTTAAGTTAGAGACAGCCTGTTCAATAGTAACTTCTTTTAATGTCATTCCACATACTGGACAATCACCTTCTAAATCTGAAATTACATTCCAATCCATCGGATCTTGGAATACTTTTCCGTCATTATTTTTATCAATACTTGCTACGTCAATTGTGCCTTCGCGGACAATAGAATTGCTCATTTGTGCATGTTCACCCATCATCTTTGAATGGTCCATTTTTGAATGATCCATGTTCATTTTTTCATGTTTGTTATCCATTGCTTTTTTATCAGCGCAACATCCCTTTTTTGTACTATCACACTTCATATCAGTTTTTGCATTATCAACAGAAATTTTTGATAGCTTCATTCCACATTTTGCACAATCACCTTCTTTATCAGTAGGTTCTTCGCATTTCATAGGACATTGATAAACAACTCCATCTTTATTTGCATCAACTTTACTAATATCCATCATGTTATCAGTTTTGTTCTCTTTGTGCATCATATTACCCATCTGGGCAGATAACATCATTGTTGATAAAAACATTATTGTTAAAGTAATGCTGGTTATTTTGATTATTTGTTTCATTGTGTAACTCCTTTGTTTTAGAAAAATATTTAATTATTTGTTTTTATTATTCAAGAATAACTTTGCTGCCAATCTCCTTTCTCATTTCTCTTCTTTTTATTAAATAGTAAATGGCTGGATATACCGTTAGTTCCATTAAGAAACTTGTAATAATTCCTCCTACCATTGGGGCTGCAATTCTTTTCATTACATCAGAACCTATTCCAGTTCCAATGATAATAGGAAATAATCCTAACATTGTTGTAAGTACTGTCATCATTTTGGGGCGAATTCTTTTTACAGCACCTTCAAAAATAGCCTCTCGTAAATCTGCAAAAGATTTTAGAATTCCATTTTTTCTGAATTTCTCATAAGCTATATCTAAGTATAAAAGCATTATAACTCCAGTTTCGGCATCAACACCAAGAAGAGCAATAATTCCAACCCACACAGCAACACTCATATTAAAGCCTGCTAAGTATAAAAACCAAATAGCACCAACTAAAGAGAACGGCATTGCAAGAAGAACTATTCCAGTTTTTGTCCAAGATTTAGTATTAATATAAAGCAGCATTATTACAATTAGCAAAGTTATTGGAATAACCATAGCGAGCTTTTCGCTTGAACGTTCCATGTATTCGTACTGTCCGCTCCAAATAATTGAATATCCAGTTGGAATATCTATTTCTTTAGCAATAACTTCTTTTGCATTTTTTACATAAGTGCCAACATCAATATCTTTAATGTCAATGTAAACCCATGCATTAGGTCTAGCATTTTCAGACTTAATCATAGGTGGACCTTTTTTGATTTCAAGATTAGCTACGTCTGAAAGTAAAACATTACCACCATTACGAATTGGTATGCGCACATGTTTTAATTCTTCAATGCTTTCGCGATAATCACGTTGGTACCTTAAATTTACTGGATATCGCTCTAGTCCTTCTACAGTTTTTGTTATATTCATACCACCAATAGCCGACATAATTACATCTTGAACATCGTTAATTGTTAAGCCATAGCGGGCAATAGCTTGTCTATCAATATCAAAATCTAGATAATTTCCACCAACAGAGCGTTCAGCATAAGCTGATCGAGTTCCATCAATAGTCTTTGCAACTTGTTCAATTTCTTTTCCAATCCTTTGTAAAACTTCCAAATCGGGACCAGCAATTTTAATTCCCACTGGAGTTTTAATTCCAGTTGCAAGCATGTCTATTCGTGTTTTGATAGGCATTGTCCAAGCATTTGTTAAGCCTGGTATCTGAATTGCTGAATTCATTTCTTCTATTAATGATTCTGGTGTAACACCTTCGCGCCATTCTTCTTGTGGCTTTAATTGAATTGTTGTTTCAATCATTGAAAGTGGGGCTGGGTCAGTGGCAGTTTCAGCACGTCCAATTTTTCCAAAAACTGATTTCACTTCTGGAAAAGTTTTTATTATTCTATCAGTTTGTTGAAGTAATTCCTTCGCTTTGGTTATAGATATTCCTGGAAGAGTAGTTGGCATATAAAGTAAATCACCCTCATATAATGGAGGCATAAATTCAGAACCAAGTTTCGAATATGGAATAATAGTGATGGCAACCAAAATTGCAGCAGCAATAATTACTGCCCATCTTTTTTTCATTACGAAATCAACAATTGGATGATATATTTTTGCAAGAAATTTAGTTACAGGATTATCTTCTTCTGCTCGCATTTTACCACGAACAAAATAGCCAAGAAGTACCGGAACAATTGTTACAGCAAGTATTGCCGCCATTCCCATTGAATACGTTTTAGTAAATGCAAGCGGTTTAAATAATCTTCCTTCTTGTTGTTCCAAAGTAAAGACGGGCAAAAAGGAAACTGAAATAATAAGCAGCGAATAAAATATTGATGGGCCCACTTCCTTAGCCGATTCAAGAATTAGCGTCCAATGCGGGCGTTGCTTCTCCTTAGGCAGGGTTTGTTCATGTGCTAAATGTGAATGGGAATTTTCTACCATTACAATAGCCGCGTCAACCATTGCTCCAATAGCTATTGCAATTCCACCCAACGACATTATGTTAGCATTAATGCCTTGATAATACATCACAATATATGCTGCTAATACTGCTGTTGGTAAGGTTATAATTGCAACAAGTGAACTTCTAAAATGCATCAAGAAAATTATAATTATTATTGATACAATTATACTTTCTTCTATCAATGTCCATGTTAAATTATCAATTGCAGCATTAATTAAATCCGATCTATCGTAAGCAGTAATTATTTCAACGTCATCAGGCAAAGATTTTTTTAATTCTTCTAATCGTTTTTTTGCGGCATTAATAACATCAAGGGCGTTTTCGCCATATCGCATAACAATAATTCCACCAACAGTTTCGCCTTCACCATTCCAATCTGCGACACCACGGCGGAGTTCGGGACCAATATCAATTGACGCAACGTTTTCTAAGTAAACAGGAGTTCCAGTTTGTGGTGCAAAGCCTATTACAATTTGGCGTAAGTCCTCCTTGCTTTTTATGTAACCAAGTCCCCGAACCATAAATTCCATCTCACTAATCTCGAGTAATCGTCCACCAACATCATTATTGCTAGCTTTTATTGCGGCTTTAACTTTGCTTAGTGGAATACCGAATGAAGCTAATTTGTTCGGGTCAATATTTACTTGATATTGTTTTACATATCCACCAATACTGGCAACTTCTGAAACACCAGGAAGGGCTGAAAGCTCATATCGCAAAAACCAATCTTGAATTGAGCGTAATTCTTGCAAATCGCGTTTATCCGATTTTAACACATACTGATAAACCCATCCAAGTCCTGTAGCATCGGGACCCAAAGTTGGAGCAACTCCAGTAGGTAAATCTTTTTGAAGCGAGCTGAGGTATTCGAGCACACGGCTTCTTGCCCAGTAAATATCAGTTCCATCTTCAAATATTATATAAACCATTGAAAATCCAAAAAAGGAATATCCACGAACCGATTGTGCAAATGGAACTGAAAGCATTTTTGTTGTTAATGGATAAGTGACTTGTTCTTCAACAATTTGTGGACCTTGCCCTGCATAATCTGTGTATATAATTACCTGCACATCACTTAAATCTGGTTGTGCATCAAGAGGAATATTTTTAAGTGCATATAATCCACCAGCAACAATGGCAAGCGTAAGGATTATAACCATAAACTTGTTATTTATTGACCACTCAATTATTCTAGCAATTAAGCCGTCTTTTTGATTATCTGTTGTTACCATTTTATTTCTCCAAAGATGAAATACAAATTGTTATGATATTTATAATTTCCGCAGAAAATATTTTATCATTATTAATCACTGTTATCTGCATTCCTATTTGTATTCAAAACCATTCATTTTTAAATTCATTTTCGCATCGTCAATTGAAACTTCCTTTAGGAACATACCACATAGTGGGCATTTCCCATCTTTATCAGAAATTACATTCCAGTCCATTGGATCTTGGAATACTTTTCCATCCTTATTTTTGTCAATCGATTCAACATCAATAATTCCAGAATGCACTATTGACGGTTCGTTGTCATGAGTTTCTTCTTTTTTTACATCTTTAATCGGCTTTTTGTCCATTTCCGAGTTTTCCATTGTGCTAGTATTCATCTCTTTTTCTTCTATCTTGGGTTTGTCGGATGAAAATAATTTTACGGCAGCGCGAAGACTACTTTCGGAATCAATCATAAATTGACCTGAGCTTACAATTACATCGTTTTGTTTTAAGCCAGTAAGTATTTGATAAAAGCCATCGGAGTATAATCCTAATTTAACCTCAACGGGTTTAAATTTCCCTTCACCTAACGATAGAATAACGGTATTCTTTTTACCGCTACGTATAACTGCGGTTTCAGGTATTACTAAAGTTTCCCTAAGTTTATTTCCATAAATTATAACGTTGCCAAACATGGCTGGTTTTAATTCGTCATTAATGTTTTTTAAGTCAATTCTTACCGTAACAGCTCTTGTAGTTTGATTAACAGTTGGATATATAAACGAAATATTTCCACTATATATTTTATTTGGGTTACAACTGAAAGTGACTTCGGCTTTATCGCCAATGCCAATTTTATTTATGTCGCTTTCATAAACATCGGCTTTCAGCCAAAGAGTTGATAAGTCAGCCATTTTAATAATTTCCGCACCTGCTTTAATCATTTCGCCTTCTATTACATTTTTAGAAAGAACAGTTCCATTAAAAGGGGCGTACAAAGTCATATGTTTATTTATTTTTTTTGTGGAAATTATTTTGTCAATATCTTCATTACTTATATCAAATAGCTCCAGCTTTCTTTTTATATTTGAAATCATTTCACCTTTAGATACACCACTAAGAGCCGACTCATAATTAACAGCTGTAATTAACTCCTGTTGAGCTGCTACTAATTTTGGTGAATAAATATCAACCAATTTTTGTCCCTTAGTTACTTTTTGTCCAGTAAAATTGATGTATAGCTTTTGAATCCAGCCATCAAATTTTGTGGATAAAGCAAATTCTTTGCGTTCATCAATTTGGAGATTTCCGTTAGTATAAATTATTGGCGAAAGACTTTTGTTTTTTACAAATTCCATTTTTACATTCATACTTTGTAAAGTTGAGCCATCAACAGTAACAACTCCAGAAGCAGAACCTTCGTCTTCGTAAACTGGAACTAAATCCATTCCCATTTGTGATTTGCCTGGCGAATCATAAACCTCATTGGGGTTCATTGGTGCGCGCCAGTATATTATTTTTCTATCTTTATCATCAACTGGCTTATTGTTATTAGAATTTTTAATTGGAGTTAAATTCATTCCACAAATTGGACAAGTTCCAGGCTCACTTTCAATAATATTTGGATGCATTCCGCATGTATAAAGAGTTTCTTCTTCTTCTCTGTGATTATTTATATTTGTATCGTTGTTATTAAATATATAAAATCCACCTACTCCTATAATTGCTCCTAAAAACACTAAAAGTAAGTATGTTACAATTTTGTTTTTCATTTTAATTCTCCACTCTCTTGTTCACTACTTTGCACAATTTCTTTTCCGGTTAAAAATTCAAGCTGTGAAATGTTTTTTGCATAATCAGTTTTAATTTTTAATAAATCTATTTTAATTTTTAGAATACTTTTTTCTGCATTTATAACATTTACAAAATCAATTCTTCCAACTTGGTAATCTGCTAAGGATGCTTTTAATTCCTGTTCTGCTTGTGGAAGCAGAGTTTCAGAAATTAATTTATTACGAACTTGCAATTCATTTAATTTTGCGGATATTTTACCAAATGATTGGTTCAACGATTGAACAGATGTATTATATTGTTCACGATAAAACGATTGTAAATATTTTGCTTCATTTATTTTTGCTGAATACTTACCGCCATAATTTAGTGGCAATGAAATGCCAACAACTATGGAGAAGAAGTCATTCCAATTTTGGCCTGATACTTGGGAATAATCTCTTTGTGTGTATTGCAATCCTATTTGAAAATTTGGATAGAATAAATAGGATGCAGAGTGTTCCATCAATGTCGATTTTTGCTCCGAGTCTTTGATACCCAATAAAAATGGACGATAATCATTTGCGACTTTTATAAGCGATGTAGAAGAAAATTGATGATTCCCAACTGGTTTTATCTCTTCTGTTATAATTGGAGTTATTTCGTCCCTTAATAAAAGAGCATTCAATTCAGACAAAATACTATTTTCTTTTCCTCGCAAAACTTCAATTTTATCATCTTCTTTTGTTATTTGAACTTCTACTTGAATAATATTTTGCAAACTAGCTTCGGCAACCTCATACTTAGTTTTTACAACATCAGAAATTTGTGTTAGCAAATTTTTATTCTCTTTTGTTAGTTCAATCTCTTTGCGCACAAATTGTAGGTCGTAATAAAGAATAGAGATGTTTTTTCTAATTTCATTTTTCAAATCTTCAATTTCTTTTGATACAATTAAAGTATCCATTGCTATTTCGTCAGCTTTTGCTGTTAATCCGCCAGGAAACGGGAACGCCTGTGTGAGTCCAATAATTTTGCCAGACATTGGTTCTTGAGTAAATGAAAAAGAATTTGTTGGCATATTTAGCAAACCTAATGTTAACATAGGATCGGGAAGATTTGTGCTTTGTTCAATTTTGGAACCAGCTATATTTAATTTTGATTTTAATAACTCAATTTTCGGACTTACTTTAATTGCTGTTAAAATCAAATCTTGAAGTGTTTCATTTTGTGATTGTGCTGTAATTTTTACAATAGAAATTATAAAAACAATAGCTAATAGAACTTTTTTCGAGTTCATAAAATCCTCAGCATTTAAAAATTATTTTGTTTTGTAAGTGTTTGTGAAACTATTATAAATAGCTAAACGAGAGATTACAAATAATCGTAATCATAGAAATGGAGTAGTATTAAATCAAAAATGATTCATTAAACAAATATAGCGGGGGCTTATCTCTTAAAGAAAAATCTAGTTTTAGCTCAAATAGTTCAACTTTTAAATTTTCTTTTTCAAAATCTATTATAGTAATTGGTACAAATTCTGTCTTGTTATCATTTTCTCTAGGTATTAGATATGAGGAATTAACTTTTTCGTGAATTACAAATGCACAATTAATATCGGAAAACTCCATTCCATGATTATAAGAAACAATATTATTAAGATTCATATCCATCATATCACAGCAGTCCATTTCTGTACTTTCAATATGTGTACTGTCACAATCATGTATTTCCGAATTAAACGAACACATACCGTTACATTCCTCAGTTGGAAATGCGATTAATAGTGGAGCAATAAAAAAGTTTAATAGCAAAATAACTGCTGTTAACTTTCTCCATTTTTGCGATATGTTATTTCTCTTTTTCATAATTATTTTAATGTTGCTATCAAAATATCAAACATATATTAAATGTTGTTACATAATTTCAACAATATGTTATATAATTTTGGAAATACTTTTTAGAATCAAACATATAAATGTGTTTATTTATAATTTTACTCGTTTTAATCTTAATGAGTTGCCAATTACAGAAACAGAACTCAACGACATTGCCAATGCTCCAATCATAGGATTAAGGAAGCCCAAAGCAGCAAATGGAATTCCAATTGTGTTATATACAAAAGCCCAAAAAAGATTTTGTTTAATTATGCGTATTGTCTTTTTTGAAAGAGCAATTGCTTCCACTACACCGTTTAAATTTCCTTTTATTAAAGTAATATCAGAAGATTCAATTGCAATGTCTGTTCCAGTTCCAATTGCAATTCCTAAATTCGCAGTAACAAGAGCTGGCGAATCGTTAATGCCATCACCTACCATTGCCACAATTTTACCTTGTTTTTGTAATTCTTTAATTTTTTCAGCTTTTTGATTTGGTAATACTTCTGCAAAGAAACTTTTAATTCCAACCCTATTTGCAATTGCCTCGGCAGTTTTATTATTATCGCCAGTAAGCATAAAGACTTCCAAACCAGATTTTTGCATTTTTTCAATAGCTTCTTTAGATGTATCTTTTATTGGATCTTCAACAGCAATAATTCCGCTTAATTTTTTATCGATTGCACAGAAAATAATAGTTTTACCTTGAGTGCTCAATTTTTCAAATGATTCAGAAAAATCATCAATATTAATAGAGAATATTTTCATTAGTTTTTCATTACCTAATGCAACACTTTTGCCGTTAACGATTGCAGTAACTCCATATCCAGAAAGGTTTTCAAATGATTCTGGCTCAAAATAATTCGTATTTAAACCATTTGCATATTCAACAATTGAAGTAGCAATTGGGTGTTGGCTTTTCTTTTCTATTGAAGCGGCAAATCTTAACAATTCACTATTAACTAAACCATTGGTTATTATATCTGTAACGGTGGGTTTGCCTTCAGTAATTGTTCCTGTTTTATCTAAGACAATTGTGTTAATATTATGAGCTATTTCAAGGCTTTCACCATTTTTAATTAAAATTCCATGCTGTGCCCCAAGTCCAGTTCCAACCATTATTGCCGTCGGTGTAGCAAGACCCAAAGCACATGGACACGCAATTATTAATACGGCAACAAAGTTTATAAGTGCAATGCTAAAATTATTCGTTTCTGCAAAAATCATCCAAGCTATAAATGTAGCAGTTGCAATTAAAATAACAGTTGGAACAAAGATGGATGAAACTTTATCGGCAAGTTGTTGAATGGGGGCTTTTGAACCCTGTGCAGTTTCTACTAATTTAATAATTTGACCAAGAATTGAATTATCGCCAAGCGCAGAAATTTCAAAATTGAAAGATCCATTAGTATTTATAGTTCCACCGATAACTTTTGAGCCAACAATTTTTTCTATTGGAACGCTTTCGCCGGTTATCATTGTTTCGTCAACAAATGAAGAACCTGAAACAATAATTCCATCTGCCGGAATTTTTTCTCCAGGTTTAATTATAACCATATCAGAAATTTTTAATTCTGATAATTTTACAACTATTTCTTTGTCATCTTGAATAATTGTGGCTTCTTTTGGTTTTAGCTCCAATAAATTTTTAATTGCTCCACCAGTTTTTCTTTTGGCTCTAGTTTCTAAAAGTTTACCCATTGTGATAAGAACTATTATTACTGCAGCAGTTTCAAAATAAACATGTGGGAGTTTATCGTCAATCATCAAAAATTTTGGGAAAAGAGTTGCAAAAACACTGTATCCATAAGCAGCTCCAGTACCAATAGCTACAAGTGAATTCATTTCAAATGAAAAGTGTTTAAAATTAGTCCAAAATATTTTATAAAATCTTTTTCCAGAAACAAAAATTATTGGAGTTACAAGTATTAATAAAATCTTGTTTGTGTAATCATCTCCAAAAGGGAAAATGGAAGAAAACCATATAAATTCGCGCAGCATACTGATTAGGAAAATTGGCAATGTCAGTAATGCAGAAAAGATGAAATCCTTTTTAAGATTGGTGTAATATTCATCAATTAAATTATCTGATTTATTTTGAGTTGCATTATCTTTTAATGACTCGGTATGAAGTTTGTAACCAAATTTATCAATTGCTTTAGCAGCTAAATCAGGACTTAAACCTTCATTCATATCGAATGTTACTTTTTCATTTGCTAAGTTTACAGAAACATTTTCAATTCCTTCAACTTTTGAAAGAGCTTTTTCAACACGAGTTACGCAACTTGCGCAAGTCATTCCTTCAACAGGTAAATTATATTTTACAGTTTTAATTTTTTGCATAAATTTTTATTTAATAACCTTATATCCTGCAGATTCAATTGCTTTTTCCACCTTTATTTCGTCATCTGTTGAAAGGGATTCAACTTTTACAGAACCAATTGCAACTGTAAAGTTTTTAATTCCAGCATTTTTAAGTTCAGTTTCAACAGTCATTTTACAATGTGAGCAAGTCATTCCCTCAATTAAAAAAAGTTTTTCTTTCATTTTAATAACTCCGTATTTAATTTTCCTTAAAATAAATGTACGGAACTATAGGCTTATTGCATTATAGAATTAGGTAAATATGTTATAAGATTTTAACATATTTAGAAATGGAATGAGAAGGGAGTTAATTTATTTGCTTTAAATAGAGTCAAGGCTACATATTATTTTGATGTGCTAGGCATAATAATTAGCCAATCTAAAAAAGAAAAAATCTTTATCTCTAGTACCATTATTTGAAGAAATAAATTTCTGTATTTTACTATTTAGTCCTTCAGCTAAAGCATTCGTTGC
>JAHISP010000021.1 GCA_018818165.1 Bacteroidota bacterium | reverse complement strand
TATTTCAATTTTGTTGAAGTCAATTCCAGTTATTATACTTATTTAAATCCAATGGTTGTTGAAAGCTGGTTGCACAAATTGGAAGATGTTGATGATTTTTCATTTACGCTTAAACTTCATCAAGATTTTACTCATAAACACAATTTTACAAAAGCAAAAGTAAGTGCAGTTTTGCAAAATCTAAATTTGTTGAAAGATTCAGAAAGACTAAGCGGATTGCTTATTCAGTTTCCATATTCATTTCAGTTTAATGTTGCAAACATGAATTATATGCAAAAAATCATTGAATTATTTGATGGATACAACCGATTTGTTGAAGTACGTCATAAATCATGGCAAACCAAAAAGGCAAAATCAATTACATTCTGCACAGTTGATCAGCCCAATATTGGTGAATCTATTGAATTTAATCCATTTGTTGGAAATAAAGCAATGTACATTCGTTTTCATGGAAGAAATGAAGAAGCATGGATAAACTCATTAAGTAATTTCGGGAAGAAACAAACCTACGAAGAGCAAAGTTCACGTTATGAGTACTTGTATTTACCTGGTGAATTAGTATCCTTTAATAGACAGATTAAAGAAGTTTATGACCAAGTGAAGGATATTTATATTGTTATGAATAATCATCCAAAAGGAAATGCAGTTGCAAATGCGTTTGAATTGTTACATCTTCTGAAGGATAGAGAGAAAATAATTCTTCCAGAAACAATAGTAAAAGCTTATTCAAGATTAAAAGCAATTCAAAAGAATTAATTTTAATAATTTTTAATATCACTTTATTATTTCTGCAAAAGCTAAAATATGACCATCATGGTTTATGCTATAAGCAGCTTTGTGTCCCCAATCCATTTCGGAAAAACTCCTAATTTCAGTAGCTCCTAGTTGAATAGCTTTATTATGAAATTGCATTGCATCTTCTAATAAAAAATATAGCTCAGTTTGAGGAAGTGATTTTCTATTTTTTTCAATTTTAAAATCTGATCCAAAAAGTTTTTCAAGACTTGTATTTGGCATTATGCCAAGAGTGGAACCATCAGGTAATTTAAATTCTGCCATTCCAGGCTCATCGATTAATGGCTTTAAATTGAAAAGCAATTCGTAAAATATTTTGGATTTATCTAAATCATCTACATAAATTATAAAATAAGTTTTCATGTTAAGCCTCAGTTAAAAGATACAAGATTCAAGACAAAAGATTCAAGACAAAAGATACAAGACAAAAGATTCATGATTAGTATTCTAGAATGATAAAGAAAATGAAATTAACGGAGTATTAGTAATTGTTGGAATTAGTTCATTTCTCTTGTGTAAATCGGTTACATATTTCCCCGTAAAATAACCAATTGCGGCACCTAGTAACACATCAGAAGTCCAATGATAGTTTTGATATATTCGAGATGTGGCAGTTAAAATTGCTGGAATAAATGCCAATATTTTTAATCCATCATTACTAGTATTTGAAGCAAGTACAGTTGATAAAGAAAATGCAACGGTTGTATGCCCAGATGGAAGCGATAAATTATCATTCTTAAATGAAAATGGTGAAAAAGTTGTTGAATTGTTTTCTGTATAAGGACGAGCACGACCAATGATTATTTTCAAACCGCTTGTAACAGAAACAGAATAAATTAATGCTTGTCCAATTTCAAAACCAATTTTCTTTGTGGTCTCATCATTTGTTGATATGCCATGAATAAGTAAAATACCACTTAAAGCAATTGATGGTGCAACTTCACCCCAATATCTTCCAGCTTCCATAAGCCAATTGTTTTTATCAGAATTTATTTTTGCAAATTCATTTTTAATTGAATCATCAAATTGCATTGCAGTTAAGGTTCCAGCAGCAATAATCCCAAGAGTTAAAAAATCATTTTTATCCCAATGGAAAGGTGCAGAATAATAGTCTCCAGCTTCATTTCCAAATTGAGTGAAATTATAATTGTTTTGTGAAAATAGAAAATTTGGAATTAATAAAATAAATAAAAGCAGTTTGTATTTAAGCAAAATTAACATTTATTTTTCCTTAGAGGAAGTATATTGAATAATTTCAGCTTTTTCTATTGTAACCAATCCGCCGTTATCTGCCTTTTCAAAAATGTCTTTTACTTTTGGAATAAATTCATCAATTTTACTTGCACTATCAACAATCTCAATTACTAAAGGCATATCATCAGACAGAGCAAATATTTTTGATGTGTGAATTATACTGTTTTTCCCGAATCCCATTATGCCTCTGTAAACTGTTGCACCAGCAAGATTATCTTTTCGAGCTGTAGTAACAATTTTTTCATAAACATTAATATTCCCAATTTTATCGGATTCACCAACAAAAATTCGGAGCAATTTTGCATTTTCAATTCTATCCATTTGTTACCTCGTAATTAAATAACCAATGTAAATACCCAATAGTGTTATGATTACATTAGCAAAAATATTTAAACCAGCTAATAAAAATTCTGTGTTTTTTAACAAACTAAATGTTTCCAAGGAAAATGTTGAAAAAGTTGTTAAACCTCCACAAAAGCCAACTCCAATAAAAAGTTTTAAAGATGTACTTAAATTACCTTTTTCCTCAAATCCAAAAATGAGAATTCCAAGAATTATACTTCCAAGAATATTAACAGCAAGTGTTCCATATGGGAAAAATATTGGCAGTATTTTTGAAATAGTGTTTGATAGCCAATAGCGCAAACCGCCACCTAATCCTGCACCAATAAAAACAATTAGAAACTTCATTATTACCTTAGATTATTTAGTACACAATTTACAAAAATAGTGATAAAAATAATGGCGGAATAAAGATGATATTTATGTAACAAATTTGTGTTTAATTAGTCTAAAGGCAATAAAAAACCATGGAGGATATAATGAAAGTACTACAAGAAAAAACTAAAATATTTTTAATTGCAATTTTAACAATTTGTGGATTGTTTTTTAATTCTACTTTGGTGATGGCAGACGGTAGAGTTTTACACGAAAAGCATTATTCAGTTAATGCAAATGAAACATTATTAGTAAAAATGTCCTCAGCTGATATTATCGTCAGTGGCTGGGATAAAGACGAAGTTAGCATTAAAGTTGAAGGAAGCGAAAAAATTAATGACTATTTCGACTTCAATTTTTCTTATGAAGATGGACTTGTAAAGATAAAATCAGAAAAAAAATCTGATTGGAGCAGCTGGGGCTTCTCGAAGGGATTTAAACTTAAAGTTATGGTTCCCGAGCAATTCAAACTGGATTTAAAAACTTCTGGCGGTGATATTATAATTAATATGATTGAAGGACTTAAAGAACTTGTTACATCTGGAGGAGATATAAAAATAGAAGATTCCAAAGGGGATTTAGGCGCATTAACTTCTGGTGGCGATGTAAGTGTTAACAAAAATATTGGTAAATCTGTTCTTAAGACATCTGGTGGTGATATTATTGCAAAAAATCTAAAAGGTAATATTGAAGCTATAACTTCTGGTGGTGACATTGACCTACTTGTAATTGAAGGTAATATATCTGGCAAAACGAGTGGGGGTGATATTTTGTTAAATTACAAAGGTGAAAATAAAGGTGTTGAGCTAAATACATCTGGTGGTGACATTTCGATTAGTGTTCCATCTAATTTTAAAGCGGATGTTCAATTAAAAACTTCAGGAGGAAGTATTAAAAATAACTTTAGCACTTCAAAAATATCAGAAGTTAGTAAATCAAAATATGAAGGAAAATACAACAATGGTGGTGAATCATTGACTGCAAAAACTTCTGGTGGTTCAATAACAGTTGATGAAAAATAATTCTTCAGAAAAGAAATGTATAATTATAAAAGAATCTATGAGCTAGGCTTGGCTAAGTTCTCGAATCAGCGATTCAAGCTACAATATAGTGCGATTCGCTGAATCGCAAAGCCGATTCTAACAAACTTGTAAAACTGTATTAGAAATCAGCTATATTACAACAATGTCTTAAAAAGTTGAGACGTCACAATACTGAAAACAAGTGGTACAAATATTAGCGGAATTTACAAATCCAAGTTTTGCTTAACTCTATATTTCACAATATTTTCTATTAATTTTATTGGAAGTACAGAATTGAAAGGTAATTGAATTGTTCCTTTTGACGTTTTATATGAGCGCAAATCATCTCTAAAGACTTCAAAGATTTTTAAATTTGCTGGGTAAAACCCAATATGCCTATTATGCGCAGCATAATAGATTAACATCTTATTCAGTTTAAAAGCGGGCATATTATAACTTATGAATTCCACAGCTTGTGGAGCCAAGGTTTTAATTATCTTCCTAATTATTTCCAAATCGTTTTTAATATTTGGTGGAAAAGATGATATGTATTCATCCACAGTTTCATATTTAATATTTAGAGTTTCCATAATTCCTTTTAATAGATAAATGGGGTAATAGACAAGTATTTTTCTCGTAAAATTTAAAACATTTGCTAAACTGTTTATTCAAAACTATTTTGGGCCAATTTATTAGGCTAAAGGCGATTATAAAAAATAAGAATACTAAGTATCTAGCAAAATCTAATTCTGATATAATCGCTATTATTTCACTATTAAAATATGGCGCAAAAATTAATATTAAGGTTATTATTACTTGAAGTTGAAAAACGACAAATCGTTTGGGTGGAATTGTTTGTTTACCGTGCCCACTACTATTTCCAATTTGCGGTAAATTTAGAACAAAATAAATTTGTATGATAATTGTTGCAAGAAGGGAAGCAGAACTTGGGTGATTCTTAAAGTATTGACTTGTATTAGTAATTGCCCAACTAATTATTGGTATTCCAATAAAAATAAAAGAGACATGAATAATTTTAATAAGTAATTTCATTTGATAGAGAAAGCTCCATCTAGTTTAAAATTATATTAAATAACACTGTAATATTACAGGTAAATATATTGTGTTTCAAATAAAATTCTAAAAAAACATGAAGGATAAATTTAGAACTGAAATTTATCTTTCATTCAATAAAAAATGTACAAGGCTATCAAAAACATTGGATGCTTTTATTCTTAACTTCTGTTTATTTATTAGCTTGCGATGAATGCTCAGCAATTATTGATAATACACTGTCTGTAATTAATTCTGTATCTTCAGAACTTCGTAAGTGTCCATTAATCAAGAATGAAAATACAATTTCTTCACCATCGGCTGTGGTTAAATATCCGGATAAACCTCGTGTATTTGCAATGGTTCCAGTTTTAGCTCTAACATTTCCTTCGGCTTTTGTTCCTTTCATTCTGTTCTTTAGTGTTCCATCAACTCCAGCTATGGGAAGCAAATCTTTCCAAGTATCCCAATATTCACTATTTCTCATGCCTTTAAGAATTTTCACAATTTGATGCGGACTTATGTAATCGTATCTCGAAAGTCCAGAACCATCAGTATAAGCATAAGTTTTTGGTTCAATTCCAAAATCAGCCAATACTTTTTCAACTACTTTTTTACCCTCTTTGAATGAACCAATTCCACTTTCATTCCATCCTAAAATTTTAGTCATAGTTTCAGCATACATATTTTGACTTCTTTTCATCATGCCTTTTAATATTTCTTTTAATGCTGGTGAGTGATGACAAAGAATTAATTTACAATTAGTTGAATCAAGTTCCCAATTTTCAATATCATCACAATCAATTGTATTTCCAGTAACTGAAATTCCTTTATTTATTAAGGTTTCCATTAGAACGGTTACATAAAATAGTGTTGGATTTGAAATTGTAGGCGTTCGTTCAAATGCTTTACTTCCAGTTTTTGCAATACCAGAAACTATAATATTGTTAGTCCCAAATGGTCTATCAACGCTTATTCTAGTTTTACCTGTATCAGAAACCGTTGTTTTGTTTATTATTGAAAAATAATTGCTTTCAATATTTGGGATTATTATTACTGAATCTTTAATTCTAGTTGGAGGAATTATTGTTAAATCTACATAATTTTCGTTGAATTGAAGTGCTCCAGATTCGGCTGAATACCAGCTATCTAATCCATCGTATGACCAGCCATTTCCATAACCGTTATCTTCAAACGCATTATCATCGCCAATAATATTACCATCAATTTCTTTAATGCCTAATTTTAACAAAGAATCAGCCCAGTTAATTAAAGGCTCTTTGGGATTATCAAAAAATTTTGTGTAAAAAGTTGGGTCCCCATTTCCTTTAATAATTAAATCTCCTTTTAGTACAGAATCAATAATTTCACCGCTGTAATACAAGCTAGTTTCAAAAGTAAATTCTGGACCCAAAATTATTAAAGCTGAAGCCGCTGTTGGAATTTTTTCGTTGGATGCTGGCATAAACAACTTATCCATGTTTTGTTCGTACCAAATTTTGCCTGTGGTTAATGATTCAACTAAAACTCCCCAATGTGCATTTGCAAACATTGTATCTTGGAATTTATTATCAATCATATTGTGAGTTGTATTTAACGAATTTAAATTAGTTGAACTTGAACATCCAAAAAAGAAGAGTGGTAAAAGAAAAAGAAGTTTGAATCTTTCCATTTATATTTCTCCAAAAAGAAAATTGGTTTTGTATGTAAAATTAATTACTTAGATAAATCAAAGCTCATCTAATGATTATACATTTATAATTCTTATATAATCGTAAATAATAATCAATCAATTAGAACAGAATAATAAACAGCCAAAAATTTTAGGTTGATTAAATAATTAAGATTAGCTCTAATATTTAAAATGAGCTTTATTTAAAATGGAGAAACTTAATTAATTAGTTTTCTAATTATTGTAAGTTTATCCTCACTTAATCCTAAAAGGTCACTTTCAGAAATATAGTTTTGACTAATTAAGCTTGAAAAGAAATCAAGTAATTGGCAATATCGAAAATCATATTTTCGATTAATTTCTTTCCTGCTAGTGGTTAAATAATAGTGTAGTTTCCAAACATCGCTTGCCTCTTCAAAATTTGTTGCCATCTCTAACGTTGTGTTTTGGATTTCTTTCATTTCATTTTGATATGCTTTTTCAAAAGCATATCGTGCAATTATCTTCTCAGAATCATCCCATTTAATTTCATTCATGTACATTCTAGTTCCATAGTTGTTGTTAAATAGATTATTATGTCGCACTGAAATTTATGAAAAAATTATTTGTTTACAACCTCTTTGTATTTAATTCTTTCATCAAAGTTGCAATAAAATACATATTTATCTTTCTCTAAACCAGAAAGTTCCAAGTGAATTGAATAATTACAAATACAACGACAAAGATGAGCGGCAGTATCTGCAACTGACACAAATATTGTGTCTGAAATAATATTGTAATCTGTAACATATCTTTGAGAATCTGGACAGCAATTGCCGGTTACACAAAAATCAATTTTTAATTTATCATCAAAACTATATGCAAAACAAGAATCACTATTATTTATTTTTAATAAACCACCGCTATTACAACCAGGAACTTGATATGCTGAAAATTCCACATTTTCTTCATTTGGTTCTGTTGAAGCATTTTTTGTGCAGGAAAAAACATAGAGCACTGAGAAAAGAATTAGTATTACGATGCTAAATTTAAGTTGAGTTTTCATATTTACCTTTAAATTTAATTATTGAGTAAATCTACAAACTAATTCACTAGACTAATTTATGAAATCCATGTAATTAATTAAGTACAAAAATTTCACCTAGCGATACTTTAACTATTTTGAGAGTTGAATTAATATTATGGCTCAATACTTTTAGGATTTATTAATGGAATTATTTTTGGTAAACCAACTGTTCCATAAAGCAATAATTCACTATTTGTATCTAAAGTAACTCCTACAATATGACTAAATGCAACAGGAATTTCTATCTCAAAACTTTTGTCGTCTTGAATTGGAATTTCCATTGCCATTAACAAACCATCCCCAGAAGTAGTTGCTCTCAATCTATAAACATTTGTCGTACCTTTAAGGTAAACTCTAACAGTACTAAATCTTCCATCTGCTTTATTGTATTTCCACTTAATTTCTTCAACATTTAGCAATATCTTATTTAATGCGTTTATTGAATAACCAATTATTAAACCATGAGATTCATTCGAAGAAATTACACCAAGAGAATTTCGTTCTTTAAAACTGATATATCCTTTGCCTTCTTTTAGTGCCTTGAAAGTGAATTTATAATTTATTGTACTATCAGTATTCATATTATTCTCAGTTTTTAATAAAGCAACTTCTGAATTTATCCAAGTATGATCTTCACTAGATTCAATATTTCCCAAATCTATTAACCATTCATTT
>JAHISP010000020.1 GCA_018818165.1 Bacteroidota bacterium | reverse complement strand
TTCTATACTGCTGAAAGGCTAACTGAAGAATTAGCCTCATCTGAAATAGCTGGAAATCTAAATGCTAAACTTGAATCCTTGGCTAGGCTGGATTTACTTATTATTGATGAACTTGGATACCTTTCATTATCCAAACAGACTGCTAAACTCTTTTTTCAGCTTGTTACAAAAAGATATGAGAGAGGTTCTATAATTATTACTTCTAATAAGCCTTTTGAAGAATGGGGTGAAATCTTTAATGATGATGTAGTCGCTTCTGCTATTATCGATAGATTACTTCACCATAGTTACCCGTTTTTTATTAATGGTAAAAGTTTTAGATTGAAATTTATGAATAAATCTGACTAAATTGTCTGGTCAGTTTTCACCGGAAAAGTGGTCAATTTTAAGCCGGATTTAACAGTAGAGATATACAATAGCGTTGAGGGCTTGATTTTGTGTAGAAGCAGCAACATTTTGTTTTATTGCCAGATGGGATAAATAATCACGAATGTGAGTTTCTGAAAGTTCTGATGGATGGGTTTTGTTATGAAAAATTATATATTTTTTTATCCAGTTAACATAAGTTTCTTCTGTGCGGATAGAGTAATGTTTTAAGCGAATTGACTCGCGAACTAAATCGAGAATTTTTTTATCTGCCATAGTAAACTCTTCATTATTATGGAATGATATATAGCATGTTTCTATATTACGTTAATTGTAATATAGCATATTTTTTTAAGATGATTTTGAATTATTTAAAAATAATGTGAAGAATAAAAAAATTAGAATAAATAAAAATAGTTTTATGACCACAACAATAAGTTTATCCCAATTTATGCATTAGAAAAACGTTAATGCATAACGACTAACACGCTCTAAGCAATTCTAATATTTTACTCTACAAATTTGGTTAGAATTGCCAAGACCGTGTAAGTCGGGGCAAGTAGACTTCTGCATTGATTATTTTATCTTTTTCGAGGATCATTTTTTGTTCTATTGCATAATCGGTTTATTAAGAAGAGATAGAAAAGAGAATTGCATTTTTAAATAAAAAAATATATTTTACAATCTAATAAAATATCTACATATCTTTATGTAGCAGTTGAGGGCGATTCGATTAAATTAAACCCTCATAATTTTGGAATGCTATATAGCGTTATGCGATAGAATAATAGGTTATACTTACATTTCTAAACAGGAGGGAATTATGTTGAAAAACAAAAATCTATAGATACTGCACTGAGCTTTAAAGTTTTTATAACGTACTTTTTAAATTATCAATTTATAAACCAAATGAGGTTCCAAATGAAAAAGCAAATTATTTTATTAACCTTGCTTGTATTGAGTTTATTATTAACATCAATAACTGCAAAGACAATTTATTTTAAACCAGAAGGCATTCCTTTACCTAAAGACGATGGTTCTCCATATCTTCCTTATCGGAATTTTAAAAGTGTGTTGGATAATGTCGTTCCTGGAGATAAAATAGAACTAAAATGTGATTGGGATGTTACTGATATCACATATTGGTCAAATAGAAACACTTGCTTATACTATGGAGGACATCCTGGGTCAATTGTAGGATGGTCAGACATTACATTTGATGGTGACGGTAATAAAGTGTCCGCATCATATAACGGTGATGGTTTTACTCTACATTTTGCTAACTGTAATACTGTGACTATCCAAAACATGACTATAGAAAGAATTGATCCTTTAAATTATTCTTCAACAAATTATTGTGGTACAATTAGACTTAGAGATTCAGATAATTGTACTCTTAATAATTTAGAAATAATTGCAAATGGAGATGAGCTAGGTGCAGGCATATCTCTTCATCAGTCATATGATAACACTATTTCCAATATTACAGGTGAAATAACTGGTAGTAGATGCTTACATTTTGCATATCTGTATCACAATTCAAATAACAATAACTTTACTAACTGCACATTAGATACATATGGACCTAACAATCCGTTACATGATGAAAAAGGACCCCCACTAAAAGTAAGAGATAACAGTAATGATAACACTTTTAATAATATTAATGTAACAGCTCATACTCGTATACTAGCTGGATGGATAGAGTCATATGTACAAGGTTCTGAATCATATTCTGAGAACAATAAAGTTATAAATTGTACTTTTACAGATAATTTTTCAAGCTCTAGTGTGCCGAAAATAAGCTATAACATGTATGCGAATAGTGGTTATACCCTAACTCACCCAGCAGTACAAGGATATTGGACTAATCCAAATATGCAAGATTATGTAGTTGGTGCTGATCCCGGGTATATAAATCAAACATCTAACACCTTTTCTGAGATTAGGCAACATGATCCTGATCCTAAATTTTCAAGATACTTTCCATTGTTTAATGTGACTTCAACTGAACCAAATATTCAAATAGAATGGAAAGATTGGGATGATAGGTGGGAGATTTCTTGTACAGATAATAAACCAAGAACATTTTCTGTAGACATAGAAAAATTCATTAGCTCTGAGTGGATAGAAACATATGATAATATGGAACGGTGGGTAGTAGAGAACAGCACTAATTCAGGAAGTGTATGTTATTCCATTACCGGTGCAGGTGAAAATATTTTATTTTCCATAGCAGATTTATCAGAGGATTTTGATTTGTTTTTATTACCAGGATTCTATTCAGAATCATATATTAATAGTATTATAGATAATATTACATTACTAAATGCAAAAGCTCTTTCAGGGTGCAAAAGTCAAAATTCTGGAACATCCACAGAGTCATTTTCAACGACTTTATCTGAAAGCACCAATTATTGGGCAGTAATTTATAAAAAAAATAATTATGGGGATTTTTCATTTACAGCAAAACCGAATAGTTCATCAAGTAAAATATCAGTTGAAAATTCTGAAGAAGTTTTCAAGCAAACAAAAAGTGATTTTAGTTTAAATGGTGCATTTCCAAATCCATTTAATCCAACAACACAAATTATGTATAGCATACCAGAAAATGGTTCCGTTAAGTTGGAAATTTACAATATGTTAGGTGAAAAGATTAAAACACTTGTTAATCAGAATAAGGCAGCTGGTTCACATCATGTTACATTTGATGCAACTAAGTTTTCAAGTGGTGTTTATATATATTCACTTCAATATTTTGATGGTGTTAAAAGTTATATTGAAACTAAAAAATTAAATTTGGTTAAATAAATCATTTAATTCATAATTAGGAGTATTTTTTCATACTCCTAATTTATTATTCTGTGCTAAACAGGTGTAGCAATAATTAATAACAGTATAACCAGCGTTCCAAAACGACTGCCTTTACGCTAGGTCTTTTTGTTTTTCTGGTTCGTATGTTAAGTTTTAGTTTCATAATTTAGTTTAAGTTTTTAAAGTTATTTTTTAATAAAAATGTCTTGCGTTTGCGTCTTCGAAAATTCTCAAAGGCAGCGTCTTAAACGCAAGTCCGTTAGGCATACGATGAAATTATGGAAAGAAAATAATATTACCGAAATACAGAAACTTCTCAATTTCCTTCTCTCTATCTGGCAAGAGAACGGCGGTTATTCTTTCACGGCAAAGAATACATTTGCTTTTAATGAATTCCTATGTTCAATCAAAACAAAAGAATTTGTTCGTTCTGCTGCCCACAAGGCTATTACGGAAATGAGATCTACTTCAAAAAATACACCTGAAGAGTTTTGTGAAATTTATAACCGTATTAAAAAAGAACTGTCCAAAAAGAAGTCACTACAAAATAAATTTACTTTTTATATTCCTCTTGAAGCAGAGTTTGAAGGTTCTATTGATTTTCCTATTTCAATTACACTATTAGGTAATAAATTCCAATTCGTAAGAAATATCCCCTTTTCTAAAAAATTACTTAGCTCATTACCCATGAGGTTGCTGGAATACCAAGGTAAGGTTAAAGAACATATTTCAGACAAAAATAGAATATTTTTATCTATTGTAGGTCACGGTAAAGATTGGGATGAGGCATGGGAGAATATAACTCTTTCATTCGATGTTTTAAGAGGTATCATCGAATTTTCATTTAGTTTCAGAGGTTTTCAAATGAGTAGTCATAGTAAACCTCGCTCTAAAATTCCGCATCCTAAATGGGTAATTATCCGGAATCATAACAATGAATTCGATGGAACTACATTTAATGTGCAAGATTATAAACTAATTTCGAAATTTAAGTTTACTCCAAAACACATAAAGGTTATGAAAAATAATACTCGTGTTTTGCAAAACAAACCTAAGATAAATTCCTCGAAACAATTACTAGTTAGTTGTATGAGATTATATTCTGATGCAATGGATGGATATTATCGTTACAATCAATTTTTGGGTTTGTGGACTATTGCAGAAGCGATTTGTTTGTCAGAAGACTTTGGAGGTGAAAGCAAAAAGGTATCTAAAAGATTAGCATGGTTTGGACAAGACATAGGTTTAGTTGCTACTGGATATACAAATATCTTAGATTCTTTATCTTACAAAAGAAATGATCTTGTCCATAAAGGTATTTCTGAGATATATGATGACGATATAAATCATTTGAAATATGCAATAGATACAGCTTTGCTATGGCTATATAGGTCTGTATCAAAATTTAAAACGATTCAGCACTTACTACAGTATTATCGGTTAAAAGACCTAAGTAATACAGAATTAACTGCTATAGATGAAACCATCAGTATTATAAATAAGGAAAGATGATGTATGCCCAAAAACATAATTAATGATCCTGCCGGTGCTATTCTTGAGTATCTTTATTTGACTCAATCAAAAAATGATAACAAATATTTAGAAAGAGAAGAATGGAGGAAATTAAATGCACCTAAATTTGCTCAACTAGTTTGGAATGGAAGTTTAGAGCCACATGTTTTAATCTATAATATACAAGGCAACCAGCGCAATGCTGCACAAAAAGCTCAGATCAATAGAACTTTAAAAAAATTGGAGCAATATGATTTAATTGAATCATATACCTTAGATGATTCGATAGACACTAAAAAGAAGGTAATTACTCTAGTTGGCGAGGATTTGTTTTTAAGAAATAGATATTTAGAATATATCCATGGTGGTCAGTACATCATTGACAAATGGAAAAAATCAGTTGCGAAATTTTTCATTCCTAATGAAAAAGGCATTGGAACTGGCTTTTTAATTTCTCCAAATAGAGTTGCTACCGCTAAACATGTAGTGGATGATTTGAAGGACTTTAAAATTCAATTTGAAAACGATCCAAATGTTTACGAAGTATCAAATATTATTAGACCAACCCTGATAAATGACTTAGATTTAGCTATAATTGAGTTACCAGAAAATGTTAAAGGTATTGAACCTTTTACAACCGAAATCGATAGAAATATTTTAGAAGAAATTGTTGTACTTGGGTATCCTCCAATTCCAATGTCAGATGATGCTTATTTAATCGCAAGCAAAGGTGAAGTATCTGCAATTATATCTAAATATACTAATGACATCCAGCACTTGATCATATCAACATTTGTACGCGGAGGTAATAGTGGTGGTCCAATAATAAACCGCAGAGGAGATGTAATCGGAATTGTTACTGAAAATTTATACAATAAAATCAATCATGAAGAAGATGGATTAAACGAAGGACTTGGTTTTTCTGCTGGAATTGTTTCTGAATGGTTAGATGATCTAAATAATGGCAAAATATGAAAATGCCTAACCCGCCGCTCAAGACCGACCGCCCCCGATAAAAGGCATCGGGACAAGCTGAAACGGTTTGAGCGTAGTGCAGTTATTTAGTTTACGTTAATCGTTCGGCATTCTGTTCTAAGTAGTTTATGTATCGCCGCCAGTGTTTTGAAATATACTGGCGGCTACAAATTATAAACATTCGTTGTTAGTTAAGCATTGCTGTGCTTCGACAAGCTCAGCATAAATGCTGGGCGGCGGCTTAGCGGCAACATCGTTATACTTACTACTAAACAAAAAGGAGGAAGCAATGATAAAAAAGACATCCTTGCTAATTATTTTTTTCATTTTCACAATTACTTCATTTGCTCAAATTGGGTCAACTATTCCATCTTCAGATAGAGGGGATTGGCAAAATGCAGGGTATCCTGGTACAATTCCTTCAACTTATAGTGATACCATTGTGGTAAATGGGTTTTATTACAATGCAATAAAATCTGCATTAGACCAAGCTAAAAATTTATCCGGTCGTATTTTAGTATATCTCCCATCAGGAATCTATAATATTCACAGACCAATTATACTTGATTCTCAGTACAACAATATAACTATAAGGGGTGAGATTTTGTCCAATGGAACTAGAGCAGAATTAAAATTTTGGTATGATTCTGCTTGGCCAGATGACAATTATACAAATCAGAGCTATAGTGATGCTCAATCTCTAATCAGAATAGAAAATGCTTCTGAAATTGGCCTTGAAAACTTTAAGATTTCTGCAGAGAACTTACTAGGAGCATATTATTATATTCCTAGAATAAGTAGTGGATTAAAATACAATGTACTTTTTAGAAACTCAAATAACTCATGGATAACGAATATTGAGTCTTTTAAACCATTTAGACAACATATTGTAATATGGTATAATAGTCACAATATAGAAATAAAACATAACTATTTACATGAAGCTTATTCTTATGGTGTAGGTGGTAGTGGATATGGTGTACTAATTAATGGTAATTCATATAGCTGCTTAATTGAAAATAATGTATTTAGGAAATTACGACACTCAATGATTGTTGCTAATGAAGCACACGATAATGTTTTTGGTTATAATTATTCATGCCAACAAACAGATGGAATTGGCAATGTATTAGCTGATATATGTATTCATGGTGAAAATGATCCCAATTTCGGAGGTGCTTATAAAAATTTATTTGAAGGAAATAGGGTTGATCGGATACATGCCGATCTTTACTGGGGAACTAATGGCTCTTACAATACATTTTTCCGTAACTTCGTCTATTATGGTACTATAAAAATTGAAACAGAAAGAGAGGATAGAGGTACATGGAATTGTGTTGGTAATAATTACTATAATATCTTAGGAAATGAGGGAGAAACTATCTATGTAAAATACTTATTTGATGGCACAAATGGTTATGAAGTCCCAGCAACAAAGCCACTTGATACATTTGACAGATATGGTACAAATAATTTTTATTATTCTAGTGGTGGAATTTCAAAATTATCTGATATTGCACCGATTAAGTATTTTGATCACCAAAATTGGTCAATTAATTATGAAAACGACAAATACTTAGAAGATATATCTTACTACCATGCTTCAAAACCAAGCTTTATTTCTAGCTCTTTTTCATGGCCATGTTTAGGTCCAGCGAAATCACCAAATCAATTAACAACCCAAAATATACCTGCAAGGTGGCGTGCATGTAATGAATTGGGTTGGGCATGCTCACCTACCCGTGATCATGATTTATCAGAACAAAACAATGATAATGTAGAAGAGTTTATTGAAAACACTCGTTCCAATTTAATTCAGAACTATCCTAATCCCTTTAATCCGTCAACACTAATAACCTACCAAATACCAAAAAATGGTTTTGTAAATTTAGTTGTTTACAATTCACTTGGTCAAGAAGTTACAACACTTGTAAATGAACATCAAACAATTGGCAAATATTCAGTTCAGTTTAATGCAAGCAGTTTACCAAGTGGTGTGTATTTCTATAAAATAGAGAGTGGTGATTTTACCAAAGTAAATAAAATGTTACTATTAAGATAGTTTTTAAAATAATGGGGTAAGTTAAAGCTTGCTCCTTTTAAAACGTAAGTATAACCAGTTGCTCAAGGTTGACCGCCGTTACGCTTGGGCGTTTTTGTTTTGCGAAGGCGTGTTTTAAAGTGTGCTTTTTATAAAGTAAATTTAGTTGTAAAAGTGTTTTTTAATAAAATTTTTGGCGTATGCGTTTGCTAATTTGTTCCCACGGCGGACAACTTAGCAACGACGCCGTTATGTTTATGACAATGGAGAAAAGATGAGAAGTGTTGCTATTTATTTTTTATTATTGACAGTATTATATGCTCATAATTTTGAGAAAGTGTTAAACACAGACAAAATTACTCCAAGGTCTGTAATTGTATTAGAAGGAGGTGCTATTCTTGTTGGTGCAGGCATTAATTCCTCTTTTCCTATGATGAAATCTTTTGATGATGGGATAAGCTGGCAGGGGATAAATAGTCAAAATGGACTTAATACTAGTGAAATATGGGATTTTTACGTAGACAATAATGGGGACATATATGCTTCAACATTTCCTCGTGGATTATTCGTTTCAAAAAATTTTGGGACTACTTGGCAATCCGTTTTTAGTGGGGATAGTCAAACTAATAATAATCTATGGGCTTTTAGTTATCGAGTAAGCCCAACTGGGAAACAATTTATATTTGCCGGTGAAGGAATATTTGTATCCGACGATAAGGGCGTGTCATGGAAACCGTCAAATGATGGTATTCCTCTAAATGATGATTTGAAACCCATCTCTGTTAAAGATTGTATTTTTACTAAAGATGGAATTTATATAGTTGCAGGAGGTGATTATACAAATTATGACTATAATGGAGTTTATTATTCTGATGATGATGGGAAAAGCTGGGAAAAAAAATCGAATGGTATTCCAGATGGAACTCCAGTAAATACAATACTTCTTAATAATGATAAAATTCTTGTTAGTGGAAAAAGATATGGTAATGTTCCTAATTGTATATTTGAAAAAAGAATAGGAGAAACATCGTGGAGTATTATAAAGAAAGGAGTTAGTATCAATACGCTAAAAAGATTTGAAAATAAATTATTTGCTGGTGGTGGGATGAACTATGGTGCAAATTTAGGTACCACAACATTATTTTATTCTTCTGACAACGGAGTTAACTGGAATAATATTTTAATAGATGGTTTTAATATAACAGGGATAGCAAATAATGAAGAAAAAAGCATTTACTTAGCTACAAACAGTGGATTATACAGATCTTCAAGCCCATTTACAGATATTAGTATTACAAATGAGATTATAAAAGAATACTCATTAGGTCAAAATTATCCAAATCCGTTTAACCCAACAACGCAATTAAGTTATTCACTTGCAAAAAGTGGTTTGGTGACTTTACAAGTCTATAACAGTTTGGGAGAAGAAATTTCTATTTTGGTTGATAAGTATCAAAATAATGGCAAATATACGGTTGAGTTTAATGCGGGCAATTTATCAAGCGGTGTGTATTATTATCGGATGAGCACGAATGATTTTCACCAAACAAATAAAATGCTACTATTGAGATGAAAATTTTATAATTAAAAGTGCGTCAACATAACCCATCGCTCTATCAGACAGCAGTTACGCTTGGGCGATTCGGTTTGCACGTGTTAGTTAATATTTTTGTTATTTTCAAGTTGTTTAAGTTTTTAAAGTTGTTTTTTAATAAATAGTGTTGGGTCTGCTTATTGCAAAAGTGTGAACTGCTGCTGTTAAGCTCCCAGCCGTTATACAACCAAACGGGAGAATTATGGATAAGTTGTTTTTTAAAATAGTCTTTTTAGTTTTATTTCTATCAAACTTAATTTTGGGACAAGGATATGTTGATTATGAAAACATTGACAAAAATGATGTTTTAGATGCATTGTCATTTTCCGGTATTAATATTTTCAATTTTCAAATTGATTCAACTACAGAGAATTATGATTTTTACATAATAGCGGAAGAATATGCGGGGAGAGATAACCTCATCAAAACAGATACACTTATGGGAGAAGGATCTTTTAAAATATCAAATGAGAAAATTAATGAGATCAGATTTATAACCATGATTACAAATAGCTCATATGCAAAAGTGAAATTGCAAATATCCACTCCTTCAGTTTTAACTTGGAAAGAACTGGAAATGGAAAAGGAATATGTTCGTAAACACTATTGGGTAAAATTTGTAAAATCAGACACAAAAGACAATCGAAAAATTCCATTGTTATTTTTTGGTTCAGAATGGGATGCAATTATTAATGGGCAGAAGACAACAAGGTTTTGCTCATTGAATGAAGTACCTGTTGATTTAAGTGGTGATGCAATATCTGAGATGCCACATTTTTATGTCTTAAGTTATTTGTTAAAATAACTTACAATGTTGCATAACCCACGTGCCAAAGCGACCGCAGTTACGCTAGGTTTTTTCGTTTTTGGGGTGTGTGTATAAAGTTGTTGTTAAATAAAAGTAGTTCAAGTTAGTTAGGTTTTAAATTAATTAAAGGTTGTAGGGTAAGCGTTTTTTAAGGTGTGAAAACTGCGGACGCTTTGCACGAGAGCCGTTAGGTAGGAAGGAGAAAAGAAATGAAAGACATGGGCAAGTTGACAGGTATTTATTTTTTCATCATCGGAATTATTCAAGTTGCAGTACATTTAATTTACAATGGGAGTTTATATTTAGAGCTAAGTCCAATATTAATAGGCTATTTTCTATATACTCACAATGCAAAAGCCAGAGATTTTGTTTCTGTAATATTAGGGATAGTGATCTCAGCAAATATTTTAATAATTATATATGTTGCAATTGTAGGGACAAAACAATCATTAGGGTTCAATTATTTTGGATTTAAGCTAGAGTCAAATATAATTTTATGGTCTGTATTCTCAATAGTTATTCTTGCAATACCCTTTTCTCTTTTGAGAACAAAAAAAGCAATAATTGAATTTGAAGGTGAAGTTCTTTCTACCTAACCCACGTGCCAAAGCGACCGCAGTTACGCTAGGCTTTTTCGTGTTTTGGGTGTGTGTGAAAAATTGTTGTAAAATATAAGTAGTAGAATTTAGTTAAGTTTTAAATTAATAAAAGGTTATAGCGTAAGCGTTTTTAAAGGTGTGAAAACTGCGGACGCCTTACACGAGAGCCGTTAGGTTACAAAAATGAAATTTTCAACATATTTAACAGTGATATTATTATTAATTGTAGTATTAAATTGTACTGACAATACAAATTCATATTCAAATAATGAGTATCAAATTATTGATTCACTGAAACAACAAATCGATAAACATAAACGATTAATTAAAAAATATAAAGAAGTTGATGAATTACGTTTAGAAACAATTGGAAAACTTAATCAAAAACTAAGTCGAAGAAAAAGTAGAGATACAATCAGAACAAAAAGAATTCGTATCGTTGAAGAGGAAAATATCCAGCCAGCAAATATTATTGATCTTAAAATTATTAGAGAAATACCTAGAGCAATTTTAGATACATTGCGGAAAGAATACCCAAATTTTTACATCCCTAAAGCCAATAGATGCAAAGCCCAAGGCAAAGGTGATTTAACACCAGAAGAAAGCCCTTTTTATATTTGGGGTGATTTTAATAATGATCTAATAACTGACTACGCATTTTATATGGAATTTTATGGTGTAAACCGCCGTGGTATCTGGGTTCAAGAACAAAGAATAATTATTCTTTCATCAAAAGAGACAAAAAACAAAAACAAAGTCAAATATGATTTTTTTGACCTTGGTGGTGGAAGAGGTGTTTTCTCACTCCCAATTGGTGACGCGTTAGTGAAACTGAGTCCCCAAAAAGACTATTACTATAATGGCAAAAAACTTGAATTAGATGTAGAGAAAATCCTTTATCTTTCTTTTGAGAACGAAGTAGGCGCTCTCTTAGAGTGGGATCGGGAAAAATACAAAATGAATTATCTGTGGAATACTCTTTAGTACCGCAACCTAACCCACGTGCCAAAGCGACCGCAGTTACGCTAGGTTTTTTCGTATTTTGGGCGCGTGTAAAAAATTGTTGTAATATAAAAGTAGTTGAAGTAAGTTAAGTTTTAAATTAATAAAAGGTTGTAGTGTAAGCGTTTTCTAAGGTGTAAAACTGCGGACGCCTTGCACGAGAGCCGTTATACCGATAAAATAAATATGAAACTACTGTTAGAAAACAAAGATAGAATTAATAATCCATCAGCAAATGATATTCAGAACTCATTGGAACAAATCGATCAATTCAAATTGGAATTTATAATTCTGCAAAAATCGAAAAATGAATTTTTGCAATGTGCAAAAGCAAACAATGGAAAAATAATTGAGTATCATAATAATGACCAAAAGGAACATTTGAGATTCATTGCAAATAATTCTGAAGATGAAATAATATTATCAATTTTCAATGACTTCCTAAACCACAAAAAGATTAACAAAAACATCATAAATTTTGAAAATTTTAGTTTAGAGCCTCAAAAAGACTTTACAACTTATATATCAAAAATATCATATTTTCTTGCATCGATTATACTTATAAAAATGATTTGGGATACTAAATTCAGTAATAATAGTAGTGATAATCTTTGGGGAATTGATATAATTTATGCTGCTACAATTATGTGCATTTTGATGGCAATTGGTTTTAGCTCAGATCTTGATGAATGGGAAGATCTAAGAATTGATTCTAAATCTTATGTAATAGGAAGTATTGCATTAGCAATTTTCTTAAGTATAATTTCAATCATTAAGTTAATAAGTTAAAATAATATAATATCGGTATAACCCACGTGCCAAAGCGACCGCAGTTACGCTCGGTTTTTTCGTCTTTTGAGTGCGTGTAAAAAATTGTTGTAATATACAAGTAGTTCAAGTTAGTTAAGTTTTAAATTAATTAAAGATTGTAGAGTAAGCGTTTTTTAAAGTGTAAAACTGCGGACGCCTTGCACGAGAGCCGTTAGCAAGCTCATAAATATTATGATTAAACGAAAATATACTTCTGAATTTGGCATCAATATGTATTGTAATAATAACATTATTCTTCAGCAAGATTCATTACCTGAAATTATTAATTACTATGATGGAGACCCACCGGATTTTCATATTTACATGATTTGTAAAAGACCACGCTTTCTTATCAAACCAGATGATGTTGAAATTAATGATGAAACTATTAGAGTGAAACTTTTAATACAAAAAAAAGACTCTTATGAAAAAATAAACTTTGAAATTCCAAATGATAAAGCAGAGGGAAAAGTAAGATATTATTCTAGTGAATATCCGTATTCAATTTCTTCATTTTTAGATAGTGAAAAAAGACCACTATTTGTGTCAAAAACATCCTTATTTGTTACTATGTTCTCAAAATATCCAATTGAAGAATCTAATCTAGAAATACTATATATTGGTCAAGCATTTGGGGAAAATGGTGAAAGAACTGCTATTGATAGATTATCATCACATTCTACATTGCAAAAGATATATTCCGAAGCAATGAATAATTTTCCCGATCATGAAATCTGGTTAATGTTATGTTCTTTTTCTCCTGCTATTATTACCGCAATTGATGGACGTTCTCAAGAATTTGAGAAGAGTGACGAAGACGACGACGAACATGTTCACCAAATTCTTAGCAATCCATTGTCATTGCAACAGAAAATAAATTTTACCGAAGCTGCATTAATTAGATATTTTCAGCCTCCGTTTAATGAGAAATTCAAGAATTATTTTCCAAGCAAAAAGCACAAATCCTATTCAGATTGCTACGAAATTGATCTTAATTCAGTTTTTGTTGAATTAGGGAGTGATAATCTTAATTGTATGCTAAAGTCCAGAATAGTTGCGCCAACTTGGACTCATTTTATACATTATCCTCTTAATTCAGAAGATGAACGTAAAAGCATGTTAGATTTGACACTATAGCTTGCTAACCCACGTGCCAAAGCGACCGCAGTTACGCTTGGTTTTTTCGTATTTTGGGTGTGGTGAAAAGTTGTTGTAATATAAAAGTAGTTCAAGTTAGTTAAGTTTTAAATTAATAAAAGGTTGTAGCATAAGCGTTTTTAAAGGTGTAAAAACTGCGGACGCCTTACACGAGAGCCGTTAGCCAAATAATTTGGATTTGAATATGAAAGGAAAATTGATTCTATTTTTGCTCTTTCAAACATTTCTCCTCTTTGGACAAGAGACAGGAGCGTTGTTTGGAAATATTACTAATGCAAGAAGTGGTGTTTGGTTGAATGACTTAGAAGTATCTATAATTGGAACTAACATTTCAACAAAAACAGATAGTATTGGGAATTTTAGAATTAACAATATTCAAGAGGGAGATTATACAATTCTAGTTGGGTCCTTTGTTGAAAAGAATGTAACCATTAAACCAAATGAAGTAACTCGAACTTTTATTCTACTGTATCCTGAAGAATTTTATCCTCAAAATGTTAATGATCTTAGTGTGGAATTAAAAACCAACAAAAGTACCTATAATGTTGGTGAAGAAATTATTTTTATTATGACATTTATTAATAATTCCAACAATGAAATAGGAGTTTTAGACTTCTTATGCTTTCCTGGAAGCAACTTTTATTTTAAACTCGCCAACTCTAAACCATTAAAAGACATCGCAGATTTTGGACATACGATCAAAGGCGGAGTAGTTCCTGGACAATTAAAAAAGATATTAGCAAATAGTCAACTAGTTTTGACAAAAACTGCATTAATTGATAAAGATAGAAATATAGTTTTTAGGAATCCTCACGAAATTGAAGTCGGGAATTGCGCACGAGTCTTTGAGGTTTTAGAAAATGAGTTAATCATAGTAAAATATTTATATAAAATACCAGAGTGGTACAGAACCGCACATATAACAAAGGATTCTGGCATAATTGAAAAGGACATGATGTGGATATGTGATATAATGTCAAATGAAATAAGATTTAAAATACTAAGCAATTAAACATTTGGCTAACCCAAGCATCAAAGAGACCGCAGTTACGTTTGTTTTTTGTGTTTTGGGTGTGTGTGAAAAATTGTTGTAGTAAATAATTAGATTTAGAAAGTTAAGTTTTAAATTAATAAAAGGTTGTAGAGTAAGCGTTTTTTAAGGTGTGAAAACTGCGGACGCCTTACACGACAGCCGTTATACCCTTAAAATATGATTAAGTATAATATAGTAATTATAATCCTTTTTATTTCAACCTTAGGTTGTTCTTCCAATAATATTGTTGAAGTTGATGAACAAGAAAAAGAAATAAAATGCAATCGTCATCCTTCACAGATTTATTTGGATGATTCAACAGATGTATTTTGGACTTATTATCCAGATCCATTTAACAACCCGACATATCTTGATAGATTTGTTGTAACGCAAGCAATCACGTTTAAATGTTTTCTCAATGGCAAATTAGAAGTTGGGTTTTTAGATACAAAAACTGATAGCATTATCTATAGATTCTCGCAACCAAGTAAAGAAGGGAAAAAACTTAATGAACATTTTTGGATATGGCTTGCCAAAAGTTCGGCTGATACTTCTGAATTTCCAAAAGAATATTTTCAAAGCTTTACACTAAATCCATTAAATATTGTTTTAATTGTAGATGATAAAAAGAAATCAATATTACCTTTAAATATTGTTGTTCCTATTCACATGTATTGTTTTATAAATTGGTCAAATTTCTTTAATTAAAATACTGGTATAACCCACGTGCCAAAGCGACCGCAGTTACGCTAGGTTTTTTCGTATTTGGTGTGTGTGAAAAGTTGTTGTAATAAATAAGTAGATTTAGAAAGTTAAGTTTTAAATTAATTAAAGGTTGTAGAGTAAGCGTTTTTTAAGGTGTGAAAACTGCGGACGCCTTACACGCGAGCCGTCAGACTGTCTAAAAAGCACAGAATAGGCCATAATTTTTAACAGCTTAGTTTGCATAAGCCATTCTAACGGCTTTGATTTTATTAGCATCTAAAAATACTGAAAAATAGATAAAAACTTTAGATTGCTGATATTGGCT
>JAHISP010000001.1 GCA_018818165.1 Bacteroidota bacterium | reverse complement strand
CTAGTTTCATAAAAAATCCTTCTGTAAATGGTTAATAATTAAGTTAATAATTTTTTCAATAAAATCCATGAAGCTACGGTCGGCTACGCCTCCCTTCGCTTCATGGATTTTTACCATTTACACAAAACTTTCTACACTACCATCAATTCTATTTTATTAAAGCCTTTTTCTTTACTTGTCTAAATCCATTTACAGATATTGACTAAAAATAATTTCCGCTTGTAAATTTTGAAGCATTAAACTTTACTTCGTAATTGCCTGTACTTTGTCTTTCATTTATCAAAGTTGCCACTTCATTTCCGAGAATGTCGTAAATTTTTAATGTTGTTTGTAGCACAGAATAGTATTCTGTGTTAAGGGTATTGAATAACTTATAATTGTTGTCGGATTATCCCAAAGGGATGGCTTTTCGCCAAACGGATTTGGGTAATTCTGCAACAATGCAAATTCAGACGTGATAAATCCCATCTCTGCGGTTACAATTTCTGTACATTCATAATTGCCTTCACATCGAAACCTACGAGGTTTTTAAAAACCTCGTAGGTTTGAAAATCCTTACCTCAAAAGCATTAATTTCTTTGTCTGAACAAAATCAAAAATCATCTCGCAAATAGAAATTTCTTCACCTATACTTAATTTCGATTTTTGCTCTTTTATGGCAAACTTTTTCTTCGAGCCAAGAAAATCTTTATTTTAAGCTCCTCAAAAAGCTTTTCCCATAATAAAAAAGTTCAACTTCTTGGCAGAAGTTGAACTTTTAATTCGTGTAAATTAGTGGAATTCGTGTGTTATTTCATCAAAACAAATTTCTTTGTCTGAACAAAACTGCCACTTTGCAATTTATCCGAATGGATCGCTATGCGATATATATAAATTCCACTTGCTAAATTGGAAGCATTAAATTTTACTTCGTAATTACCAGCACTTTTTTTCTCATTTACCAAAGTTGCGACTTCGCTTCCGAGAATGTCGTAAACAATAAGTTTCACGTTTGACGTTTCACTTTTTGCACTATTTGGAATTGAGTATTTTATCGTCGTTGTTGGGTTAAACGGATTTGGATAATTTTGTTCCAATTTATATTCTTTTACTATTTCGGTTAGTTTTACTTCAATAACATTTGAGTATTCATAATTTCCGTCAAAATCGATTTGCTTTAAGCGGTAATGTAATTCTCCATCTAAACCACCGAGGTTTTTAAAAACCTCGGTGGTTTTTAAATCTACAAATGAATAATCTTTTGGAGAATTTGAATTTCCATGTCCTTCCACAAAGCCAATTGTTTCCCAATTGTGGCACAGATTGCTAATCTGTGCTACGGAGCGTTCTATTTCAAATCCATAATTATTCACTTCTGTTGCTGTTTGCCAATTTAGTTCGAGTATGTTTTCATTTAAATTTGCTGTGAATGAAGTTAATTTTACTGGTAATGGTCCCGATGAACCTGTAAATCGTAAAACGGCAAAGTCGTAATGTACACTTTGAACTGATCTTCCGGAGACAACAATTTTTCCATCCGATTGTAATGCTAAGCCAAATCCTTCATCATCGTTTGTTCCAAATTCAACTATAGCAATACCATTTGCGCCGAATGTGTTATCCAGCGTACCATCAGTGTTATAACGAACAATAGCAAAATCATCATTACCGCTGGTAGTAGTATATCCGGCAACGACCATTTTTCCATCTGCCTGAATTGCTAAACTTTGTCCGCGAGCATTATCTCCTATTGTAGTTCTTACAATTCCATTTGTGCCGAATGTATCATCAATTGTCCTATCATAAATAGTATTATATCTAATAACGGCAAATTGTTCATTACTATTATCAGCATTGGTAGAGTAACCGGCGACTACAATTTTTCCGTTTCCGTCTGAAGCGATTGCTCTTCCGTATTCATGCTTTGTATTAATCGAATTTTCCAAAGCATCAAAAGTAATAGTTTCTGTTCCTCCTGAATTGTAGCTCACTACAGCGAAATCATAATTGCTTGTTTCAGTATTATAGGATTCCCCTGCAACCAATATATATCCGCTTTTTATTATAACACTTCTTGCCTTATCATCTAAGCCTCCAACATCAGTCGCTAATTTGCCATCAGTAGAAAAATACGGATCAATAGTACCATCACTGTAAAAACGTGCTACTCCAAAATCATAACGGCTGGAATACCTATAAGTTTCACCGGCTACTACAATTCTCCCGTTGTCTTGAAGTGTAACACTTCTAGCAATGTCTGTATTTCCATCAAAATCCATCGTTGTTGTACCATTAGTACCAAATCCGTTATCAAGGCTTCCATCAACATTATAGCGAACAACTGCGAAATCGCTGTTTGAACCATTATAATGTGAGCCAACCACAATGATTTTTCCATCAGGTTGTATTACTACACTTTCTCCTCGAGTATCAGTGCTTCCTATACCGGTTGTTACAATACCGTCTATTCCAAAGTCAGTATCTAATGATCCGTTCACGTTAAATCGAATAACAGCAATATTGTCTGTTGAACCTGATGCAGGTGCATATCCAACGACAATTATTTTCCCATCTGACTGAATTGCCACACCCTTTCCGTAATCATGAGAGGAACTAACAGAAGTTGTAACCTTTCCATCAGTATCAAAACTTGTATCCAAAGTCCCATCCTGTGAGAAAAATATTGACGGTAAAACAACCAAAAGAATTAAAGACTTTCTAAGACTTTTCATTTTTCTTCCTTAGCTTTGTTTATACATATTAGCAATAAGTGAAAAAAAATCTCTTTTGACAAGTTTATGTTATTGCAAATTGGAATTTGCAATATCGAGATGAGATTATGCTTTGGTTTTTAAGTATTCTGATGGAGTATTTCCGGTATGTGCTTTGAATGCTCTATTAAAAGTACTTCTCGTATAGAATCCAATTTCTAAGAAAACATCTTCAAAATTCCTATTTGAATTTTTTAAAAGCTCAATTGCTTCTTCAATTCGATATTTATTAACGAATTGCGAAAAATTCATATTGAATTCAGAATTTATAATTTGTGAGAGTTTATTTACAGGCAAAGCCATTTTTTTTGCCAGAATTTCAAGTTTTATTTTAGGGCTCCGGTAAATCTTTTGTTTTTCCATTAACTCAATAAGAAGGCTTATTATTTCTTTCTTCTGATTTTCAGAAACGATTTCGGATTCGGCATATTTTTTTACCGCAGGCCCCGCACATGATAAACTTAGTTTTATCTCCAATAAAAGCTGGTCATGCCTAACACTTAAAACAGCAACAATAATTAGAATAATTAAATTTGCTATTTGGCTTAATATGATTGACGTGTCGGAAAAATCGAGTAATAAATAAGAAGCGGTATAAATGAGTTCATAGAATATAATTGACGAAATTATCACAAAAAGCCAATTAGGCAGATAGGCTTTATTATTCCCAATAAGTATTTCTTTCCGTTTTTTATGTTCAAAAAAGAGCTGGCTGAAAATTACTACAAATATTGTGAATTGCAGGTAATAGGAAATATAAATAAATGACAAAAAGGCTACATACTTAATTTCCACAAAATTAAATTCGAGGTAGTTAATTAAAATTATTTGATTTTTCTCAACATCGGATAGCGTCAAATAAAAAATGGTAAATACTATAAATGACACAGGGGGAAGAAGATTAAATATTTTTATTATTAGGCGATCATTTTTATCGGAGGAAATATGAATTAAATAATTGTATAAAAGTGGGAAAAGTGAAAAAATAATTGGATAAAGAAATGGGACTAAATATTTTAATATTTCTATTTGGTTAGTTATAAGAAGATAGTCATATAGAAAAAGGAAGGACGAAAAAAACATTATTATTGAAATATATTTTTTCCCTTCTCTATCAATCCTTATCGAAATAATGGAAATGAGAAAAAAAATAATAGATATCACTAAACCGGCAAATGATAATTCGGGAATAAAATTCATGACCGCAAAAGCCTAGTATATTATTACCTTAAAAATAACAAATTTTCTTTGAAATGTTATATTTTTTAAAAAGCCAAATGTGTTTTTTCTTGAGCAAACATAATTTTTATAAAAGATTTTGCCATCCAATTATAATGATATAAAAAATAGTTATTTAACCCTAATTTGTCATTAGAAAACGACTATATTTTCGTAACTTATTGATATTAAATGTGTTAATGGAATATAGTTCTTATAAAGTCGGTAAGTTTTTTTCATATTATTTTTATCAGAAAATGACCACTTTTTGTAAGTCTAACTTATTGTATTAGTATAAGTTAACCGATGTTTTTCCCAATGACCGTCATTAGAAATTTATTCATGTCGACAAATCTGGGTTTAACTTAAGATTGGAAGAGTATAAGTGATTCTGAAACTCAATTTTCTCAAAAGAACACAGCAGAGTATTCAGATTCTCACAGAGAAAGTATGCCTAATCCATGCTAATCTTCCTACTGCAAACTTGATTAACTGTGCAGCTTAAAGACTTAATTGAAAATTACTATTCATTAAAAGTGTACCAGTAAAAAAAAGACGGGAAATGCCCACCTTTAATTTTTTTTCAAATTATGGCTTGTGTTATTTCATCAAAACAAATTTCTTTGTCTGAACGAAACTTCCACTTTGCAGTTTGTCCAAATGGATCGCTATGCAATAAAGATAAACTCCGCTTGCTAAATTGGAAGCATTAAACTTTACTTCATAATTACCAGCAGTTTTTTTCTCGTTTACCAAAGTTGCTACTTCGTTTCCGAGAATATCATAAATCTTTAATGTTGTTTGTAGCACAGAATAGCATTCTGTGTTAAGGGTATTGAACAACTTATAATTGTTGTCGGATTATCCCAAAGGGATGGCTTCGCCAAACGGATTTGGATAATTCTGCAACAATGCAAATTTAGACGGGATAAATCCCATCTCTACGGTTAAAATTTTGGGCATTCATAATTACCTTTACATCGAAACCTACGAAATTTTTAAAAACCTCGTAGGTTTTTGAATCTTTACTTCATCAACATTAATTTTTTCGTCTGAGCAAATGAACCACTTTGTAATTTATCCGAATGGATCGCTATGCGATAAAGATAAACTCCGCTTGCCACGTTAGAAGCATCAAATTTTACTTCATAATTGCCAGCACTTTTATTCTCATTCACCAAAGTTGCTACTTCGTTTCCAAGAATATCATAAACAATAAGTTTTACGTTTGACGTTTCACCTTTCACATTATTTGGAATTGAATACTTTATTGTTGTAGTTGGGTTAAATGGATT
>JAHISP010000102.1 GCA_018818165.1 Bacteroidota bacterium | reverse complement strand
TAAAATTTAACAAAATCAAAAATTAATATTCATAACATCAATAAAATCAATAAGTTATGAACATGTACTTGTAAAATTAAAAATTGTACGCACAGGTACAATATTGACCTGATGTATACATCAAATATAATGTATATTATAGGACTTACGCAAAACACCATTTTGGTTATCATACTTGGTAGACATCGCCTTTCAATAACACTATATGTGGTGGGTACTCTCTCATTTTGCGTAAGTCCTATAATATATAAATATGGCTTTTTACAAAGAAAAAGGTATCCTCTCAAAATTTCATGGTAAATGATAAAAAACTAAAAGAAATAGTCCTTTATGCCGAAATATAAAACATGATGAAAGAAAAAAAAACTCTATTGGAACAATTGAATGTCAATCTTGATTCTATTCAGGATCAAAAAGTAAAAGAAACGATTCAAGCTCTTTTTAATCTGATAGAAGCTCAAGCAACAACTATTCGTAATCTTCAGGAAGAAAATCAACGATTACGAGATGAAAATAATCGATTAAAAGGTGAACAGGGCAAACCTAAAATCAAGCCAGATAAAGATAGAAACAACACAGCAGATAGTGATATTTCATCAGAGAAAGAGCGAAAGGAAGAGGTTCCCAGAAGTGGGAGGTCTTCCATAAAAGATAAAATTACAATAAACCGCACGCAAGTCTGTAAGGTTGATAAGGCTCAATTGCCTGATGATGCCAGGTTTAATGGATACGAAACAGTTACTGTTCAGGATCTTAAAATTGAAACCGACAACATTGAATTTCACAAAGAGACTTATTATTCACCTTTAGAACATAAGACATATCGAGGAGAACTTCCCCCTGGATATGAAGGTGGATTCGGCCCAACAGTAAAAGCGATTGCTCTTATTATGAAAAATATCTGCAATGTCTCTGAACCCAAAATAGGTGAATTGCTTCATGCTCTTAATATTCGTATTTCCAGCGGGAGTATATCCAACATATTAATCAAAAAGAAAGAATCTTTTCATCAAGAAAAACATGGCATAATTAAAGCAGGATTGATGTCCACGCCGTATCAACAAATGGATGATACAGGGGCACGAGTTAACGGACAGAATTATTATACCCATATCCTTTGCAATCCCTTGTATACGGCTTATGTTACCGCTGAGAAGAAAAACCGGCTGACTATCATTGAAGTATTACAAAACGGGTCTCCATTAAAATATTGTCTTAATCTTGAAGCCATTGAGATTGTCAAACAATTAGGCATAGCACAAAAATATATTCCGCTATTAAACCAGCTCCAATCCGAGAAGGAATATCAAGAAGAACAACTTAGAGAACTGATTACTGAAAATTTTCTAAGTGTAAAAGAATATGCACTTGTAAAAATCACGGAAGCTGCGGCTATTGCCTGCTACCACAAAGGGCTCGGATATCCGGTTGTAAAAATCCTTCTTTGTGATGATGCTCCGCAATTTAAGATTATCACCGAAGAATTAGCTTTATGCTGGGTTCACGATGGACGACTTTATAAAAAATTGTCTCCGGTGGTACCCGATAATGCCAAGAAACTAAAAAGTTTTCTTAATGCCTATTGGGAATACTATAGAAAATTATTAGCATATAAAATAGTACCTTCTTGTGAATTTGCTTCTCAATTGTCCAAGGAATTTGATCACTTGTTTTCTACTCAGACTGGTTATCAAGCTTTAGATGAAAGAATCGCAAAGACTAAACAGAAAAAAGCTCATTTGCTGTTAGTACTGAAATATCTCGAGCTTCCTCTGCATAATAATGATGCAGAATTAGCTGCCCGAACCCAGGTTCGAAAAAGAGATGTGAGCTTGCATACTATCACTGATGAAGGAACGCAAGCCAATGATACTTTTTTAACAATTACTCAAACATGTAAAAAATTAGGCGTTAATGCGTATGATTATATCTTTGATCGTGTTAGTAAAACATTCAATCTGCCATCATTGGCAGAAGTTATTCGAGAAAAAGCCATCCCTTTGCATCCGATACTTTCTGGTCCTTAATTCATTTTTATTTTTTTTTACCATGAAATTTTGAGAGGATACAGAAAAAGTTACAAAAATCAAAAAAAGGCAGGTAAAGCCAAAGACGGTAGTACAAAGCAAGGAGGCTAAATATATTAAATAAAACTTGACATTATCTACGAAATGTGTTATAATATATATTATGAAGATATATAAGTTGAGTGAATTTGCAAACAGAATAAATTCTAAGCCAAGAACTTTAATACATTGGGATAATACT
>JAHISP010000019.1 GCA_018818165.1 Bacteroidota bacterium | reverse complement strand
CACTTATCTGACCTGGGGCTAGTAGTGATACTAATCTACCTATCAAATCTTTTTCCATTTTTATTACCTTATTATTTTAATATGAAGAAAGTTAATAATAATTATCTTTGGTTCCAGCACATCAAAATAATATTTAACCAATTTGTAAGTACAGTTTTAATAGCAAGAATTGTATTATCAAGAAATAATTGAGGATTTATTAAAACATCCGCCAATCTTCCGGATTTTTCTAGTATTTCAAAAACTGTTGAGCGTGTAAGCTCAGTCCTTTCTTGAATATAGGTTAAAACATCTGGAATCATAAAGTTGTCTTTTAACACTGTTACGTATGATGCTTTTGTGTCTGAAACAATTCCGGTTTCATCAAATTTTACAGCATTTTTTGTGCCTCTAATCAGGCTTGCTTTAATCTGTGGCATTTCTTTTACTGCTTTTGCTGCTTGTAAAACTAATTCAGAAGTTTGATAATCAACTCTATATGTAGTTCTATATTTTATTTTATCCCAAATCTCTTTAAACTTATCGTCTAACTCAAGACCCTTACGGTATTTTACCGTTTCTCTATCAGCTTTGTTTTTAATTCTTCCTTCAAACGAAACTCCACAATCTAATTCAATTTCAGATTGCAATTTTTTTGCAAAATCTTCATACGATTCATTTGCAATAACTGTTAACCTATTAATGCTTTTATCATGTATTCTTTGTCCATCTGCATTTACGGATAGACGCAGACCTCTGCCAATTTCTTGTCGTTTTTTTAGCTCTGATTTTGTTTCGTTTAATGTACATATTTGAAAAACATTTGGATTATCCCATCCTTCTCTTAAAGCTGAATGACTAAAAATAAATCTTAATGGAATATTGGAATCTAGCAATTCCTCTTTCTTTTGCATAATTAGCTTAAATGTGTCGTCATCTGCAATTGTATTCCCTTTTGTATCTCGCCATTTTCCTTTTTTATCGGATGAAAAATATCCATTGTGTACCTCGTTTGCTTCAAATGGAATCAAATCTTTAAATACACTCTTTGAGGATACTTCATTATAAATCTCTTCAAACCATTTGCCAAATTTACCTAAAATTGCCATACCTTCAGAATCATAATCACGATAGTTTGCAACTCTATCAATAAAGAAAAGAGATAGAACTTTTATCCCTTTCTCTTTTAGTTTTCTTTCCTTAAAAAAATGTTCTTCAATGGTTTTGCGAATCTGTACTTTCATAATATCATCGGTTAAACCTCCTAAAGTATCACCAACAAATATTAACTCACCATTAGATAATTCAATGCAATTCTCAGAAGCATCAATATTATTAACTATGTAACCCGTTTTATATATTTCTCTCTTTTTTGATAAATCATATAAATCGTCGCCAACCTTTGCTGTAACTGATTTTCTATTGACTCCATCCACAGTATTAACATCTATTTTAATTGTGGCTGAGGGTTTACTTCCCTTTTTTGAAATAACTTTTTCTAAACTTATATAAGCTTCGTTAAAATCATTTTCAGTTGTTATCGAGTCAACCTCTATTTGTTTTACTAATCCAAGGTCATAAGCTTTCACAGGGTCTAGGTTATAAACCATATTATAACGATTTGTATGTGTAGCAGAATATCGCAAAGTGCAAAGTGGATTTAAGTTCTTAATTGCTCTTTTACGTATTTCCGTTTCCATGTTCTGTGGTTCGTCAACTATAACAAATGGTGATGTACTTTGAATAAACTCAATAGGTTTTTTACCAAGCAATTTATCGTTATGCTTATTTATTATATTTTCATCTTTTGCAAAGGAATCGATATTAATTACAAGTATTTGAATATTATTGCTAACTGCAAAATTTCTGAGGTTTGAAACACGCTTCGAATCATATACGTCGTAGTTTACTGGCGTTTTATCGTATAGATTTTGGAAATGATCAAATGTTATTTCAAGATTTTTTAATACACCTTCCCTTATTGCAATTGAAGGAACTACAATTACAAATTTCTTAAACCCATATTTTTCATTCAATTCATAAATTGTTCGCAAGTAAACATAGGTTTTGCCGGTGCCTGTCTCCATTTCAACCGAAAAGTTCATACCATCCAATTTAGCTGCAACTTCCAACTCATTTCTTTGCTGAACAATCTTAACATTTTCTAATATTCTATCTTCATCAATTTTAAGTCTGTTACCAATACCGTCCTCATTAAAAAATTCATTGACTGAATCCATAGAAAAGCTAAAATCACCCTCTGCAAGTGGCTGACCTTCAAATAAATCTACAATAGAACTTATTGCATCTTTCTGAAATGTTTGGTTTGGGTCAAAGTGTAGTTTCATATGTTATATTTGTTTTCCAATATTTTAATTTATAAGTGTATCATCTATAATACACTAAATATTTTGTGACCCGAATATTCAATAATATGAGACGCTAATATTAATAAACCTAATTAAATTATAATTATATACCATAATCTATAAATCATCTCGTCTTTTAATTATAACAGTAAATGTCTCACCATCCCTATTGTTTTCAAATTCAATATTAGGATAGTTTTTTATTGCTCTTCTAATTCCCGTTCCTATACCTCTATACGGCAATACTTTTGTTGCAAATGATGTGAGAATATCATTCCTTATATTAGAATTTCCACTTTTTATATTTTCAATTGTAAGGTTATTGGGAAGTTTCCCAGGACTAATAATTTCAATTCTGTTGTCGAAAACAAATATTCTTATTGGAGCATTTATAAAATAATCCCGATGTATTATTGCATTAACAACCAATTCTTCAAAAACTATTAAAGGAATTTCCAATTCTCCTAATGAGTTTATACCTTTATCTTGTTGAGGGTATTTCAGATTTCTCTTGATAAAATCTATTGCACCTTCAAATTGTATTTTCAACTTTCCTTTAATATCAACACTATCACTATATTTATCTCCAGTTGCATCATTCCCAATGAACCTAACAGCTTTTATAATAAATGCTGATTTATAAATTGCAGGTTCTTTCCCAAATAATAATAAGCCTGCAATATTAAGTTTACTCTCAACAGCAAGATTAAGATTATTCAAAAGGTGTATTAATGGCAAACCTGCAAATTCAATACTTTCTTCATAGTTCTCTTGATAAAAATTTTTGAAATATTCAATATCAATATCATTTTCGGTTGTTCCAGTAACTGGAACTTCATCTGCATGTACTAAGTCAGAGTTTTGGAATAATCTTCTTAATTCCTCTCTAGAAGTAACACGCCTTTTGTCAGAACCACTTTTAATCCAAGTTACACCTGTATTATCCATGTATGGTTTATCACCACCTTCTGCAATATGGACAACAATTAATGTTTTATCTCCGATGTTTATGTTTTCAGTAATTGGATTTATGGGATTCTTCACATTGTTTGATGCAGCATTGCTAATCAACTGATTCAATCTACTTATATCTTCTTGAGTTAATCCGATAGGCTCCCCATTATCCTCAACACCTATTATTATCATGCCACCCTTGGCATTAGAAAATGCAATCATCTCACCAGCTAAAGATACAGCATTGTTAATATCCTTTTTAAATTGATGTTTGCTATCTTCGCCTCGTCCTATTATTTCTATTAATTCTAAACTATTCATTTTTTCATACTCCATATTTCATAAATGTTTTTTCTACGGTTAAAGGCTTCTTCACCACCTTCCATAATAGTAACAATCTGTTCTTGAGTTTCTGGGTCATCAATTGTACCACCATGAATATCAATTTTCAAATCGGAATATTTACAAGAAACTATTTTTTCACTATCACCAAGTACCGGAATATTTGCATTATGAGTCGCAAATATAAACTGCATTTCACCTTTAAGAGTTTTAATAGATTTTATAACATCTTCATAAATAGTTTGGTTATCCAAATCATCTTCTGGTTGATCAATTATTAAAACATGGGTTTCTTTTTGTGCAAGAAGAAATAGTATTAAAGCTGTTGCTCTTTGACCTAGTGAATGGTCCTTTAATGGCTTGCCATTATACATAATTGTAAATTTATCCTCAACACGGAATGTAATTAAATCTGAAATATTTTCATTAAATCGTTTCTTGAATTCTCCTAATAAAGTATCACTTATACTTAATTTTGTTTCTAAATTATTAAAGTCTCTATAAATTTCTATAAAATCTTTATATGTATTTTCAATTGTATCATAAGTTCCTTTTCTTATTCCGCTTCCTTTCAAGACTTGTTGTAATAACTCATGAAACTTATCAGTTCTCTCTTTAAAACCCACATTTATTGAAAGAGAGTTTTCGTATTCATTTATTCTTTTAACTTCTCTCTCAAGGGTTTGATATTCTTCATGCCATAAATTATTTAATTCCGAAATTTTGTCGTTCAATATTGTGTTATATTCTATTTTCTTCTTTTCACTTTTGTCTATTTCGCCCAGTTTTAGCTTTGAGGTTTCTAATAGTCTATTTAGTTTTAGAAAATTATCAGGATTAAGATTAGGAATATCTATTTCTCTTTTTATTTTAGCGAACTCTTCTTTAAGTGTTTCCTTCTTTTCATTTAATTTTAGAATGATATTACCAAATGCAACATTATGTTTTGAAATATTTTCTTTTACACTTCTTAGTTTATTGAATTCGACCGAAGTGCTATTAAACACAGAACCAGCTTCTGAAAAGATATCCTTATTTTCTTCAGATTCAAAAATTGTGCTTTTAAAAAAGAGATTATAATCATTTATCAAAGATTCTAAATCATTATTGAAATTTGATAGCTCTTCGAAAATTCCGCTCATTTTTGCTTCATCTGAATTAAAGCGTGATTGTTGCTTAAGCTTATCTTCAACTCCATTTTTAACATATAAATCAAGTTTAACTTTAGCATCAGCAATATTATTATTTACTTCTTTTTTTAATTCGTCTAGGTTCTCAAGTTTTTTTAAGGATGTAACAGTATCCTTAATTTCATAAATTTTCTGATTAATTCTTCTTTTTATATTGTCTAACTTATTGCCAATCAGTTTTCTTACAAGATTAGCCTCAAAGTCAATATTCTTGTTCGATAAGTCCTTCTGTCCAAAATAAACAGGATTACTAAATATTGTTTCAATAGATGGAGCATCTACACGTAAGTTATCAATATCATAAATATCTTCTTTTTGTCCATATATCTTTTCTATTCTATATTCTTTTCCATGTTCATTAACAACTTTTAGTATAACTTTTCCACCACTTTTAAGAACATGCTCAATTAAATTATTTTTATAATCACTATCACTCGATTGCGTTGTAAGTGAAACGCCAAGTGTATAACGTAGTATTTCTAATATTGAAGATTTACCACTACCTCGTATACCAATAAGATTATTTAGCTCTGGGGAAAAGTTTATTTCTGTTTGGTTTAACAAACCACCATCAAATTCTATCGATTTAATATAAGCGTTTCTTATTTCATGTTTACTTGTTGAAACACGATTCACCTTATCAGTTAGAGCATATTTTACTGCTTCAAAATTAAAATCACCAATTTTTATATAGCTCTCTTTTGCTTGCTCGTTACCATCTTTATCTTTTTGCTTCCCTGTGTTTCCAACTTCTTCAATATTTTGGGGATCTGAGCCTTCAACAAATGCTGGTGAATTAGTCCCAATTAAATCATTCAACTTCTTTCTATTATCATAATTCCGAGATTTTTGTAGCCCTATTACATTTCTACTAAATTCTTTACACTTTACAAATTCTTCTAAATTCCTTCCATCCAACTCATTGAACAATCCATTATTATCATCAACATGTGCCAGAATTATAAAATAATCTTTTTTATACGCATCTAGGTTTTCAATTGTTTCCTTTAAACCAAATCTAGAGTTTGGATACGGCGGAATATCATAATTTGCTATACCAGCAAACGCAGTAGTAATAAAATCCGCAATATAATTTTTATTCTCTTTATTGTAAATCCAAGTTTCACTATATGCAATAAGTAAATGGATTCCCTTTGAACCATCTTTACATGAAAATTCTATTCCTGGCAATAAATAAATATCTTCTTTTACTGCTTTCTTTCTTAAAACTTTATATTCATCTATATCAAATTTATTGTGATTAGTTATTACACCAACTTTAATATTTTTCTTTTTTAGCTGTTCTATATAATCTTTAGTGTATTCATTATCTGCACCTTTATACACAAATACTTTATCAGCATTTGTATGTAAGTGAAAATCTGCTTTTAACCAAACAGAACCATTCTTAAAAATATTATTTGTATTTTCCATCTTCTACACCACCTTAAACTCTATGCCAGCATCCTTCATTTGCAATGCGGTATTGGTTTTTAATTGATCGTTGTTTTTAAATAAACGGTCTATTGTTATTACTTTTTTGGGGTTAAGCTCTATTACTTTTTCAACTATCTCTTTACTAACCTTATCTAATAATAAAACTATATCGTTGTCATTTACAATATAGGCTTCTTTATCTTTAATTATTTTTGCTGTTAATTCAACACCACTTTTTAGCAATAATTCAAAAAGAACATCTTCTCTTTCTTTGGTTTCTTCTAATGGCTCAAGGTGTTCTTGAATCTGTTTTTCAAGTTCTTCTTTGGTTTCTATTTTTGTTTGCCAAATCTTAAAATTGCTCTCTTGCAATTTAAATGCCTTAAAACCTAAATCCTGCTTATTAGCTTTGCCGTCTAAATCAAGTTTACTTTCATTTTCATCTTTAATCTTTTTTATTACTCGGCGTATTCGCTCTTTGCCTATATCTGCTATTGTTTTATAACCAGCTTTATATGCCTCGCTATTTTCGTCTGTCTTTTCTGGTAATTGAACTAATATAAACTTACGATTACCACCATCTTCTTTGTTTAACTCCAATACTGAATGGGCTGTTGTTGCTGAACCCGAGAAGAAATCGAGGATTATGTCATTTTTTATATCACTTGAACCTTGTTCAATTGTAATTTTTACTAGTTCAGATGGTTTAGGAAATTTTAATGTTTCAGAACCCATTAATTCTCTTAATTCCCTAGTGCCTTGAGTTGTATATACAGTTTGGAGTACTGATGAAAATCCAGTATAATCATTATTAAGTTCATTTAAATATCTTTTAAATCTTGGTTTAGAGTCTGAATTCTTTGGCCAAATTACTCTATCCTCACTAATTAGTTTTGCTAATGTAGATTTTTGGAAACGCCATCCATTTTCTGGTGAAGGCATATATTTTAATTCAGAAATTGGATTAATAATGGGATAATGTAAATTAGGTCTTTTATCTTTTGTAGCAATCCCATCCATTGCTGAACTCATCCATGGTCCCCTTGGATCCATATCTGGGTTCTGATATTTCAATTTATTAATTTCTTTACCCCGAATTTTTCCATTATACTTGGAGTAACACAAAATATATTCATGGTCATTCGATGCACCATTTAGTGACCTACTATCAACATTTTGTCGGCTTTTCCAAATTAATGAAGTTACAAAATTCTCTTCCCCAAAAACCTCATTCATCAAAAGACGTAAATTATGTACTTCGTTATCATCAATAGAAACAAAAATAACACCATCATCTTTTAACAAATTGCGAGCAAGAAACAAACGTGGATACATCATAGAAAGCCAATTACTATGGTAATGTCCGCTATCCTTACTGTTTTTACGAAAAAGTCCCTCACGGAGCAAACTTCCCATTTCATCTTTATCGCCAATTCTTCTTAAATATTCATCCTTGGTTTCCGAAAATTTATCGGGGTAAATAAAATTATCATTTCCAGTATTATAAGGCGGGTCAATATAAATCATTTTAACCTTACCAAAATAGGCTTTCTGCAATACCTTTAATACTTCAAGGTTCTCACCCTCAATAAATATATTTTCTGTATCATCAAAATTAACCGATTCTTCACGTTCAGGTTTAAGAGTAGCAGTTGTGGGGGTTTGCAACACACGAAATGCTTCCGACTTACCAGCCCAATTTAAAACATAACGCTCGTTTTTAAACTCAACATTATCGCCCAAAGCAGCTTTTAACTTTTCCCAGTCAATCTTGCTCTCGGTAAAAGCTTCTGGTACAATCTCTTTTATTTTATTTAATTTTTCTTCAGAAATGTTTAATGAATTTCCATCCATTCTATAAAACCTTTTGCCTTATTAAGGGAACTAAAAAATATTTTTGTATATCTTTAGCCAAAAATAGTGAAAATAATAATTTTATTATAGCACTAATATAAATGTATGCCCTATTTATGTCTAAGATAAAAGTAGTCTAAAAAATATTCATTTATATTTAGGCTTGTATCCTCTGCTTTCCCAACCTCTACAACAATTTTAATGAACGGCAATAAAAGAAGATTTTTTATAAAAAGATTAAAAATAGAATTCTATAAATATATTTTGCCAAATAAATGAATAATCAGTTTGCCGGATTTTCCTACAAACTGGAAACAACAATTAGAATTATGATGTAATGTCGTTGGCTTTAGCCAACGGAATAAGGTAAAGAAAATTACAAAACAGCTTTAGCTGCATTTATACTTTTGCACTTCTTTTAACACTAAATAGTATTTGCAAAAAAGACTTGAAATAACTATTTTCAAATAAATATTTTACAACTTTAAGCGAATAGAGTGGTAATTGAGCGCACAAAAAATATTGAAACACAATACACACCATTACTCTTAAGTAAGATTAGAAATTATATCAATATGTACATAATTTTGAATTTTATACAAGTCTTAACCTATCAAATCAAACAGGATGTTTACATAATTTTATAAAGGGAATAAATAATATGGAAATAGGAATTCTACATTTAACTGATTTACATTTTAATTCTAAAAATAATATTATAACGGATAGAATAGAAAATATTCACTCTGCAATAAAACTTGATTTTAGAAAAGTCTCAAAAATATATATTGTAATTTCAGGAGATATTGTTAACAAAGGTAGTCAAAATGGATATGAAGCAGCAAAGCGAGATATAAAAGAAATACAATATAAAATGCACCAAGTCCTTTCTGGTTCAATGCCAAAATTAATTATTGTTCCAGGTAATCATGACTGTAATTTTGATTATGATAATCAACTTAGAAAAAATACTATTGGCTCAATCGGATATGAAACAATTGGCGAAAATGATAATAGCGTATTTGATTTATGTACAACCGTACAAAAAGATTTTTGGGGGTTTTATAATAATTTTAATAAAACACCTGAGAACAAATTGTTTTATCAAATAGTGGACAATATTGGTACGCATAAAATATGCTTTAATTGTATAAACACCTCATGGATGTCAAAACAAAATGATGATAACAATTTATTTTTCCCAGTTAAGAGATTTGATAACCCAAAAAATATTGAAAAGGGAGTATTAAATATATCTGTTTTTCACCATCCCGTTTCATGGTTTACACCAAATGGCGAACAAAATAATCGCAAAGAATTTCAGAGGTTCATTGAGGAGAATAGTTCCCTAATTCTTTATGGCCATGAACATGTAGAGGGGCATAGAAAAGAAACTGAATTTTTAATAGAAAAAGAGACTTTATATTTTTCAGGCAAGGTTCTACAAAACCACTCAAACTCAAAAGATTCTGGATTTCAAACTATAAAAATTAATGTTGAAAATAAAACCGGAGAAATAAATAATTATCTATGGGATTCGGATTTATTTAGATTGGATTTTTCTAAAACTTTCAAATTAAATGGTGAAATTTATGGTCATAAAAGGTTTAAGCACAACCTGGAATATATAAAAAGGATAAATGACGTAAGAATACCTCTTTCACTAGATAATAATTCTAGCATTAAATTATCTGATTTTTATGTTTTCCCAGATTTAGAATCTACAGAAATTAAAAAAAATTCAATAGATGGTTTCTATGATTCTGAAAAACTAATAAAGGAAAATAATTTTTTTACGTGCATTATTGAAGGTGAAAATCAGGCTGGCAAAACAAGTTTAATTTCAATGCTGTATTATCAATTTGTTGACATGGATCAATATCCATTATTTATAGACTCAAAAACAATCAATAACCCTAACATTGACAAAGCATTAAAAACTGCATTTTCTCAACAATACAATGGAACTGAATTAGATTTTGAACGATATACACAATATGATAATTCAAAAAAAATAATTCTTATTGATAATTTGCAAGATCTTAAGTTTAATATAAAAACTATTAATAGCATTATTTCCGACTTAGAGGCGAGGTTCTCAAAAGTAATCATTGTTACGAGTACTCTATACGGTTTACTCTCACAAATTGAATCAGAGTTTGATAAATTAAAGATTTTTGCAATAAAACCACTAGGGTACAAAAAAAGAAATCAGTTAATTGAGAACTACCACAGATTGGAACTCTCAAGAATTACTGGAACGGATGAACAGCTATTAGCATTGACAAAATCTTCATTTAACCAAGTTGAAACAGTATTAGGTGATGAATTAATGCCTTCATATCCTGTATTTGTCTTATCAATTCTACAATCATTTGTTTATGCAAGACCTGCAAATCATGATGAAACATCATATTCTTATTGTTATCAAGCTTTAATTCATGTTGCTTTAGAAAAAAAAGCGAATGTTGAAAATAATAATATTGATTCCTTTTTTAATTTCTTATCTGAATTCTCGTTTTATCTATATGTAAATGATAAAACTTCATTTAATATTCCTGAATTGGAACTATTTTATCATTCTTATAAAGAAAAATTTGTTTTCGAACCCACTTTCAGCATTTTACAAAAAACTCTGTTACAGTCTAGATTAATTATTAAAGATGAGAACAATTTTGAATTCTCTTATAAATATATTTTTTATTTTCTTGTTGCCAGAAAAATTGCTGAAATAATAAACAAAGAAGAAGGTAAAAGTATTATTAAATCTTTATGTAAAAATCTGCATATAGAAAAAAATGCAAACATCTTAATTTTTGTTTCTCACCACACAAAGGATGATTTTCTTATTGCTGAGGCAACTTTTACTGCAATGCTCCCGTTTGAAAATATTGAACCTATTACTCTTGAAAAACGAGGACATTACTTTGATATGATAAAGGATATAGTTAGGGTAATAAGTTCAGATATTTTAGAAGAAACTAGCAACCCAGTAGAATCCAGGAATGAAATAATGGAATCACGTGATAAACAGAAACGAGATGCTTTTGAAAACAAATTTAACAAAGCTGAGGAATGTGATGATATCACTGAATTTATGTTGCCATTTTATCAGGCTTTCAGGGCAATAGAAATTGTGGGTCAAATCATTAAAAACAGAAAAGGTTCAATTCCAATTGAACAACTAGTCGATATGATTGTTGAACTATATTATACTGCATTTAGAACCATTAGTTTTTTTGGTAAGAGCTTATTAGAGATAAAGGATAGTTTTATTGAGACATTGCTTAACAAAATTGACCAAGATGACACAACGGCAAGTATTAAAGAAAAAACGAGTATCTTCTTTCAATTTATTTCTTTACAAATGTGCCTAGGGGTCTTCGGTAAAGTAATATATTCTGTGGGCCAAAAAGATTTAAGAGAATTATATGTTGAAGCGGCAAAAAAAATAAATTCGCCCGCTGCAAATATTGTTACCTTCAGTATTAATTCTTATTATGGAAATATTTCTTCCCGTGAACTTAAAGAAATTGTAAAAAAATATGAGCACAATCATGTCGTTATGCAAATAATTAAAGCTAGAGTGAAATCGTTTCTTTATCAAAACTACGTAGATTATAAGAAAAGGCAATCATTCGCAAATATTTTGAAAATGAGTATTGGATCATAAAGGAATTAAAATATTTATAAGTCACAATTTATATGAGTCCAATTTTCTATTTATTATTCTAATAAATAATATTAACACTTGTTCTTTAAAAAGTTAACAATCATCGGTTCCGTAAAAGACCTACTGGAATCCGTAAAGGAGTTGCTGGAGTTCGTAAACTACCTTCTGGAATCCGTAAAGAGGCTGCTGGAAACCGTAAAGCATCTTCTGGAGTTCGTAAACCGGTAACTATTACTCGTAAACTAGCTTCTGGAGTTCGTAAAGGAGTAACTGGTGATTGTAAAGCATTGGCTAGAAATAGTAAACCATTAACTGGAGGCAAAAGGAGATAAAACAAGGGAAAGGGACACAAAAATGTGCGAAATGAGGCAAATTTTGGGTAAACAATTAAAAAAGACCATCTTAATTAAACCGCAAAACTACTGAAAAGCCAACTACCACATTGTGTTATTTAGAAAAAATATCTATAAAAAATATAGATTAATAAACAACTAAACTAAAACAAACACAAGGAGTAATCATGTCAAAACCAAATGAGGTTCATCGTAACTACACCATTTCCGATTCCGAAATGGTATTAACATCAAATGTCTATAGGGCACTATTTATTGAAGACAAACTAGATTTCTCACAATTTGATTCAAGTTTTGCAGACCCATATGCAGATAATTGGGCAGCAGCAATTGCTGTGGCAGAAGTTGTTGCACAAGATGCCGAGTTAATTGACCAAATGGCTCAACTTACAGCAAAAGTAAATGCAAAAATGGCAGAAGTTCAAGACTATTATCATCGTATCAAATATTATATGGAAAAGGCATTTTCAGATAATATAGCTATTCAAAATGAATTTGGGCGTAACGATTATGATAAAGCGCGTAACTCAACACCTAAATTAGTTGCATTTATGCAGACTTTGAACAATGCAACAACAAAATATTCGGCAGAATTATTAGCCGCTGGATGTGCTCAAGAATTTCTTGATAAAGCCCCCACACTTAGGGATGAATTGAGAACCGCCGAAAATAACCAAGAACTATTTAAGAAAACTAGACCAGTAGAAACACAAAAACGCCTAGAAGATATGAACACTTGTTGGGATTTTAGCAAAAATGTATGCAAAGCGGGCAAGATAGTTTATAGTGATAATGCTGCAAAGTATAATCAATATCTATTGCCAGGTGAAACACCAAAAGCAGCACCAGTAGTTGAGCCAGAAACTGAACAGCCATAGAAGATATAAACCTTCGAGGTTTTTAAAAACCTCGAAGGTTTTAATAATAAGGCTAAAACCTCTTTGCTTTTTATCCATTTGAATTATATAAATTATAAGTCAAATCCGCTCTATCTTCAATTCCAACCGTGAAAATAATACACAATAAAAACCATAATAAAACTAAAGAATTGCTATATTTGTTCGATTAATTATATAGGAATAAAATGAAAAAGCAAACAAACTACTTACTAATTACTCTCGTTCTTTTTCTTTTAAATCATATTATTCTCGGAGATAACGTGTACATTTACAAAGAAACATTTAGAAAGTCAGAAAACGAAATAGTTATAAATAAGACTGAGGCATTTTCAACGAAACGCCTTGGATGTATAATTAATGATGAAATTACGACTTTTAGATTATTTGCACCACATGCTGCAGAAGTTAAATTGTTTCTATTTGAATCCCCAGAAAAAGATGCGTATAAAATTGAAAATATGATTGGTGATGAAGATGGCGTTTGGGAAACTTCTATAAATGAAGATTTATCAAATAAATATTATGGTTATAAAGTAGCTCAGTCAAATATTGATGATTATAGCGAGCTCCCACTTTGTATTGACCCTTATTCAAAAGCGGTAACTTCTTATACCGATTACTACAATCCCCGTAAATCAATTATTTACAACGAAGATTATGATTGGGGTGATGATAAATGGATACAAAGAAATTGGAAAGATTTAATTATTTATGAAATGCATATAAAAGATATGACTGCACATCCTTCCGCAAAAGCCTCTGAGCCTGGAACCTATAAAGGATTAGTTGAAAATAACAATGGTGGAATAAATTATATAAAAAATCTTGGAGTTAATACAGTTGAACTGCTTCCAGCGCAAGAATTTGGGAATATTGAAATTCCATTTAACGATTCACTAAATGGCAGATTAAATACTTGGAATCCTTATGAGCGAAATCATTGGGGATATATGACTGCTGCCTTTTTTGCGCCTTCATCATTCTATTCAGAAAATTGGAAAGAAATAAAAATGCAAGAATGGATGGGACGTGATGGACGCCAAGTAAAAGAATTCAAAGATATGGTTAAAGCATTTCATAACGAAGGAATTGGCGTAGTGATGGATGTTGTTTACAATCATTTGTCAGAATATGAAGTTGGGAATTTAAAAGAAATTGATAAAGAATACTATTTTAGATTGGACGAAAAAGGCAATTTTATTACTGAAAGTTATTGTGGAAATGACATAAAAACAGAAGCTCCAATGATGCGTAGATTAATAATTGACAGCATTATTTATTGGATGAAAGAATATCATATTGATGGTTTTAGATTCGATTTAGGAAAGTTAATAGATTGGGAAACTCTTGAAGAAATTATAAGAGAAGCACGTAAAATAAATCCTAATGTGGTTTTTGTTGCCGAGCCTTGGGGTGGTGGATATGATCCAAAAGGATTTTCACTTCGCGAATGGGGAAGCTGGAACGACCAAATAAGAAATGGAATTAAAGGACAAAATCCACAAGATGGTTTGGGTTGGATTTTTGGAAATTGGTACGGAAATAATTCTATTGATCGTCTTAAAAGCTACATTAACGGAACAACAACTAATTTTGAACATGGTTTATTCCAAAAAGCTGAGCATTCTGTAAATTATCTTGAATCGCATGATGGTTACACACTTGGCGATTTTATTAGAATTGGGACAAGATCTGTTGACTCTCATCAAAAAATAGTTGACCTAGATGCTAATGCAAAGCTAAATGCTGAGCAATTGAAACTTAATAAACTTGCGGCTTTATTCCTTTTTACTTCGCAAGGTATTACAATGATTCATTCTGGACAAGAATTTGCTCGTTCAAAAGTAATTCCTACAAATAATTATATTGAAGATAGAGAAAAAGGTCAGCTTGATCACAACTCGTATAACAAAGATAATTTTGCTAATTACATCAATTTCGATTATGCAGAGATGAATTCCGATTTAGTTAATTATTATAAGGGGCTAATAGAATTGCGCAAAACTAACGAAGAATTTCGTCACGCAAGTGTTGAGCAAATCAACTTTTTTAGTAATTTTCAAAATGGATTTTCTATTGGATTTTCGGTAAAAATGTATGACAACGAATTTATTGTTTTAATGAATGCAGATAACAATTATGTCGATAAGTTTGTGCTTCCTTATGGTGAATGGGAAATTCTTGTAAATGGTGAAAATGCTGGGACTGAGGTTTTAGCTAATGTTTCTGGTTTGCTCGAAATTCCTTCAACAAGTGGATTTGTTTTAAGAAAAAAATAAAAAGCGCAATAGCACAAAAACATTAACTAATATTGGATAGAAATGAAACTAATAAAATTCACCATTTTTCAATTTTTAATAGCTTTTTCATTTTTACATGCACAATCAGACACACTAATTGTTCCATTGTGGTCAATTGATTCAACAATTGTAACAGATGTAAAATATGCAACAACAGATAATTTTACTGGTAAAATTCTTTATCCAACGGATAAAGTTTACATCAGAAAAATGGTAGGTGAAGCACTTTCTAAAGTCCACAGCAATTTATTAAAAACTTCTAATTACCGAATTAAAATTTTTGATGGCTACCGCCCGCTTTCTGTTCAAAAAAAGATGTGGGAAATTCTGCCAGATGATAGATATGTTGCAAATCCAGCAAGTGGTTCGCGCCATAATCGCGGAGCGGCAGTTGATGTTACAATAATTGATTCCTCTGGAACCGAGCTTGACATGGGAACCGAATATGACAATTTTACCGAAAGAGCGCATTATGCTTATCCAGATTTACCAGAAAATGTAAAGGCAAATAGAGCATTGCTACGCAATACTATGGCAAAATATGGATTTAATCCAATAAACACTGAATGGTGGCATTTTGATTTTAGTGGATGGGAAGGTTTTTCAATTCTGGATTTTGAAATTAAGTAATTTGAATTGTGGCTTAAAAATCTTCTAGATTTTAAAAACCTCAAAGGCTTAAATTTAAATAGATTATGTAATTAAAGCTTTCTGCAAAGATTTTTCAATAGCATTTTTGAATACAGTTAATCCTACCGGCTTTTTGAAGGTATATTCAATACCAAGTTCTTCATATTCCTTAGAAATTGAATCAGTAATATCACTGCTTAGAACAATTATTGGCGGTTTATATTTAAGATCGCTTGCCATTATTTTTTTTACTAAATCAAATCCACTCATTCTAGGCATAATATGATCAGTAATAATTAACGCTGGCATAATTTTTTGCATTGCTTCAAATCCTTCATCCCCATCATAAGCAACTTCAACCTGATAATTTGGCATAATATTGTTTAGTAGTTTTCTATAAAGCACAACATCACTATTAACATCGTCAATAAGTAAAATTTTTGTTGATGATATTGGAATTGTAAAAATAAATGATGTTCCAGTATTTGCAACGCTCTCAACATAAATTTCACCACCATGCATACTAATAATTTCTTTTACAAGCGATAATCCAAGTCCACTACCCTTTTCTCCTTTAGTACCAACAGTTGTATGTTTAGAATCAACAGAAAATAGTTTGTCAATGTCATTATCCGAAATTCCAACACCACTATCATTTACACTAAATTGAATCACTTTTTTATCAACTAACGGTTCTGCAGAGATAAAAACCTCGCCACCTTCTTGAGTAAACTTAATAGCATTTGAAATTAAGTTATTAAATACTTGAAGAAGAAGGTTTCTATCACCATGCACAAATACTTCATGCTCAATTGTTGAATACAGTTTAATTTGTTTTTTAATTGCGTTACCTGAAAGCATTTGAATTGAATTATTTACGACAGTCTGCACGTCCAATCTTTCCGCAACATATTCAATTCTTCCCGTTTGCAAACGAGTCCAATCCAAAATAGAATTGACCAATTTAAGCATATTTTGTGCGGATTCTTGAATAAAGCCTATGTATTGTTTTTGTTTATCTTCAGAAAGATCATTATCCGTAAGTAATAAATCAGTAAATCCAAGTATTGAGCTAAACGGAGTTCTCAAATCGTGGGAAACAATTGAAATAAATTTATCTTTGGAATCGTTTAGTGTTTTTAGTGCATTGGTTGTTTTTAATACTTTTTCTTCGTTCTTTTTATTAAGAGTTATGTCAGAAAACAATCCAAAAACTCTTATAATTTTTCCAAAATCATTTCGTACAAAATTTAGCTTATTTCTTACCCAAACCAATGATCCCTGCTTATCAAGAATTCTGTATTCAAGTTCAACTTGCTTTCTAACTCTATCTTTATATACTCTCTTTAATTTGGATAGTGTATTTTCTTTATCATCTGGATGAATCATTCTGATCCATAATTTTGAATCATTTATAAATTCTTCATCAGTATATTTTGTAATTTCAAAAACAGATGGTGAAATAAAGAATTTTGGAAACTTATTTTCGCCAAACTCCATAGTCCAAATTGCATCATCAATATTTTCAGTAATGCTTCTATATCTTTCTTCCGATTTTTCAAGAGCTAATTTTGCTTTTTGCTGTTCTGTAATATCAGTATAAGATTCTATAATATATTCAGAATTTACTTCTGAGAATTTTTTAATACTCTTTTCAAATGTTATTGAATTTCCATCAGTTGTTATTCCTTCATAAATAAATTTAGGAGTATTTTCTTTTGGGGAATAAATTGAATAATCTTCTTCCGCTCTATTCCTATCTATTTCGGCAATAAATTCTAATGGATTTAAGTTTAGAATGTCATCAATGGAACTGTATCCAAACATATTTGCAAAGGCAATGTTAGCAAGAGTAATTTTACCATTTTGTGTTAAAATAATTCCCTCTGTGGCGGTTTCAAAAATTGAGCGAATTAAATTTAATTCCTGCTCGCTTTTTTTCTTTTCAGAAATATCTGAAAATACTGCAATATGATATCTTGGAGCTCCTTGCAAGTCAAAAACTGAGGTAAAATTTGCAAGAACAAATACTTTTTCGCCATTTTTTTTAAGTAAAGTTAACTCCATTTTTTTGCCATCATCAAAAACGGCTTTGTTAAAATCGAAGTTAATATTTACAGGAGCATCTAAGTCGATGAAACTGAATATTTCCTTTTCAAGTAATTCATAATCGGAATATCCAAATTCGTTAATAAAAGATGGGTTACAATAAGTTATTCTTCCCTCAAGGGTAAATGTGCAAAGATATTCTCGTGTATTTGTAACAATGTTCCTAAAAGTTTCTTCCGAATTGCGAAGTGCCTTTTCCAGATAATCTCTTTCAGTAATATTTGAACACAAAGCTACTACCGATTGTGATTCGCTTTCTTCAGAAAGTGACATTTTAATAGATACAATTCTTGTTATTCCATTTATTTGAAATTGAATTTTTGTTTCAAAAAGATTGTTAGCCTTCAAATTTTCAATAATTTTACCAAAATACTCTGGGTTAAAATCCTCTATAATATTGCCAATAAAATTGCCAAAAGTCTCAATTTTCGAATGTCCAAAAACTTTAGTAGCAGCATTGTTCCAAAAGTTGATTATGCCTTTTTCGTCAAATGCAATAATTGCGTCAAGAACTGTAGAGGCAATTGATTGATATGTTCTTAGCTCTTTTGCTTCATTTTCCAGATTTTTAATCTTATTAAATGTATCAGTAATATTTTCAAATAGGATAAAAACATAATTTACTTTTTGTGATTTATCAACTATTGGAATAAAATTTAGTTGAAAACTCATTAAACCATCAATATTATCTTTTATTCCTTGAGAAAAAATGGGTCGCTTAGATGAAATTGCCTCATTAAATAATTTGGAGATGGTATCTTGGTGCTCCACACCAAAAATTTGCTTAATAGATTGATATTTTTTGTTAAAAATATTGTTATATAATTTTAATGACCCCAAAGGAGGTGAATAGACTATTTCACCAAAGTTATTAGAAATTAAAAAATAATCGGAAACTGACCTGATAAAGTTATTGAACAATTCATTATGGATTACTTTGTCATTGGTTATACTAAGTGGAACTTTGAAATCCTCAATAACAAAAATTGCCCCATTAAATAAATTATCCTTAAAGTTGGGACTTGCTTTTACAATTACTGAAATTTCATTTCCATCTAATGTTAGTTTAGTAGATAATTCAGCCTCAAAAGGGATTTTTTCTTTTAATTCTTCTAGGTAAGTTTTAAATTTTGGAGTGTTAAATATAGGGATGGAATCGAAACGTAAACCAATAAATTCACTAGCTGAGTTTACTTTTGCAAACTCAAACTGAAGTGCTGTTTCATTAGCGCCACTAATAACAAAATTGGCATCTACAATAATAATGCCAATTGGTGCATTCATGAATACATTATCCATTGTTTCATTGGATAAATTTTGAATCACGTTTTTCTCTCTTCCAATTAATAAGGAATAAATAATTATTAAGTCTATTTAAATATATTGCGAAATTGAAAACGTACAATAATCATTCCAATAAATTTATACTTTTTTATAAGAAAAGAATGAATATAAATTGCAGAGGCAGTTCATTTTGAGATAACTGTAATATTTTAAGACAAAAAAAGCGAGTTTAGAACTCGCTTTTTTGAATTTGCTCAGAAATTAAATTTGAGGTCCGTAGGCAACTAGAGATTTACCTTCCTCATTATCTGTATATTTTTCGAAATTTTTGATAAACAATTCAGCTAATTCGTTCGCCTTTTTATCCCATTCTGATGCATCTGAATAAGTATTACGTGGATCAAGAATATTTGTATCAACATCATGCAATTTAACTGGAACTTCTAAATTAAAAATAGGAATAATTTTAGTTTCAGCATTTTCAATTGAGCCATCTAAAATTGCATCAATTATTCTTCTTGTATCTTTAATAGAAATCCTCTTGCTAGTTCCGTTCCAACCAGTGTTAACCAAATAAGCTTTTGCATTGTTTGCATCCATTTTTTTAACTAATTCTTCACCATATTTAGTTGGATGAAGAGATAAGAATGCTGCACCAAAACAAGCAGAAAAAGTAGGTTGAGGAGTTGTAACACCGCGCTCAGTTCCAGCTAATTTAGCTGTAAATCCAGAAAGGAAATGATATTTTGTTTGCTCGTGGTTTAATTTGGAAACGGGAGGCATTACTCCAAAAGCATCAGCAGTTAAGAAAATTACTTTATTAGCATGCCCACCTTTAGAAATTGGTTTTACAATATTTTCAATATGGTAAATTGGATAAGAAACACGAGTGTTTTGAGTTACTGATCCATCATCAAAATTAATTTTACCATCAGCATCAAGCGTAACATTTTCTAATAGTGCATCACGTTTAATTGCTTTATAAATATCTGGTTCAGAATCTTTATCAAGATTAATAGTTTTTGCGTAGCATCCACCCTCAAAGTTAAAAACGCCACTTTCGTCCCAGCCATGCTCATCATCACCAATTAGTTGACGATGTGGGTCTGTTGAAAGGGTTGTTTTACCAGTACCAGAAAGTCCAAAGAATATAGCAGTATCTCCATCTTTTCCAACATTAGCAGAACAATGCATAGAAGCCATTCCACGTAAAGGCAAATAGTAGTTCATCATTGCGAAAATTCCTTTTTTCATTTCGCCGCCATACCACGTTCCACCAATTACCTGCATCTTTTCTGTTAAGTTAAAAACTGTAAAATTTTCAGAATTTAAACCATGTTTTTGCCAATCGGGATTTGTTACTTTTGAGCCATTCATTGAAACAAAATCAGGTTCACCATAATTGGCTAATTCTTCATCGGTTGGTCTAATAAACATGTTTTTAACAAAATGAGCTTGCCAAGCAACTTCCATAATAAAGCGAACTTTTAGTCTAAAATCACCACTTGTTCCTGCAAATGTATCAACAACATATAGTTTTTTGCCAGAAAGTTGTTTTGCCACCAAATGTTTTAAATCATTCCAAACTTCAGGAGTAGTTGGTTTATTATCATTCTTCGATTTTTCTGATGTCCACCAAATTGTATCGCGAGTAACATCATCATTTACAATGTATTTATCTTTAGGAGAACGTCCTGTAAAAACGCCTGTCATAACATTAACAGCACCAAGCTCTGAAACTTGACCTTTTTCATAACCTTCAAGATTAGGATCTGTTTCGTGTTCATATAATAAATCGTATGATGGATTGTGAAATATTTCCACCACGTCTTTAATTCCATACTTTGATAAATCTAAATTCATAGGTTTCCTTACTAATTTTGATGAGATTTTTAATAATTTTTAACTGTAAAAATAACTATACGAATATAAAATAACAAGGTATGATTTTGTACCTTCAATCATTAGAGAAACTATTAATAAGGAATAACACCCTTTAATTAGCACTCATTTTTGAATAGCCTAATAAGAGATTACAACTATAGGTCTAATCCTTTTCATGCATTTATTTTTAAGAATGCTTTTAAGTATTTTATGGTTACTTGTATTTTTAAACTGGTTTTAATTTTTCTCTCTTCTGACTTTTTCTGCAAAAATTAATTTGGTTAATTACTCTTATACAAATGATGAGCGTTTGTCTCCACTTTTGATTACTTTTAACAATTATTTTTTCCAGTTAAATAAAAAACGATATGAATGAAATTTTAAATATTAAATATGAAAAGCATGTTTTAGAGAATGGACTTGAAGTTGTTCTTTATCAAGATAAGAGCCTACCAATTGTATCTGTAAATTTATGGTACAAAGTTGGCTCTGCAAATGAGGTTGATGGCAAAACTGGCTTTGCTCATCTTTTTGAACACATGATGTTCCAAGGTTCCAAAAATGTTCCAAAAGAAAAGCACTTTAAATTTATTGAAGAAGCCGGTGGAAATTTGAACGGATCAACAAGTCTTGATAGAACAAATTATTACGAAACTCTTCCCTCAAACTCTCTTGAACTTGCACTCTGGCTGGAATCTGACAGAATGGGTTTTCTTCTTGAATCACTTACACAAGATAAGTTGGATAATCAGAAAGATGTTGTTATGAATGAACGCAGACAACGTTATGATAATCAACCATACGGCTTAGCATGGGAAATAATTTTTTCTAATCTCTTTCCCAAAAAACATCCTTATCATTGGCCAACTATTGGATGGATGAAAGACATAGAAAAATTTGAGTTAGACGATGTAATTGATTTCTTTAAAAAATACTATTCACCAAATAATGCAAGTCTTGTTGTTGCTGGCGATATTGAATATAATTCAGCACTACAACTTGTTAAAAAGTATTTTGATGAAATTCCTAAAGGCAAACCATTTGCTGAAGTTTCTGTTACATCGGAAATATTAACAGAGAATAAAAAAATTGTTCATCAAGATAATATTCAACTTTCTAAAATTTATTTAGCATGGGAAACAGCTAAACTATATGATACAGATGACGCAACTCTTGATGTTCTTTCAGATATATTAACAGGTTCAAAAAATGGAAGATTGTTTCAATCGCTTGTATTTGAAAAACAAATTGCTCAAGATATTTCAAGTTTTCAGTATTCTGCTAGTTTAACAGGAATGTTTATAATAATTGCCACAGCCAAACCTGAAGTAAGTTTAGATGAACTTAAAGCAGGGATTGAAGAAGTTCTAGCAGAAATTATCGAAAATGGAATTACTGAAAAGGAATTTAATAGAGCAATCAATACCGTAAAATCTTCATTTATTTATTCACTCCAAAATTTAAACTCACTAGCAAACCAAATAAATAATTATAACACAAATCTTGGAGAGCCAAATTCTTTTATTCCTGATTTAGAAAGATTTCAAAAACTGGATTATGTTTCGATAAAAATAGCTGCAAATAAATATTTTAATAATCCTTACGTTGAGCTTCACATTGTTCCAAAGGAGGTGAATAATGCAAATTAATAGAATTAACCCACCAAAGAACAATGGAGAAATAAAATTTCATCTTCCAAGGTTTACTCGTTTCAAAATAAATAATGGGATGGAAGTACTTTTTTTACAAAAGAACCATCTTCCAATAATTAAGTTAAGTTTGCAAATAAACGGAGGTAGCAGATTTGATCCAAACGGAAAAAGTGGGCTATCATTTTTAACATCTTTATTAATTAGTGAAGGTGCTGGTGAGTATAATTCGCTTCAATTAGATGATGAAATTGAATCGTTAGGTACATTATATGACCCATCAACCGATAATGATGTAATAAAGTTAAGTATGATTACATTAACTGAAAAGTTTGAGCGTTCATTGGAATTATTGTCATTAATTTATCAAGAACCGATATTTAGCAATGATGATTTTTTGCGCGAGAAAAAGAAATTATTATCCAAAATAATACAAAATCAAAACGAACCAGATTATGTTGCGACTACAAATTTTGATAAAATTATTTTTAACAATTCGTTTTACGAGAATTCTGTAATTGGCAAGACCATTGATGTAAACACAATAACAAATAGCGATGTTATAAATTTTCACAAAAAATATTTTGTGCCAAGTAATACTAAACTTATTGTTGTAGGAAATATTGCACAAGCAGAATTAGAATCAATTCTAAATAAATATTTTATTAGTGTAGAAATTGATGAAGTTGAATTACAAAAAGCTTTTTCCTCCAAGTTGCAAAAATCTAAATTCTATTTTATCCATCAAGAAAATGCAACTCAGTCCGAAATAAGAATTGGACATCTTTCAAACAAACGAAGCGAAAGTGACTATTTTGCAAAAGTTATTGCCAACTCAATATTAGGCGGACAGTTTTCGAGCCGATTAAATCTTAATTTGCGTGAAGCAAAAGGTTTTACATATGGTATTCAATCTGCATTTTATTACTATAAAGAAATAGGGTATTTCGAAATTTCAACGTCTGTAAATGGTAAGGATACTGGTGAATCAATTTCTGAAATTCAGAAGGAAATTGCGGGACTAAAAGTTGAAATTAAAGATGATGAAATTGATTTTGTTAAATCATATTTCATTAAACGATTTCCTGCAATGTTTGAAACTAATTCACAAATTACAGTAAATCTTTCAACGCTTCTCAAATTTTCACTTTCCGAAAATTACTTTGATAATTATATAGAAAGAATAACAAATTGTTCAAGAGAGGAAATTGAAGAGATTATTAAAAATCAAATTAAACCTGATAATTTAATTTATTTGGTTGTTGGCGATAGAGAAATTGTTTTTCCACAGTTAAAAAAAATTACTGATTTGGAAATTGTTGAGTTAGATGTGGAAGGTAATAGAGTTTAGTATCTCTTATTTTGAAGTATCTGCAAATGGAATTAAAGTTTTTGTACTTGTATTGTAAAAATAAACCAAAACTATGGACTGCAAGTCCATAGTTTTGGTTACGAATACTTCGCCAAGCTCATTGACCGTAAAATTTGTTTTGAAAGACCAAATAACAAACCACAAAAACCAAATAATATCCAAATTTCAGTTTCTAATATCCAAACTTTATTATGAATGATTCATTCAAAAATAATGAGTTTGGGTTTTGGTTATTCATTTTTGTTATTTTTACCAACTGATTATTTTTTAAAGCTTTAATGCTTCCTATGGTCATTAGATACTATTCTATCAAAATCATTTTTTTGCTTTCAACAAAACTGCCAGATTGTAGTTTGTAAAAATATATTCCAGAACTTATTCCTCTTCTCACGGATGAAGCATCAAATATTACGCTTTGTATGCCTGCGTTCATTTCTTTGTT
>JAHISP010000018.1 GCA_018818165.1 Bacteroidota bacterium | reverse complement strand
TTAAATATTAAATCGGCTTTTATATTATTAATATTAAGGCTAGAAACCATTTCTTCGGAATTAAAAGATATGGAACCAAAGATGTTATCGAATAAATAATTATTATTATTAGCTCCAATATCCAAATTGCTTTCAATTCCAGAGATATAAAAAACTTCAGAACCCTTGTAAAGAAATAGCCAATCCAAATTTATGTTAGTACTTATTGTAAAATTATCAGAATCATTTTCCAAATATCCATAACCTTGTCCCGAAATTTCAATTTTATCTCGGTTTAATAATGCTGCAATTAATTTGAAATCTTTGAAATTAAAGTCATAATCCAAATATATGTTTTTTTGTGAAATTGATTTATTGCTCATAAGTATGTCAAGTGTTTGAGAACTATCAGCCGAAAAATGAACCGGGTTAATTTCATTTAATTTTTGAGTAATTGCATATCCAATTTTACTTGCTTGATATGCAAGCAAATTAAACGTTTCATCAATCAAAAAATTACCTTTAATATTAAAGTCAAGAATAGAGGACTTAAAACTTATTAACCGTGTACTATCAATTTTTGATAAATTAATATTAAAGTTGAGGCTATCTAATTGGTTTGAACCAATTCTTGAATTATGAAAACCTAATTTAAAATTACCCTCAGTTTTATCTAAATCCAGCGAATGTCCATTAATATCAAATTTAAAATTTAAAGAAGAGTTTAAAGTTGAATCTTTTGTATAATTGAAAAGATTTAAATTATCAAAAGTACCTTGAAGATTATAAGTAGGTTTTTCAGAGTCTACTAAGTTCAATTTCCCACTAATTTCATTTTTCATGCTATCAAGTTGAGAATATATTTTTAGATCAATCAACTTATCAATAGTTTGAAGGTTAACACTTAATGTATCAATATGATAACCTTCTACAAAGGAATTTTCAATTTTAAACCACAATGAAGAATTTGATTGTTCAGGGTCAAATCCATTACCTTTTAAATGTCCTTCAGAATTTAATTTAGTGTCAATTCCTAAAGTTGTAGTTAAGTCCAAATTTCTAGTTTTTACATTGTAATCATATTCAATTTGTTCTTTTGTAATATCCATAAATGCATCAAATCCAAAATTACCTTTACCCATATTTGCACCGCCTTTCAACTTAAATTTAAGTGGTTCGCCTTCAAAATTTAAATTGATTTTTTTTACAAGCAACTTAGGATATTTGGGTAATTCTAAATCACTAAGAAAAGTATCAATTTCATTGTAAGAAACTTGAGAATCATTAAATTTTGCTTTAATAAAAAGCTCGGAAGGGGTATTCAATTTTGTAAGATTTCCCTCCAAATTTATATTGGTTTTATCAAGTTTAAGAGTAGCAAGGAAATTAAAGTCACTAAAAATTCCCTTGCCTTCAATATTAATTATTGGTTCTCCTTTCATGAAATTTGTTGATTCAATAAATGAACTAAGGTCACTCATGTTAAATGGCTCGCCAACAAGCTTAAAATTTATTGGATAATTTTTGAAATTTTCTAAATTAACTTCACCAAAAACATTTAAATCGTCCAAACGAGCTGATAAATTTAATGTTGATTTATCTGTTAGAATCTCTAAATTTTTTATTTCTGCAAAATTTTCCGATAAAGTAATAATTCCACTTATATTCTGGAGCTTAAAATTAGTGAGGTTTGGCGAAAATGAGAGTTGGGAAATATCAACTAAAAACTCATTTTTCTTAAAATCAGCAAGTAAATCCAATTTCAGGTTTAAATTCTCAAACTCCATATCATCAAAATTTATCGATTCATATTTTGCATGTGTGGTTAAGTATTGATTACGTTTGAATTTAAATGAAATGTTTTGAAGAGAAAAATCGGAGAAATCAATTAATAACGGAAATCCATTTTTAGTAGAATCGTCTTGTAGCGTAACTTTTGGGATATCAGTAGAGATTGAATCACTCCTAATTAGATTAGTATAGTTCCAATATTCTCTTTCAGTTTCTAGTAAAGCAATTTTTGCATCCGAAATATTTAATCTTGTAACCTTAATTCTTTTTGCAAGTATGTAAAATGGATTTAGCGCAATTTCAATTTTTTTTGCATTTAATAAAGTATCCAAATTATTTTCAATAGTAACATCGCGAAAAATTAAGTGAGTAATTAAAGTCCCTTCTAGTTCACGAATATTTATTTTTCCATTAAGTGAATTATTAGCTATCTCAATAATTTTACTTCGCAACATATTACGGAAAGTAGAAGTTTGTGAAAAAGCAAAAAACAGAACAAGCAAAATAAAGATTGAAACAAAAAACCATATAATTCCATTCCCAATTTTTCTTGGTAGCGATCTTTTAACTTTATTTTTTTTAAAGATCATTTATAACTTTCTTTAATTTTTGCTACTATTTTTGAAGTTGATTGCTCAATTACAAAATCAATTGGTTCAACACTTCCACCATTTTCGAGCACAATATCCTTTCCAACAATATTATCAATTGACCAATCAGCACCTTTTACTAAAACATCAGGAATTATTGCAGAAATTAATTCTAATGGTGTATCTTCATTAAAAAGTGTAACATAATCTACCGAACGCAAATTGCTTAAAATAAAGGCTCTTTCATTTTGATTAACAATTGGTCTAAGTTTTCCTTTAATTCTAGCCACAGATTCATCAGAGTTTAAGCCAATGATTAAAATGTCACCTTTAACCTTTGCTTTTGCAAGGTAATCAACATGCCCGGCATGAAGAATATCAAAACAACCGTTTGTGAAAACAATTTTTTTACCTGTTGCTTTAAGACGTTTTACAATTGCTTTAAGCTCTTCATGAGGGATTAAAATGTTTTTCATTTTATTTCTGCAACTAAGTGACTAAATAATTTATCAATTTCTATTGGAACAACTCCAGCTTCTTCGCATACTAATCCGCCAGCAAAATTTGCAAGGTAAGTAGCTTCCGAAATTGTTGCACCAGCAAGTAATGCAATTGTTAGAGTTGAAATAACCGTATCACCAGCGCCTGAAACATCCATAACTTTACGAGCTTTTGTTGGAATAATCAACATTGGTTTATCTTTTTCAAAAATAGCCATTCCATCAGCACCCAGCGTTAGCAGAAGATATTTACATGAAATTTTTTCTAATAATTTAAATCCAATATTTTCAATATCGTCTTTTGTATGAATTTTAATCCCAAATGAGTCTTCAGTTTCCTTGAGATTTGGCTTAAAAACGGTAACATTATTAAATGTGAAGAAATTTTCAAATTTAGGATCAACAGTAATTACTTTATTTTCGCTATTTGCTAGGTCAATTATTTTTAGAATAAGTGATTGGGACAAAACACCTTTATTGTAATCTTCTAATATAATTGCATCAATATTGTTGATATTTGATTTAAGAGAATTGAAAAGTGCAATTTCCAATTCATTAGATATTTTATTCTTGCTCTCTTTATCAATACGGACAATTTGCTGGTCGGAAGATATTACACGTGTTTTAGTTGTTGTTGGGCGTGATGAATCTTGTAAAAGAAAATCGGCTGTCATATTTTCAGTTAAAATCAAATTCTTAAAAATAACTGAACTATCATCATCCCCGAGCAATCCAAATGGAATTGCATTTGCACCAAGTTTAGCAACATTAAGAGCAACATTTGCAGCACCACCAAATCTAAAAAATTCATTATCAATTTCTACAATTGGTACTGGGGCTTCTGGAGAGATTCTGTTAACTTCACCCCATAAATATCCATCCAGCATCATATCGCCAATTATTGCTACATTAAACTTTCTAAATTTATTTTTAATTTCGGTTAATCTTTCTTTCGATAAATCAATCATTTATTTCCTTTACAAAATTTTCTACAAATTTATTAGTAAAATCGATGGCAAACAAACCTTCATTTGAACCAAACCAAAGTTTTGTGCCGTCGAAGTGTAGTGAATTTATTATAAGTGGTAACCCGTCAATATTGGTCATTGTAATTTCATTTGTAAATCTATTTATTAAAGCAACTCCACGTCCGTAAATATCTTTTGTGTTTTTACTAAATTGATATAATGAAACCCAAATAAAATCGCCAGTAATTACCATATCATAAATACCATTGCCTTTTAATCCATCACGAGCTTCAAATCTAGTCCAACTATTTTTTCTGTCATATTTATAAATGCCGCCAAGATTAAAATTGGGATTATTTTTTGTAATAAACTCATCAAGTCCAATCCAAATATTATTTTGTTCAACGAGCATTGCAGAAATTGAGACCGCATCACCATCGCCATTGAAATAATTAAAATCGTTACTATAGAAGGAGAGTGTAGATGCATCAGAAATATCTCTAGATTTATCATATTTATGAAGTCCCGATTCTGTTCCAAACCAGACAAGACTATCACCATCAACTTTAATAACTTTGATAGTGTTAGTTTTCATGTTATTATTCATAGTTAAATCGTAATCAACAAATCTACGGCGTTTAAGATCATATTTAGTAAGATACTTAAACCGTCCAATCCAAACAGCATTTAAATCAGAATCGTATTGAACATCTCTAATCCAGTTGCTAAGTTGTCCACCTTTGCCAAACTTACGTTTGCTCCAACGTTTTCTCTTTTTATTAAAAATGAAAAGACCATCAGAAGAACCAGCCCAAACAAAATCCTTATTGGCAGTAATTGTGTAGAAAAAATCGTGCTTTAGTTTTTCATTATTTGTGGAATAATTATACCATTCCTGCATTCGATAGTTGTATTGAAATATGCCGTTTCCATTTGTGGCTACCCAAAGATTGTTTCCGTCATTGCAAATATCGCGAACATCTTTTCCTTCCAAGTAACTCTCAAGTTGTTGAATGTCTTGGGCAACTATTAATTGGCTTACTAAGAAGAATATTATTAGGATATATTTCATTTGTTTAAAATTTAATTTGATTAAGAAAAAACTTTATTTTCACTTTCAAATTTACTAATAATTAAATTAGTAGAATCCTTAAATGCAAAATTCCAGTCATTCTCAAATTGATTTTTTATGATTTGTGAAAGGTGTACATAATCAATTCTTTTGTTGATAATGGTTTCTATTTCAATTGTTTTTTCAGAAAGTTCTTTTTTCAATTCAGTGTTATGTGTTTTATCAGATAAATAATCTGGCAAATCTGCATGTCTTTTTCCACAAAGAATTGAACCATGCTGTAGGACAACATTATTCAATTTTCTTTGAGCACTTCCAATTAATTTTTTCCCATTAAATTTTACTTCACTTTTAGCTGTGCTTGCAAAACATAATGCACCAGAAGGATTATCCAAAAGACTTTTAAAATTTGGCTGAGTATTTTCTAACTCAACAGAAGAAAGTTTAGAATCGTATTTTGCTAAAGCAGCGGAAAGGGTTAATGAAACTTTATTATAAACTTCTCGTGCAGATAGTCCAAAAGTAAACGGAAGAATTAATGAATATGTTAATTCCTCAGCGTGCAAAATAGCTCTGCCTCCAGTGGGTCTTTTTACTAATCCAATGTTTTCTTCATTGCATTTGTCTATATCAATTTCATCAATATTTTGATTTGCACCAAGTGAGATGGTATAAGGATTCCAACGATATAATCGAAAGAATGCTTCATTATCCTTACAAATTTTGGATAAAAAAATATCCAGTTCCATATTAAATTGACCAGAACTGGATTTAGTGTCAATAAAATGCCAAATCATTTTTTTAAAATACTTCGTTTAGATTGATTAATAAACTCAACTATATTTTTAACATACTTGTTATCTGATTTTGCTAATTCAATTTTTGCACTTGTTGTATTTAACCCTGAATAATAAAGTAGTTTATATGCATTTTTTAATTCAAGAAGATCATTGGATGTAAAACCTCGTCTTTTTAGACCAATGCTATTTAACCCACTATATCTTATTGGCATATTGGCAGCCATAACGTATGGAGGAATATCAGCTGAAACCGACATTCCACCTTGAATCATTGCGTGTTCGCCAATTATGCCAAATTGGTGAACTAAACTTCCACCACCTATAATTACCCAATCGCCAACAGTTACATGTCCTGCAAGTTGAACTGAGTTTGCAATAATACAATTATTACCAACCAAACAATCATGAGCTACGTGAGCATAAGCCATAATAAGGCAGTTCTTTCCAATAGTAGATTTTCCTGTTTCAATTGTTCCGCGATGTAGTGTAGCAAATTCTCGAATTACAGTATTATCACCAATATAAAAATAGGTCTTTTCATCTGCATATTTTAAATCCTGAGGAGCGTTAGAAATAACAGCTGATTGGAATATTTTTACATTATTGCCTATCCTTGCTCCATTATAAATGCATGCGTGAGGACCAATAACAGTTCCTGCACCAATTTGAACATCATCTTCAATTATAGCATACGGGCCAACTATAACATTTTCTCCTATTTTTGCCATAGGAGAAACAATTGCTGTTGAATTAATTTCTGTTGCCATTTTAATTCCAAATTAATATTGTTATTTATCTACAATAGCTGCCATCATGTCAGCTTCGCATACTAGTTGACCCTCAACAAATGCTTTGGTTCGCATACTAACATAACGACCACCTGTTTTTCCTACTAATTCAGCTTCCAAAATTAATTGATCGCCAGGAACCACTGGTTTACGAAATTTAGCATTATCAATTTTCATAAAATAAACCAATTTATTTTGCACTTCATTCTCTGGTAAAGAGTTTAACATAAGAATTCCACCAGTTTGTGCTAATGCTTCAAGTATTAAAACTCCAGGCATTACGCGTCTATCAGGGAAGTGTCCTTGAAAAAATAATTCATTAAAAGTTACAGATTTAACACCACGCACACTTTTATCAAATTTTAGATCAATAATTTTATCAACCAACAAAAAAGGATATCTGTGAGGAAGAATTTTTTGAATTGCTTCAATATCAAAAACCACACCTTGTTTTTTTACATTTTGATATTTTTTTTCAATTTTCTTTTGTTGATATAATTTTCTAATTTTTTTTGCAAACTCAACATTTGCTTTATGACCCGGACGTGCTGCAAGAATTTGTGCTTTAATTGGTGCACCTATTAATGCTAAATCGCCAAGCATATCAAGTAGTTTGTGGCGAACAGGTTCGTTTTTAAATCTCAAAGAGTTTTCGTTGAAAAATCCAGTTGTTCCAATTTTTATATCTGCCTTAAGACCAAGTTTGGCTTTTATTTGTAAAACTTTTTCCTCACTCATATCGTGGTCAACAATTACAACTGCATTATCAATATTTCCACCCTGAATTAAACCTTGTTCAATTAATGGTTCAATTTCACTAAGAAAACAGAAAGTCCTTGCAGGAGCAAACTCTGTTACAAATTCCTTTTCAAGATCAAACATACCAGAATGTTGGCTACCCAAAGCAGGGTTTTGATAATCAACCATTACCGTCATTCTGTAACTATCTGAAGGTAAAGCAACAAACTCAACCTGTTCATCCTCATTTTTATATGTAATTGTCTCATCAATTATTAAATAATCTTTATTTGCATCTTGTTGAACAAATCCCGCCTCTTGAAGTTTATGAACAAAAGGTAATGAACTTCCATCAACTACTGGAGGTTCAATGCCATCAATTTCAATTTTAATATTATCAATTTGAAGACCAACTATAGCAGCAAGAACATGCTCAATTGTATGAACTTTGGCATCCCCAATTCCAATAGTAGTACCTCTTGAAACATCAACCACATAATCTGCAGTTGCTGGAATTTCTGGTTTATCACCTAAATCTACTCTAATAAATCTAATTCCAAAATTTTCTGGTGCAGGTTTAAAAGTCATTATACAATTTGTACCTGTATGCAGACCAGTTCCGCTTATAGTTATTGCTTTTTCTATTGTTCTCTGTTTTTCGAGCATTAGCTGTTTCCTGTATTCTTATTTATTCTATTTTCTAATTCTGTAACTTTTTTTTCTAATTCCTTAATCTGTGTGCTATATTTATCTAAATTTCTAATGTGTGCTTGTTCTTTAAATGCAATTCTTACTTCTTTTGCAGGAATACCAAAATATTTACCTGGAGTTAAAATTGATTTTGAGGCAGCAGATTTTCCCCCAATCATTATTTGGTTTCCAATTTCGATATGGCCAGAAATAGCTACTTGTCCACCAAATATACAATGATCACCAACTTTTGAGCTTCCAGCAATTCCACTTTGCCCCGAAATAGCCGTATGTTTGCCAACTTCAACATTGTGTGCAATTTGAACTAAGTTATCAATTTTTGTTCCCTCCTTAATAATTGTAGAACCCAATGCAGCTCTATCAATTGAAACGTTGGAGCCAAGTTCAACATAGTCTTCCAGTACTACATTTCCAATTTGCGGAACTTTTGTAAATTTACCTTTTTCATTTGGAAAATAACCAAATCCATCGGAACCAACAACAGTTCCAGAATGAATGATTACATTGTTGCCAATAATATTTCCATAAGTAATAGTTACATTTGGATAAATTAAACAATTTGTACCCAAAGTAGTATTTTCAAGGATAACCGAATTATGGTAAATAACTGAATCATTTCCAATTGAACAATTTTCAGAAATTACGACGTTTTTGCCAATTGAAACATTTTTACCAATTATTGCACTTGGATGAATTGAAGAAGTTTCGTCAATTCCAACAAAATGTTTTTTTGTGTTGAAATATTTAATTATCACTTTATGTAGAGCAACATCGGGGTTTTGCACCTCAATGTAAGTAATATCGGTTCTACTTTTCTCAATAGTTGAGTTTATTAACACAACTGATGCTTTTGTAGTTAACAAATATTTTACATAATTAGGAAGGTAAAGAAAGGTTAAATCGTTTTGATTGGCTTCATAAATTTTGGAGACATTTTCAATTTCAATATTCTCATCTCCAATTATTTTCCCACCAACGAACTCGGCAATTTCTTTTATGGTAATTTTCATTTAGTAGTAATATTATTTTATTATATATTTGCATTTAATTCACTAATATAGCAAGAAGATAAAAATGTTATTCAAGTTTTTTTACCACTTTTGCTGTTATATCAAATTTATCTTTAGCATAAAGAAACATAATATCTCCACTCTTATCAAACACAAAATCCAATTCATCCTCTTCAGCAACATCTTGAATTGCATTAAAAACTTTATTTTGAATAGGTTTCATAATCTCTTCCTGCTGAGAATATAGTTCGCCCTTGTAACCAAATTTGCCTTCTCTATATTTAGAAATATCGGATTCTAATTTTTCTAATTCCTTCTCAATTATAAGCTTTTTATTATCACTCATAACAAGTTTGCGGTTATTAAAGTCCTTTGTTTTTGTATCAAGCTCTCTTTCCATCTTCTGAATTTCCTCTTTCCATTCTTGAATAAGAGCGTCAATTTTTTTCTGTGCATCTTGTGCATCAGGAAGGTTCTGAAGAATTGCATCCGAATTTACATAACCAATTTGTAATTGGGCAAAATTTGGGATGGAAATAAATAGTAAAATTGCAAAAAATATTAGAGCTAATTTTTTCATGATTATAATTCCTATATAGTTTTATAGGTCTACTCACACGAAAATTATTTTCGTGTGAGTAATTAAATTTATTTACTTTTTAGTTGATCTAAAACTTTATATGTCATATCATATTTTGAATCGGCATAATGAAGAATGTTAACAACACCTTCCACGCCTTTATCCATAATGAAAGACATTTTTTGTTCTTTGGCAACTGTTTCGATAGCTGTATTAACAGCATCTCTAATAGGTTTCATTACACTTTGACCTTTTTGAATAACAAGTTGCTCTTGTTGAAGAATTGCATTTTGTTGCATCATTAATTGTTGTTCTGTTTCTTGCTTCTTTTGTGGTGTCATCATAGCACTTTGGTTTTGATATGTTTGAACATTCACTTGAAAAACTTGCGTTAAACTATCTCGTGTTCTTGACCAATTTTGTTGAAGAACCTGCAAATCTTGTTGAGCTTTTATAGCTGGAGCATAGTTCTGATACAATATTTGTGAATCAACATATCCAATTTTTTGATTTTGAGCAAATAATGTTAATCCACTAATGAATAAGAGAGCAATTAATAACTTTTTCACGTTTACCTCATAATTTAGATGTTATAAATAATTAAAAACCTTGTCCAAATTGAAAATGGAAAACCCATTGTGGGTCTAAACCATCAACCAATTTTCTATCAAACCCATATCCATAATCGAAACCGATTAAACCAATGGGATTTATTAATATTCTTGCACCAATACCAACTGATTTTCTCAAATCGTAAAAATCGGTGCTTTTTAAATCTTTGTAAACATTTCCTGCTTCTGCAAATGCAATAAAATAAATAGGCATTGGATCTAATGTTAAAGCAATTCTTAGTTCAGTAACATATCTCGTCATAATACTGCCACCACTTTGCCCTTTATTTGGTCCAATTGTTCTATCATCGTACCCACGCAAAGGAGTTGTGGCAACGGTTAAACCATTTCCACCCATAAAGAAATATTCTAATGGATTTATATGAGTATCACTTTGCAGTTCTTCAAGATATCCCATGTCAATTCCTGCATAGAAAACTAATCTATTTGAATTAAATAATCTACGGTAAAAATCTGTCTTAAATTGCATTTTAAAATAATCAACTTCACCTGGTAAAAATGGTCCGCCACTTAACTCGGCATTAAGCGATATTTTAGAACCCCGAGAAGGAAAAATTGGATTATCAATATCTGTTCTTGATATTGTAGAGCCAATAGTATATTGATTATATGTACCTTCGTCGTAATAATATCCACCATTTTTAATATCGTTATATTGATATTTTACCATTCCTTGAATGTAAAAATATTTATCAGGCCATCTTAAACGCCTACCAACTCTTAATGTAAGTCCTGTTTGGCTTAAGTCGTAATAATAATTTTGACGAGTATCAAAAATATCAAATCCAACCATAGTTGGTGTATCCATAAACCAAGGTTCTGTAAAACCAAGACTGAATGTTCGATAATAATTACCAACTCCAAATTGCCAGTTAAAATTAAGAATTTGTCCACCGCCCATTGTGAAAGGATGAATAATATCAAAATTTGTTAGAGTAATACCAACAGAACCACTAAAACCGTAGCTACCGCTATACCCAACAGACGCGTTTAAATAGTCGCTTGATCTTTCTTCAACACTATAAGTAAGATTAACAGTACTATCATTTACAGGTTTGTAATCAATTCCTTTTGTATATAATCCTTCAACATTAAAATATTTTAAATTTGCTAATTGCTGTAAAGAAGAGAAGATAGCAGTTCGGCTAAAGTAGTCACCAGGTATTGTATAAAGTTCTCTTCTAATTACTTTTCCCATAGTTTTGGTGTTACCAGTAATGTTAACTTCGCCAATTTTGAATCTTTGATTTTCTCTAATTGTGATAACAATATCAACTGAATCTTCAGCAATTCTTTCTTCACGTGTTTCAAGATTGAAGCCTAAATATCCATTATCTTGATAAATTGAAGAAACATCAGTTTGTTTTTCATTAAAGCGAAGGTTTTGATTAAAACGATCTAAATCGTAAACATCGCCTTTTTTAAAGTCTAATCTAGCATCCAAAATATTATCATTATAAACTGTATTACCTTCCCAAATAATATCTCTAACAATAATCTGGGAGCCTTCGTGTATATTCAAATATATTTCCAACTCAGTTTTATTGTCATTGTAAACAAGAGAATCACTTATAATTTCAAAATCTCTATAACCTCCTTTATTATAAAATGATTTTAATAATTCCTTATCTTTTATATAATCTTCACGATTAAAAGTACTACTTTTCCAAAATTTCCACCACACAGGCTCTGAAGTTTCTGCAAGTTCAGATTTCAAATCATCGCTACTAAAAGCACTATTATTCAAAAAAGTGATTTTAGTTACATCAACTTTTTCACCTTCTTCAATATTATAAACTAATAATAATCTATCTTTTATTCTATGTATTATATTTCTTTTGCTTTTAGGATCAAAATCATAAACAGTTTCTTCAGTAACCGAATTATCATTTTTATCTTGCCAAGTAACAGTTATTTCGTCATCGTCTGTTGTATCAGCTTTTACAAATTCAAAAAGGGAAGTAGTAATTTGAGCATTCATTAAATCTTCGGCAATGTAAAGATTTTTCATTTCACGAATTGATTTATAAATTGTCTGCGGTTTTAATATTTGCCCTGATACAAATGTAACAGCTTTATCTAAATCCTCGTCATCTAAATCATCGTTCCCATTGAAAATATACTTTTCAATTCGTGGGAATTCGTTTACTTTTATAACAATAAAAGCACCATCAGCAACTTTTTTTTCAATATCAATTTTAATATCAGAAGTGAAAAGTCCTAATTTCCATAGTCTTTTAATTGCATTTAATGTTTGGTCACCAGGAATTTCTATCTCGTCACCAACTTTTAATCCACTATTTGCAATAACAGTTGCTGGATCAGCAGTTGTATTACCTTCAACAGTAATTCCCAATATTTTATAATTTACTCTGCCTACTTGGGGAAACATTGTAGATGTGAATATAAATATGAGTAATAAACTAAACAGTTTCGATTTAATCGGGTAGTTAATCATTTTCTCCAATCTTTTTTTTATCTTCATTAATTTGTTCACTAACTAGTCCGAACCTTCTCTCTCTGCGTTGAAATTCTTTAATCGCTTCAATTAGATTTGAAGTTTTGAATTTGGGCCATAGAATTTCTGTAACATAAATTTCAGAATAAGCTATTTGCCAAAGAAGAAAATTACTAATTCTCATCTCGCCACCACTCCTTATAACAAGTTCAGGATCTGGCATTTCGGATGTATTTAAATATTTTGCCACAGTATCTTCTGAAATATTTTCAACATCAATATTTCCATCTTTAACATTTTGAGCAATATTTTTTACAGCATTTGTTATTTCCCATCTTCCACTATAACTTAAAGCTAAATTTAAAGTCATTTTAGTATTCATTTTTGTTTTTTCAAATGCTTCTTCCAATTCTTCTTTTACTTCAACTGGAAGCATTTCAGAGTTTCCTATTGAAGTTAATCTAATGTTGTTTTTATGAAGTGCGTTTGTTTCATCTTTTAAACTTTTAACAATAAGTCTCATCAATGTCGAAACTTCAGTTTTGGGTCTGTGCCAATTTTCTGTTGAAAAAGTATATAGAGTTAAAAATTTTACACCTAAATTTGCACAAGCTTCAACAATTTCACGAACTGTTTCCACTCCTTTCTTGTGTCCAGCAACTCTAGGTAAACCCTTCATTTTTGCCCAACGCCCATTACCATCCATAATGATAGCAATGTGCTCAGGAATAACTCCAGATTTTTTAACTTCTTCAATATTGTTAAAATCTTTATCGGATAAGATCTTTTTCACGAACTTCCAAATTATTTTAAATCAAACTACCAAAATATATGGGAGTCACCTAAATGTCAAGAATGATTAAAGTTACAAAAATACTACTAATCAAAAGTAACGGGGGTTATACAAAGGAAAAAATATTTTGTGCCAGGAAAAATTGGGAACTTTATTGGAAAAGATCTTCGTCTTCTGAAGTGCTCACAATTTTTATTTGTTTTTGAGTTTCTTCTTCTAATTGGCTAATAAGTTTTTTTGCTTGGGTAATTGAACTTGCTGGAACACCTAGAAAAAGTATAACTGGTTTTGATGAATATTTGTTACGTTGATTTGCTAAAAATTTAATTTTTCGCAAAATTGTAGGTTTGCTTAGGTCTTCCTCAGTAAGTGTTAAACCAAAAATGAGCTTTTTATTCAATTTGCCAACAGCATCAACCTCAAATTCACCAATTTTGGAAGGATTTGGCAGATATTTACTATGTTTTCTACTTATAGTAAGACAACCATTCTTCCAAAAATGTTCAATTAAGGAATCAACTCTATCTTTTTCAGTTAAATGTACCATAAAAATGTTAGTTTAATATTGGAATAATAGGTGAAAAATGTGAATAATCTAAAACTTTTATATTCAATATTTTATCATATTCAATCATTTGAACTTCATGAGAATTATTTAATCTGCCATAAACGACTTTTTTGCCACTATGATCAAGACTTAAATAATACGGTTCAAATACTTTTTCTTCAAAATTGTAAAGAATTTGCATTCTATTTCTGTTTGAAATTGCTTTAGTAAAAATTTCTGTTTTCATAATTACCTCAATTATACCACCTAAATACTCCAAGTGCTTTACCTATTATCGAAAAGTTATCTAAGTTGTTTAATATAATAGGGGAGTAATTGTCGTTTTCAGGAATAAGTGAAATTATTCCGTTTTTTCTTTCAAATCTTTTTAATGTTGCTTCATTATCAATCATAGCAACTACTATTTCGCCATTATTTGCATCTTTTTGGGGATTTATAATTACAACATCACCTTCAAATATTCCAGCATTAATCATACTATCGCCTTTAACTTTTAGAGCAAAACAATTTGCTTTTGAGTTTATTAGACTTGCTTGAATATTTATTGTTCCCTCAATATTTTCTTCTGCAAGAATTGGTTGCCCAGCTGCAACTCTACCAATTATTGGAATTTCAATGGTGTCAGAAACTATTGTTTTAGAACCGATGCTGTTATTTTCAATAACTGATATTGTTCTACTAGAATTTTCACCGATATTCAAAAAACCTTTTTTAATTAGTGCATCAATATGGCGTTTAACACCAAATGTGCTTACTATATTAAAATGGGTTCCAATTTCGCGATAAGTTGGGGGGTAGCTATTAAAATCGATAAAATCTTTAATAAACTGATAAATATTTTCTTGGCGTTCTGTTAATTCATTCTTCATAATAGTGCTCCAATGTGCACTACAAAAATAGTGAACAGAAAGGCACTTGTCAAGAAAAAATATTTAAAAATAAAAAAGCGAATTAAATAATTCGCTTTTTTATATCAAATCTTATATAAACTAATTATTTAGCAAGTAAAAGTTTTATCGTTTTTGTTTCACTTGAAGTTATAATTTGAGAAAAATAAACACCCGATGGCAAATTATTTGCATTAAAAGTAATTTTGTGCGAACCTGAACTCATATCTTTATTAATTAGTTTGGTTACAACATTTCCTATTATATCATAAATATTTATTGTTACATGCGAGGGCTTTATTAATTGATATTCTATTGTGGTTGTTGGATTAAATGGATTTGGGTAAGCAGAAATTAAATTAAAAGTTTCTGGATGTGCAAAATACTTAACAGAAGTTGTTGTTTTTGTAGTAAAATAAATTGTTTTATTTGTACCAAAAGAATAATTATCAGTTGAAGAAATTCCCTCATTTAATTGAATTGAATACTCACTGTTTTCATCTAATTGAGTTTGTGAAGTGAATTTAATAATTCCATCGGAATAACCACTTGCATCAACAACAATTCCAATTTTATTTTTGTCTTTATCCTGCAAGATAACATTTCCAACTAGTGAAGATGAGTTCAAAGCCCCATCAAATTGTAGTGAAATTGATGTATCTAGTTCTATATTATTATCACCATCTTGCGGATAGTATGAAATCAATGAAAGATTATCGCGTGCTTTTGTAACAAAATTAAGTTCAATATCTTCTGTTAGTGGAACATCCCAATTACTTGTTGCATTTTTATTAATAATTATAGTGTAATTTGTTTGTTTAGCAAAAGTAGGTGATGGTTGAAAGTAAAGAATATTTCCTTCACTATTCCAACTTATTTCACCAAAAGTATTTGGAGTAATTGAAAATGCACTTTCAACTGATGATTTATTCATTGGGTGTGAAAATTCAATAAATGCTTTTTTTGAATGATAGGCACTATCAACTTCTGTGTTTGGATATGTTGTAACAACATTTGGGGTAGCTGTAATATCAAGAATTTTAGAATTGGTTAATTCTCTTATTAATGGCATTCTATTAATCATTTGCGTACCAGGGCATGCAGTTCCACCACCGCTCTGTCCATGTCCAGAAATATTATCGTTAACTCTGCTTATTGTGGCATGGTAACTTTGACCCTTTGGTATAATTCCATATTTATCACACAAAAAAGCAGCAATAGAAGCCACTTTGTTTAATCCAATATCACTTGGAATATCTGAAACATAATTTCCAATAAAGCAAATTCCAACCGTTCCACTATTCTTTCCTGAATTATGGGCTCCTATTATATTTTCTTGAGTATCACTTATCCAAGCACGTCCTTTGTAAAGAACTCCATTTGGATCAACTAACCAGTTATATCCAATATCATCCCAGCCATTGCCATTTACATGCCAATCCCAATAAGTTCTTACAACGGCAGCATAATCAGAAGAAACAGTATGAGCTGCACTATGATGAATAATTAAATGGGTAACATCAGTTAAACTGCGAGTACTTACATTTTCATCCTGTGGGCATCCCCAACTTTTTCTGCTTACAAATTCAGGTCTTTCAATGTTGGAAATTAACTTAATTTTTTGGGATTGATAAATGTTATTTTTAATCTGGGCATCAGTCGTTTTTCCAGGGCTTATAAAACTAAATGTCAAATTATCTAAATAATTAAGCGAGTTTGTATGAAACTGCATAAACTTATTTTCTTTATCAAAGAAGGATAATGAGCCAATGAATTTATTTTCTATTTTTTCTGCATCATCTTCGTTTGATATTAATTCCCAATCACTCCATGTATTTCCATCTTTTGAGACACGAATAAAAAATTGAGCTTTATCTTTTTCGCTTGTTAAAGTAGCATTTAAGCCAATAGCAATAAATGGTTCTGGTTTAACAATTGGGATTTCAATTACATCCGATAAAAACTCTGATGGAGCCATATTTGATAAATTACCTAAAGGGGAATATTCTATTTTTTTATGTGTTATCTCTTGAGCAGAAATAAAAACTGAAAATATAATAAATAAAATAGCATTTAATGCTAAATGGTATTTATATGTAAATGATTTAATCACAAAATCTCCGTATGATACTTCAAATTATGTTTATAATATTTAATAAAATTATGTTTCCAAGTTATTAAAATAATTCTAATAACTAAAATACTTTGTAATTATAATTTCAGTTTTTTTTGAATTTAAATATGGGTTTTGATTTAAAATAAAAAAGCTTACAAAAGAAATTCATTTGTAAGCTTTTTTTAAATAATATTATAAAACTATTTAACTATAACATTCCACCCAAATTTATCTTCCGATTTTCCATATTGGATATCTGTTAAAGCTTCATACAATTTGGTGCCCAATTCGCCAGCATGATCATCACTAAACATAATTTCAGTTTCGCCATATTTAAGTTTGCTTATCGAAGAAATAACAGCCGCAGTTCCAGTTCCAAATAACTCAACAAGGTTTCCATTATTATAAGCGTCTATGATTTCCTTAAGCTCAATGTCACGTTCAGATACATTATATCCCCAATCTTTTAAGATTTCCAAAACAGACATACGTGTTATTCCAGGCAAAATTGTTCCCGAAAGGCGAGGTGTTGCAACTTCATTTTTGAATTGAACAAACATATTCATAGTGCCAACTTCTTCAATATATTTTTGTTGAAGTCCATCAAGATATAGAACCTGTGCAAATCCAAGTTTTTTTGCTTCGCGTTGTGCATAAAGAGAGGCAGCATAATTCCCAGCGGTTTTGCAATCGCCAACGCCACCGCGCACAGCACGAACATATTTATCAGTAACCATTATTGGAACTGGTTTAAATCCACCTGGATAGTAAGGTCCAACTGGGCTTAATAGAATTAAAAATTTATATTTTTCACCAGCTTTAACACCAAGCATTGGGTCAGTAGCAAACATTACTGGACGAATGTATAGTGAATGACCTGGTTTGTTTGGAATCCAATCTCTATCAACATTTATTAATTCGATCAATCCTTCCATTACGAAATCGATATTAACTTGAGGAATGCACATTTTTTCTGCCGAACGATTTAATCGTTCCAAGTTCTTAGTTGGGCGAAAAAGAACAATTTTGCCATCAATTTGTTTATAAGCTTTTAATCCTTCAAAAATTGCCTGTCCATAATGGAATACAAGGGCTGCCGGACTTAGACTAATATTTTCATGTTTTTTAATAATTGCATCTTGCCAGCCGCCTTTTTCTGAATCATAATCCATTTCTAAAACGTGGGTGGTAAAAGTTTTCCCAAAAATTAATTCATCAGGAATTTGAATTTTTTCTTTAGTGGGTTCAGTTTCGAAAATTAGTTTATTCATAATTACACCTTTTTTAATATGTTTTTAAGTAAATATCTTAAAAACGACTTAGTAATTTGATTTTTATTAACAATTCAATTTCTATTTATTTTATATAAAAAACAAGATTTTCATATATAAAAATAATGATTTTTAAGTGAAAAAATTAAAGGTTTTTTGAAAATATCAATTACTCTTTTTCTATTTTTAACTAAATTTATACATGATAAAAAACTTAATAGAAAAACTTGGCGAAAAGACAATCAATTTCATACAAGAAATTGGGCAAATTAGCCAACTCTTTTTCTCACTTATAAAGTACTCATCGCAACTTTTTAAAAATAGAAAATTACTTCTGTTCCAGATGGAGCATATAGGCGTTAATTCGTTACCATTAGTTATAATAATAGCCATTTTTACTGGAGCAGTTTCTGCTTGGCAAGCAGCTTATCAATTAAAAGGAATTGCCCCAATTTCATTTCTTGGAACTGCAACAAGCAGAGCAATTATCACAGAGTTGGGCCCAGTTTTAACAGCTATAATTATTGCTGGTCGTGTTGGTGCTTCAATTGCTGCAGAGCTTGGGTCAATGCGTGTAACCGAGCAAATTGATGCTCTTGAAACAATGGGAATTAGCACAATTCGCTATTTAGCTATGCCACGTTTTTATGCCTCTATAATAATGATGCCCGTTTTAATTGTTTTTGCAAATGTAATTGCTGTTGCAGGTGCATATGTAATTTCTAATTACTTTTTGGATGTTTCCTATTCAGTTTTTTTTGATTCGGTAAAGCGCTTTTTCTTAATTAGTGATTTTATGTTTGGTTTAGTAAAAGGCGTTTTTTTTGGTGGAATCACTTCACTTCTCGGATGTCACATAGGATTTAGAACATCTGGTGGTGCTGAAGGTGTTGGTCTATCAACAATAAGGTCATTTGTGCTTTCAGCTTCATTAATTTTAATAATAGATTATATTTTATGGACATTATTATTTTGATAAAATTACTTGAGAAAGACAATCTATCTTATTAAATTTCTTATTAACAATTTAACAGAAAATAAGTGACAAAAAACATTTTTGATAGAATTTTTGCTATTACATTATTACCGCTATTATTGCCTTTTATGATAATAATTGGGATTATTTTAATAGTTGTTGATAGACAGTCTCCCTTTTTTATTCAACAGCGGGGAATTACACTTGATAAGTTTCTCTTTAGCATAATTAAGTTTAGAACTATTAAACGTTCCAGTATTAAAAGTAGAGAAAAAAGTATCTTTTTCAAATCCTTTCATCAAGAAAACATATCAAAATTTGGAAGCTGGTTAAGAAAAACTGGTTTGGATGAGCTTCCACAAATATTTAATGTTATTAAAGGTGATATGAGTTTTGTTGGGCCAAGACCTTTTATGATTTCGGATTTAAAACTTTTAAAAAAAAATGATTATGAATATTATAAACTTCGAGAAAATTTTAATTCAAAACCTGGAATAACAGGCTTGTGGCAAATATTCTGTAATAGAAACGAAGGAGCCAAAAATCTAATTGCTCTTGAAAAGATTTACGAAGATATGAAATCATTTAAATATGATTTGAAAATTTTGGCTTATACAATTCCCATTGTTCTTACAGCTAATAATACTGATGCTGTTTTCTCTACTTCATTTTTCCCCATCGATAGTTCCGATTCTATTCAAATAAATTTTGTATTTGAAAAATCTAAATCAGAGCAACTTAATTCAGATGAATATTCTGTTAAACTTGCAAAAAATTTCTGGATTAATGCTAAATCTTTAAAAAGTAAAAATAATTTAAAGTCCCTCAATATAAAACCAAGCATCAAACAAGTTCGTAACAATAAATATGATAAAATTTAAATTTGAGAGTTTTGTTCATCTTATTTCTCTTAATTGAAAAAAGTGAAAGTAATTATTCTCTAAATCTAAATGTTTTTATATAAATTTTGTTCTGATTTACTGGATTTATGAAAAAAAAGAAATTTTAATGAAGTTAAACTCAAAATTAGTCATTTAATAGTTCTGGCTTAATAATTGTTGTAAATCAGACAAAATGCTTGAATTATTGTTTTTTACTTTTTAAGTAAAGAATAAATTATTGAATAATTGATTAGATAAAATAGAATTTCTACAAAATAATAATTCTGTATTCTAAACAGGTTCTCTCCCTAAAAAAGAATATAGGGATAGAAATGACAAAGCGATAGATGTTTATTTTGCTAAGGCTCAAATTTTAATTATTTAAATAATAGTTTGTGATTTTTCTTGATTAAAATTTTTTAAGGCAATAAGTTAACGTGTTAAAAGAAATTAAGAATGTAAAAAGAAGAATAATTCTTAATTAAAAAATTAAATTAAATATCGGAGTAAAAATGTCAGAGTACGTGAAAGATCTTGTGGCAAATGTAAAGGCAAAAAACCCAAGTGAACCGGAGTTTCATCAGGCAGTTGAAGAGGTTGTTTCTTCATTGGAAGTTGTATTAGAAAGGCACCCAGAATACAGAGCTAATAAAATACTAGAAAGATTGGTTGAGCCTGAAAGAGTAATTATGTTTAGAGTTCCTTGGGTAAATGATAGAGGCGAAATTCAAATTAACAGAGGTTTCAGAGTTCAAATGAATTCTGCAATAGGACCATATAAAGGTGGTTTAAGATTTCACCCTTCTGTTACTCTTGGAATATTAAAATTTTTAGCGTTTGAACAAACTTTCAAAAATAGCTTAACCACACTTCCAATGGGTGGTGGTAAAGGTGGTTCTGATTTTGACCCTAAAGGTAAATCAGATTTAGAAATAATGAAATTTTGCCAAAGCTTTATGACTGAATTGTTCCGCCATGTTGGTCCAAATACTGATGTTCCTGCTGGTGATATTGGTGTTGGTGGAAGAGAAATTGGATATTTATTTGGACAATACAAAAGATTAAAAAATGAGTTTACTGGTGTCTTAACAGGAAAAGGAAGAAACTGGGGTGGATCGCTTATTAGACCAGAAGCAACAGGCTTTGGTGTTGTTTATTTTACAGAAGAAATGTTGAAAACAAAAGGAACTGATTTTAAAGGCAAAAGAGTAGCTGTTTCAGGTTTTGGTAATGTTGCTTGGGGTGTTGTTCAAAAGGTAAACGAACTTGGTGGAAAAGTTGTTACTCTTTCAGGTCCTGATGGTTATATTTATGACCCTGATGGTATTTCTGGAAACAAAGTTGATTATATGCTTTCGTTGAGACTAAGTAATAAAGATGCTGTAGAAGATTATGCAAAGAAATATAATGTAGAATTTCATGCTGAAAAAAAACCATGGGAAGTTCCTGTTGATATTGCTATTCCAGCAGCAACCCAAAATGAATTGTTTCCTGAAGATGCAAAAATACTTATTCAAAACGGCTGCCAATGTGTTTGTGAAGCTGCAAACATGCCAACAACTCTTGAAGCTACTCATATTCTTCAAGATGCTGGAATTCTATTTGCGCCAGGTAAAGCAGCTAATGCTGGTGGAGTTGCGGTTTCTGGTTTAGAAATGGCACAAAATAGTATGCGTTATAATTGGACAAGTGAAGAAGTTGATCAAAGATTAAAAATGATTATGAAAGAAATTCATACAACTTGTGTAACTACTGCCGAAAAATATGGTGCAGCGGGCAATTATGTGCTTGGTGCAAATATTGGTGGATTTATTAAAGTTGCTGATTCTATGCTTGATCAAGGTGTTGTCTAATATTTTGCAAATTAAAAGCTAATGCATTTTTGCATTAGCTTTTTATTATTTTAATATAACTTTTAACAAAATAAGATTATGAATGTCAACACATAAAATAACCTTCGATAAAAACCTTCTGCAAGAAAGCAAAGAACAAAAATTCCAAGATTTTCATAATTTAATGTCATTCCGAATTCATGATATCATTCTTGTATCAAGTATGTACGATTTCTACTTATATGAAGAAGATGGACGATTGTATGAATTAATTCGTAAGGAATATCAAGGCTTAAATTTAAGTAATAGTCCAGAATTAGTGCATGTTGCTAGTGGAAAGGAAGCATTAAAATTAGCAAAGACAAAGGGAAGATTTAATTTAATTATTACTACTTTGCACGTTGAAGATATGTCCGCAGTAAAATTAGCTCAAAGTATAAAAAAAGCAAATCTTGATATTCCAATTGCACTTTTGGGCTATGATAATAATGAAATGGTTGAAATTATTAAAAGTGAAGAAGTTAACGCTTTTGATAAGGTTTTTATGTGGCAAGGTGATTTCAGAATAGTCTTTGGAATTATTAAATATTTTGAAGATAAAATGAATGTTGAGTTCGATACAAATCGTGTTGGAGTTCAAGTAATAATTTTGATTGAAGATAGTGTCAGATTCTATTCATCCTACCTTCCATTGGTTTACACAGAGTTAGTTAAACAAGCGCAGAGATTAACAGCTGAAGGTATAAATTTATCGCATCGTTTTCTAAAGATGCGTGCTCGTCCCAAAATTATTTTATGCTCCACGTATGAGGAGGCTTGGAAATATTATAAAAAATATGAAAATAATATTCTCGGCATTATTTCAGATGTTGATTTCAAAAAAGGTGGTCTACAAAATAAAAAAGCAGGAATTCTATTTACTAGACGAGTAAAAAACCTTAGACCAGATTTGCCAATTTTACTTCAATCAAATGTTGAAGAAAATAGAAAATTAGCAAATGAATTAGGCGCTTCTTTCTTATACAAAAATTCATCAACATTATTAGAAGATTTACGTTCATTTATGAATGAACAATTTTCATTTGGAGATTTTGTTTTTAGAATGCCAAATGGGCTGGAAGTTGGACGTGCATCCAATTTATCTGAATTAGCCGAAAGATTAACGACTGTGCCAGAAGAAAGTATTGCTTTCCATTCTTCGCGAAATCATTTTTCAAGTTGGTTAAAATCACGTACAGATTTTTGGTTAGCCTACCAATTACGTCCAAGAAAAGTTGATCATTATCGTTCAATTGATGCTTTGCGAGAAGATTTAATTGACGCAATTCAAATATACAATAGAGATAGACAGCGTGGAATTATTTCAGATTTTGATAGTAATACCTTTAACAAACTAAGTTATTTTGCAAGAATTGGTGGAGGTTCAATAGGGGGAAAAGCTCGGGGATTAGGTTTTTTTAGTAGTCTATTAAGTAATTTTAATATTGATCATAAGTTTAAAGAAATAAAAATTTTTGTTCCAACAACTGTGGTTTTGGCTACTGATATATTTGACCAGTTTATGGAAGAAAATAATTTAACTAACTTTGCTCTAAAATGTGAAGATGATGAAGAAATAAAACAAGCTTTTATCGATGCCCCCAAATTTCCTTATACTGCTGTTAAAAGTCTGATAAATTTTCTAATAATTGTTAATGTTCCCTTGGCTGTTCGTTCCTCAAGTTTATTAGAAGATTCGCTGGGACAGCCATTTGCCGGCGTTTATGATACAATAATGCTTCCTAATGTTCATGAAAATCCAGAAGTAAGATTAAGACGTTTACTTAGAGCTATCAAATTGGTTTATGCTTCAACATTTTACCAAAGAGCTAAGCAATATTTCAATGTAACATCTTACCATCTTGAAGAAGAAAAAATGGCAATAGTAATTCAAGAAATGGTTGGGGCAGTGCATAATGATCAATTTTACCCTGAAATATCTGGAGTTGCAAAATCATATAACTTTTATCCTGTTGATCCTTTACAACCAGATGATGGAATTGTATCTGCTGCATTTGGATTAGGAAAAATTATTGTAGAAGGTGGAAATTCGATTAGATTCTGTCCAAAATATCCACAAAATATATTACATCAAACTATAGTGGATGATATTTTAAAGTATAATCAGGAAAAGTATTTTGCATTAAATATGAAGGATTTTGAAAAAGACACTTCCGATATGGAAGATAGTTTGGTTCAAGAACATTATGTTGAAGATGCAGAAAAAGATGGTACATTAGCGCATGTTGGGTCCACTTATTCAATGTTTAATCATTCAATTTATGATGGAACTTCACGCGAGGGTAAAAAACTTTTTACACTTGCCCCCATTCTAAAATATAATACATTTCCATTACCAGAGATTTTGGATGTGCTACTTAAAATGAGTAGCTGGGGAATGGGAAATCCTGTTGAAATTGAATTTGCAGCAAATTTATCGGTACCCAAAAACAAGCAAAAAGAATTTGCTGTTGTTCAATTACGTCCGTTAGCTGTTAGTACTGAACTTGAAGAACTAGATATTGAAGGTTACAACAATAACGAGCTTATTTGTATGTCCGATTTTGTTATGGGTAATGGTAGCAATAATAAAATAAAAGATATTATTTTTGTAAATAAAGATGAATATGATCGTTCCAAGAGTAGAGAAACTGCGTTAGATATTGGATATTTAAATAAAAAATTAGTTAAACAGGAAAAAGACTATTTGTTAATTGGTGTTGGTCGCTGGGGAACACTTGATCCTTGGTTGGGTATTCCGATTACATGGGAACAAATTTCTGGTGCCAAAGCAATTGTTGAAAGTAATTTCAAAGATTTTGATGTTGAGCCATCTCAGGGATCACACTTTTTCCAAAATTTGACTTCATTCAAGGTTGGATATTTTACTGTCCATAGAAATATTGGGAATGGGTTTATTGATTGGGAATGGTTATCGATGCAAAAAATTGTTGAAAAAAAAGGCGTTGTTACACATATAAAATTAGATGCTCCGATAACCATAAAGATTAATGGACGAGAAAATAAAGGGGTAATTATAAAACCTGAAATTTTAAATCAAAATGGTGAAACTTTAGAAGATTTATAAAATTTTAAAATGAATTATTGTAATTATTAATTTTTTGTTTTAGAATTAAGTTTAATAACACTTTCAAGTTTATTGGCTTAGTAGAACTAACTTTGCTAATCAAAAATAATTCAAGTAATTTTTAATATAGAATTAATAAAATTTAGGAATAAAATGACAAATCAAAAGATTAAACCCGCTATTAGAACTGAGAACATAACTTATGCTGTTCGCGATATTATTGTTTTGGCAAATGAAGTAGCTAAAACTGGTAAAGAAATGCTTTACCTAAATATTGGAGACCCAAATATTTACGATTTTGCACCTCCAAGAGAAATGGTTGAAGCAACTTACAAAGCAATGTTGGAAAATAAAAATGGTTATTCGCCTTCTTCAGGAATAAAAGTAGCTACAGATGCAATTGCTCGCGAAGCAGATAGAAAGGGAATTAAAAATGTTCACGATATTTTTGTAACTACTGGGGCGAGTGAAGCAATTGAATTAGCCCTAACGGCTTTGGTTAATGACGGTGAAAATGTTTTAACTCCTTCTCCAGGATATCCTTTATACACAGCAATTTCTAGCAAATTGCAGGCAATGGAAAATCCATATTTTTTGGATGAAGCCAACGGCTGGCAACCCGATATTGAAGATATTAAAAGCAAAGTTAATGCTAAAACAAAAGCGATTATTATTATTAATCCAAATAATCCAACCGGCTCAATTGCTAGTTACGAAACTTTGAAATCACTTGTTGATTTTGCGGTTGAGCGTAATCTTGTTGTATTTGCTGATGAAATTTATGATAAGCTTTTATTTGATGATAATAAATTGACCTCAATTGCATCTATAAATCCAGATGCATCTGTAATTACTTTTGGTGGATTGTCAAAAAACTATATGGTTCCTGGATTTAGAATAGGTTGGGGAATTGTAAGTGGTCATAAAGAAATTTTAGCTGATTACATTGAAGCAATTAATAAAATGTTACGCGCTCGTCTTTCTGCAAATCACCCAGAACAATACGGAATTCCAGTTGCACTTGATGGAACTAACGAACATCTTGTTGTTGCAATGGAAAAATTAACCAAGCGACGTGATATTACAGTTGAAATGTTAAATGCAATTGATGGAATTTCATGTGTAAAACCAGAAGGTGCTTTTTATGCTTTTCCTTCGGTAGAAATTAAAAACACAGATAATCACTTTATTTCTGAATTAATTAAAGAAACTGGCGTTGTTGTTGTTCCCGGCAGTGGATTTGGACAGAAACCAGGTACAAAGCATTTTAGAGTTGTTTTCCTTCCTCAAGAAAATGTACTTGAAAAAGCATACAAAAATATTGCAACATTCTATTCTAAGTATAAGAATGAGTTTGAATAGAAAGTAAATTACTAAAGTAAATATTTCATTTGTTTTTTAACCCACGGTAAATTAATCGTGGGTTATTTTTTTACCAAAAACTATACTCTTACTTTCTCAAGAAAATCACGCTAATTTTTAATAAATTTACATTCTTATTTTAACAAAATTGTGATTTATGAATATAGCATTTGTAGCAAGTGAAGTTGTGCCTTTTGCAAAAACTGGTGGTTTGGCAGATGTTTCTGGCTCGCTTCCAATAGAATTGACAAAGCTTGGACATAATGTAAAAGTATTTATGCCAAAATATTACTCTGTTGATGAAAAAAGATTTAAACTAAAACATGAATCTTGGATTGGAATAATACCAGTTAGAGTTGAAAATAAAGCGCATAATGTGAATATATTCAAAGGACTTTTGGATGATTCAAAAACCGAAATTTACTTTATCGATTATCCTCCTTTTTTTCACAGACACTTACTTTATACAAATGATTTAGACGAAGATGAAAGATTTATTCTATTTTCTAAAGCTGTAATAGAATTATTGCAAAGATTATCTTGGGAAGCAAATATTATCCATCTAAATGATTGGCAGTCTGCTTTAGTGCCGTTACTTATAAAAGATAACTATAGTTGGGATAAATACTTTGATAAAATAGCTTCTGTTTTTACAATTCACAATATTGCTTATCAAGGAAACTTCCCAAAAGAGACTTATAAAAAAGCTGAAATAGCTCCAAAGTATTTTGAAGCTCCAGGTGAAATAGAGCATCAGGGACGTGTAAATTTTATGAAAGCTGGAATTTCATTTGCTGATATTATCACAACCGTAAGCGAAAAATATGCTGAAGAACTATTAACTCCAGAATTTAGTTTTGGAATGGATACAATTCTTAAATATAGAAAAGATGATTTCTATGGAATTCTAAATGGTATTGATGAAACCGTTTGGAGCCCAGAAGTGGATACTTATATTACTCAAAAATATTCATCAAAAACAATAGATGATAAAGAGAAAAATAAAATTGAATTACTGAAAATGTTCAGTATGCCATACAACATAAATACTCCAGTTATTGGAATTGTTTCTAGGCTTGCTACTCAAAAAGGTTTCGATTTATTTCTGAATTCAATTGATTATCTTTTGTCATTAGATGTTCAATGGGTTATTCTTGGAAGTGGTGAATATGAATATGAAAAACAACTAAAAGAAATTGCTGTTAATAATCCAGAAAAATTTAGTATTAGTTTGGGTTATAGTAATGAACTGTCCCACTTAATTACTGCTGGAGCAGATATGTTTTTGATGCCATCCCATTTTGAACCTTGTGGATTAACTCAAATGTATTCATTAAAATATGGAACTGTTCCAATTGTGAGAAATACTGGCGGACTTGCCGATACTGTGTTTGATTGGGATGCTCAAATTTATGATAATAAAAAGGATGGAACTGGATTTTCATTTAACGATTATAACGGCTACGCTTTAACAAATGCAATTGAGCGCGCAGTTAGTTATTTTCACAACAAAGAAATTTGGAAACAGATACAGCAGAACGGAATGAAGACTTCATTTGCTTGGCAAGTATCGGCTAAAAAATATGTTTCAATTTATAGTAAAGCACTTGCAAAAAAATAAAGTACAGTTTTACGAGGTGTTTGTAGTTTAACGACATAGCAATCTGCCGCTATTATTAAAATTGAATATTATGAAAACTTGCACAAACGCATTGCATAAAGAACATGGCTCAGCAAAATGAGTTGAATTTGCACCAAAAATAAAAATTGTTTTCCTCTGAAAAAGGGTAACATTAAAAAGAAAAATATGATAAAAGAAGAATATAGATTTACAACATTACCAAATGGTATTAGGGTTGTTACTGAAAACCTTCCACACGTAAGCTCTTTTTCGCTTGGTTTTTGGTTTAATACTGGCTCACGAAACGAAACAAGAAAGAATAACGGAATTTCACACTTTACCGAGCACATGTTATTTAAAGGTACTTCCAATAGAAGTTCAAAAAAAATATCGGATGATGTTGAAAAATTGGGTGGATATCTCAACGCATTTACTTCTAAAGAACATACTTGCTATTACGGACGTGGAGTTGGTGTGCATCTTCCAAAAGTTTTTGACGTGATTTCCGATATGGTGCAAAACTCTCTTTTTAAGGATAAAGATATTGAAAAAGAATCTGGAGTGATTCTAGATGAGTATTATGATATTGAAGATTCTCCAGAGGAATTGATTTTTGATAGATTTGAAAGTAACATTTTTAAATCTCATCCTCTTCATTATCCAATTATTGGAACTGAAAAAAATATACAGACTTTTGAACAGAGGGATTTTATTGAATATTTACAGAAGCACTACACAAATAATAATTTTCTAATTGCTGCTAGTGGAAATGTGAATCACAGTGAAATTGTTGCGCTTGCTGAACAGAAAATTACCAGTTTACAGAAGGGAAAAGTAGTAAGTAAAATAACATTAGCAAAAACTAATAGATCTGACTTATTGATTGAAAAAGAAATTCAACAAACACATGTTATTATTGGTAGGGAAACATTCGGTTATGTTGACAAAGACAGATTGAAAGTAAATATACTTTCCAATATTATTGGAGAGGGGAGTAGCTCTCGTCTTTTTAATGTATTACGCGAAAAGAATGGTTTAACTTATCAAATAAATTCATTTCTAAATTCTTTTGCAGACTACTCAGCATTTGGTGTATATTTTTCTACTAATGAAAAACAAGCTGATAAAGCAACTGATTTAGTGATAAAAGAGTTTGACAAAATTCTTAAAAATGGAATTACAAAAGTTGAATTATCACGTGCAAAAGAGTACATGAAAGGTCATTTAATTATGCACTTAGAAGGCACTACAAACAGAATGATTCGTATTGCTCAGACAAATCTTTACCTAAACAGAACAAAGAAAATTCAAGAATCAATTGATGCAATTGACGCAATCACATTAGATGGTGTTGTTGAAGTTTCAAAGGATCTTTTAAATAAAGATAGTTTAAGTAAAGTTGTGCTTTGTGCAAAAAGAATGATTTAAATAATAATTGTAACTAACCAAAATTATAATTAGAAAAGACGAATATGAGCATAAATTTATTTTGGGTAACCTTTGCTGTTTTGGTGATAAATCTTCCTTTTGGTTTTTGGAGACAAAGTGTTAAAAAGTTTTCGCTAAAATGGTTCCTTTCTGTTCATCTACCAGTATTGGCAATTATTTTGTTAAGAATTTACGGAGAAATTGGTTTTGCCTTTTATACTTACATCTTTTTGGTAAGTGCATTTTTTTTAGGGCAAAAATTGGGCGGAATTATATTTGACAAAAGGGAATATTTAATTGAAAAACTTCATTATCCTGTTCATAATAGATAATGTATTAAGTGATTTGTTTTAACTCAGTTAACTTATTTTTTATTTTGTCTCAAATAAGAGAAATCCGTATTTTCCCATACACAAAACAAGATGGTAACTTAAATTTACTAGAGACGGTTTGAAAGTATGCAGCTCAAATATTAATGATTTCCAAAAGACAAAATTCCAATTGACAAGAACAATGAGAAGTGTATTTTTCGACTTTCGACTGCACTAATCTATTTTGTATTTAAAACATAATAGGAGGATATATGAAGAAGGCTATTATTTTAATATTGATGATTTTATCTGCATCAATTATTTCACAAGAAGACAAAAAGATAAATCCCAATTTTTATAATACTTGGGTTGAAAGCAATTATTATGAAAAAATAATGAGTTGCAAAACTCCTTATGAATTAAACTCAGTTGAAAATAGCATAATTGAATTGTATTTCTTTGAATCTGACAATAGAATTCTTTTTGCATCATTTTATGAAGGAATTAAAAGAAATTTTACAATTGAAAATAGTGACACTATAAAAACGTTGGATTTAAATGGTAAGGAATCTACTATTTATTTAATAAGTGATAACAATAAAACCCAATTGGTTGTGGAAAATAGAGAAAAAACTCTCTATTACATTGCTCTTGAAAAAAAATACTATTGCAGTAGTGGTGTTCAAAATCTACTTAGAGATATGTTTTTAGCGGGCGAGTATATTGTTGATTCAGATTCGACTAAAAAAGTAACATTTACACCCGGTGGAAATGTTAGTGGCATTAGTGATTTTAATAAATATCAAATTCCGATAAAAGGAATTCCTTTGCCAACTAAATATGATATTGTAATACTTCAAAAAGTGAATAAAAGAGTAGAAAACTCAATTCTTCTACATTGGGAAATTATAAAAGATGAAATTATTCTTTATAATATTAGTAAATCATTTGACGATGACGGGAATTATTTAGAACCAATAATTCTTGACAAATATTTAACATTAAAAAAATTGAATTATAAAGAATTATAGTAATGAAAGCAAAGTGAAGAAAAAATTTCGAGAGTGTTTCATTTTTTGTGTAAATGGCAGAATGCTTATTTGATAAACGGCTTTAGCCGTTTGTCAAATATAATGGAAAATTGTGAAAAAATGAAGGCCCAATCTCTAATAGGCATAGTCCATTTTTTTGATATATCTTT
>JAHISP010000017.1 GCA_018818165.1 Bacteroidota bacterium | reverse complement strand
AAAGATATATCAAAAAAATGGACTATGCCTATTAGAGATTGGGCCTTCATTTTTTCACAATTTTCCATTATATTTGACAAACGGCTAAAGCCGTTTATCAAATAAGCATTCTGCCATTTACACAAAAAATGAAACACTCTCTATTGTTGAGATAGCAATGCCATATAACTTTATAAGGATTGATGCCGAACCACACAGAAAGAACTGAGTAAACTCCGCTGAGGTATATCACTTAATGAGAGCTAAGCAACCGCCACTTCGATGAACTCAGCACAAGTACTTGTAATTTCCTTTTGTTTTTTTAAGTGGTAGGATTATTTCTTTCTTTATTTCTTTCTTTATTTCGCTGGCACTTTCTTTAATTCCATCGGTTGCTTTTTCGTTTTGTAAGCAATTCTTATTTTAAATTTCTCGCTAATTTAATAATTTTCATCTACTTCAACTACTTGAATAACAACAACATAAATCATTTATTCTCTTATAACCTTAGAATTTTATTCCTATCGTCGAATCTGAGTTAATATTAATTTGAGTTATTAGTATTTTTTAATAAGTATGCCAATCCTTGATACGAAAGACCAAGATGTTGTGCGGCTAAGGTTTTATTTCCATCATACATTTTCATGGCGCGATTTATGAGCCAGATTTTTGCTTCTTCCAACTCATCAAAATTACCGCTATTAAATGTAAATGAATTATTTGAATTACTTTTTAACGATGCTATTTGATAATTTTCACTTCGTGAAATAGTTCCGAAAAGGCAATAATTCTTAATAAAATTTGAAAATTCTCTAATATTTCCCTCCCATCTGTTATTTTCTATAAAACTCCAAACATCATCCGAAATGTTCTGGATAGGTTTATCAAACATTCTTGAAAATACCGTATGGAAATGGTTTGCAAGGGCTCGTAAATCTTCTTTTCTTTCTCTTAAAGGAGGCAATTCTATTACAGTTGAACCAATTCTGTGGTACAAATCCTCTCTTAAAAATCCTTTGGTTATTGCTTCGTGTATATTTCTGTTTGTTGATGATAAAATTTGAACATCAATTTCAATTTCTTTTGTACTTCCTACACGTTTTATTTTTCTCTCTTCAATAGCTCGCAATAATTTTGCCTGATGTTGAACTGGAATTTCTGTAATTTCATCAAGGAAAAGTATGCCCTTATTGGCAACCTCAAATAGACCAGCATGAGATTGCAGAGCGTTAGTGAAAGCCCCTTTTTCATAACCAAATAATTCGGAATCAAAAAGTGACTCATTTAAAGCAGCACAGTTTACAGGGATAAATGGCTCATTTTGCCTCGCTCCATTTCTTTGAATATAACGTGCAAAAAGTTCTTTACCAGTGCCAGTTTCACCAACAAGTAAAGTATTTAATGAATATTCAGCAACCGATTTTGCTTTAATTAGAGCCTCTTTTAATTTTGGAGATTCTCCAATCATTATGTTTTGATCATTTTCAAAACGTTTCTTCATTTGTTCTTTTAATACACTATTTTCTTTTTGAAGCTTCTCTTTATATGCAATATTCTCTTCTTCAAGAGCTTTAATCTGTATAAGCTTTTCAACTGAGGAATGAAGTTGAAATTCTTCATAGGGCTTTTTTAAAATATCACTAACACCAATTCTGTTAGCTTTAATAAATGCTTCTTCCTCAGAATACCCTGTTATTAAAATATATTTTGTTAATTTTTTTTCATCGCGCGTTTTCTCAATAATTTCCAATCCAGTTGTTCCCTGAAGTTTTAAGTCAAGAATAGCAATATCAAAAGTATTGCTTTTTAATAAATTAATAGCTTCTTCAGAATTTCCTGTTGCACTTATTTCGTAGTTATTTTGGTCAAACGAAAGTGAAATGTTTTCTAATGAGAATTCATCATCATCTACTATAAATAGTTTAATTTTTCTTTCCAATGTTTTATTCATATTATCCATTTAATTTTTCAGAATATAAAGGAATTAATATTTCTACTTCTGCACCAATATTAGAATTTTTAATCTTAATATCACCACCAATGTTATCCAAAATATTTTTGATAACCCACAAACCCAAACCAGTGCCTTTTCCTTTTTCTTTTGATGTAACAAAAGCTTCAAAAGGTTTTTCTAATTTTGAATTGCTAAATCCCTTACCACTATCCTGGATGATAATTGAGTACATCGTTTCAATTATTTGAGATTTAATTAAAATGCTTTTTTCATTTGTGTTATTTTCCATAATAGAATCGCGAGCATTAAAAAGTAAATTTGTTAATATCTGGTTAAGTTCTGTTGAAGAAATTGCCAACTCTGGATTTTCTTTTATGTCGGTTTGTAATGAAATTCCTAAATTTTCAAATTGCTTAATTGATAAATCTGTCCAATCACATAATACATCAGTAAAATTTGCTTTCATATCATTTTTATTACTTTGAACACCAAGCAACAATTTTTCAATAATGGATTTTGCCCTTTTCCCAGCTTTCTCTATTAGATTAATATTATTTTCAAAATTAATGTTCTTGTTTTCTTTTAATCTTTGAGCACTATTAATAATTGCTCCTAACGGACTATTTATTTCGTGTGCAATACTGCTGGCAATAGTTCCATAAACAGCTAACTTCTCAGCTTGAACCAATTTAGTTGTTGTTTCTTTAAGAGCACTGTGGGTAACCTCCAATTCTCCTTTTTGATTTATTATCCTTTTCCAAGAAACGCGTAGAGTACTTATCCATAATACCATTGTAACCACTAAAATAGTCAAAAAGGAAATAGCTAAATTACGTAGTGTTTTGGATGTAATTTTATCATACCACGGAACACTTTGAATAGAATATAATTTTGATTTTCTATTTCTACTGTTGTAAACAGATATTAGCTTAGATTTTTCAAGATAGTGAATTACACCAACACTGCTTATTATACCATCAATATTTAAATTGGCACCTAAAGCAACTATTTTTTGATGCAAACCAATATCTTGTCGGCAAAGTATTAAATTAACATCTTCTTTTTGTATTTGTCCATATGGAGTATATTCTTGCTCTAATTCAACCGCTTCTATTTCTTTAAGATTTAAATCGTAAACTGTGGTTTTTCCATTTTTTAGGAAAGAAAATATTTTATTATTGTTGTGAAATACAAATTCCAATATATCTTTTAGAAATGTTTTATTTTCAATCTCTCCTGTTAAAGGATTGATAATTGCTATATAATTATTCTCTTCTTTTAGAGATATTTTACTATAAACCGTAAGCAATATTTTTACTTCGTCATTAATAACTAAAGTATCAATTTTGGTTAAAATAGTTTTACCTCCAACCCTTTTTTCCCACATAATGCAATTTTTCGAATCAATTGCTCTAATAAAAGCTACAGAATCGCATGAGTAATCTTTTGAATTTGTATCTATTATTGCAGAATTAATTTCATTAAAAGTCCTATCATAAATGATTTTATTACCCGTTGCATCTATAAAAAAATATTTTCCATTAGAGAAAATAAATTGTGATTTACCATAACTACCACTTCCGGCAATGATAATAAATGACACACTATCTTTTAATAAACTAATAGGATGACTTTGAAAGGTATTTTCAGTATTCAAATCCTCCCAAAGGATTTTATTTTGTTCTATATCTAAAGCCCAAGTTCCGCTGATAGAAAATTTTCTTGCCATCGGATCTCTAGCAATAACCATTAGTTCATAAAATTTATCAATATCTAGTTGAACAGGAAGCATTTGAGAACGGATGGTTTGATAATTATCTTTAACTGGAATTTCGAAAATCTTAGTTTTAATTTGTGGAGAATTTGAGGGATCATAATATAAATACCAAATTCTATCGGGTTCTCTTATTGCAAATACTACTTCATCAAACGAATCATTATCAAAATCAAAAACCAAAGGTACTTGAAAAAGAAATGAGTTAACAGAGTCAAACACAATACTTTCTATAATATTGAAGTCGTGATCAATAAAATCTACAGAGGGAGGTTTCTTTTCATTTTTATAAGTACCTAAAATTGAAATAAAAGTATTACCATGATTAGGGAAAATATGCCCTTCTGCACCAATAGAACCAACTAACGTTGTATCAAGGTTAAATTTATAGGAATAAATTTCCTCTTCCGCAGTCGTTTTTGATAGCAAAACAAATAAAAGTAATATGAAAGTGAAAGCTCTAAACATTTGCTCCAAAAATTATTGGTTGGAAAAATATAATATTTCCAAATAAGATACAAAACAATTAAAGTAATCTTCAATATTAAAAAATACTTCAAAGCATTTTAAAGTAATCTTTAAAACTCAAAATACTCTTTAAAGAAAACTTAAAATATGAGTCAAATACTAAAGAGATAATTTGGCATTCAATTTGTAATATATGTTACGAGATTTGAGTCTCGTTAAAATTATGGAGATAAAATGAATATTTTAATATTTACTGCTGCTGTTCTAATAACAAGTATTTTATTGTATTCATATTGGTATATAAAAGTAACAAAAGTTTAAGAGGTATGGGCACACTTTAGGAAGAGGAACGCTATGAAGCCTCATCCTCTTCCACATTTTTTTTTATTTATTGGGGTTATTATGCAAGAAGAAGTAATTAGAAGTAGTAATAAACTGAAAATATCGAGTATTATTAGTAAATCATTTATTGCAGGTATTGGTGGGTATATCTTGTTTCTATCCATTTTGTTATTGACCAAAGTTGTTTCAATGTTAATTCAACCAGTAGGAAATGTTCAATTTGAAACGGCCGATTTCATTTTGCCAATTATTGGCTTCTTCCTATTGTTTTTAATTAGATTTTTAGAAAACTACAAAGAATCCTAGAAATTAATTGCCACTTTAATAATTTTAATTTATAATTTGTTATATAAAACAAATTAAATGTATATGTCAAAAATTAAAATTATTACTGGTAAAATTCGTTCTGGAAAGACTACTTTTTTAATGAATCTCATTTCTTCACTAAACGAAGTTGAAGGAATTCTTCAGCCATCTGTTGGAGAAAACCGGTTCTTCTACCACATCAAATCAAATGAGTTTAAAGAAATTACATCAAATGTAGAAGATGAAACAACATTTAGGATAGGAAAATTTGTATTTTCCAATGAGTCATTTTCTTGGGCAAAGATGATACTTCAAAAAGCAATTCGTAATAAAGATAAAACTATAATTATTGATGAGTATGGTCCACTTGAGCAAGACGGAAAAGGATTAGAGCCAGAAGTTTCAGAAATAGTTGCCATAGTTAAAAATGAGAATAACAGAAATCTAATAATTGCTATTAGAGAGGCTCTGGTTGATGAATTTCTATTAAAATTTCATTTAAATAAATCGGAAGTAGAAATAATTAAAATAGAAATTAATCAAGAGTTTTAAGCAGATTTATTTTTTTAATCTCACCAGCAATTACAAGAACATCAATGCTTTTAAAAATATAATCTGGATTTGGAATTGCATTAATATTCATTCCACTTTTTAGATTACTTTTAATAGAGAGAACATCTACGCCGAATTTTGCCCTAATATTTATATCCTTAATAGATTTTCCAATAAATGATTGGGGAACTTTTACTTCTGCAAGTGAATATCCTTCCATAAAATGAATATTTGTAACCTCCTCTTTCATTGATATGCTGCTAGCAAGATTTTTAGTAATCTCAATTCTATCAATTTCTTTCTGATAAGCGTCTTGAATATCATTTCTCCAAATCATTCCAATAATTTTTTGGGAATTAAAGGCTTCAACAACTGGAATACCTTCAAAACTATATTTTCTCATAATCTCAAGAGCATTTCTACAATTGTCATCTAAAGTTAAAACTTCAAATTCATTGTTTGCTAAATCGCCAGCAATTAATAGTGAGTTTAATGAATCTTTTTCAAAGAGAAGTTCTTTCAAATCATTCATCGAAATTATTCCAATTATATTATTGCTTTGATTTATAACTGGAAATTCAACACCCTTTCCACTTAGTACAGTATTTACAACTTTACTAAAATTATCAGTTACTTCAATTGACGTGAAATTCTTTTCGTAAACATCTTTAACCAAAATAGATTCCATTATATTGGTTTCGGTTCCTTCTTTGATGCTAATTCCACGAAGTAAAAGCTTTAAAGTGTAAATAGATTCGCTTGATAAATATGATGAAACAATTGTACTTACAATCGCAGTAATCATTAGAGGAAGAATAATTTCATAATCGTAAGTAAGTTCAAAGACAATAATTATAGCAGTAATTGGGGCTCTAGTAGTTCCCGCAACTAAACCTCCCATTGCAACTAGCGCATAAGCGCCAGGCCCAGCAGTTATATCGGGGAAAAATAGATTAGCTAAAGCTCCAAAAAAATATCCAAGCATTGCACCCATAAAAAGAGACGGAGCAAAAATACCGCCAGATCCACCAGAGCCAAGAGTTAATGATGTGGCAATAATTTTTAGAAATACTAAACCAAGGGCTATGTACCAAATCATATTGCCATGAAGAGCGTTGTTAATAGAGTCGTACCCAACTCCCATTATTTGAGGAAAAAGTAGCGCAATAATACCAATTGCAAATCCCCCAATAATTGGTTTTAGATAAGCCGGAATATTTAATTTGTTATCAAAAAAGTCCTCCGAATAATATAAAACCTTAATAAACAAATAAGAAACCAAACCACTTGCAGCACCTAAAATAAAATAAAAAACAAGTTCATACGGCGAAGCATATTCATACGAAGGAACAGAAAATGCAGCTAAATTACCTTCATAGCTGTGTGAAATTACGGTTGCAATAACTGCCGAAATTACAATTGGAGAAAATTGTGCGACTGCAAAATCCATTAGTATAATTTCAACTGCAAATAAAGCCCCAGCAATAGGTGCATTAAAAGCAGCGGCAATTCCTGCAGCGGCACCGCAAGCAACAAGGGTTTTTAATTTTTTTTGTGGAACTTTGAAAAACTGTCCAACAGTTGAACCAATACTTGAGCCAATTTGAATAATAGGTCCCTCTCTACCAACGGAACCACCAGTACCAATTGTTATTGCAGAAGCAAGTGCTTTAATTGCAGCAACTCTTGGACGAATTTTTCCGTGTTTTAACAAAATTGCTTGCATAACTTCGGGTACACCATGCCCTTTTGCTTCGGGAGCAAAAAAGTAAATTAATGGACCAACAATTAAGCCCCCAATTGCTGGCACCAAAATTATCATGTACCAAGGGGCATTCATAATGTTTTCTAAAACAGTTCCTGTGCCTGGAAACGAGATTAGTGAAAATTCTTCAATCATAAAACGAATTGCAACTGCAGCATATCCAGCAAAAACACCGATAATGATGGCAATAATAATCATAAAAGTATGTTCGGATAAGTGAGCACGTTCGAACAATAAATCGGTCTTTTTAGAAAAGCTATGATATTTCGTTTTTATAGATAAAATCAATTTTGATATTTTTTCATAATTAGAAAAGCAAAATAGAATTTAATATTAATTGATACAAATTTATATTGAATTTATTGTTTAGTTAAAGTAGCTTTTAGCAAACATAAATTTAAGAATATGAAATGAACAGAATAATATTAGTTTTTTTAATTTTTAGCACAACTCTTTTTTCGCAATCGCAGAAATTGGATTCATTAATTACCGTTGGTATTCATCAAATTTACTCAATTAAGTTTGATGAAGCAGAGGCAACATTTTCACTTATTCAGAAAAAATATCCTATGCATCCTGCTGGAAAATTTTTTGATGCAATGATTGTTTGGTGGAAAGTACTTCTTGAATTAAGAAGCGAAGTTTATGATGATTTAATGCGTTCTAAATTGGAATTATCTCTTGAGCAATGTGAAGATATTTTGGATGAAAATCCAAACAATGTGGATGCAATATTTTTTAAAGGTGGAGCTCTTGGCTATCGAGGACGATTAGACGCTATTCGTGAAAACTGGCTTGATGCTGCTGCTGACGGAAAAGATGCCTTGCCTCTCGTTCTTAAAGCATATGAGTTAGATTCAACTAATACAGATGTTATTCTTGGCTTTGGAATTTATAATTATTATGCAGAAGTAATACCAGAGAAATTTCCAATAGTAGAGCCACTAATGTTCTTTTTTCCTAAAGGGGATAAAAAAAAGGGAATTGAACAGCTTAATTATGTTGCCGATAATGGCAAATATGCCAAATACGAAGCATTATATTTTTTAATGACTTTGAATTATTCATTTGAAAACAACCAAAATGAAGCATTAAAATATGCAGAACGTTTGTGTAAAGAATTTCCGGATAATCCTCGTTTTCAAAGTTATTTGGGAAGAATTAATATTAGAAGAAATGATTATTCTAAAGCAACAGAAATATTTTTGGATATAATAGAAAAGTATGATTTGGGATATACTGGATACAGCGACAGAATAAAAAGAGAAGCATTATATTATGTTGGAGTTAACTACAAACAAATGAATAATTTTACTCTCGCTGAAAAGTATTTTCTAAATTGTGAAACTCTTTCTAGAATTGTTGACAAAGAAGAAGAAACAGGATTTTTAGCAAACACTCTTTTATATTTGGGGGAACTTAATGATATCAAAGGAAATAGAGAGTATGCACTAAAATATTATAAAGAAGTTCTTAATTTAACGGAGTTTCAAAATTCGCACGAAAAAGGGAAGCGTTATATTAAAACTCCATATAGCAAGAATTAAATAGATAAGAAACTAATTTACATGGTGATGGCTTTGAGACAATTGTTAAAAAATATTTAAAATGATTTCATGGTGAGATAAATCTAACTCCTAACATTACTAAAAACAGATTAAGATTAGGAGTAAGTTTTAAGATTAAGATGGGGTTGAAACGCAAACCATTTCCCTCTTTCCAAAATTCCATTTCATGAACATTCCATTTTTACTGAATAAACTGTTGATAATGTTCGTACCTATCAAAAATTTCACGCACGTACTTTACGGTTTCTTTTCCTTTTGCAGAACCATTTCTAACAACTTTATCCTTATAATATTTGGAATTAGCTTTTTGAAGCAAATAAAATTCTACGTTATCGAACCAAACATTTTTTTCAGCACCATATTTCTCCGCTAATCTACGTGCATCTTCAACATGACCTTGTCCAATATTGTATGAAGCCATAACAAACTTCATTCTTTCACTAGAATCTGGAATTTCAGCTTTCCAACTTTTACACAATAATTTTAGATATTTAACACCAGCTTCTAGATTATCGTGTGCACTTGAAAGACTATCAATGCCAAATTGCTGAGCTGTTGCGGGCATTAGTTGCATTAAACCTTTTGCTCCAGCAACAGAAGTCTTATCGGAATGAAATTTGGATTCTTGATAAACAAGAGACGCTAACAAACGCCAATCCCAGTGCAATGAATTTGCATAGCTCTTTAATAAATTATCATAAACAGAAATACTACCACCCGTCATTGAAAAAAAATCGCTACTAAATCTTCGTCTAAAGGAATTTTTATTATCAAAATACTTTTGGTAAATAGCATAATAATCATTCTTCTTTTTCATTATGTCTAGCCACTCGTTAATTGCATTTAGCAGTATTGGAGAATCTTTTCTTACACCCCATGCAACTCTTTGAGGAAGAGAAATAGCTAGATCGACATCAATATTTGGATATTGATATTGAAGTAAACGTGCTACACTTTCATTTTCAACCGTATAATCAATTTCTCCTTTAGCAACTTGTATAATTATTTCTTCCGAAGAAACAGTATCAGCAGCAACAATTATTTTGAAATCTTCACCAAGTTCTTCAGATAAATTTTTTAATCTATTAATGGAAGTTGAATTTTTTGCAACGTGTATTTTCTTTCCAATTAAATCAACTGGGTTGCGTATTAAAGCAGCATCAATTTCGTGTAGTTTCATTTCACGCCACTGTTGGGGCTTTCGCTGAACCAATACTTGGTAAGTTGTTGCACTATGGTTTGCAAAGGAAATTAAATTTTTCCTTCTTTTTGTAACAATCAAATTATTAGCAATTAAATCGCCTTCACCATTGTTTAGCATTCTAATCATTTCATCTGCGGTACGTGCGACTTTAATTTCCAATTCAAGATTCAGGTATTTTGCCAATCGGGTAAGTAATTCATACTCATAACCCATTGGTGCGCCTTTATATATAAAATAGCTGTATGTATTAAGCCCAGTAATTGCTATAAGTTTTTTCCTAAATTTAATTTCTGGAAGATCAATGTTGAGATTGTACTTGTATCGAGAATTATAACTATTTTTATTTTCAACTGTACAGCTAAAAAGTATTTGAATGCTTATAATTATAAGTAATATTTTTATTTTTGATTGCAGAATAACCTTGTTTATGTTGATAATATTTGTTCTTTATGGCAAATTACAACAAACATTCTGTAATTTCAATATTGATTATTATCCAAATAGTTTGTTTAAAAATGAAAGTATAAAGGAGATTTACCATGTTTAAGAAGAAGAACATTTTATTTCTGATAATTGCATTAGTGCTGACTGCAAATTTATGGGCAACTCAACAAATTACAAAATTGCCAAAAGGAGTTTCGTTTCATTTATTGGATAACGGAATTGAAGTTCTATTAATTGAAAATCCCGGTGTGCCAATGATTGGCGTAAACACAATTGTTAAAGTTGGTTCTGCGTACGAAACTTTTTCAACAAGTGGAATGAGCCATATGCTTGAGCATCTGCTTTTTAATGGTACTACAAAAATGAACCAGCGGGAACTTTATGATTTAACAGATAAAATTGGTGGTTACAATAACGCAAACACATCCGAATATTTTACTAATTTTATGATGGTTACTCCATCGGAAAATATTGAAGAAGGAATGAAAATACAAGCTGGAATGTTGTTTGATTCAACACTTCCACTTGAAAATTTTGAAAAGGAAAAGGGAATAGTTCTTGAAGAAATTGCAAAATCACTTGCTGACCCTAAAGAACAGTTAAACCGAAATGCAATTGATATAATTTATGACGGGCATGCACTTTCGTTGCCAACTCTTGGAACATACGAGACAATAAAAAACATGGATAGAGATTTTGTTAATGACTTCTACAAAAACAATTACGTTCCAAATAATATGCTTATGAGTGTAATAGGAAATTTTAAGTCAGACGAAATGCTTGAGCTAATAAACGGGATTTATGGAGCGGCTCAACCAGGTATTATTGACCAACATAATTTTGATGGATGGAGCACTGGATTTCAGCTTCCAAAAGTGACTAACAAAAAAATGATAAATCACAGATTCTACAAAGGTGATAAAACACAACTTCAGCATTTTTACTCTGTTGGAAGTTACTCGCCTGATTTATTTAGTTTACTTGAACTCTCGTTAGAAAAACAGAAAGATGAGTTTGAAAAAAATATCCAGAATAAATTTCCAGATGAAATTGAAAGCGTAAATTTTGCACTTCATAATTCTCCAATAGAAAACTTTGTTGAGGTAAATTTAACTCTTAACACTGAAAAGAACCTTAGCGAAATTTCAAATTATCTTGAGTTGCAATTTAAGAACTTAAACTTAGCTCTTACTGATGAATTTGTTTCATCGGAAGCAATAAAAGTAAAATCGGAATTCTTAAAGCAAATTGAAAAGCCACATATGTTTGGAATTTACAATGCAAATCTAATTGCTCAAAATGGACTTGATGCAATAATTGATGCTTTTAACGGAAATGGCATTTTGGATGCAGGTAAAGAATTAAACAGTTTTAAAATTATAAGTTCACCACAAATTATTATTCAGCATCCACTAAAAGATGGAAAAGGTGAAGAAGTAGCAGAAGTAATTACTGAATTATTTGAAAACAAAATTTTTAATTCTACAGTAATAGTAAAACAAAACGAAGCAAGTGAGCTATTAGCAATTCATTATCTGTTTAAAAACAAAGCAGAGTTTGAAAGAAAATATCTCAATGATGTTGCGAAAAAATGGCACGATGCATTTGGTGAAAGAATGAAATCGGTTGAAAATTTGAAGAAAAGCTCAAAATATGGATTAAGTTTTGTAGTTAACGATAATCCATATATTCCAATGGATAATATTTATTTAAGTCCAACCTTTGGATATATCCGCGTTGAAGGACTAGCTAATGATATAAAGGGAGCAATCAAATACTTGAACGAAGAAATGATGAATTTTATTCCAACCGAAGATGAATTTAACAAAGTAAATAAATCAAATGGTGGAATGTCAGCAATGATGGGCGGCAAAGATAAAAGTAAGGAAATGTATGAAAAAGCTTACGAAACTCTTGTTCTCGAGCCAGTTATTGAAACAAAAGATATTAAAATTTTAGATTATAATAAGTTTTTAGAATTCGGGAAGGAATATTTTACTCCAAATAATTTAATTGTTTCAGTTGTATCAAAAGAAGCTCCAGAAGTGATTAATGAACATTTTGAAGATTTTGTATCCACAACCCCAAATAATTTTAAGGGATTAGCACAGGAACGTGGGATTAAAAAATGGAATGAAGCTAAAAAAATTGAAGAAAATGGAGGAGGCGAACAATCGCACACATTTTATGGTTTTGTAAAAATATTTGAAGAAGATGATGAAGCAGCTTTAACAATCCTTTCTTTAATGTTAAGTGATGAAATTTCGTTCAATATTCGCGAAAAACAAGGACTTGCATACAGAATGTCTAGCGGAATAAAAATGATAAATGATAAAGCGCTTTTTTATGTAAATGTTCCAACTCAACCTAAAAATGTTGAAATACTTTTGCCTCAATTTGCTGGTTTATTTAACTCGGATTTTGTTGATAAAAAAACGGATGATGATATTGAAAAAACAGTAAATATGTATTTAGGAAAAATGATGTTCAGAAGATTATCGAGCATTAACCAAGCGTATTATCTAGCCCATTCTTATTATTATGATGGAAATATAACAAGCGACGATGAAAGTCTGGAAGCACTTAAAAATGTAAAATTGGATGATGTTAAAAGAGTTGCAAAAAAATATATGAATGTTGAAAATCCAGTTGAGATTATTATTCATTAAGTAAACAATTGCACTCGGATTGAACGGATTGAAAAGTTGAGAATGGATTAAAATGTCGTTGCAGTCATTGCGAGGAGTTCGCTTTTTGAACGACGTGGCAATCTGTTTCAATTGGAAAAAGTCTAAAACGGTGAAAGATTTGCTTCATCAAATAAAAAGCGTTGGATTCGCAATGACGTCACAAAGTCAGTCATTACGAGGCGTTTTATCATGAAGCAATCTTTCGATGAATTAGGATTGCAAAGGCGAATGCAAAAAAAATTGTAATATGACAAATGGAATTATAAACACAATTAATAAGGTATTATAATGATTAAGAAAATACTGTTATTCTTATCAATTGCATTGGTTATCAATGCACAAACTAATTTACTTCACCACGAAATTTCTGCCGTTGTTGAGCCAAGTAATTCATTTATTTCGGTTGTTGATGAAATAACAATTCCACAAGCGCTGATTAAAAATGAAATGAAATTTAAACTCTTCAGTGGACTAATTGTAGAAGAAAATAGTCTAATAAAAAAATTGAATGAAACCGAAAATGCTGAAGATATTGGAATGGATAAAGACGATGTAAACTCAGCAAGTAAATTAATACTTAATGTTTACCAAATAAATATTCCAAGTGATTGCAAAGGTGATTTCAAATTAGAGATTAAATACAATGGAAAAATAGAATCGCCAGTTGAACAAAGCGAAGAAAATTATGCTCGCGGTTTTAGTGAATCGCCTGGTATTATTTGGGAAAAAGGAGTTTATCTTGCCGGTTCAACTTATTGGGTGCCTTATTTTGATGATGGATTATTAACATTTAATTTAACAACCACAACTCCCAAAGAGTGGAAAACCGTTTCTGTTGGAACTAGAACAATTGATAAAATAAATGAAGCTTCTCATATTGATAAATGGGAATCGCTAACTCCACAAGAGGAAGTATTTTTAATTGCGGCACCATTCACAGAATACTCATTTTCAATGGGTTCAATAGAAGCAATGGCTTTTTTACGAACACCAGATGAAGGATTGGCAAATAAATATCTTGAAACTACTGCACAATATATGGAGATGTATCGAAAACTAGTTGGTCCTTATCCATATACAAAATTTGCGTTGGTAGAAAATTTTTGGGAAACTGGATATGGAATGCCGTCATTTACGTTGCTTGGAGAGAAGATAATCCGATTTCCATTTATTTTGCATTCTTCATATCCGCACGAATTACTACATAATTGGTGGGGAAATTCTGTTTATGTTGATTTCACAAAAGGCAACTGGTGTGAAGGAATTACCGCCTACATGGCAGATCATCTTATTAAAGAGCAACGAGAACAGGCTGTTGAATATCGCAGAGCAACTTTGCAAAAATTTACAAATTATGTAACTCCTAAAAATGATTTTCCACTAAATAAATTTTTGTCAAGACATGATGAACCAAGTGAAGCAATTGGATACGGGAAAAGTTCAATGTTCTTTCATATGCTTCGTCGTAAAGTTGGTGATGAATTATTTACAAAAGGATTTCAAACTTTTAACAGAGAAAATAAATTTAAACGAGCATCGTTTGATGATATCAGAATTGCATTTGAAGAAGCTACGGAACAAGATTTAAAGTGGTTTTTTGACCAATGGATTACTAGAACTGGCGCACCAAAGATAATTTTGGAAGATGTAAAAACAAAAAGTATTCGTGATTTCAATAATGTTTCCTTCACTCTAAAACAAATTCAAGATGAAGACGTTTTCTATGTTGATGTTCCAGTTACTTTAGTTACTGAAAATGGGACTATTACAGAAATATTTCAGATGAATGAAAAAGAAGCAAAATTCAATTTTACATCAAAAGAAAAACCAATTCAAATATTAGTTGATGCACAATTTGATTTATTCAGAAAACTTGATCCCAAAGAAACTCCACCAACTTTTACTGAATTATATGGCGCTCAAAAAACTCTGGTTTTACTTCCATCAAGTAAACAAGACTTGTATAAAAACTTTATTACTCAATGGATAAAAGGCGATGAGGACAAATTTGAAATTAAAAATGATTCTGAAGTTAACGAACTTCCAACTGAAAATGCTGTTTTATTATTAGGCTTAGATAACAAATTTGCTCCATTATTTAGTAATCAAATTGCAAATTATAACTCAGAAATTGGATTAGCGAAAGTTATATTGGAAAAAATAGAAGTTCCCACAGAAAATACAAGTTTCTTATTAACAGCAGTTAATCCTAAAAACTTAAACGAAGTTATTGCTTTGCTTTCAATTGGAAACGAAAAAGCCATTGATGGACTTGTAAGAAAACTTCCACATTATGGAAAATATAGTTACCTTGCTTTCACTGGAGATGAGCCAACTAACTCAGAAAAAGGTCAATGGCCAGTTGTTAGTTCGCCGCTATCAAAAGTACTAGATGCCAAAATGAGTGATATAAAAGTTGAATTAGAAAAAAGAAAACCGCTTGCTACTCTTGAGCCCGTATTTTCTGCTGAGAGAATGATGGAGACAATTAAGTATTTATCATCAGATGAAATGATTGGACGTGGAATAGATTCACCAGAAATTGAAAAAGCTATTGAATATATTAAATCAAAGTTTGAGGAATATGGCTTACTTCCTGGAGCAGATAATGGAACGTATTACCAAACTTGGGAACAAGATGTTCTAAATAAAAAAAACATAAAATTAAAAAATATTATTGGAATTATTCCAGGCGCTGACCCAGAAATAAAAGATGCACCATTAGTAATATCAGCTCATTACGATCATCTTGGTTTGGGTTGGCCAGATGTACGAAAAGGAAATGAGGGAAAAATACACAATGGTGCTGATGATAACGCTAGCGGAATTGCTGTAATGCTTGAATTAATTAAAACTACTGCTAAATCACTAAATCCAGCAAGAACAGTAATATTTGTGGCTTTTACTGCTGAAGAAGCCGGCTTGATTGGTTCTCGTTATTTTACTAACAACTATAAAAAATATCCAATAGAAAAAATTATTGCCAATCTTAACTTGGATTCCGTTGGAAGATTGTTTGATAAGAAGCTAATAGTTTTAAACAGTAACTCTGCACGTGAGTGGAAATTTATTTTCATGGGCACAGAATATACAACTGGAATTGCGACAGAATTATCAACTCAGGATTTAGATGCAAGTGATCAAGTTGCTTTCCTTGAAAAAGGAATTCCTGCAGTACAATTTTTTGTTGGACCAAATGAGGACTATCACAGACCAACAGACACGTTTGAAAAAATTGATCCTTCTGGATTAGTAAAAACAGCAACTGTTGTTAAGGAAACATTTGTTTATCTAGCCGATAGGAAAGAGCCAATGACTTTTACTGGAAAAGCTGAAGATATTATTCCAAGTGCAAAAATACCGAAAGGACAAATTGGGAAAAGTGGAAAAAAAACCGCGACTGGTTTTATGCCCGATTTCGCCTTTTCTGGTGAAGGTGTTAAAGTTGGTGCAGTTTCGGAAGAATCACCAGCTGAAACCGCTGGAATTTTAAAGGGAGATATTATTAAAATTTTTGATGGACATGAAGTTAAAGATTTGAAAATTTATACTAAATATTTATATGCTAGAAATCCTGGCGATAAGGTTAAAATTACTATTGAAAGAAATGGTGAATTAAAAGAAGTTGAATTAATTTTAAAAGAAAGATAGATTATATATAAAAGAAGAGATGAGATGAGGCATTCATCTCTTCTTTATATCAATAAAAAGTTACGCTGTAGTCAATAAACACACCATCTTTATAATTAAATTTTGCGCTAAAAATATCATCTTGAAATAACCAATCGATAAAATGTTTATCTCCTTCCCAAAGGTTTAATTTGTGCAGGTCACTATTTGCAATCCATTCCAAATGCCCCTCATCGGATTCAATTAACTCACCTTCAATTTCTGGAATTGTAAAAACAAAAACATACCAATCGTCTTTGCCATCAAACATGGGGAAAGTGATATGTCCTTTTAAGATTAGTTTTTTTGCATCCAGTCCAGATTCTTCCTTTAACTCTCTAATTGCACATTCTTCTGGAGATTCGCCCAATTCAAATTTGCCACCTAGTCCGTTCCATTTTCCTTCGTGATAATCATTTTCCTTTTTATTACGATAAAGCATAAGTGTTTTATCATCTTTTTGAACATAGAGTAGTGTAGCAAGTTTCATAAATAGCTCATTAATTATTCATTGTTTTTGTAGGAGTTAAAATAAAAAAGTCATTTACTTTGTGTCATTTGTAGTCATTAATTATATCAATAACTACAAATGACTTAATAATTTAATGACTTTTCATGTAATTCTCTAAAATAGTAGTGTGCAAAAAAATTATAGAGGATCGTAATCAAATATCAAGATATTTATCAGGCAATAAATAATTTTTCACGTAATCAGTTACGCCATCTTCCAAAGAAGAAATTTCTTGTGTGTAACCAGTATTTCTAATTTTATCAATATTAGCTTCTGTGAAATATTGGTATTTCTCTTTTAAATGGTCAGGCATATCAATAAATTCAATATTCACAGGTTTTCCAACAGCATTAAAAACAGCGGTAACTAAATCGACCCAAGTGCGAACTTTGCCAGTTCCAACATTAAAAAGACCATTAATATCCCTATTTTTATAAAAGTGCAAAGTCATATCAACAGCATCTTTTACATAGATAAAATCACGTTTCTGCTCACCATCTTTATATTCATCTTTGTATGATTTAAATAGTTTTACCGAGCCGGTCTCCATTATTTGTCCAAAAGATTTATGCACAACACTGCGCATATCTTCTTTGTGGTATTCGTTGGGACCATATACGTTAAAATATTTTAATCCAACAACTTCTTCGTTATAGCCAGTTTTGTGAAGCCATAAATCGAGAAGATGTTTTGAATAGCCATACATATTTAGAGGACGAAGATCATTTAACGCATTTTCGTCATCAATGTAACCATTTGAACCATCGCCATAAGTTGCAGCAGAAGAAGCATAAATAAAACGTGCACGATGAGTAATTGCATATTTGGCAAGGTCTTGAGAAAAGTGATAATTATTTTGGAGAAGATAATCAGCATCCTTTTCGGTTGTGGAAGAACAAGCACCTAAATGGAAAATTGTATCAACATCAAAAGGAAGTGCATCATTTAGCACTAGTTCAATAAATTCTTCTGGATGATAAATATCAATAAACCGAAGTCCAGTAAGATTTTTCCATTTTTCATCTTTCCCTAATTCGTCAACAATAATTATTTCTTCTTCCCCCATTTGGTTTAGCTTCCAAACAAGAGCGCTGCCAATAAAACCAGCTGCACCAGTTACTATTATCATATCATCTCCAAATTATTCTTAAAACCAATTAAAGCAAATTTAGGTATATTTGTCTTTAGCTTCAAAGAAAATAGATGTATTTATTATTTCGAAAGAAGGAGTTTCTGCAAAATAATGAATCTGTCATTTCAAATCCGTTCTGTGGGTGAGAAATTTCGCAAATTATTAAAAATTTCTCTTCCGATAAAAATTTCGGAGCGAAATGATAAAGTGAAAAACACTTGTTTTGCATAAACCCTAATAATTGCGTTCTATTTTAATGGAGTAGTAAATTAGAAAATGTTTTTGGAGTTGGTTGTGAATAGATTAGATGAAATAAAGAAAATACTTAATAAAAGAATAATGCTTTTGGATGGTGCTATGGGCACAATGATTCAACGGCATAAGTTAACGGAAGAAGATTACAGAGGTGAACGATTTAAAAACCATCTAGTTAATTTAAAAGGGAATAACGATTTACTATCCTTAACACAACCAGAAATTATTTTGGATATTCATCGGGAGTATCTTAAAGCTGGTGCGGATATTATTGAAACAAATACTTTTAATGGTACTTCCATTTCACAAGCTGATTATGAAATGGAAGAATTTGTTTATGAAATAAATTATGAATCGGCAAAGCTTGCTAAAAAAGCGGTTGATGAATTCAATATCATAAATCCAGAAAAACCACGTTATGTTGCTGGGTCAATGGGTCCCACAAATAAAACTCTTTCAATGTCGCCAGATGTAAATGATCCTGGATTTAGAGCTGTTACTTTCGATCAAGTTAAACTAAGTTTCAAAGAGCAAGCTAAAGGATTGATTGATGGCGGTTCAGATATTCTTTTGATTGAAACAGTTTTTGATACTCTAGTTGCTAAAGCCGCACTAGTTGGAGTTGAAGAATTATTTGAAGAAATGAACTTAACGCTTCCTATTATGATTTCTGGTACAATTGTGGATCAAAGTGGAAGAACACTTTCAGGACAGACAACGGAAGCGTTTTATATTACAATTGCCAACACAAAAAATCTTTTAAGTATTGGATTAAACTGCTCGCTCGGACCACAGCAAATGCGACCTCACATTGAGGAATTGTCGCGTATTTCTGATTGTTACATTTCGCTTTATCCAAATGCTGGCTTACCAAATGAGTTTGGAGCTTACGATGAAACTCCAGAAGTAATGCGTTACGTTTTAAATGATTACGCACAACATGGATTTTTTAATATCGTTGGTGGATGTTGCGGAACAACTCCAGATCATATTAGAGCTTTTGCTGAAATGATTGAAAATGTAACTCCACGAAAACCTAAAACAGTTGAAAAATATTTACGTTTAAGTGGAATGGAACCATTAATAATTAATGATGATTCAATTTTTGCAAATGTGGGAGAAAGAACAAACGTTGCTGGTTCAAGAATGTTTGCAAGATTAATTAGAGAAGAAAAATATGAAGATGCTCTGGTAGTAGCTCGCGACCAAGTTGAAGGTGGTGCTCAAATTATTGATGTAAACATGGACGATGCAATGCTTAATTCAGAAGTTTCCATGACGAAATTTTTGAATATGATTTCCTCTGAACCGGATATAGCTAAACTCCCCATAATGATTGATTCATCTAAATGGTCAGTTCTTGAAGCTGGATTAAAATGCTTGCAAGGAAAGGGCATTGTAAATTCAATTAGCTTAAAAGAAGGCGAAAAGGAATTTAAGCATCATGCAAAAAAAGTAATGCAATATGGAGCTGCTGTAATTGTAATGGCTTTTGATGAGAAAGGACAAGCGGATACATACGAAAGAAAAATTGAAATTTGTGAACGAGCTTATAAAATTCTAGTTGATGAAATTGGATTTCCAGCAGAAGATATAATATTTGACCCGAACATTTTTGCAATAGCTACGGGAATGGAAGAGCATAACGCATATGCGCTCAACTATATAAATGCTGCAAAATGGATAAAAAAGAATTTGCCATTTGCTAAAATTTCTGGTGGCGTAAGTAATCTTTCATTCTCATTTAGAGGCAATGATAGAATTCGTGAAGCAATGCATTCAGCATTTTTATTCCATGCTATAAAAGCTGGAATGGATATGGGAATTGTTAACGCTAGTCAGTTGGAAGTTTATGAGGAAATTCCAAAAGATTTGTTAGAACGTGTTGAGGACGTAATTCTTAACCGAAGAACTGATGCAACCGAGCGCTTAATTGAAATTGCAGAAACCGTAAAAGGTGAAATTAAGGATGAAACAAAAATCCTTGAATGGCGCAAACACTCTATTGAAGAGCGTCTTAAGCACTCTTTAATAAAAGGAATGACCGAATTTATTGAAGCTGATGTTGAAGAAGCGCGGCTTAAATATAAATCACCAATAAAAGTAATTGAAGATCCGCTAATGGCGGGGATGAACGTTGTTGGCGATTTATTTGGTGACGGAAAAATGTTTTTGCCGCAAGTTGTAAAAAGTGCTCGTGTCATGAAAAAAGCGGTCGCTTATTTACTTCCTTATATTGAAGCGGATAAATTGATTTCTGGAAATACGGACAAAGCAGGAAAAATTCTTCTTGCAACTGTTAAAGGTGACGTTCACGATATTGGCAAAAATATTGTTGGGGTAATTTTAAGTTGTAACAATTATGATATTATTGATCTTGGCGTAATGGTTCCAACTGAAAAAATTATACAAGCTGCTATTGATAATGATGTTGATATAATTGGGCTTAGCGGATTAATAACACCATCGTTGGAAGAAATGGTGTACGTTGCTGCTGAAATGGAGAGGATGAACATTAAACTTCCACTATTAATTGGAGGAGCAACAACTTCCAAAGCGCACACAGTGTTAAAGATTGCTCCTCAATATTCTGGCACCACAGTTTATGTTGTTGATGCTTCGCGAAGTGTTCAGATTACTAGAAATTTGTTGAACAAGTTAACGAATGTAAGTTATGGGAAAAAAATTGCTGATGAATATGCTCAATTTAGAGAAGATTACGCAAAACGAACAGAAAAGAAAGAATATATTTCTTTATCCGATGCTCGCAAAAACAGTTTAAAGATTGATTGGGATAAACAGAATATTCAAATTCCACAAAAACTTGGAGTTACAACTTTGCAAAACTATCCTTTAGATGAATTAGCAAAGTATATTGATTGGACTCCATTTTTTAGAACTTGGGAAATGAAAGGAAAATATCCAGAAATATTTACAGATGAAATTTATGGTTCAGAAGCTAAAAAATTATTTAATGATGCAAAAGTTTTGCTCAAAAAAATAATTGATAATAAATTGCTTACTGCTAATGGAGTTGTTGGGCTTTTTCCTGCAAATTCCGTTGGCGACGATATCGAAATTTATAAGGATAATCTATCAAAAGAATTAAAAACAAAATTATATACTTTACGTCAACAAAGCAAAAAGTCAGTAAATGCAAATAATGTTGCGCTATCAGATTATGTTGCTCCAAAGCAAAGTGGGCAAAATGATTTTATAGGAATGTTTGCTGTGACTGCTGGAATTGGAATTGAACAGATGATTGAAAAATATCAAGCTGATCATGATGAATATAACGTTATAATGGTTAAAGCACTTGCAGATAGACTTGCTGAAGCCTTTGCCGAATTGATGCATAAAAAAGTTAGAACAGAATTTTGGGGTTATGCAAAGGATGAAAATATTTCAACTGAAGAGTTAATTAAAGAAAAATATATTGGAATTAGACCTGCTCCAGGCTATCCTGCACAACCAGATCACACTGAAAAATTAACCATTTTTGAAATTCTTGATGTTGAAAAAAATACTGGAATTACTTTGACCGAAAATTTATCAATGTATCCTGCTTCATCGGTTAGTGGATTATATTTTGGAAATCCAGAAGCGAAGTATTTTTCAATTGGAAAAATATCTAAAGATCAGGTTGAAGATTATTCTGCACGAAAGGAATTAAGCGTCAAAGAAGTTGAAAAATGGTTGAATTCAAACTTAAATTATTAATCCAATTAAGATAATTTATAATAGAGTTTAATAATTATTTAATATTTGGCTAAAGGGAATCTCGCATATTCTCGGTATATTTAGGCATTCAACAATAAGGATTTAACAATGTTACTACAAGAAGGCGATGAAGCCATTTATCAGTTTCCCCAAAATGCAGAAAAATGCGTTAAAGGAATAATAGAATTTTTAGGAGATACAGTAATTCATTTTAAAACAGTGGAAGGATACTCAATAAAAATTACAAGACAATATTTTGACAATCTTTCCGCAATAGAGACTACCATAGACAATTCTGCAAAAAACGATTTATAATTATAATCGCAAATAAGATTTTATCTAATTAAATTTAATTCAAGTATATTTTTTTAATAAATATGTGAGTTAATTTTGGTTACTAAATTGCGTTATTCCATTATTATATTCTTGTTTTGTGTTTCAATTTATTCACAATCCAAATCGTTTAAAGAGAGTTATTCCAAGCAAGATTTCATGATTGAAATGCGAGATGGAACTAAACTTTATACTGTTGTTTATGCTCCCAATGATAATTCCGAAACATATCCTTTTTTAATTACTAGAACGCCTTATAGCTCTGGTCCATATGAAAAAGGAAAATTTAGAAATTTCCCAGAATATTTAACAAACGAAAAATTCATCTTTGTTTATCAGGATGTTCGCGGCAAGTATATGTCAGAAGGTAATTTTATTGACATGCGTCCTTACATTCCAAATAAAACGGGAAAAGAAATTGATGAAGCTTCCGATACTTATGATACCATTGAGTGGTTGATAAATAATATTGCCAATAATAATGGCAAAGCAGGTATCTATGGAATTTCATATCCTGGATTTTATTCTGCAATGGCATTAAACGAATCTCACCCTGCATTAAAAGCTGTTTCGCCACAAGCACCTATTGCCGATTGGTTTATTGGCGATGATATGCACCACAACGGAGCCTTTACTCTCTCTCTTTCGTATGTTTTTTTCTCCAGTTTTGGAGTAAACAGACCAGAACCAACGCCTTCTAGAAATACAAGAATAGTTGAATTAACAGGTGATTCTTATAATTACTTTCTAAATATTGGTTCACTTAAAAATGTAAATGATAAGTATTTTTTCAACTCCATTTCTTTCTGGAATGATTTTACTAAGCACGGATGTTATGACGAATATTGGCAGTCGCTAAATACATTAAATCACTTTAATTATGTTGCCCCAGCAGTTATGACGGTTGGAGGTTGGTACGATGGCGAAGATTTATACGGCGCATTAAATACTTACAAAACAATAGAAAAGAAAAATCCACAAACTAATAATATATTGGTAATGGGACCTTGGTCACACGGTGGTTGGGCAAGAGGTGATGGAAGTACATTTGGCGATGACAAATTTAATTCTAATACAAGTGAATATTATCAAAATAATTTGGAGTTAAAGTTCTTCCAATATTACTTAAAAGAAAAAGGAGATTCCAATTTTCCAGAGGCATCCATTTTTGAAACGGGTACGAATAAATGGAATAATTTTTCTGAATGGCCTCCCAAAAATTCTGAGTTGGTGGATTATTATTTATGTGGAAATGGGAAAATAATTGATAGCAAGGCTAAATCCTCAATCAATTTTACTGAATATATTAGCGATCCCCAAAAGCCTGTTCCATACACTGCAAAGTTTCATAGAACTGGAACAATGTATAACAAAACATACATGAATGAAGATCAGCGGTTTGCATCTTCTCGTCCAGATGTAATTTCATTTGAAAGTGTTAAATTAACAGAGCAAATTACTTTAGCTGGGTCCATTGAAGTTGAGTTATATGTTTCCACTTCTGGAACAGATTCAGATTGGATAGTTAAGGTAATAGATGTTTATCCAGATTCTTTAACAGAAGTCTATTCTGAAGGCACAACAATGGCAAATTATCAAATGCTTGTGCGTGCCGAAATTATGCGTGGAAAATTTCGTAATAGTTTCGAAAAACCAGAACCATTTACTCCAAATGAAGTGACAAAAGTAAAATTTAGTTTAAATGATGTAAATCATACATTTTTGAAAGGGCATAAAATAATGGTACAAATTCAAAGTAGTTGGTTTCCTTTGTTTGATAGAAATCCCCAAACATTTTGTAATATTTATAATGCCGAAGAGAAGGATTTTCAAAAAGCGACTCAGCGGGTTTATCACACAAGTGAATATCCATCCAAAGTTGTTTTTAGAGTTTTGGATAAGTAAAGTACTGATATAAGAATTTATCTAAATGAGGAATTACATATATGACAAATTAAATAATCCCGATAGGGATTAAATTATAATAGAAAAACGAATTAAATTTATACAACAATCCCATAGGGATTGCATTTTAATTTTGATGGATATTGTAAAAATTGAACATGCAAACGGGTTTTTGTTTTGTGGTTTTACAAATAGCTATTAAAATTGAACTCCTTGCCAAGCTTATCGGGGGACTTTCCATAATACCGAACATACTTCTCTAAATGGTATAAATAAACCTTAACTGTTTTTTTGCTTAAGTTATTAACTCCATTCTTCTTAGCATTTTTTCTTTTAATTCCCACATTTTTACTCCTAATTATTGTGGGTGTGATGGGAAAACATAAAAAATTTCTCTATCAATATGTCAAAGAAAATTGTGCTACCGCTTTGGCAGTTTTGTTCAACTAATTTTTATTATCCAGTCCAATGATATCTCTGTATATTATCAAATAGAGGACGGATAACTTAAAGAATTTTAACTTGAAATGAGCAAAAAGAAATTAGATCATTGCTAATCATTTCATCCCGCCATATCGTGATTTCTACAGCATTCCAATTTACTGATATGTCTGGGTCTTCAACGGATAAAAATATTTGCCTCGAAAAGCGGGATAAATGCGCAAAGATCTTTTACATATTGCTGTGGGTGTTTTAGCAAATTGGGCGGACATTTATCTGGTTTCTGCCTTGCTATCTAATTTCGGGCTAGTATATTATTTATTAAATTTCGTTTTTTTGAAAGTCATGTTTTCAAATTCGATTACAGCCATTCTCTTTAACCCAAATCGGTCATTAGAAAATTAAGAATCAACGACAAAAGGCCAAGACATCAATTTAGTTGAACCCCAAAGCCCCATAAACCACTCCCTTCGCCTCATAGCTAAAGAAAGTTTCAGTATTCTCTTATTTCCATCTTTT
>JAHISP010000016.1 GCA_018818165.1 Bacteroidota bacterium | reverse complement strand
GCAACGAATGCTTTAGCTGAAGGACTAAATAGTAAAATACAGAAATTTATTTCTTCAAATAATGGTACTAGAGATAAAGATTTTTTCTTTTTTAGATTGGCTAATTATTATGCCTAGCACATCAAAATAATATGTAGCCTTATTCTTGTCTTTCAACTAATAAAAAACTATTTTTTTACATTGCAAATTTTAAAAAGGAATTTTTATGAATTACGATGAAAGACTTTCAAATGTGAGTGTTCTCGGAGCTGCTGGCAAAATGGGAAGTGGTATTTTACTACTTACTGCTGTTGAAATGGCAGACTTAAGTTTCAAAAAAGATAATGGTAATTTAACTTTTATTTTAAATGCCATTGACATTTCTGATAAAGCGTTAGCTGGGTTGCTTGAATATGTTCGAGTTCAAAGTAGAAAAATAGCTGAGAAAAAAATTAATTTCTTACGTGAAATTTATGCCGATAATCACACTCTTATTTATAATAATGAAATTATTGATGATTATATTCACCGAGTTCTAGCTATAATTAGACCTTCAACTTTAATAGAATCTACCTACAATTCAAATGTAATTTTTGAAGCTGTAAATGAAAATCCCAATCTAAAAATAAAGTTGATTAAGCAAATTGATGAAAATAGTAACACTAATCCTTGGTTCTTTACAAATACTTCTTCTGTTCCAATAAGCTATTTAAATGAAAAAGGAGATTTGGATGGTAGAATTATTGGATTCCATTTTTACAATCCTCCAGCTGTGCAAAAATTAGTTGAATTAATTAATGGAGAAGATACAGTATCTGATTTAAATACATTTGCTCTTGAATATGCAAAAAAATTACGTAAAGTAATTATCCATTCAAACGATATAGCTGGTTTTATAGGCAATGGCCATTTTATGCGAGACGCACTTTTGGGAATTAGATTTTTAAATGAACTAAAATCAGATTATGGCTTCCCTGAAGCTCTATATGTTGTAAATAAAGTTTCACAAGATTTTATGATTAGGCCAATGGGAATTTTTCAATTAGTCGATTATGTTGGAATTGATGTTTGTATGTATATTATGGAGGTTATGAATCCTTATTTTAACGAAGAAAATATTCATAGTGATTTGCTCGATCAATTATTTGAGAGGGGAGTGAAGGGAGGACAAAATTCCGATGGTTCTCAGAAAGATGGTTTTATGAAATATAATAAAGGAAGAATAATTGGAATTTTTGATTATTACAATAATACATATGTTGACTATGATGCAGTTTCTAAAAAAATGGATTTAGTGATAGGTAAACTTCCAAACAACCATATTATTTGGAAAGAAATTATTAAAGTTAAAGATAGAGATGATTTATTAAAAACATATTTCGAAAACTTAAGTTTAGACAGAACTCTTGGTTCTATTATTGCAAAAAAATATATGAAAGGAACACGAGAAATTGGATTAAAACTTGTGGAACAAAAAGTTGCTAAAACTGAAAGAGATGTTAATGATGTTATGCTTACTGGATTTTTCCATAGTTATGGTCCAATTAATAACTTTTTACCTTGGGAGGAAATCTAATGAAAAAAAAAATATTTATTACTGCAGGATATAATACAATTTCATTAGGAACTGGACGCAAAGAATTTAATCCTAAGAAAGAAAGACCTGGATTAGAACATTATGTCAAAGAAGCTGGTTCGGAGGTCTTAAAGCGTATTGGAGGAGCAATAAACGTAGATGAAACGGTTATTAGTAACTTTAATGCTGCACAATATAATAATCAAGGTAATTTGCCAGGATATGCTCCTTTTATTGATAATGATTTGAAATATAAACCATCAACTCGAGTTGAGGGAGCATGTGGCTCTGGAGGTTTAGCGTTAGCAACTTCAATTAAATTCTTACTTTCAGAAGAAAGTGAGGTAATCTTAGCTCTGGGAGTTGAGGTTCAAAATACTGTTAAAGCTGTTTACGGAGCAGATTATTTAGCAACTGCGGGTTGGTGGAAAGATAGAAAAGATGGACATGCTCACTTTTTCCCTGGTCAATTTAGTGATAGAGCTGGAAAATATTATGAGAAATATGGTAAAGAATATACTAGAAAAGGTATGATACAATGGTATGTAAATGCTATAAATAACGCACGTTTAGACGATACAGCTCAAGAATATCATAACACTGATTATAATTTATCGCAAACAGCTTCAATAGAACCAAGCGGAAAAGTTTTTGTTGATAATTTAACAGTTTATGATTGCTCTAAAGTCTCAGATGCATCTTCTGCAATAGTTGTTTTAACTGAAGAAGGATTAAAAAGATGCAATATCGATATTAAAGATGCAGTTGAAATTATTGCTTTTGCGCAATCTGAAGATGATATTACTACTAAACCAGAAGATCCAACACGATTATTAACTACAGAAAATGCTGTAAAAAAAGCATTAAAAATGGCTGGAATTACAAAAGAACAAATAGGAACGGTTGAAGCTCACGACTGTTTCTCTATTGCTGGAATTATGGCAATTGAAGCAATTGGATTTGCGGAGCACGGCAAAGGTCCTGAATTTGTGTTAAATGGAAATACTGCGCATAATGGAATTATTCCATTTAATACAACTGGTGGTTTAATTGGTTGGGGGCATCCAGTAGGTGCTACAGGAATTCACCAAGCAGTTACTATGTGGCAGCAATTAACCGAAAAAGCTGGTAAAGCCCAAATTAGTTTGAACAATGATAAACCATATGGAATGACTATAAATATGGGTGGCGATGATAAAACAGTTACAGTGATTATTTATAAAAAGCTATGAAATTATTTTTTTTCTATTTAGTGGGTGAAAATATTTGCTCACTAAATAGAAATATTACTATAATAAATATTTTTGAACCAGAACATTTTCTACTTATTTATATTTCCATATTATTTCTTCTAAACTAATAATTAATTCTGATTAGAAATATTAATTGTAGCTAAAGGATGAGTTTAGTTGCTAATATCCATATTTAACTCAAGATTAAAGAATGTTATATTTCCGTAATAAACGATAAGGCGCATAATGTATATTATGTAAACTAATTTAATAAGCTTTTAACTTGTCTTAATCAATTATCACAAAGTTATGCCCCATTCAGTTTTATTATAAAATAGATTATTATACCAAGAAAAACTAAAAGTAAAAATGGAACACGATTTTTCTTTCTTAAAGTTGAATCTTTTCTAAACTTAAGTTTCTTTTTTCTTCTTTCAGCATTATCTTCGTCTGGATTATAAAACCTAGGTATGTAATTATAATCTCTGTGATTTATCTTTTTAAAAAACATTTAAACCTCTTCCATATTTACACATAAAATATAATTTTTTATCAGATATATCAACTTGAATATTTTTAGCTTTATCAGTAATAACTTCACCATCAATGTGGGTATAAAAAGGTGTATTTAATGTAATATTTAATTTAGTAAATTCGTATTGAACTAGTTCTTTTCTAGTGGTCAAAGAATTAGACATTGCCTTTGGGAGCAAGGTTAATAACTTAAATCTTGAATTTATTGATACAACACTCAAATTGAGAATATTATCATCTATTTTTGCATTAGGCATTAAATATAATCCCCCACCAATACTTCTTCCATTTCCAACTGCACAAAATAATGCATTACCTGATATCTTTTTATTATCATAAGTTGCATCAAAATCAATTTTATTAAACTCAAATAATGATTTTAAAATTGAGTAAATATATGAGAAAGTACCACTAAAGACTTTGTTATGTTGATTATAAAATGCTACTTTAGCATCAAAACCAACTCCAAAACTGTTAATCAATCTTTTATGAAATTCTTTTCCATTTGAATCAACTATTTTAACATTTCCAAAATTAACTTCTCTAATCTTAGGGCTATCTGACAAATAATAATTTAATAAAGACATGTTATCAGCTTTCTCTGAGTGAAATGATAACGAAAAGTCATTTCCAGAACCAATTGGAATTAAACCCAAAACGGCTTTGGAATTTATATCAAATCCATTAATTACTTCATTTAGCGTTCCGTCACCTCCACAAATAATAATTCTATCATAATGAGAAACATTTTTAGCTATTTCAATTGCGTGCAAAGGTTTTGAAGTTAAAAAATACTCAATAGTGGAATTGTGTTCAAGCAAATCTTTTATTTTATCGAAAAAATTTCTACCATTACCCTTCCCAGCTTCTGGATTTATTATTATAGCTATTTTCATTGCTTACTATTCTTTAATTGTTTAATGGGTTAATTGTTGGGATATTAAAAATCTAATTTTCTCATTCCAATGTGACATAATGCAAAATCATATTTAACAGGATCATTTTCGTCAAACTTTTTCAAATTATTTGTTATTTCTTCTGCCATTTTCCAAGATACATTTTTTCGTTTAGTTAAGTTTAATTTTTGACTAATTTGTGCAATATGAGTATCAACAGGAATTACAAGCTGACGGGTTGGAATTTCTTTCCAGAGTCCAAAATCAAGTTCATCGTTTCTAATCATCCAGCGAAGAAAAAGATTCTGTCTTTTGCAAGCACTACCCTTCAATGGGTCTGGAAACATAAATTTAATTCCACTTGATGTGATTTTTGAAGATTTTGTAACAATATCTGTTAAATTATTTGAAAAAAAAGAAAGTGCTCCCTTTATATTATCAGCTTTCTCAAAATAATAGAGTAAAAATAAATAATTTAATGAACCATATGTCTGATAAATTACATTTAATCCAGCAAAAAGTGCCGCAATATCTTCCCCAGTATAAAACCGGTGTTTAATATCCTTAAATAACACTTTATCTTTATTATAATTATAGTTTATAACAAAGTTAAAAGGTTCATTTCCAATGATACTAAATATAGATTCTAAGGTTTTTAGAATTTGTACTACGCTTCCATAAGCAAAAACTGATGCAAGAAACGCGGATATTTCAATATCATTTTTATCACTGAATCTATGTGGAAATTCTAAAGGATCTGGAGAAATGGTTTTTCTGTCAAACGCTTTGTAATGATAATTAAGTTTATTTTTTATTTTTTCTTTTGTCAGTCTAGGCATTTTACTCTAATTTTATTAAAATTATATTTAAAATGAAATATATGTAAAAAGAAACATATTTTTCGATAGCTTTGTTTGATAATCTTCTTATTCAAACAATAAAATTCCATATTTTTGAGGATTATATACTCCCCCAGCCCAAGTAAACTGTTTTACCATTCCTTGTGGACGGTTTCTTCCAATATTAAAACCCCATTCATCGCCTGAAAGTGGTGCTTTTTTTAAGTCAATATCTGACCAAGGTATTTCCATTTCTAATGACCAATTATCGTCATTTATAGCAATCTTGCTTTCATATTTACTTACAAAATACTTATTTTCAACCCATCTTTGAAGAGAGTTAAATCGTGTTCCAGCAGCATTTTGGAAAAGTCGTGTATAATCAATCTGACTTTTTTGTGTATCAAAAAAGAATTCTATGTCGTCATCATTCCATGTAAATGGAATTTCACCTTCAGCCGAAGTATGAATTCCAGATGGGAATGGCTCTTCCATGCGCGCAGCTACGTAAAGAAAATCATCATTATATAATAAGCGAATTTCTGTTTTAACTTCATCTAATGTTTTACCACCAAAACAAAAAGTATTTGCTTCTATCCAAGCTTTTTCATCAAAAACACCATCTATTTTAATGTCCCCACTTTTCTTCTTCACTAAAGATTTAGGTGGAAGATAAAGCTTATAATGTCCTTCATAAGTGAAATTTTCTTCTAGTTTTATTGCTGGTGTGTATCCATCTATATTTACATTTTCACTTTTATATTTATCTTCCAAATCTCTTGATAAAACTCCAGAACGATATTTTGCCGAAGTTGTTATATTAAGATATGGCATAAGTTCAATAGGTGGTGTATTTGATGAAACAAAAGTAAATAATTCGAAAATTGAACTTTTGGGTGGAATATTAATCCATTTACTTTCTGGAATAATTTTAAGATCAGCTTTGTATGGAATCTGCCAATCCAAATGATAAACTATTTCTTCATTCAAAGTATTTTCAATTTCAACATCAATTTGTTTGTCTATCGGTTCACCAACATTCCATTCTGATATAAGAATTGTTTTCTCTTTTATATCGAACTTTGATGCTTCTATTCTATCTTTGGGATTCACAGTATCCAAAGGGAAAATTGAACCAGCTTTTATTGCAGCATATTCTACATGTCCATTTTCTTCAACAACTACATGCAGAAATGCAGAAAACTTGCCACCGCGAATATTTTCTCTTTGAACGCCAGCAGAGTTTATAATTAAATAGTTAATTCCATCGTTATTTTCCCAAACATGTTCGTGTGAATGTCCACCAACAACAAGTTTTACTGGATATTGTTTTAAAATATCGTGAATCAAATTCCAATCTTTTTTACCTTTATGTTCATCTGGATATTTCCAAAGTGGACTATGTACAAAAACAAATATTGACTTTTTAGCTAGTTCTTCTTTATTAAATTGTTCTGAATATTTTTCAAGGTCACTTTTTAGCCAGTTACGCTGCCATTCCATAATTCTATCATCATCACTTTCCCACCAACTATTCAATACTATTATATGTGCTGGTCCATTATCTAATGAGTAGAGTAATTTTTCTTTACCCCAAGTTTCCGCATAAACTTCTTCTGCTTGGTCTGTTACAACATCATGGTTTCCTGGAACTGGATAAAACGGAGCATTGAGAAGATTAATTTGTCCCTTAAATCTTTTCCACTCGCGTCTAAGTTTTTCTTTATCGTGAGTGTAGCCATTAATTAAATCACCAACTTGTATGGCAAAATCTGGTTTTAATAATGAAGCTTCGTATATCATTCTTTCATATTCTGGAGGATTTCCAAATTGACTATCCCCAAAAACTATAAATCTTACAGAATCACCTCCAAATAAATCCAAAGTTGATAATATTGTAATAATAATAACAAATATTGAACGAATCATAATTAATCCTAAAAATAATTCAAATAGATTATTTTAATGAAAGGAATAAAATTGCTTAAGCATTACACCCTTTTCTAAAATAAATGAATTAAAATTTATGCTAAATTTGGCATAAAAAACAGATAATATATCACATCTTTATTATTTAAATATCATAAGCTAAGTTTAAAGAAAATAATATGTTAGCTAATTATTTTAACAACAATTTTTGAGCCTTCCTCTTTAATTACTTCAATTTTTGAATCTTTTAAGATATAGTCTCCTTGTGAAACAACATCAAATCTTTTATCTTCAAAAATTGCTGTACCAGTTGGACGTAAATCTGTAAGTGCAATTCCATTCATACCAATTAAGTTTTGGAGCTCTTTTTTTGATGTATATCCAGAAGTTTCAGTAATTCCTTTATTCAGAATTAGTTTATTAAATGCGTTTGATTTAGGTAAAGTTTTAGCAAGAAAATATATTACAATTGTGCTTAGCACAAATGACGCGGCAAGTTGCACAATTGCCATTGAAAGTAAATTAGTTTCAATTAGTGGAAAATCTGAAACTAGTCCCATAAATAATCCAGCTACAATTAGTATTATTCCAGCAATGCCAAATATTCCAAAGCCCGGAATTACAAATATTTCTAGTAATAAAAGTACAACACCTATAATAAAAAGGAGAATATCCATAACAGAAGCAATTTCCAATATATATCCAGACCCAAAAAATAATGCAAGAGCTATAAGTGAAGCAGTTCCAGCTATTCCCCATCCTGGAGTTTTGATTTCAACAAATAATCCAACCATTATAATCATCATCAAAATAGATGTAATTATTGGATTATTAATAAACCGAATAAACTCTTCGCCCCAATTTATATCAAGATTAATAACTTTTGCATTTTCATTTTCCGTAAACTTTAATATTGCCTGAGTATTTACAAGAATAGTATCAGCAATTCCATAATGCATGGCTTCTTTGGAAGTTAAAGTGATAAGTTGTGTGCTATCAACAAGTCCTTCAATTTCAATACGTTCATCAACCATTCCTTCAGCAATATCAGTTCTTCTTCCAGTGCGTTCTGCAGTTGATCTCATTTCGGAACGCATGTAAGATTGGGCCTTTTCGGATTGTTTTTCTCCAGCTTGGTCAACAACTGTTGTTGCTCCAATTGATGCTCCCGGAACCATAACAATTTTATTACATGAAAGAGCAATAAGCGAACCAGCAGAAATTGCACGTTTATCAATAAAAGCTACTGTTTCAACTTTAGAATTGATTATTGCATCTTTAATTTGTGTTGCTGCGTCAACTCTTCCACCAAATGTGTTAATTTTGAAAATTATAAGAGAGGCATTATTTTTTTCCGCATCAGAAATAACTCTTTTCACGTATGGCGTTAATCCTAAATCGATGTCGCCTTCAATAACTCCGAGATAAACTTTGTTATTTTGAGCAAGAAGAGTGGAAAATAATAGTAATAGTAGGATTGATATATTCTGAAGTGCTTTCATCGTTGTACCTAATTTTTTATAATGTAATATAAAGAGATTTTTGTAAAAGTTCAGTCATGATAATAGCTTTACTAATTGTAGTAATAAATAATTAAAGAAATAATATATTTTGCTTCTAATTGTCTACTTTAAATCTTTTTCCTGAAATGCATAATTCAACATTTTGTATACTAATTTTGCTGCAATAAAATTAGAGCTTACATGATATTTTGAAGGAGCAAGCTCTACAAGATCAAATCCAACAATATTTTTTTCCTTTGCAACCATTTTTATTAAATTTAAAGTTTCATCCCAAAAAAGCCCACCTGGTTCAGGTGTGCCGGTAGCAGGCACAATTGTTGGATCAAGTCCGTCAATATCAAAAGTTATGTATACATTTTTTGAAAGACTCTTAACAACCTCATTTTGCCAATGCTTTTGAGATTCTGCTTGCCGAATATCGCGCGCATAAAAGGTTTTAATTTTATCTTTTTTAATTAAATCGCCTTCGTCTTTGCATTGTGCTCTAATTCCTACTTGAACAATATTTTTATTAAACTCATATACTCTGCTCATTACAGATGCATGCGAGTATTTGCTACCTTCATAATTTTCGCGCAAATCAGAATGTGCATCAAATTGCAAAATTGACAAATCTTCATATTTCTTGTGATGCGCTAATACAGAACCAAGAGTTACAGTATGCTCCCCACCAAGCATAACAACAAATTTATCATCTAAAATTAATTTTGAAATGTCTTTTTCAATTTTATTAATTGCATTTTTCGATTTAAGTTCATCAAATTTATGAATTGGAAGAGTAGCTATTCCTTTTTCAAAACAAAGCTCGTTATCCATTTCTTCGTCATAAAACTCGACATAATGTGAAGCTTTTAGGATTTCCTTTGGACCATTTTTAGTTCCAGAACCATAACTGACCGTGTTTTCCATTGGTGCAGAGTATATAACTATTTTAGAATTATCATACGATGAATATTCTTTTTCAATTGCAAGGAAATTGGATTTTATAGAAAGTGTTTTCATGTCTTTATCTTTTAGTGTTATAAAAAATATCTATCATTTTCAACAATGTTTGAAAGTGAGAAATCTATTTATAAAGATTTCTCACATTTATTCTAAATGACAATATAGTAATATTTGTTTTTCATAAGTGTACTAGATTAAAATATGTTTTATTATTTTAATCTTCTTTCCCAGATGATACAACAACAGCAATTGCTGTGCGGTCAATTTTAATTTTTAAATTATTCCCAAAGTCAATTAGACAAGTTTTATCATCAAGCCCAGCAATGGTACCATGCATTCCACCACTAGTAACAATTTTGTCCCCTTTTTTTATCGCACTTAATAAAGCTTCTCTTTCCTTTGCTTTTTTCTGCTGTGGACGAATAATCATGAAGTAAAATATTGCGAAAATTGCTCCAAACATTATTAATGTACTAACCATACTTCCACCGCCAGCATCTCCACCTTGTGGTGCCATTGCTAATAAATAATTCATTGTAACTCCTTAATGTTAATTGATAATTTTATTATAAATTTATTTTTCCATTCTGTAAATGTATCATTTAAAATTTGCTTTCGTGCTTCTCTAACAAGATTAAGATAAAATCTAAGATTGTGTATTGTAGCTAATTCATATGCTAATATTTCTCTAGTATTAAAAAGATGTCTCAAATATGCTTTAGAAAAATTTTTACAAGTGTAACAATCGCAGCTAGAATCTAGAGGTGAAAAATCATCTTTATAAGTCGCACTTTTTATAGTAACAATTCCTTCGGACGTAAAAAGATAAGCATTTCTGGCATTGCGAGTTGGCATAACACAATCAAACATATCAATACCGCGTTCAATTGCTTCAAGTATATTTTCAGGTCTTCCAACACCCATTAAATATCTGGGTTTATTTTCTGGAAGGATATCTGTTGTAAAATCAATAATTTCATACATATTTTCTGCAGGCTCTCCAACAGCAAGACCTCCAATTGAATATCCATCAAATCCAATATTCATTAAATCTTTTGCAGACGATTCTCGTAAATCTTTGTATACACTGCCTTGAACAATTCCAAAAAGGAATTGATTATGTCCATATAAAGGCACACTTTTTTCAAAAGCTTCTTTATTTAAAACTGCCCAATCGGATGTAAGTTCTTTCGATTTTTTTGCATAATCGTAATCGCAAGGATATGGTGTGCATTCATCAAGGGGCATTATAATATCTGCACCAATCTGTCTCTCAATTTCTATAACTTTTTCTGGGGTAAATAAGTGCTTTGAACCATCCAAATGAGAACGGAATTCAACTCCATATGATTTTAATTTGCGCAATTCTGATAAAGAAAATACTTGAAAACCACCACTATCAGTTAATATTGCTCTATCCCAATTCATAAACTGGTGCAAACCGCCCGCTTTCTCCATAACTTCCATTCCAGGTCTCAAATACAAATGATAAGTATTTCCTAGAATAATAGGAGCATTTATTTCGTCTTTTAATATTTTTTGAGTAACAGCTTTAACAGTACCTTGAGTACCGACTGGCATAAATATTGGAGTTTCAATTACACCATGAGTAGTTGTAATTTTACCCGCTCTTGCTTTGCTATTTTTATCTTTTTTCTGAAGTTCGTAAAACAAATTTGATTTCTTTTAATTAGTAAAATTTAACTATGCAAAATAGTGTAAATCTTTGTTATCTTCCATTAAAATTGAAGTGCCTTGATATTTCAGTAAAATAGATTTCATGAATAAGTAATATTTAAAACTCTACATATTTCGGTTTACACAAAAGTTATATCAAATATTGAATGGAATAAGAAAAGAGGCTCCACAAATAGATAAATTTACGAGACTCTAATTTCAATTAAGTTTACTGGTAATCTTTTAAAATATTGGCACTATTTTCATCAAATTACATTCTCTGTTCCAGCTTCAAAGAATTGTAATTTTCCTAAATTTAGATAAAGGTTATAATTGGAATTTGTATTGAGCATTTCATTTGATTGAACTCTGCCAATCAATGGGTTTTGACCAATGTTAAAATAAATAATGGTTTCGTTCCCCATTGGCTCAACAACATCCAAAGTGGTTGATATTTGATAATCATTTTCTTCGTCTTTGGATAGTGAAATATTTTCTGGTCTTACACCAATTGTAACTTCTGTGTTAATGCATTTTTCTAATTTAGTTGCTTGTTCTTTCAATATAGGAATTTTAACTGATTTATCAGAGCTAACGAAATACAATCCAGATTCCGATATAATTTTGCCATCAATAAAGTTCATTGCCGGACTACCTATAAAACCAGCTACAAATTTATTTGTGGGATAATTGTATAAATCCATTGGTGAGGCTATTTGGTTTATAAAACCATCTTTCATTACAACAATTCTATCGCCCATTGTCATTGCTTCTGTTTGATCGTGAGTAACATAAATCATTGTAGCTTCTAACTTTTTGTGAAGCTTGGATATTTCTGTTCTCATCTGAACTCGTAGTTTTGCATCTAAGTTACTAAGAGGTTCATCAAACAGAAATACTTTTGGTTTCCTTACAATTGCCCTACCTAATGCTACACGCTGACGTTGACCACCAGAGAGCTGTTTTGGCTTGCGTTGTAGTAAATCGTTAAGACCCAATATATTCGAGGCTTCATCAACTCTTTTTTTGATTTCATCCTTACTATATTTTCTTATTTTCAATCCAAACGCCATGTTATCAAAAACTGACATGTGCGGATAGAGAGCATAATTCTGGAACACCATTGCTATATCTCTATCTTTAGGTGGCACTTCATTTACTAGCTTATCATCAATATATAATTCGCCACTTGTAATTTCTTCCAACCCGGCAACCATTCGCAGCGTTGTAGATTTTCCACAACCAGATGGACCAACCAAGACTACAAACTCTTTATCTTTAATTTCAAAACTTACACTATCAACTGCTTTTGCTTTTCCATCATATATCTTTGATATATTTCTTAATTCAACATGCGCCATTGTTAACCTTATTATTTAGTTAAAACTTAATTCTATTTTATTCCCTTCTGAGTTCTGAGTGTAGCGAAGATGTATTTTATAATTTCCATCTTCCAATTTATTTTGCTTTAGAAGTTCAATTTCCATATTGTTGTTCAACACTTTATATACTGAAAAAGGAGAGATAATTTCTACCTCAACTTCTTTACCTGAAAAAGAATTACTCATAAATTCCAGTAATTTACTTTCTGACAAGTAAATTGGATTGATGATTTTAGTTTCGGCGTTCAAAATCATTGGCATCTTTAGCTCACCTAATTCCACAGACATCTTAGTGTAATCTGTGTTATCATCATTAAATACATATGAAGGAACAACTTTTGTATCATACATAATTGATGAAATATATTTCCCTTTTCCATTAATTGAGATGGGAATCAATTTACCTTTTACCATAATATTTAGATTTACTGAATCAATATCATTTGGCAAAAATGGTTCCAGTGAAATATTCCAATTGTTTTCTTTTATGCCAAACAGATTATAAAGAGAATAAATGTACCAACCGCCAGCCCATAAAAATTGAGGCTTATCTATCTTTCCATAATTTTCTGGATTGTTTTTGTCGCTAATTCTATATTCATACATTGCTGGCTGTCCGTTTGGACTATTAATTACTCCATCCATAGTCATTATTTTAATTAAGAAATTGTAAGCTTCTTCATACTTTTTATTGCTTATCAATCCGAGCAAATACCACGAATTACCATGAGGCCAAATTCCTCCGTTTGCATAATAATATGGCTCACCAGCTTCACCTTCAACAAAGCCCATATAATCAGCTAGTTTGTTTAAGTCCATTGGATAAAGAGTGTAAACACCTAATTTTTCATCCAACAGATATTTTTTAGCAGTTTCCATTAGTTGATAATTTTTCTCATCATCCAATAATCCAAAATGTGATGCCAGCATTGAACCCATGTAAATATGTTTATCCTCGGTACCATCTTCAAAGAAACTGGTCAGATAATTCAATTCCTCATTCCATAATTTATTGATAAGATTGGAATTAAGAGAATCTGATATTTCTTGATATTTCTGAATTTCGCTAGCATCAATATTTAATTCTGAAGCAAAATAGCTGTACTCTCTAAGAGCTTTAATTGCAAGGATAGTCATATATGCTCTTGGTCCGTAGTTGCTGCCAATATCCCACCAATCTGGACGAAAGGAGTACATTAGATTATTTTCTTTATTCTTCATTGCTGTATTAATACTTTTTTGAACGAATGGATACAGTGTTTTCGCAAATTCTAAATCTCCAGAATGCTTTAAATAACGCGAGCAAAGAAGTGTAAACCAAAAGTGATTCCAGTTTTCTGTGCCGGCATATTCAGTTTTATATGCTCCATCCTTCCAATAATATGCATGTGGAATTACATTGTTTGAATCCGCATGTTTAATAATAAATGTGAGATCATTTTTCACTCTATTCAAATCAAAATTTACAGCCGCTAAATCAGTAAGAAGTGCATCGTGTGTAAAATAGAAATTGTATTCAGCCTGTGCTGGCATTGGAACAATTGTTGAATCAATATAATGCGCATTTGTTGCCATTACGGCTAGTGCCCAATTTGTTGTGAAATCAATATTTTTGTTTCCCGTTTTGATTATTTCTTTATTGGTGGATTTTTCTAAAATGTAATTTTCATAATCTGTAATTTCCTTTTCATAATCCTTCGTTAACTTTGAGAGCATTCTTTTTGATTCACTAATTTTCACAGACCCGATAAGATTAGTTATTTGGAAACTCTCTCCAGGCTGTAATTCTTTCTTATACACAAAGACAACAACTGGTTTTGAATCCTTTCCTTTTTTTTCAAATGGTTCAGATGAGTTTAACCAATAATCATCGGGATTAGAGTAGTTACCTTTAACATATTTTGAAGCACAATAACTTGGTTCTTCACCAGCATTATAAAAGAATACTTGTGCATTACCAGCTTGGGCTTCGTAATAATCTACAGAAATTAATTTTCCATTTTCACGAATGTTTGAAACACCACTATCAAGTTTTGCATAAGTATGACTTGTTTTTAAGATTGACTCATATCTTAGATAAACTTCATATATTTTAACTGAATCGGATTTGTTTTCAATTGTAAATTCAGCACTCATTGCTGGTATATTTTTGCAGAATTCATATTTAATATTAATTTCAGAACTCTGCAAATCCTTGCTGAATTCAACATCGTATGGAGTTTGATTTACTTTCCAAGTCTCCTCTTTGAGCATGATCTTAGGATTATCCCCAACTTTTAACCCCATCGACATTATTCTATATTGCTCACGTTTCCAATAGTCTTCACTAATATCAATGCTATTGGCAACTGGATAATAAAAGCTTATCCTATTAATCATAGGAAAACTCTTGTGTATTTCAATTCCAACAAAAGGTCCGCCAACTTCAATTTGACCGACTTCTTTTGTGCTAATTATTTTAAGCTTATCATCCCCTTTTGAAGCAGCAATAGAGCTAAGGAACAATGCCCCGAGTATAGCGTAATAAAATACTTTTTTGATATTCATCAATTTTCTATCCCAATTTTTGAATTATTTTAATAAAGCAATCTTCTTCGTAAACGTATTATTGCCAGACTTCATTCTTATAAAATAAACACTTGTGTTTACTTTAATTCCTCTATTGTTTTTTCCATCCCAACTAATTGAATATTCACCAGCAGGCTTTTCTTCATTTAATAAGGAAACTACTTTTTGCCCGAGAATATTATATATCTCAATGGATACTTTGGAAAAAGACCCTATTTGAAATTTAATAATCGTTTGTCCATTAAATGGATTGGGATAATTTTGAAATAGAGTTGAAGTAATAGGCAAATTATCTGTTTCATCATCAATGGATGTTTCTAAATCATACAATTTCTGTATTTCATCAAATGGAAGTACCGAGGCAAGCAATTTTATGTTATCAAGCTTACCACTAAAATTATTTTGATTGTTATTTGGCGAAGCCTGCCCAATAGTAAGATCATAAGGTGAATTGGAAATACTTCCACTCCAATATCTAAAAGCATCAAGTCTACCGTTAATGTACAGTTCTAAATCTGAACCCGAATATAATGCAGTAACGTTATACCATTTTCCAATTGTTATCTCAGTTTCAGAATCAAGATCGACAATTCCATCATCAGTTTTTATTGTCCATCTAATTCTATTATTTGAAATAGAAACCTTCCATCTATTTTCCCAATTCCCATGTGATATTGGATATTGTTCTCGTTCATAAAGATTATCAACGTACATCCAAAAATTTAGAGTTATATATTGTGAGAAATTTAATAGTGTTGAATTTGTGATTCTAATATTATTACTTGTTCCATCAAACTTATAGGCACTTTGAATTGCGCCAAATCTATCGGTGGATAGATTTGCACCATTTACTGCAACTACATTGTTATTCCCACTTTCATCAAGTCCATTACCATTAAAAGGCAGAAATAATATTAAATTCCCTTCTTGAATAATGGATAAATCTCTTACTGCAACTATAATGCTATCGCTATAACTAGCTCCATCAGGATCACTTACGGTACATTTTATATTGTAATTCCCTTCTTCGCCTGGGGCAGTCCAAATAATTTTGGAACCGCTTCCATCAATAGTTCCAACTGAACTTTGCCACCTATATGATATTGGACCACCTTCTTCATCGACTGCCAAACATTCAATTTCTGATGTATTGTTCAAATCTATTTTTCTTGGACTAGCACCAAGCTTATTTATAAATGGAGCAGAATTAAATTTTGCTACAACATGTATTTCAATTTGCTTAAATACCGATTCACCATTACCGTCATCAACTTCAACATTAATAAAATATTTGCCGGTGTCATCGGGAGCAATCCACATTACATTTGCTACACTTCCAATAAAAGCTCCAGTATTTGCACTCCATTTATATTGCAAGTTATCACCATCTTTGTCAACAGCAGTGCAATAAATGGCTGTGGAATCATTAATCAGAATTTCATTTTGTTCTGCTACCAGACTTTTAATTCTTGGAGGATTGTTGGAAACTGTATTATCAGATGTATAATCAACAATTATATTGCCTACTAGAAATTTATTTCCCTCATAACTTTTTACCCCACCAGTGGGAGTTATTACAATTACATAAGATTTTTTTGCAGGAATACTTATTTGTGCATTTCCAGAAATGCCGGATATTAAAAAGCTATTACTTGTGGATTCATAAATATCACAACTAGCAAAACCAACATCAAAGGATATTGTCTGTTCAACATCATATGGATTATAAATTAAATAAGTTGGATATGCATCATCTCGGAAGAAATCAGTTTTCAATAAATCTAATTTTAATATTCCTTTAACATCTGTAGTATCAATTATGCTACCAAATATTCCAACATGAGAAGAGCCATAAAGTGCTAGGTTTGTTTTTCCCCATCCCCCGCTGATAGCATCGCCAGTTGCATAAGGAGATGCCCCATAATTTGATTGTCTAATCGCTTCATGACCTATATATGAGTCTGTATCATATTGATGCGACCATTCTTCACTGTCTTGCTTGTGGTCGGGAAGATAATTTGTGTAAAACAATCTTGAAGCGTTTGCAGCATTTAGCATCCATTTACCAAGTGCATCTGCAAACCTATCGTCATATCGCAATAGAGGAAGCAATGCACCAGCTTGTTCAAATGTATTCATTAAAAATGCATAATCGTTTGAACCGTTTTCTTCACCAATTACCCCCGATATATCAAGACCGCCCCATGTGCCAACTATTGCTCCCCAGCCTGTACTTTGTCCATCACCTCTTAAATATCCAACATCGAAGCACCAATTAAGCATATTCTCAATGTTATATTCAGTGCCGAGTTCTGCATTCATCTTTGCTGCCATGTATACACCAAAAGACAACTGCAATTCGTAAGATGGATTTGTGGGATAATTATTGAGAAACTCCATTGCCCACTCAGCACCTATTCTATATTTCTCTTCGCTAGTTTCTTTGTATGCATTATATAAAAGCCAAGCAATAGCACCCGCTGATTCTGGTTCTTTAACTCCAAAATTATATGGTGTCATTGTGGTTAAATTCCAACCTCTGTAATTCATGTTTGGTACTGTCCAAGGAGTTGCGCTACCACCCATTTTCTCAACTGCTTTGAGCCATTGATCTGAAACACTTCTTAACTGAAAATTAAAATCTTGAGTATTGGGATATAAATCATAAAGCTGATAGAAAAACACATTAGGCATTGTTTCGTACCACCAATCGTCATAAGTATCATCAACGGGATGATTTTTATAAACGTTTTGTTCTGGTCTATTGTTAAAATATTCGCGACACATTTTAACCCAATTATAACCGTTCTGATTACTTTTATCAATTCCAACTAAACTTGCGCCAATTATAGCTGGTAAAACATTTATCGCTTCTCCAGATGTGGGTGATGTAGTTCCAACAACTGTATGCAAACCAAAACTGATATCGCTTGGATAATTAACAGTATTGTTATTTAATAGAATTAATGGAAGATATTCACCAGTTACATCTAAGTTAAAAACTAGTGAATCATAACCCTTTGTTACGTCTTCCCAATTTCTCATTAAATAAGGTGAAGGAAAATTGGGCATTAAATTAATACGATTAATATTAATTTGTTGAGCGTCTATCCCCACCGCCAATGCTAAGAGATAAATAATTATCTTAAATTTATTTTTACTAACGCTCTTCATTGGAGACTCATTTCTTTTTTATTTATCAGTTTTCATATTAAATAATTAATCCGCTATTCATTAGTTACCAAGCATAGTATTGTGGGGCTTGTCCCGCTGGTGGAAATATTTCATCCAGTTTATCTAACTGATTTTTATCTAAATTTAAATCAATGACTCGCATTGATTTTTCAAGTTGTTCTAAAGTACGTGGACCAATTATTGGCGCTGTCACAGATGGTTGATGAATCAACCAAGCATGTCCAACGTCGGCTGGTTCTTCGCCAATTTCCGCACAAAAGTTTTCCCATTTATCCAATTGATTATTATGCTTTTTATATTTGTTCATTACTTCGCTGGTATTTCTTCTACCTTCGTTTACCTTTTTAATACCACCGAGCAAACCGCCTTCCAGTGGACTCCAAGGAATTATCCCTACTCCATAATATTCACAAGCTGGAATGACTTCGCGTTCAATTTGTCTATTGAATAAATTGTATTTACTTTGTTCGCTCACTAATCCAAGCATATTTCTTTTACTATATTCTTGGCATGCTGTTGCAATATCCCAACCAGCAAAGTTGCTGCTACCTACGTAAATAATTTTACCTTCACGAATTAACTGATCTGTTGCCTGCAGTATTTCATCCCAAGGTGTATTTCGATCAACATGATGCATTTGATATAAATCTATGTGATCTGTTTTTAATCTTTTAAGACTATCTTCGCAAGCTTTTTTGATATGATAAGCAGAAAGATTTTTTTCATTTGGTAAATTTCCCATATTGCCATATACTTTTGTAGCAAGCACTATTTTATCTCTTCTTCCTTTATCATGCTCAAACCATTCTCCCATTAATTTTTCTGTAATTCCCTCTCCAATTTTACCACCATAAACATTAGCTGTATCAAAGAAATTAATTCCAAGTTCGAGTGCGTGATTCATAATAGTAAAGCTGTCTTCCTTCGGCGTAATTGCGCCAAAGTTCATTGTCCCGAGACATATTCTACTAACACTTAAACCAGTTCTTCCTAAATTTATATACTTCATTTATTACTCCAAATTATTTTAGATAATCATTCAACGAAAATATTTTAATATCACTTTCTTTCAAATTGACTGTATCACCTTTTATTATTTCTATCACAATTTCATTTCCCGGCATAATCGTAAAACCTCTTTTTGAGAACTCAATTCCTTCTGCATATAAATCAACAAAATAGGATGGTTTATCACTGGTTACTCCAACAAACTTTTTCCCATTTTGCGTAACCAGCTTTATTGATATTTCAGCTTTTGCTAAAGTGTAATATTTCCAAGGAAGGCTTTTGTAATAATTAGAATTAATTAATTCGCTGGATTCATTATAAAGCTCCGCAAATAAAATTGTTTTGTCATTAATATATTGTGGTGATGAAAAAGAATCTATTTTTTGATTACTGTTTTCTTCTAAATTTAAACTTATCTCTATTTCTTGAATCACATTTCCAGTTTCTGTATCAATAAAAAATATTTTGCAACTACCCATAAATTTATCATTACTCTGATTTTGGACACTTAAAATGACATCATTATTCTCAGTTGAGAAATATGCAATCTGTTGAGAAAATATATTTTTAACAAAATGATATGACATTTTAGGCGATGAATCTGAATCAATCAGCGACCAGCTAGTTACAGGCCAAACATCATTTAATTGCCAAATTAAACTTCCATTTGTTCTGCCATTTGTTCTCCAGTGTTCGAGACATGTTTTTAGCGCAAAGCCTTGATTGAGTTGAGTTAAATAAATAAAATCTTCCCATTTAGTTTTGATAGGCAAATGAGCTGACAAAAACTTAAATAGTCTTTCTGGACCCTCAACTTGTTTATTGTGAAATTCAAATATTTGGTCTTGTGCATTTCTATTTTTCTCTGGAATGCATTTATTAAAAGTATCAATATTTGCTGGACCTTGAAATCCAAATTCAGTTACAAATAGACTTTTATCATTTTTAACTTCTGTGTAGTCTTTCCAAAAACTCCAAATATCCCAATGATGAGTATTTCCACTATTTGTTGAGTTTGGATCTTCATCATCACCAAAAGGTGAGGATTGCCAGTAACTTGCTTTGGGGTCAATAGATTTTAGAATATTTGGAATAACTGAATTATATATTTTATAGCCAGGTAATTCTATAACTGGAGTTTTCTGGTCTTGGAACCATCCCCACTCATTTTCATTATTTCCACACCATATTGCAATTGAAGGATGATGTTGCAATCGGTTGACATTTTGAGTTACCTCGTTTTTGATATTTTCTATGATACTATCATGTTCAGGATATGCTCCGCATGCAAACATAAAATCTTGCCAGACCAATAATCCAAGTTCATCACAATACTCATAAAAAATATCATTTTCATAAATTCCACCACCCCAGACTCTAATCATATTCATATTAGCATCTTTGGCTTTAGTCAGTAAATCTAAATACTTTTCATTGGTTACTCTCGGTAAAAATGAATCTGCGGGAATCCAATCTACACCTTTGCAAAAAACAGACTGCCCATTAACTTTTATTAAGAAATCTGGTTCATTATTTTTTTCAAGCAACAGCTCAATTAATCTAATTCCAACGGTTTTTGTTTGCTCATTATAAATTACATTTTCTTTATTACAAAGCTGGCAAGTCAATTTATATAATTCTTGTTCCCCTTCCCCGTTTGGAAACCACAGTTTAGGATTTTTGACAAACAATCGAATAGTATTTTCTTTGCCTTTAACAGCAATACTATTTTCAGTAATTTGCTCTTTATTATCAAGCTTGATATTTAACAGAAGTTCATCTTTAATTTTATTTTCTATTGTTACTATAATTTCAACTTCTGCCACATCTCCAGTAATTGATATAGTATTAAATGTAATACTTTCAATTTCTGCTTTTGGTTTTTTTATTATATAAATATCTTTCCAAATTCCAGAGGTTGTAAGTTCAGGACCCCAATCCCAACCGAATGAATATTGTGCTTTTCTTATATAAACTCTATTTGATTTTAAAGCCACTTGAAGTTTGGAATGCTTGCTTTCTTCATCTATACTATATTTATTTGGAGAGATTAATTTAATCTTTAGCGTATTTTTTCCGTTGATCAAATACTTAGCAACATCAAATTTATATTGAACGAACATATTATTTGTATTTCCAACAATATTATCATTCAAATAGATTTCTGCAATTGTGTCTAATCCATCAAAAACTAATTGATATTCCACATTTGCTGATTTATCAAAAGTAAACTCTTTTGAGTATATCCAGTCACATTCAGCAATCCAGCTTATTCTCGTTTCATTATCAGAATAAAAAGGGTCTTCAATAAGTTTATTATCCAATAAATCCGTATGAATTGTTCCTGGAACCGTTGCTTTGTACCATTTCTCTGGATCAATTTTGGATTTGTTGGAATATGAATTATCATTTAATAACTTAAATTCCCAATCATTTATGAGTTTTATTTTTTCCATAAGTATTATTTGTCCAAAAAATATAGCTATTGAATTTAAGAGCAATAATTAATATTTAATCATTTTCACTTATTTATATATTCCATTAAAGATTTTTTTGCAACTTGGTTTTGTTCAATTTCTAGTAGCGATAATAGCGCTTCAATCGTTGACTCAGCACCCGAATTCATATTTATTTGGTACTCCGACGAAATGCCATCAAAACAAATTCCAGTTTCACTATTGTAAAGAGCTTTTCCTAAATCATTATCACCAAACAACCATTGTGCAATTTTTCCAGCTTGTATAGCATACTTTTCATCATTCGTTATTTTATAAGCTTCCAGACAAGCATATACCATTGGTCTTATTCCATAAGCAATTTGTGGATATTTACTTTTTGAAATGTATTCTATAAGACCATTATTATTTTTGAAGAATATTTCATTATAATATTTGTTCTCATTTAGGTATTTATAAAACCCATTTATTTCTTGAAGTGCAGCGTTAAGATATTTCTCGTCCTTATTTATCTCATAAGATTTTAAAAGCGAATAACTTTGCAGATTACCCCAAGCATGCCATACATTTCTCCAACTTAAAAATGCTCCGTAAGGATAGTTGTTATTTGACACAAGCTGAACATCTAAAACACTATTACTTAATTCATTAATTAATTTTAAAACATTTTCACTTTTATTGATTTTATAGTAGGAGGATAAACCCATAATCAAAACTGCTGTTTGGTCAATACCAGATTCACCTGGCAGCCAATTGGGGAAAGTGATTCCATTTTCAGAATCACTTAAATCTGAAGTTTCATAATGCTTTATTGTTTTGCTAAATCCATTATCAAGTGAGTTCAACATTTCGCTTGCTAAAACTTCATCATCATTTTTAATTGTTGGATAAGCTTCACCTAATGCCCATAATGCTCTCCACATCCACCATTGAAAGCCAGAAATACTAGTTCTATAGGTTTTATTAATTTGCCCATCTTCAAAAACAAAGTTATAATAAGTGGAATCTTCTGCTTCCATGTATAGAATAAATTTTGCAAGTTGCTTTGACTTTCTTAAAGATTCTACGTTTCCATTATATTCAAAGTCCTTAACATAAAGAACTAAAGCACGTGCTACATCATCAACACATGCAATACCTTCATTTTCTGCACCGACATAATGATAGTCAGGATATTCACTATAAATATGAATAATAGCCATCACAGTTTCATCAACTTTTATTTCCTTATAGAGATGATCCAAGTGAGATGTATTACTTCCTGAATTATTGCTACTCTTACTGTTGCATGAGACAAAAGTTATAACAATTAGTAAAATAATATGAATAATATATTTTTGTTTCATAAAAGCACCTTATTTACATAATGCAACAAGTTGATCAATGGAAGTCTCTGCAACGCAAACATTCATATCAGCACCCGAGTAGTAAATTTTAAGATCATCATTATCTTCCTTAATCCAACCATTAGAGAATACAACATTTCCTACATCTCCAATTCGTTCATAATCCATTTCAGGAGAAAGTATTGGTTCTCTGCTTTTACCTTTTACAATTCTTGGATTATTCAAATCAAGCAAAACAACTCCGAGTTTGTACAAAGATGATATGCCAAATCCCCTTACACCATGATATAACATTAACCATCCATCTTTCGTTTTTATAGGAGGTGTAGAGGCACCAATTTTGTTATCTTCCCATGTACCTTTTTCAGGCTCCATTAAAACAGAATATCCACCCCAATGAATTAAATCTGGACTCTTACTTATCCAGATATCCCTACGTTCTTCAGCTTCAGGTCTATCTACCTTCCAATAATATCCATCTATTTTTTCTGGAAATATAGAACAATCTTTGTTCGAAGCTTCAGAAATAGGTCCGTGAATTTTAAATGTTTTAAAATTTTCGGTTTCTGCCAAAATTACAACAGGTTTATATTTTGAATATCCGGTATACGTTAAATAATATTTATTATCAATGCTAGTTATCCTAGCATCTTCAATACCCCAATTAACATACTCATAGCAGTCCTTGTGATCTTCGGGAGTTAAAATTGGTTTAGTATCCAACTTAAAACTAAAACCATCTTTGCTTCGGGCAATGAGAAATGAAGATCTTCCGATTGGCATTTCTACTCTGCACATTAATAAATATTCATCATTATACTTAATAGCCCCAGGATTAAAAATACTATTCACCTTGAATGGGACATCTTCTTTTACAAGAACAGGATTATTTTCATATCTAATCATTTTCATATCGCCTATATTATTTTTTCATTTTATCATTTTATCATTTTATCATTTCGTCAATTAATTCTTTAACATTCACCTTTGCAATGCTGCTTGCATGATCTGACATAGCATAAGGGATAATAAGTTCATCATCATGGATAGCACCACCACAACTATAAACCACATTAGGGACATATCCCTCTCTTTCGTTTTCATTTGGCGTAAGCAAAGGCTCCTTTAATCTACCAATAACTTTAGATGGATCATCTTTATCTAATAAAAATGCACCCATTGAATATTCACGCATTGCTCCAACACCATGACTTAATACTAACCAGCCAGCTTCAGTTTCTATTGGAGATCCACAATTACCCAGTTGCACAAATTCCCATGGATAAGTTGGTTTTAGAATTATCTGTTTTGTATACCAGAAATGAAGATGCTCAGAGTACATTAAATAAATATTTTCACCATCCTGCCTTGAGATCATTGCGTAAAGTCCGTTAATTTTCCTTGGAAAAAGTGCCATTCCTTTATTCTTTACTTCAGGACCATTTAATGTATTTATCTTAAAATTTAAAAAATCTTTAGTCTCAAGAAGTTGTGGAAAAATGACTTTGCCATCATATGCTGTATAAGTTGCGTAATAAGTTTTATGTCCATTTTCATCAATAAATTCTACAAAACGAGCATCCTCAATTCCATTCATTTCGGAAGGTGAATGAGGAAATATTACCCGTTCAGAGAGTCTTTGATCAGAATTGTATTGAATTTCATAATTTGAAAGTGCTAATGAGAAAACCGCTTTTGAAGTCAACTCATTCTCTACACCTTTGTTTCTATAAGTACGCAATAATATTTTTATGGTCTCTTCAAGATCAACAAAAGTAAAATTTTCATCCAAGCTGTCAATAACTTTTTGAGCAAAATCATTTAACAAATCAAGTTCAATTAACTTTTTTTCAAAAAGAGCTTTTTCAAAAATCTGATTTGAAATATTTTCAGAGGTAGTTACATATCTACTAGGAATATCAATATTAATATTATTTTCATTATCAATAACTCCTGTCCTAAAAGTTATTGATGAAATATGTCCCTCACCTGTTGCCCTTAAGCTTAAAATAAAACGGCGACTTCCCTCTGCAAGATTTGATTGATCTGGATGCCAAATCATTGAAGGATTAAAAAGTGCAGCCGATTCTAATGAATATTCTTGTGTAAAATAAGCTCCGATTAAAAATTTTCTCTCATCACTTAAAGGCTGGTCAGTTAGCAAATACTTTTTCATCTGCTCAAATCTATTAAGATAAAAGTTCCATAGTCTTTGATGCCGTTCTTCAAAATCTGTCATAACCTGCTTAAGTTCTTTATTAACTTCCTTTTCAGAAAGAGTTAGGATTCTTCCAATAATTCTTGTTATTCTTTCTTCAGACGTAATTGTAAAAGGTCTGTAGAGAACTCTTTTATAATCAGGTTTAATTACTACCTCTGTTCTAATTACTTTCATGTTTATCTACTATTTGTTTTTCAATTATATTTTCAAGATGTTCAAGACCTTTGAGTCTTTCAAATGAACGAAAAGAATTTTCCATAATGCGCATTTCTACTAAAGATAGTAAAAAGGCAAGTGTCGATTCGCTACCCTGATTTTGGTTTATTCTATCAACATGAAGCGCATCATGGCACCCGCCAGTCTTTGTGTTATAAAGAGGAATTTCAAGATCATTTCTACCTAAAAACCATTCGAAAATCATTCTGGCAGATTCAAGCCAAAATTTATCTTCGGTTGCTCGTGTAGCTTCTAAACAGGCTGATAGCATAGAATAGGCTTCAATTGGTGGCTGATCAAATTTTGCTCTGTTTCCACCTTTGTGATAAAATCCATTAGAACCTATTGGTCTAAAATTACCATGTTCCGTGGTTTGTATTTTTAAAAGCCATCTTAAGGATTTCAATCCAATGTCAAAAGCTTTCTCATTTTCTGTCCACTGTCCACTTACAATTAAGGCACGAGGAATTACTGCGTTATCATAAGATAAAATTTCTTCAAACCAAAACCATTCATCCTCGGCAACAGAATCATAAAGTTTGGTCAATCGGTTTGTAAGTGTATCTCTTACCTGATTTGCAATTGTGTCACCGCTCATTCTTCTGAAATATTCATTTATGCCTAACAAAGAATAAGCCCACGCACGAGGCGAAGTTAAAGTTTCTGCTAAATTAATAGCTTGGTTAAATAATTGAGTTCCCCACATATGAAAATTAGGATATTTTGATCTGCCTGCACAAGTCCCCAAAGCCCAAATTGATCTACCTTGGCAATCATCGGAACCCTCATCTTCAATCCATTTTCTATCATAGCTCATAAAATTTCTAAAGCGCTTAGTTCTTTTATCAAAAGCATAGTTAACAAAAGCAGAATAACGGCTAGATAGATTCTGAATTATTTCATTATCTGGATATGTCTCCTCAAGTAGAACTGAAAGCAGAAGTGCTCTTGCGTTATCGTCAGTACAATAACCTTCACCATAATTAGGAATTGACCCAATTGCATGATGATATAAACCTGTTGAATCTGTCATTCTGATTAAATGATTTAATCTAATCTTGGGAAGTTCTTCCCTTTTTTCTTCAAGAGTTTTTACAGCAAATATTCGGGGATATTTTTCATTTTTTGGAAGCCTCGCTTTTTTAAATGAATCCAAATATATTTTAGCTGTTTCACTCCAAATCATTTTACGACCAAGCAAATAAGCTTTTTTTCTCATTGCGTGGCGGCGTTTGTCATCTTTCAATAAACTAATTATTTCCGTTGAAATAGCTTTTGAATCCACAAAAGGGACTAAAATTCCTCTTCCATCCGCTAAAAGTTCTTCTGCATGCCAGTAAGGTGTAGAAATTACACTTTTCCCGCATCCGAAAGCATAAGCAAGTGTTCCTGAAGTTATTTGTGCTTTATTATTGTAAGGAGTAATATAAATATCACACATTCCAATGAAAGCTTTTAGTTCTTCTATTTCAACAAATCTGTTATAGAATATTACATTCTTTTTAATTCCAAGATCAGCAGACATCCGCTCAAGACTCATTCTATAAATTTCTCCGTGCTCCTTCACAAGATTTGGATGAGTTGCTCCAAGAATTACATATACTACATTCGGAAATTCTTTTAAAACTTCAGGCATTGCTTTTAAAACATTTTCAATTCCCTTTTGTGGAGAAAGAAGTCCAAAGGTTAAGATCACTTGTTTTCCTTCAACTCCAAATTGGTCCTTGTAAAAATTAGGGTCAACAAAAGACATCTCTGGAATTCCATGAGGAATAATATCAATTTTCCCAACCGGAGCTTTATAAATTTCTGTAAGAAAAGATTTACCTTTTTCCGTCATAGTAACTAGACGGGCAGAAAGTTTAATAATTTCCTTCATTACTAAGAATTGTCCATGTGTTGGCTTTTCTAAAATTGTATGAAATGTAGTTACAACCGGAACATGCAAATCTCTTAAAAGTGCAAGAATATGACTTCCAGATTTACCACCATAAATTCCAAATTCGTGCTGAAGTGAAACAACTTCGATATTGTTGAAATTGATAAAATCCGCAGCTCGTTGATATGAAGCTAGTTCTTGTTCTTCTATTTCAAATTTAACTTCTTTGGGATAATTATAACCCTCCTTAGTATCATTAACTGCAATTACAAAGCAATTATTTTTAGGATATTGAACATTGATACTTGTAAATATATCGGATGTAAAAGTTGCAATACCGCACTTTCGGGGTAAGTAATCACCTATAAATGCAATTTTATTTGGGATATTTTTTTTATTCATTTTAAATTCACTCTAAAATCCTAATTCTCTATTTACTTAGAGAACCAGTTCATTATCTACTAAAACATTGTAACTCTACAAATAATTTTTCTATTCTTTAAGTCCTGTTGAAGCCATACTTTGTATAAAGTATTTTTGAAAAAATAGGTACGCAATCATTATTGGAAGTGCTAGTAAAATAGCAGAGGCAAGTTTTACACCTAATTGTGCATCTGCTCTTCCACCCACTGCAAATAATGTAACAAGTTGTGGCATTGTCATTAAACTTTCATCACGTATTACAATTAATGGCCATAAAACTTCATTCCAAGATGCCATAAATGTCAATATTCCAATTGTAACAATTGCTGGCAATGCGTTTGGCCAAAGTATAGTAAAAAGTATTCTAAGTTCCCCACATCCATCAATTCTAGCTGCATCTAGCAAATCAGTAGGAATACTTTTGAAATACTGCCTAAACATAATTATTGCCAAAGCGTTCATAAGATATGGCACAATTAACGCAGCGTAGGTATCAACCCATCCAAATTTGACCATTAAAATATATTGTGGAATTAAAGTAATCTGAAATGGAAGTGTCATTGTAAAAATTATAACGTAAAATATTAATTCCCTTCCCTTAAATTCCAATTTTGAAAGCGCATACCCAACCATTGAACCAAATACTAAAACTCCGATAGTAACTAATGTAGAAACCAAAATGCTATTGAACAATGCCCTTCCAATAGGAATTTTTGAAAACATTTGAGTATAACTATCCAAAGTAAAAGTGTTTGGAAATAGCACCAAACTTCCTATTTCACTTTCAGGAGCAAGTGATGCACTTATCATCCAAATAAAAGGATAAATGAATGAGAGTGCTGCAAATAAAAGTACGGTATAAAATATTAGTTTTTTCATCTGTTTATAATAGTTAATTTTTGCCAGATGTAACTCGCATTACAATCATTAGCTTGTGAATAAAAATCTTTGCTTACTCGTTTCATAATACTATTTTTCTCTCTCAATAAATTTTTTCTGTATTACAATTACAAGTAAAATTATTAAAGCAAAAAACAATCCAAGTGTTGAAGCATAACCCATATGATAATAGAAAAATCCTTGCTTGTAAATATAGAGGACGGCAGAAATAGTACTGTTCAGCGGACCGCCGCCTGTCATAATATATGGTTCAATAAATAATGAAAATCCACCAATTGTAGAAAGAATAATAACCATAAACATGGTTGGTTTAATCATAGGAAGAGTTATGTAAAAGAACTTCTGAAATCTGTTTGCACCTTCTAAATCAGCAGCTTCATAATAGTGAGGTGGAACGGTTTGTAAACCAACTAAAAATAGTATTACATATAATCCAACATTTTTCCAAGTTGCCATAACAGCAATTGATGACATTGCAATATCTGGGTCAACAAGCCAGCCAACTTTATCCAAACCGATTGTGGTCAAAACTCTATTAAGCAAACCAGTATCGAATGCGAACATTTGTTGCCAAAGCATTGTTACAACAACACCAGAAACTACTACAGGCATAAAGAAAGCGGCTCTAAAAAATCCTCGCATAAATATTTTTTGATTAAGAATTTCTGCTAATATTAACGCAACAAATATTTGAAGAGGAATATGGATAAGTAAAAAAACAAAAGTGTTCATTATTGATTTTAGAAACAGAGTATCGTTAAAAAGTCTAACATAATTATCTAAACCAGAAAATTTCATAGGCGAAATTATATTCCATTTATGAAATGTTAAAACAATTGAGAATATAACAGGAAACGCTACAAATACAACGAAGTGCAGTATATATGGTGCTACAAGTAGATATGGGGTTATTTTTCTAGTTTTCATCTGTTTATCATTGTTAATTTTTGCCAGATGTAACTCAAATTATAATCATTTATTAGTCTGGTAATCATTTTGTTTGCTCGTTTCATAATTCATAATTCATAATTATAAGTTCAATAAATTAACTGCAAATGCAGCATCTTTAATTGCTTCTTCAGGAGTTTTTGTCCCGTAAATTACACAAGCTTCATATTCTTGTGAAATGATATCAAAAACTTCCTTTAATACCGAAGAAGCATCTGTACCCCTTACATATTTTGCTTGTTCTGCAAACACTCTAAGTTCTGGATTTTTTTCAAAATAGTTCACAAATAAAGAATCAGTAAGAAGATCTTTTCTTCTTGGATATTGCGAAGTAAGTTTGAGTAATTGAAAATCGTTCTTTTTGCTTGTAAGGAACTTAGCAAACTGAAATGCTAAGTTAGGCTTTTTGCAAGTATTAAATATTACAATATTTTTAGGATCACCATATGTGTAAATTGGTCCTTTAAAACCAGCGGGAACTGGAATATGTTGAAATCCATATTCAAATCCATCAGGTTTATATTTTTCAGCATGAGATATTTCCCATGGACCAGTAAACCTAGTAACAATAGTACCAGACAAAAATGGGTCTTCTCTTGCTGCCAAACGTTCTTGAGGAAAATATTTTTGCTTATATAATTCTCTTAAAAATTTAAATACGTTAACTGCATATTCATTATCAAAATCAGCTTTGTTATTTTTTATTAAAGGTTGTCCGCCAGAAGCAGCCAAATACAATGGATAAAAATCGAAAAACCTTTGCCACCAAGTTACTAGTACCTCAGAATATCCAAACCACTGATCAACATATCCATCGCCATCTTTATCCTTCTTAAATTTTTCAGCTGCGTCAAAATACTCATCATAAGTTGATGGAGCATGATCTAGTCCAAGATTTTTAATATGATTTTTATTATAAATCATCAAAATAGGATTTATCTTCCAAGGGATTTGGTATATGTGATTATCAAGCGATGTATTTTCAACCATCACGGAAGTATCGCATCTATCATAAATATATTCATCAAATCCTTCTAATGTATCTAAAGCCACAAGCGAGCCAGACTCTGCATAAATTTCAACATCACCCTGCCACATATTTGAATAAACATCTGGTGTTGTCTGCCCAACAACTGCTGCTAAAATAATTTCTTCACTCGATTGTCCTTCTGGAACTGGTTGGTATTGAACTTTTGCTTCTGGGTGCATTGCATTCCATTTACTAATAACCATTTTTGCAAACTCTATTTCTTGAGAATTATTAGAACTCCAATAAAGAAGTTCATATTCCTTTTTTTCATTGGATGAAGAACAACCAAATAAAATGAATAAAAGAAGTCCAAAAAATATATTTATTTTCATCATATGCATATTATTCCCAATTTGCCCAGTCGCTATCAATTGTTGGATAAGGTGTTCGAGGGATTAAACCTCCCTTTTTTACCGTGTAAAGACTTATAGCACTTGGATTTTCTTCTTCAGAAACAATTATATTATCGAGTATATCTTTGTGAATTACTATTGGATATTTTTTTCTAAGCTTCTGAATAGTTCTAAACAGTTTTGCAGTATATTCACTTTCAATATCTATATTTCTGTCTTTTTCATTCCCTTCATGTGGTGCTACTTCATCCGAACTTACAGTAATAGTATTTCTTAAATAATTTTTATAGGCACTGGATAGTACTTTTTCACGCCACCATGAAAATTGTTTTTCAACCACATCTGACTCAAAATATCCTTTCTCTTTTGCAGTATTTGTCAATAGATCATCCCTAACCATTCTAAAGACAATATCTTTTAGAGAAAGTGTATATGCTTCCAATGAACTATGATCAAATTTTATGTATTGGTCTCGAAGCCAAAACCACTCTAAAAATTGACTAATAGTAACTTCAGTCGATTTCATCTTAACCAGTAATAGTTTACTAATATCGCTTTTGCTTTTATTATCAAGTTCTGCTAAAGCTTCATCCATTTTTTTTTGCAGCGACCATTGTTCGTATAATTCTTTTTTTAAGATGTAATTACTCAGATATGATCGTAATATTCTAAATGCGGTGCTTCTAATTATTGGTTCATTAAATGTCATTAGTCTATCAACATATTTATCAGAAATAGAATTCATCTTCATCATTTTAACTGCATCTGTTGCTTCTGTTTTTAATCTTATATAATCTGTTTCCGTGAGAATTGGTTGATGATTAAAATTTTCCAGATAAATTATATAATAACCATCTTCCATAAGTGTTGGTTTAGAATATTTTTTATTCTCAAGCGTATCAACTATTTTTCCTAAGCCTGGAGTATTTTTCCCCAATAAATATCGGCTAGTTTTTAATTCTTTGCTATCAATTTCTTTTTTTGACTTATATTGCTGATAGAATAGACTATCAAAAGGTATTCCACTTTTTAATTTTAAATCGAGTGAGTTTATTTCAAACTCTGATTCAGAAAATAGCCATTTAACTTTTACATCTGTACTTTTTCTTACAATTACTGAATCAATTTCTCTATCCAATATTTCAACTTTACTAAATATTTCATCCTTATAAAGTTCATCTGTAGCAAGATCTGAATTAATTGTACTTAGAAAATTTAGCACTTGGCGAGTTGTATCTAGAGCAATTGCCTCTGCTTCCAAAGCAAACAATTTTTCGTTTAACATATAATTAAGATGCTTCTCTTTCGAATTATTTAGTTTTTTAGTGAATACTGGACCGAATTCATAATTAAGTTTAAACTCTTCCATTGTTATTTCAATATTCCCAACACTAGCCACAACTTCAGAATCAACGTTGCTATTAGCAACATTATGCTGATTACTTTTAAGTTCAGTGCTTTGAATATTTTGGAAAAACATTAATATAAATACAATTACCGCAATCATATTAACCTTAATATTTAATATTTAATGAAAATACATGGATGTTTTCAAGACGCCCAAAATTTCTGTAGGCATAATCAAAACTAGCAATAGCTTCACTAAAAAGCATTTTGGAATTTAAACCAACTCCAAAAGTCAAACCACCTTCAGCATCTGTAAGGAAAAGCTCATTGTAACCAATTCTTAGAAAGAAATAATCCATAAATGAAAATTGCGAACCAATATTAACACTTGGATAATTATTATTTGGATGAACAGCATCTACTGCAATTAGAAATGAATTTGTAGGCGATTGATAAACATATGTTGAAACTCCAATTCTGAATACTAACGGCAATTCCCAAGTATCCATTTCAATATTTGTAGGAATACTTTCATTTGAGCCAAGTTTTGAATCATCAACTCGTATGAAATATCTTGCATCTCTACCTTGCAGCGTCATTGGTGTTCCAAAATTAGAAAGTGATGCACCAATTACAAGTCCGCCTAAAAGATCAGTTTTAAATAACGTACCAATATCTATTGCAAAAGCCGATGCATTCATATGCCAAATACTTTGTTGAATATATTTGGCAGTAAAACCAATTGAAAATCTATCGGTTAAAGTTCGCGAATAAGTTATTCCCATTGAAATGTCATTAGCAGTAAATAGTTCCCCAGTTCCATCAGGTTTTTCAACTGTTCTAACAATCATATCATCCATAGAAAGAGACGTGAAACTAATTCCTAAATTTCCATAATTTTGCAGATTTATAACAATACCAGCAAAATCATGTTTTGTGCCACCTATCCAATCAATATGATTTAAGATAAGCTCGTTTTTATCTAAATTAGCTATTCCAGAAGAATTCCAAAATAATGCACTGGCATCATTTGCAATACTAACAAATGCGCCACCTATTCCCACTGCAGAAGCTCCAACTGGAACTTCCAAAAAATTAGCAGCAGTTGTACCAGAATTTGAAACTTTTTGTCCATGTAAAGCAGTAATGCTAATTAACATAAATATTATAATACTTGCTTTTAGTTGTTTATTGAACATAATTATACCAAGAAATATTAATTATTTTATTATTGCAAATCGACCAATTTTTTCGCCAATGCCAGGAGCATCAATATGAAACACATAAACTCCATAAGCTATATCCATTCCATCTTTTGAAATTAAATTCCAAGCTTCCTGACCATCAGAAAAAGTTGTATTATGAATTAATGTCTGTACTAATTTTCCATTTAAACTATATATTCTAATTGTACATTTATTTGGTAGATTCATAAATTGTATTTTTCTTTCCCCTCTTCCAACACTATTTGAGGTTCTTTCCCAACTTGCAGCTCCAGAATATGGATTTGGAACAACGTAAATATTTTCTAGATCTGAGCTAGCTTTTGATTTATCAAAACCTTGCGATTTTGTAACAAACTCGATATATTCACCAGTTCTATATGGCTTTTTTGTTACTATTTTAAAGACATCTCCAAACTCAGGAGCCTTCTGAAGTTCTTCAGCAATTGTAGTATCTCTAATTATTGATAAAGACCAAGTAACTCGAATATCATTTCTGTTAACTACTGGTTTGCCGGCAGAATCTCCATATACAATAAATATAGCATCACCTTCGTCAAATATTAAATTCTTGTTTTCATCTCTAAAAATAAATTGAATGCTTTCTTTATTTTCTGTTAAGTTCTCAACTAATACATTTGATTGTATTGGTTGGCTAAATGCAGTTGCAGGATAGGATATTTGACCTTGTCCAGGTTCAGTTAAAGTAATTTTAAAATCTGCAGGATAATCAACTCTTTTCCCTTGATATGCAGCAGAAAAGCGAGAATCAAAACCCACAGACATAATAAAATTACTATTTCCATTTAACCATTTTGTTTTATCATTATCTACTTGAACTAGTGAATCATTTTTAATATTCATCGAAAAACCATCTGTCACTATTGTTTGTTCTTCCAAGCCAGCAAGTTGAATATTATTAATTAAAGTGTCTTTATCGGTATAATCAATTAAGGAATAGAAAGGTTTAGCACCATTATTAAAAGGTTCATCATTTTCGAATTCCAATCTATACGAGTGGAAATTTTTAACAGAATCTTGATCAAGAACATCTATTGAAACGACACCTGTTGCAGGACCAGAAACAAATAGTTCTGAAATCTCGGGTGCGACATAACCAGCAGCAGGGGCTCTTGGAGTAATTACTGCAGTATTAACATCAACTGTTATATTTCCATTTACGTCAGTTCTAAATATTGTTGCCGTTTCTGAAGGTGGAATGCCTTCTACAGAACCTTCAACATTAGTGATAATAAATCCTTTATCATAAGCAGAAACAGCGTAATAATATGTTTGACCATTCTGCACAGTGCTGTCAGTATATGAATGTTTCAATCCAGAATCAGTACCTAAATTAAATAAGGCTCCATTTACATCAATAGGGTGAAGTCCTTTAATTCCATCAATTAAATCAAACTGTACAAGAGGTTTTCTAAAAGTAGCTTTGCCGTATGCATCAGTAATTGTTTTACTTTCAATAAAATTTGCTTCTGTTGATCTATAAATTCTATAACCTTCAAAATTGTACCTTTGATAAAAAGCATCAAATGTTTTTTCAGCTCTATTATCCCAATAAAGAGTAACTTTCCCATCCCCAGCAATTGCAGTAAGGAGTGGCTTTTCCGGTGGCTTTGCAAAACGATAACTTGCATTATAAATTTGCTGAACTGTTTTTTTACGTCGGAATAAATCATCTTTATCAATGCCAAATATTAAAGCCATAGAAAATCTTTGTGTTTCCCCACTTTCTTCAATTTTACCAGTTTCCGATGAATATGAATTTCTCCCTTTCATTCCAAACAAAGAACTAGAAAAATAATTTGATAAATTTACTCCAACAAGTGTTTCTCCATGAGGGGCTGGAAGACCGGAAAGTACTTGCCAATTTTCCTCATCCCTATTAAGTTCATACTTATGTACTGGATAAATAGCAAAACCCGTTAATCCCAATTGATCTGATTCATCTTTATCTAAAATTCCAAAATTAGGCTCGCCTTGATCTGGTCTTCCATTTGCTTCTGTTCCATCTTCATCTGCACCATTATAGCCATCATCGAATGGTCCTAAGCCATCAGTTCCAACATCATCATTTAGCGGTTCGCCTTTATCCCAAGTATTATTTTCATTTACATCAAAATAAACTGTCCAATTTCCATTTTCATCAGCATCCCAATGTTTTTTCCATGAAACCCCATAAAACTCCTTGAATTTTGTTGTATCCTGAAATACATCTCTTAAATATGGATCTTGATTTGCGCTTTCGATAATTTCAGAAGCATCATTATTCCTTTTCTCATCTGTTAAACCATCAGTATCATTATCTTTACTATCGTTGGGCATACCTGGACTTTCAAGAAAAGCGTAACCAGCCAAACCAACAGGACTCCAATTACCAGGACTTCCGAAAGAAGTTGTTGACCATGCATAAGACATATCAAGTAGCTCATTATAATCGCCTGCATTATTTGATGAGTTATCATGACCTCCAATTCCCCAATCAATATATTGCGCAAAAAGAGTTTTTTCGTAATCAGTTGTACCCATATTTGTGATTTCATAATACCAAAAAATTACATCTTCTGCTAAAACTTGCGACCATTGAAATCCACGTGCTTTAACTTGCATTCCAAGTCCACCTCTATCAGGGTCTTCATTGTCTGGCATAAAGTTGTAGTCATTAAGATATTCCCTATCAAGATGATCATCAAAAACAAAATATGTTTCTACATCGGCATTCTGAACTCCATTACCGAAAAAGCCATTCCAATTGCCATCCCAATCTGATGTTCTATCAGGCCAAGTTAAAGGCCAAGATTCTAGAATATCACTTCTGGCAGGAATTGCTGAGTAAGGTGCTGCATATCCAGGAAGTGGCCACCAACCATATGTAATTCCAGTAGCAACATCATATCTTGTAAATTCGTAATAGTTTGATTCCAGTGGATGGATAAGTTTTCCACCTGGAGTTATTGCCTCAGCTTGGACAATTATAGCACAACCATCTATATATGTATGATTAGTTCCTTTTGGCCAAACTCCACTGCGGCTTGCTTCATTTTCCCAATCGGCAATTTCTCCAAAATTGTAATAAACCGTTGCGACCAAGTTTCCATCCATGAAGCCTTTTCGCGTTTGGTTATTATCACCTTTAGATTTATCAACAATTATTTGTGCAAAAGTATTTTGTATAGAAAATAATCCAATTACAAAAACTAAAGCAGCTAGTTTTAAATATTTTGAATGCGAAATCACTTATTACCTCCGATTATATGCATCATAAATTTACATTCATTCCAATGTTTATCGATCTAGGAGCAGAATAAAAATCTGGACGAGAGAAATATTCTTCAAGAGTATTAACTCCACGTGGTGCTTCCTGACTTCTTGTTAATTCCAAAGTGTATCCAGCTCTTCCAGTATCAGAAAAAACATTAAGTTCGTTTGCAGTATCTAACAAATTGAAAATTCTAATAAATGCAGAAGTACTAACTCCAAAGAAATTAAATTGTTTTGTTAAGAAAACATCCATATTAAAAAAGTCTGGTCTTCTATCACTATTTTCAAGTCCAGTTCTTTGATTTTGAATAGATGGAGTGTATGGTAAACCAGTTCCATATTTCCCAATCATACTTATAATATAATCACCAGGAGTGCCAGCAGTTAACGTAAAATTAAATGAATGTGTTCTGTCCCAATCCAAATAAGCTAAAGTTTTGTTTGCTTCTATTGGTGGATTTGCTTGAGCTTTATTGAATGCATCATTAGGATCTGAAGCATTACCTTTTGCTACTTGAAAGGTATAATCAATTGTTGCACCAAAACCATCATTGAATTTCTTCTCGAAAGATAAAGTTAAACCATTTACTGAAGCATAATCTCTATTAACAAGTTTGCTAAATTTTCTAAATTCGTTTTTAATATAAATTTCGGTCGCAAGTAAATTTCTAATATCTTTATGATATACTGTTAAAGTTGCACCAAAATTATCAAATAATTCTTGCTGTAAACCAATTTCATACATAATTGTCTGCTGAGGTTTTAAGTCAGTATTGCCAATTGTATTACCGATGTTTTCTGGAAAATCTCCAGTTAATGGAATTCTAAAATTTGGATTTCTATAAAGATATTCAAATGGCGGTATTTGGAAAAAATGGCCATAACTTATATGAATTGCTCCTCTATCTGAAATTGGGTATGATAATCCAATTCTCGGACTTAATTGATATTTAGATGATGCTTTAGAAACTAACGAATCAGGAAATGGTGAAGTAAATTGATCAATTTCTGCAATTCTATTTGGATTTTTTAAGTAATCACCATCAGGTTCAAAATAGTCGAAACGTAAACCTACATTTACAATAAGATAGTCTAACTCAATTTTATCTTGAATATAACCAGCAAATTGATATGGATTAGCATTATAAATGTTAAAATTAAATGCACCTGGCTCAGGTAAAGTTGGGTTGAAATCTGTTGAAACATCAATTATAATTTGATAATCTTCATATGATAAATCATGGTGCAAAAATTCAATTCCAGCTTTGAATTGGTGAATATTATTTGCTTGAAACGTAAAATCAACTTTACCAGAAAGTGTAGTAGTTGTGTGATTAAAATGCCAATTTTCTGTTCCACCAGTTAGAAATGCATTTCCACTTACATCTGCTTTTCTTTTAGGATCAACATATCTACTGTCAAGAGGATCTTCAAATACATATTGATTATAGTCCGAAAGGAAGTATGAGCCAACAAAATCAAGAAATGCTGCGTTACTAATCACTTGAGTATAACTAATGCTTCCAAGATAACTTTTTTGAAATTTTTGGTAATCTCCATCAGGATTTAATTGATACTGATGATTATAATCTCTATACTCATTATTTTGAACCATACCATTTAATACAATTCCCTTTCCAGAGCCAACATCAAAGGATAACTTTCCTTGCATTGTATATCTTTGACTTGAATTCATTGGAACAAATTTATTATCACCAGTAGAACCGATATACCAATCTTCACTATTATTTGTGGAAAAATCGGAAGAATCAGAAGGATCAAAAACCCGTTTACCATATAGATAACCATCATCTTTTACATAGCGACCTGATAAAAAGAATTTTACAAAACCATCTGTTCCAGGAATAGGACCACTAAAATTACCTTGAATATTATAATTATCAGTCGGAGAGATATGTTCGATATTTTGAAACAATTCAGATCTAGATGTAAAATAATCACTTAAATAGCCTGATATACTTCCCTCATATTTATTATTAGCAATTTTTGTAATTTGATTTACAACTCCAGACATTGCTTCACCGTATTCTGCATTAAAAGTACCAGTTAAAACTTGAATTTCCTCAATACTATTAACTTCAACTTCCATAGCTGAAGAACCAGAATAAACATCATTAACAGCAATTCCATCTATCAAATATTTTACTTCATTACTTCTACCGCCTCTAAAATGCCCATCAATAACGCCAGCTTGAAGATTTACAACCGCACTAACATCATCCAAAGGCAGCATAGAAATATCATCACCACTAACTTTAGATTCAGTGGAGGTTAAATCTTTTCGAACAATTGGTTTCGCAGCCGATACTACAACATCTGCCAATTGTATCGTATCTTCAAACAGTTCCACATCTATTTTTGTTGTCTGGTCTACAGAAACTCTAACTTCGCTTATTATTTTGGTTGAATAACCAATCATAGAGATTCGTAATTGATATACTCCCGGAGGCAAATTAATTATAAAGTAATTTCCTTCAAAATCAGCAGCAGCTCCATAATTAGTACCTACTACAAAAACATTAGCCGCTATAAGGGGTTCATTATTACTCCCATCAATTACCTTTCCGGCAATCTTTCCAGTAGTGCCTGCAAAAGTAAAACTACTAACTAGAAAGAAAATGGAAAATGTAATTATACAAATCTTATTTATCTTATTTGTGAACACCTAAAACACCTATTATTTATTACATGTTTTATTTAATTATTAAATCCAATTAGCAAATTCTTCAACTGTTGTTATTATTTCTCACATCAGAAAATAAACCCAACTTCTTGTGACCTTCTCAGTTGTACATCACATTGAGAAGTTGGGTTAAATAATTTTAATTAATCCTAGTTAAAATATTGGGGATACTAACTTCAGTATCCCCATTTGACACTATTTAAGTAACAATAATTTTTTAGAAGCAACAAAGTTACCAGCTTCTATTCTGTAAAAATAAACACCACTTGAAAGATTAGCGGCATTAAACTCAATGTTGTATCTTCCAGCAGATTGCTGTTGATTTACAAGAGTTTTAATTTCTCTACCCAACATATCATAAACTCTCAATTTAACATTAGATACTTCTTTAATTGAGTATTGAATTATTGTAGTTGGGTTAAAAGGATTTGGATAATTTTGTGATAATGAAAATGTATTAGGAATTGTATTATCACCATTGACATCTGTAGGACTAATTACAGATATTTTCAATGCGTCCATCCAAACTGTTCCTTGAAATTTACCTAATGGATGTAATCTCACACTTATTGATGTTGCGCCTTCTACTACTTCAACATCTTTGTAGAAAGGCATCCAATCAAACGATGTTGCATTTGGGAAAACAAATGGCATATCTGAAGCCCATATCTGTCCCCAACCGTTTGTATTGCCTTCTCTATCATGGAATATTGGTGTTAATGATACTGACCATTGATCACCTGCGGATAGTGCTGAATCTGGTTGTAAATTTTCACCTTTTATCCATACGCTTATTCTAATTATATCACCAACTTTAACATTTTGAAGAGAAGATACATCCATCATATCAGTAGAGTATTCCGTTGCTCTCACAGGAGCTGCACCTGGAACTGCCTTACCAATTGGGTATTTAACTGTTCCAACAAATCCATCACCAAGTCCTTCTAAATCCTTAAACTTTAATGAGTATAATCCTTGATATGCTGTTTCATCTGTTATTATTGTATTCTCATAACCTTTAGTTAATTGTCCATCATTTCCACCATTTGGAGGCAACCAATAAAACCAACCTGTTGGTACACCTACTTGTGTATTCCAAATTTGTCCTGCCCAACCATCTCGTCCGGTAAAGACAAAGTTATCTGCCCATACTGTACCTGTTGCATCTTTTCCACCTACTACTCTTACTATGGTTTTATAGGAATCTTCTGGTAAAGATATTTCACTTACTGCAGTTTCTATTTTTACCCAACCACTACTTGTTGCTGAACTTTGATCT
>JAHISP010000015.1 GCA_018818165.1 Bacteroidota bacterium | reverse complement strand
TATTTCATTTGTAGCTTATAAAATATATAAAGAATTAGAAAGACAACTTAAAGAAAAGAAAGCTTCGCTATCTCCCGAAAAAGCTATAGATATTGCTAAAACTATATATTGTGTGAAAGTTAAGGTGCCTAATTCTGATAATACTATTTCAAAAACATTATGGCTTAATGATGAACAAAAATATTTAGCTAAATTATTTAATCTATAAGGCTCTCAGGGTGTCCCAGTGTCGAAAACAGGAGACAAATCGGCTATTTAATAATGATAAAACTTTGGAAGTTTATTTTGTGATTTAATTTTGAGTTAATGCATAAAGCTGTGTGTTTTTAAGTTTGCTTTTTAGTTTAAATCCATATTTCTTCAAAAGTGCAACTGATTTAGAATTATCTGGAGCAACTTCGCCAATAATTTCTACTAATTTTAGATTGTTAAAACCAAATTCAATTACTTTTGGAATTACTTCTTGCAGAATTCCCATATCTTGATATTCAGGCAAGAGTTCAAATCCAATTTCTGCTGTTTTATTAACTTCCGAAATTTGCCAAAGCGTGATTGTCCCAACAATTTTGCTGGTTGTTTTACTACAAATAGCCCAATAAACTGCATCATTTTTCAAAATTCCAGCATCTATTTTTGCTATAAATTGTAAGGCATCATCAAGAGATTTTGCAAGTGGTCTATCAATATATTTTGCAATTTGTTTGTTCGATCTAATTAGAAATACAGCTTCTGCATCTTCGTTTTTTAATCTACGAAGCAAATAGTTTTCAGTTTCAATTTGTGGAAATATATTAATATTGTTTTGCATAATTATATTTCCATTTAATTAATGTCCAAAATATTTAGGCAACCAAAGAACTATTTCTGGATACATAATTAAAAGGGCTAAACCAATTAGTTGAATAACAACATATGGAATAACTCCTTTGTAAATATGTTTTGTTGTAACTCCTTCTGGGGCAACACCTTTTAAAAAGAAAAGAGCAAATCCAAATGGTGGAGTAAGAAATGATGTTTGTAAATTAACGGCAATTAAAATTCCAATCCAAAGAAGATCAATATTTAAATGCACAAATATTGGAGCCACAACTGGAACTATTATAAAGACAATTTCTATAAAATCTATAAAAAAACCAGCGACAAATATTAGCATCATAACAATTAAAAGAAAATGATGAGGTTCAATATTATTGTTAAGAATTAAATTTGTCAAAACTATATCTCCTCCCATTCCTCTAAAAACAAGTCCAAAGGCGGCGGCTCCTATTAATATCATAAAAGTCATACTTGTCAATGACATTGTGCGAATCATTACATCATTAAAAATTGATTTTGTAAATTTTCCTCTAATTATAGTAAGAAGGGCAGCTCCTAAAGCACCGACAGCAGCGGCTTCAGTTGGCGAAGCAACACCAGCAAAGATTGAACCCAGCACTGCTGTAATTAAAAAGAAGGGAGCAATAAACGCAATAATAATTTTTTTAAATTTATTTGAGTTTTGAAAGTTTAGCAAATCCTCTTTTGGCATTGATGGAGCAAGTTTTGGTTTAAAAATTGCAATTATTATTAACCAAATTAAATAGAGAAATACTAACAAAAGACCAGGAATAACCGCCGCGATAAAAAGTTCACCAACAGAAATATTTAATACACTACCAAGCAATACAAGTACAATGCTAGGCGGAATAATTTGTCCAAGAGTTCCAGATGCAGAAATAATACCGGTCGCGACTTCTGGACTGTACCCTTTTTTTAACATTGTTGGAAGGGTTAAAACTCCCATTGTTACAACAGTTGCTCCAACTATTCCTGTTGCTGCTGCAAGAAGAGCCCCAACAATTAGTACAGAAATAGCCATTCCACCTCGAAGCTTACCAAACAAAAGCGCCATTGTTTCAAGAAGCTCTTCGGCTAATCCAGATTTTTCAAACATTACACCCATATAAATAAAGAGAGGAACTGCAAGTAGAATATAGTTATTCATTATTCCCCAAATTCTCATGGGCAGCAAATTAAAAAAATCTATTCCAAATGTTGCCAATCCAAAAAGTAATGAAACTCCACCCAGTGTAAATGCTACAGGAAATCCAGTCATAAGCATTAGTAGAACTATTCCAAAAAATATTAGCGGTAAATACTCCATTAATTTTTCTCTGTGTTAATGTTTTTGATTGTAATAATTGATTTAAATAGTAATGAAAAACCTTGAAGCAATAAAAAGAAAAATGAGATAGGAATAAATGCTTTCAAAATATAGCGAGCTGGAAGACCACCTGGATCTGGAGATGCTTCATTTAATACAATTGAGTTATCTACATAATTAATAGATGTGTAAATTATTAACAAAACAAATGGGATAAAAAAAACAATAATACCAATGATATTAATCAATGCTTTTTTCTTTTCTTCAAATCTTGAATAAAACAAATCAACCCTTACGTGGTCATCTTTTAAAAGCGTAAAGGCTGAACCCATTAAAAAAAGGATAGCAAATATATGCCATTCCAATTCTTGCATACCAACGCTGGATTGGTTAAACACGTAGCGCAATATAACATCATATACAACAACCAGAACCAACATGGTTGTTAGCCACGATGAATATTTTCCAATAATACTGTTTGTTTTATCTACAAATAGAATGAAGTTATTTAACATTTTCATTCTCTTTTTCCTTTTCTAAAATATTATAATATTTTTTAATTAACTCTTCATAATCTTTTGAATATCCTTCATTGATTAGTTTCATTAATTCTTCTTTAATCTTATTCTGTTCATTATTTGCTTTTATCTCATCAGGCGAATTTCTAATAAACGAATTTCCAGAATTTGATTCTCTGTTTTTTTCGTAATCCCTTTCATTTATAGATCTTTGTGAATCTAGTAATTTAGATAATATTTTTTCTTGGCTCTGGATAAGGTTATCATCAATTTTGTTTGTGTTCATATTTGTAATTACTTCTTTCATTTCCTCAAGAACTTTTTCCAAATTTGATGTAAGTGTTTTTGATTCCCCACGTTCTTTGCTCTCTTTATTCAATTGTTCAAGCGACTTTCTAATCATTTCCTGCTGTTGAGAAAGCCTTTGCATTCCCGCTTGTTGTTGTGGCGTTAGTTGACCACTCTTCATTTGCTGAGTCATTTTATTAATGTTCATCTGCTGTTGTGACATCTGTTGCATTTGCTGCATCATTGACATTCCACCACCTTGTCCGCCACCACTATTCATCATCTGCTCCATATTGCCTTTCATCATTGTAGCGGCTTCATTCAAATATTTCATTGCGCCTGTTTGTCCAAGCATTACCATTGGACTATTGCCATTTTGCATTGATTGCATAGCGCTATTCATTTCTCTGCTTGCATTGCCTAGTGCTTTTCCCATTTCAGGCGAAATGGCAAATGTTTTTTGCGATAATTCGGATAAGCTTTTTAGTGTCTTTTCCAATCCATCTGAAATTTCTTTTTGCTTTTGAATATTATTTACTGACTGTTGGCTGTTTGGATTACTGTTCTGCATGCTATTTTTTAATAACTCTTCTTCTTTTGACAAAGAGAGCAGATTGTTTATTCCTTTCATCATTTCAAATAGGACTTCCATTTGATTTTGCTGCTGCATCTGCTGTTGCATTTGTCCCATTTGGTTTTTCATATTCTCCATATTTTTTGAAAGTTTTTGCATCTGGTTTATTGCTTCTGTTTTCAATTCTTGTTGAAGCATGTCTTTCATTTGCTCAGCAAGTTCTTCGTTTTTTTGAGAATCCATTTCTTTTTGAAGTTCATCCATCTTTTTATTTGGCATTTCTTTGAATTCACTCATTTTTTCCTGCAACTTTTTCATTTCTTCTTTCAGCTGCTCTAGTTGTTTGGAAATATCTTCCTCTTTTTTTGCCAAATCATTTTTTTGCGATTCATCAGAAAGATTGCTTTTTTCTGTTTCCTTTTTTAAATCATCAATATCTTTTTGAAGCTCCTCAGTACGTTTAATAACCTCGTCCATTTTTTGTTCTATCTGAATTCGCTTAAGAAGATTAACCGTACGTTCAATGCTTTTTTTAAACATTTCTTCATTAAACTGCATATCCTCCATTGATTGCTGGGCTTTATCACGATTCATCATTTCCATTTGCTTTTGCATTTGCTCCAAAGCTTTCTTCATTTCATCGCTATTCATTTCATCCATTAGCTTCTGCAGTTCGTTATATTTTTGCAAAGTCTCTTTTGATAAAAGATTGTTTTCCTCTAAATTTTGTTTTGTTTCATCTATCTTTTTTTGTGCTTCAGCAATATCGTTTTGTAATTTTTCAAATCGCTCAGCAGTTTCCTTAATTTTTTTCTTTTCCTCCCACGATATTTCTTTATCATCTTTTTTTAATTCGTTACTCAATTTCTTCATATCTTCTTTGAGTTTTTCTGCTTCTTTTAGTGTTTCTGTTAAGTCGGTTTTTACTTCCTCTTGAACATTATCAGCATTTTTAAAAAGCTCTTCCATAGTTGGTACACGTAGTTGATATATTTTTGATTTAACGGACTTCGGTCCACTAACATTATCGTTATCAAAAAGTTCAAAATAAAACGATACAATATCACCCGACGCTAACATTAAATCCGATAAAACCCACGAGTAATAAACCTCTTGGCTTGTAAACTTATTCTTAATTGGAATTAGTTTCGAAGAATAAGAATCCTCAATATTTCCAAAATTAGTTTTTGTGAGTTTATGACTTAAGATTAATTTATCAAAACCATAATCGTCTTTAATAATTAGTTCTGTTGAAACCATTTCCGATTTTGTTAGTTCAATATCATCCGCTGGTTTTACCACTTCAAGAATTGGAAACTGATCTTGCTTAGTTTTTATAGCAAATTCAATAGGAGTGTCATTACTATTCCCAAATATGTCTTCTATTAATATTTTGTAATTTTTATCCCTCAAAACTTTAAAGCTAGTTTGTCCTTCCGTTTTGTCAATAATTAAATTTACATTTGAGCTATCACTAAAATGTATTGAGCCTTTTAACAGCTCTTTGTTGGAATTAATTAATAATTCTACCTTGCTACCTGTAATAGCATAAATATTTCCATTATCTTTTTGAATTACGCTTTCCATGTTTGTGTAACTAGGTGGAATTATTTTAATTTTAAGCTCACTTATTATTGGCTTGTCCAATACTGTTATAGTAAATTCATTGCTCTTGATATCTTCAGAAGAAACAAAATAATTTGTTGTGTTTACTATTGAATTTATTGTGTAGTTAAATATTTTATTTGAATCAGGAGTAAGTGTTTTCGCTTGATAATTTTGATTTTCTGTGTCTTTAAAAAACAAAGTAACATAGGAAGGTTGAGCACCAATAATTTCAATTTTAATTAAAACATTTTCCCCTTTTGTAACAGTAGTATTTTGAGGTTCAATAAAAAATGAATATTTCTGCGGAATAATATATTCGTGGGAATAATTAATAATTCTCAAAGTTGAATTTCGCAAAGATTCAAAAGCAACAAAAACAATAACTGTTAAAACTATTGCCGTTATTGCTATCAATATTTTTTTTTTCAATGACACAAACGAAATAACTGAATTAAAATTATATTTTTCTGTTTTAACTATTTCAGAAATAATTGCAGCATCTTTTAATTCGGATTTGTTTTTATCTTCATACAATTGAAATGTATTAAGCAGTTTATCGTCAATTTCTAAAAAATATGTACCAACTATTTTGGCAAGTTTATGGTAGTCTTTTGTGTTTAAGTGCTTAAAAATTTTTACGGCTGGAATTAGTACAAAGAATATTGACCCAACAGTAAAACACAAAATTCCAACACTAAAAAGAATTGTTCTTTCTTTTACAGAACTTAAACCCAATTGCTCCAACAGAGACAGCATTAAATTTATTGCTAATGTAATTATAATTAGTGTTAACAAGCCATTTAATAAATTAATAAAATTAATTTTTCTATAAAGGCGTTTAAGTCTATTTTTTACATTGTTTATTTTGCTATCTATTTCGTTCAAAGTTTTTAGTTTGATAATGAATAAATTATAATGTTTGTTCCAAATTTTAAAGCTTCCAATCTTTTTGCATCTGAGTCGTTATATACTTCTTTATCCACCCATCCATCACTAGGATTGCTTTCGTAGGTATAATATACAGCTAATCTTTTTCCAATAAACAAACCAAACCCTTGTGGTGGATTGTTATTATGTTCGTGAGTTTTTGGTGGACCATATTCAAAGTTGTAAAAAGCATGGTAAATTTTATGATTAAATGGTAGTTCAACAAAATTCTGATTTGGAAATATTTTTTTTGTTTCTCGCCTAATTGGTTTATCTATTCCATAATCATCATCAATATAAATAAATCCTCCGCGCTCCAAATACAGCTTTAATCTGCTTACTTCGCTTTCGGAAAGTACAATATTACCGTGCCCTGTTATAAATAAAAACGGATAATTAAAAATGTCGTTGCTTGAAACATCAACAAAAACATACTCTGGATTTACTTTAATGGTTGTTTCATTCTGTACAAATTTTAAAAGATTTACCTCAGCAGATGGATCATTATACCAATCACCGCCACCTGAATATTTTAAGCGTGCTATTTGAAATCCAGATTTTGATTGCGAATACAAATTAGCACAAAATAAAGCCATTAGAATTAAAATTATTTTAAGTGTCTGTTTTTTCATATTGGCAAAGTCTTTTTTGTGTTGTGTATTTCAAATTTCACAAAACATTTATTCGTAATACTTTTAATAGGTTCAATAATTCAGAATTCTCGGTTTTAATTATGGCTTCATAATTATTTAACTCTCTTCTTTTTCTATAAGTTTTTCTTAGCATATCAAAATGCTTTCCTCTTTCATCTTCAGCAAAATCAAAGACTTTTCTCATCAAAGAATCATCATCTATTATTTTATATGATTTGTTAAATAATTTTTGAATAATTTGCACAAAATTTTCGTTATCCGATATTTCTATTTTGTTATCTACAACCTTATCAAAATTTGGTTTCCAAGTAGCTGGTGTTTTTAAATAATTTGATAAAGCATCATAAATTATTTTTGTGCCATTAATTTTACCTTCATATGAATAGCCAGCAATGTGCGGAGTTCCAATTTCTACTAATTTAAATAAATCTATATCAAAATTTGGCTCCGTTTCCCAAACATCCAAAACGGTGTGTATATTATTTTTTAATTTCAGTCTCATTTTTAAAGCATTATTATCAACAACAGGTCCTCGAGACGAATTAATTAATATTGTGTTCTCTTTTAAATTTGAAAGATTTTGTTCGTTTAAAAGGTGAACCGTCTTATCAATTCCATCCAGATTTAACGGCACATGAAATGTAATTATATCGCATTTTAATACGTCTTCAAGTGGTGAAAATATATTTTGATTAGAAATTCTTTCAAGTGGAGGATCATTAATTATAACTTTCATTCCAAGAGCTTTTGCAATTTTAACAACCTTGGTTCCAATATTTCCATATCCAACAACACCAATACTCATATTTGATAAATTTAAATTGTGTTTAATTACCAAATGTGAGATAGCTGAAAAAACATATTCAGCTACTGAAAAAGAATTACACCCAGCCGCGCTTGAAAATTGAATACTATTTTTTTTTTGATAATCTAAATCAATATGATCTGTTCCAATTGTTGCTGTTCCAACAAATTTAACATTAGTTTCTTTAAGTAATTTTTCATTTACATCTGTAATTGAACGAACTATTAATACATCCGCATTTTTCAAACAGTGGTTTGTAATTGCTCTTCCATTTTGGAAAACGACTTGACCAAAAGATTCAAAAGCTTCTTTTCCCAAAACAATATTTTCATCTACAATTAATTTCATTTAAAAATCCTCTGTTTCTCTTTTATGTGAAATTTTAAGTTCACGAACATCTATATCCAGTTCTTCGTCTTCCCAATCATACTTTTTATAAGTGTCTTTTTTTCTAAAACTATAGGCAGTAAATATACCTATTAAAAATCCAAACAGATGCGATTCCCACGATATACCTTCCTTCGTAGGAAATATTCCATAAGCTAAACCACCATATAAAAATATTGTTAGTAAACTAAGTGTAATTGCTCGAGTATCTTTTCTGAAAATTCCACTAAAAAGAAGAAAGGAAAAAAGTCCATATACTATTCCACTAGCACCTATGTGATAGCTTTCACGAGCCAATATCCAAACTAAAATATTTGTAAAAAAATAAATGATAGTAACTACTTGTTTTGAACTTATTGGATAGAAATAGAAAATTGACGAGCCTAAAACGAAAAGAGGAATAACATTTGAATAAAGATGTTCTAAGCTAGAATGAATTAATGGGGCTGTTAAAATTCCTATTAATCCATATGTGTTACGTGGTAAAATTCCAAGCTGTACAAAATTTAAGTCAAAAATGTAGCTAATAAGTTCTATTACACAAACAAGAAAAATAAAGAGAAATGGAAACTTAAGGCTAGCAACAAATTTCTTTTTCTCTTCTGACATAATAGATTATTAGTATTAAAGAAAGATACTGCTATAAAGAAAAGTAATCCTTCATATGAACAAAGTAATTATCTTTCCAACTTTTGCGATATTTTTTACCATCGCCTTCTGGAAGATTTTCATGTAAAAGTACAACTTTTGTCGCGCCATTTAAATTTTCAAAATTAACAGTTAATAACGAATCTTCTGCGTCATCCGGAAAATCTGTAGTACGCCAGCTCATAACTATTTGTTTTGATAAAATCATCTGTTTTAATTCACCTTCAACATATCCATCAACTGCCGTAAATCTACTTCCAACTTTTTTATTAATATGAACTTTGCTTCTAGTAAATGCAGAATGTGTTTTACTATCAAGCCAAGCATTATAAATAATATTTGGTTCAACTGGAACAGTTATGGAAAGTTTTATATTGTCTGTCATACAATTCTCCTAATTATAATACCAATTTATTGATTCTATCTAAGCAAAGCAAACTTATGTTGTATAATTTATTTGGTTTATGCGTTTAAATTCCACATTTTTTTTCGACAATAATTTATTAGAAACAATATTGTAAGAAAAATGAAAAAAGTATTTTTTATTATTATAGTAAGTTTAAGTTGCGGTTTGTCTTTTAACACTGTTTTTGCAGATGATATTCAAACAGAAATATCAGAAATATTTATAAATAATATTTTATTGGAAAATGCCTTTTCATCAGATATAATTATTGAACCTTCTGATAAAATTACATTTGTATTTGGAAGAAAATATAAATATTCATCTTCATCCCCCTTATCTTTTTTGATAGATTTCAATAACGGTGAGATTAAAAAGACAATAACAGACAATAAAATTACTTTTGCAAATCTACCCGAGGGCGTTTATATATTAAACGTTCAGGCTTATTTTGATGAAAATAATGAAATAATTCCAACAAATATTAAATTTATTGTAAGAGAGAGTATTGCAAATTTTGAGAATAAAAGCTTGTTTAGTCTTCCGCCAATGGCATTATATATTTTATTTTCTGTTCTTTTGCTCGAATTTATTTTAATTCTATACTTATTATTTATTAAAACCAATAAAAAAGTAATAATAACTGAGCAAGAGGAATATGTTAATTTAGATCAAGCATATAGTGTTTTAAAAAAGAGCTATTCTGATTTAAATGCTGCAAATAAAACATTAAATTTTAATATAAAAAAGATGGAACGAATAATTGGAAATCTTGAGGATGCCAATGTTGAATTATTAAATCAAAAAGAAAACCTTTTGGTCAAAAAAAGTCAACTCGAGGATTTACATATTCAGAAAGACGAATTATACGCCGTTGCTATTCATGATTTAAAAAATCCAGCAGCTGCAATGAAAGGTTTAATTCAGTTATTAGATGATTTTGATTTAACTGCTCAAGAACAACAAGAAATTATGGAAGGTCTTGTTGCTTCCTCTGAGAGTATTTTTAAATTAACCGAGGAATTATCCACATCCATTTCAAATAACACTGAACAAAATTTAATAACATTAGAAGATGCTTCTCTAAAAAAAGTGATTGATACTGTTTTTACAATTAATAATGCATATGCAAACAAAAAAGATATTAGAATAATAAACAGATCTTCAGCCACATTACCAAACTTTTATTTTGATCCAAATAAGATTAAGGAAGTTATTGATAACCTTATTAATAATGCAATAAAATATGGACCAAAAGACACAGAAGTAATTCTGGAAGCTTTTTTCACTAATTCAAAAGTAACTATTGAAGTTAGCGATACTGGTGTTGGCATATCTGATGAAGATCTAAAAAAGATATTTAAAAAGGGAGCAACTCTATCAGCAAAACCAACTGGTAATGAAAGTAGTTCAGGTCTTGGTCTTTGGATTGTAAAAAAAATTGTTGAAGCGCACAACGGAAAAGTGTGGGTAAAAAGTAAGTTAGGAAAAGGAACAACTTTTATTGTTGAAATACCAACCAATTTAACTAATGATAAAGTTGATTAATTTTTTGTTGTAACGTCATATACGCTATGTTATAGAAAGCTACTGATTATGTTCAGTGCTACAATTTCAGAATATTCCAAATAAATAATCCTGGCGTTATAATTATTGCAAAATATAAAATATAAAAAATTATGAAATTCATTATTGGGGTAATAATCCACAATTGCAAAAAATTAGGAATTCGATCTTTTTGATTCGAATTAAAACGGTTTCTTTGATTTAGACAGAACAAATAAAAATCTATTGTTGCATGATTCTCATAGTTATCCAAAATTTTATCGTATTCTTCTATAATTTTTTCAATATCTGCTTCAGCAGATTTAGATTGATTTAATAGTTTACTGATTTTTCTTCCACATTCATGTTGCTTTTCCGCTCTTTTTTCAATGTCATTTAGATTTATTGCTAATCCCATAGAAAAAATTACTATAGATAAACAAATATTAATAAAATTGGCAACCTCTAATGCGTCTGTTTTAATGTTTCCCGAAAAAATAATAACAGAAAGAATAACAAGATAAATTGCAATGATAAGTAATGATATATGTATGAATTTCTTCCATTTATAGAGTCTTTTAGCAGAATTGAATCTAGTTATTTTTGTTGACCAAAGTTTAAAATCTAATTCTTCTTTTATCATTTCTTTCCTTCTATATATATAAATATCATAATTAGGAATTTTGCGCAACTTCTCAATAAACACATTGCGTGTATATTAAGTTATGTAACTATTATTACGGATTTCGTTTATTGTGCCTATAGGTTAATTATTTATCAAATTCATTTTTATAAAACTGTGTAATTTCCTTTTCAATATAGTTATATAAGTTTTTAACTTCTTCTTTTGGAAGATGTTTTTCATCTCTCCAAATGGATAGTTTTTCGTATGTTTTATTCAAAATATTATCTTCCAAAGGTTTAAGTTTTTGAAGAACTCCTGTTTTTTCTTTATTTATTACTTTTGAAATATTTATATAACTACTTCCATTTCCTAGTTTTACAGGAAAAAGTTCTTCTTTTAATTTTAATGCTTTTTCGCACAGAGGAGCATTTCCTGAATTATCGGCAAGCAATAACTTTGGTAATTCTGATCCGCTTTTAACCCATGTTGGAATTGCTACAGAAGTTAATTGAAAACCCAAAACTGTCCAAAGTGTTGCTAATTCTGGCGATTCATTTTGTTTTACACCTTCTATTAAAATGGTTGCACAAGAGCTATTTCTTGGAATAAAATCTTGAAATAAAATTAGTTTGTTTTCAGTTTCGCTAACTTCAATATTTTTCTTCAAATCAACATTTAAAAGGGAATGTTTTAAAGATCTGCTTACATCTTGTAAAATAAAGTTAACAGATAAATTATCCTCAATAGCAGCCTCATAAAACAATTCATTTGCTGTATTATAACGAATATATCCATATCCATCATTTTTATCTGTAACAAATGAATAATTAGTTCTTATTAAATATCCAAAAGGAGCAACGCTTAAATCATTTGCATCTATTTTGTTAAAAGTAAAATTATTTGTTTCATAATAAGCGGCTCCACCTTTTGCATCAATTACTCCAAAATTAGCTTCAACTCCAAGTGGTTTATTCATATTTAACAACAAATTTTCAAAGTCTTTAATTGTTGCACATTCTTGAAGTGCTAATTTCATAACAATGCCTTCTTTATCCATTAATTTTGTAGTATCAGAATCAGGTTTTAGATTGTAAGAAGCAGAATTAATTATAGCAAAACCTTCGCTATTAACTCCGCCCCAGACTTCTTTCCCAAGTTTATCTTCGGAATTAACTAATCCGATATATTTGTATTTTCCATCCTCAAAAAACATTAGTTTATTTTGTTCAAAACCAGAATCTCTATGTTTTAGTAATAAAGGTCTTCCAGATTTTGTAAATTTGCCAGATACAATTGCAGTAGTGCAAGGAAATATAGCTTTAACTGAAAATAAAAGAATCAGAATTATATATTTTTTTGTCATAATAATCTCAAAAATTAGTCAATTTTATATGTTGATAACATGTTAGTTGTGCGTGTAAAATATGTTGATAAAACTCACTTTACACTCAGTAAGTTTTTATTTGTTAGCAACCTATATTTATAAAATAGTTACTAACAATTTACATAAGTGAAAATATTTTATTTTTACATTAAAATCAAAACAAATAAGACTTATTAACATATTAACATTACTACTATTATTATTAAATATTTAAATGAAATAAACTAATATTAATAATTGTGTGTATAAGAGTTAAAATTAAAAATTATGAAATAAATGTAACGTATTCTATTGATTTGTAAATTTTTTATTTAAAATAACTAAATTGTTAAAATGTATTAGTTTTGGTATATTTCCATGTTATAAACTATAAAATTCGGAGTAAATTAATGGAATTTAAAGTCAATAGTAAAGAATTAGAAAAGTTACTTACAAAGATAATTCCTGCCGTTCCAACAAGAACACCAATGTCAATTTTAGAGAATTTTCTTTTTGAAATTAAAGATGGTTTTTTAACAATTATTGCTACAGACTTAGAAATTTCAATGAAATCTTCAATTAGCATTGTTGCTGAAAGTGATATTTCAATTGTTGTTCCAGCAAAATTAACTCACGATATTTTGAAATCACTTGGTGATACTACAGTAAATTTTATGATTACAGATAATCATAAAATAAATTTAAAAACAGATAATGGCGAATATTCAATAAGTTATCTTAGTTCGGATGAATATCCAGAAATTCCTACCTTTCCTACAGAAGAAGACGATATAAAAGAAGTTTTAATAAATGGTTACGACTTAAAAAATGCTTTTGATATTACATCATTTGCAATGAGTAAAGAAGAAATGCGCCCAGCAATGATGGGAACACTACTTGAGTTTGAAGAAGAAGGTTTACGATTTGTTGCAACTGATGGTCATAGACTTGCTAATCTTTTAAAACATACAATTAAACCAGAAGAAGAAATTACAGACAAATATGTTGTTCCAGAAAAAGCAATTTCTGTACTTCAAAAGATTTTAGATGAAAAAGATGTAAAAGTATATATGAGTAATACACATATATCATTTAAATTAAATGATATTGAATTAATAACAAGGTTGATTGGACAAAAATATCCAGAGTATAGAAGTGTAATTCCATTAGAAAATGAATTTGAGCTACAGCTTAAAACAAAGGAATTATTATCAGCTATTAAAAGAATGATGCTATTTTCAGCTACTTCAAGCACTCGTAGAGTTAAATTTTCTATTTCGGAAAATAGTCTTGAAATATCAGCAGAAGACGTTGATATGGGTAATTTTGGTAAAGAAAATATTATTTGTAAATATAGCGGAACTCCAATTGATATTGGTTTTAATTCTCAATATGTAAATGATGTACTTAGTCATTTAGTTTCAGAAGAAGAAATTATATTTAGATTACATTCAGCAAATAAAGCTGTAATAGTTGTACCAAGTGTAAAGAATGAAAAACAAGATTTAATGATGTTAATTATGCCAGTGCGGCTAAATAACTAAAAATGGTTATAAATAAGATAGAATTGAAAAATTATAGATTACACAGTGAAACAAAAATTAATTTTTCAAAACATCTAAATTATATTGTTGGTGGAAATGGTCAGGGTAAAACCTCCCTTATAGAATCAATCTATTATCTCTGTACATCAAAAAATTTAACTCAATCTAAAGACTTGGAAGTGGTTTCGTTTAATGAATCATATTTTAATGTTATTGGAAATTTTACTGATTTAACTAATAACAGTGTAAGAGTTTATTTTAACAAAGATGAAAATAAAAAATCAATTTTTGTAGATGAAAAAAATATTGGAAGAGCCGCAAATTTAATAGGAAAATTTCCTGTTGTTACTCTTATACCTGCAAATCATTTAATAACACAAGGTTCACCAGGTGATAGAAGAAAATATTTTGATTCGGTTATTTCACAGGCAAGCAGTACATATTTAAAAATTTTGTTGGATTATAATAGAACTTTGAAACAGCGATCTTCCCTTCTTAATCAAATAAAGGAAAGTAAATCGAAAAAACTTTTTGATGAACTTAATGTTTGGACAGAGTCGCTGGTTAATCAAGGTACAGAAATTATTGAACACAGAATTAAGTTCTTAAAAATATTTAAAGAATACATTCAAATTTCTTATAAAAAAATAATGGACAACTTAGAAATTCCATCAATTGAATATTCGTTTCTTAATAATTCTGATATAAGTGATATTAGAACCGCCTTTAATGGTGAATTGAAAAAATATGAAAATTTGGAAATAGCAAGAGGAACAAATTTAGTTGGACCACATAGAGATGAATTTATTTTTAGAATAAATAAAAATGAATTAAAAAAATATGGTTCTCAAGGTCAGCATAAAACATTTTTAATTGCTCTTAGATTTGGTGAATTCTTTTATCTTAAAAATATTATTGGAAGAACCCCAATATTTTTAATGGATGATATTTTTGGTGAATTGGATGCTTTTAGAGCAAATAAAATAAGCGAATATTTGAAAGAAATTGGTCAAGCATTTATAACGTTAACAGATTTATCCAATTTTGATTATTTAACAAAAAGTGATAACGATTTTATTCTAAATATTAAAAATGGGCAAATTACTAATGCCTAATAATTTTAGAAGTATATCGGATATTCTTTTTAAGGAAAAAGAGTTTAGTAAAATTGTAATAAAAGCAAAGGAAGAAGAAGTTATTAATAAATTTTCTGAAATTTTTCCAGAGTTAAAAACAATTGCTAAAGCTATAAAGTTTAACAGAAAAATTTTATTTCTAAAAGTTGAAAATTCAGTTTGGAGAAGTGAGTTAAATCTTAAACAAGCTGCAATAATTAGTAAAATTAAAAACAATATAAATGATATAGAAATAGACAGAATTAAATTTATTTCATAAAAGGTAAGGAATAAAAATAGTGAGTAATAAATATTCAGCGAGTAATATAAATGTACTTAAAGGCTTAGAAGCGGTTAGAAAAAGACCCGCAATGTATATTGGTGATATTGGTACACGCGGTTTACATCACCTTGTAAATGAAGTTGTTGATAATAGTATTGACGAAGCCCTTGGTGGGTACAATGATGTAGTTTTTGTAACAATCAATAAAGATGGAAGTGTTACTGTTGAAGATAGAGGACGTGGAATTCCTGTTGATATTCATCCAATTGAAAAAAAATCTGCTCTTGAAGTTGTTATGACAATTTTGCACGCTGGTGGTAAGTTTGATAAAGATTCTTATAAAGTTTCTGGTGGACTTCATGGAGTGGGCGTTTCTGTTGTTAATGCTTTATCAGAGTGGTTGGTTGTTGAAGTTAAACGAGATGGAAAAATATATACTCAAGAGTATAAAAGAGGTATTCCACAATATGATGTTAAAGAGATAGGAACAGTAAATAAAAAGCACACAGGTACTAAAGTTACTTTTATGCCAGATGCAGAAATATTTACTGCTTCAACAAAATTTAAATTTTCTACTCTTGCAGAAAGAATGAGAGAATTGGCATATCTAAATAAAAATATTGCTATTACAATTAAAGACGAAATAGAGGGTGACGATGAAACATATCACTTTAAAGGTGGAATTCTTGAGTTTGTTAAATATTTAGATGAAAATAGAAATGTTCTTCACAAAACAGTGTATTTTGAAGGTGAAAAAGACAATGTTCAAGTTGAAATAGCTTTTGAATATAGCGACTCTTATTCAGATAATATTCTTAGTTATGTAAATAATATTAATACTCATGAAGGTGGAACACACCTTTCTGGATTTAAAACAGCACTAACTCGAACTTTTAATACTTATGCTGCTAAGAATAATTTAATTAAAAACAGCAGTAAAATTACTCTTACTGGAGATGACTTTAGAGAGGGTTTGTCAGCAGTTATTTCTGTAAAAGTTCCAGAACCACAATTTGAGGGACAAACAAAAACAAAGCTTGGCAACAGCGAAGTTAGATCAATAGTTGAAATGCTTGTTGGTGAAAAATTAAATGAATTCCTTGAAGAAAATCCAGCAGTTGGTAAAAAAGTTATTGAAAAATGTACACGAGCTGCCGAAGCAAGAGAAGCAGCCAGAAAAGCTAGAGAATTAGTTAGACGTAAAAATGTTTTAGATACAATGCATTTGCCAGGAAAATTAGCTGATTGTTCAATTACTGATCCAGAGCATACAGAAATTTATATTGTGGAAGGTGATTCAGCGGGCGGTTCTGCTAAAATGGGAAGAGATAGAAGGTTCCAAGCAATACTTCCGCTTAAGGGAAAAATATTAAATGTTGAAAAAGCAAAGCTTAATAAAATTTTAGAAAACACAGAAATAAAAGCTATGATTTCAGCAATAGGTGCTGGAATTGGGATAGAATTTAATCCAGAAAAAGCTCGTTATGGAAAACTAATAATTATGACTGATGCTGATGTTGACGGTAGCCATATTCGTACTTTAATATTAACATTTCTTTATCGTTACATGAAACCACTTGTGGAATTAGGAAAAATATATATTGCTCAACCTCCGCTTTACAAAATTAAAAAGGGGAAAGAAGAAATTTATGCTTATGATGAAGCAGAAAGAGATAAAGTCCTATTAAGATTTAAAGCAAATGGTTCTGATAAAGTTGAACTTGATGAAAATAATCTTCCAAAAGGGGTTGTCATTTCTCGTTACAAAGGTCTTGGTGAAATGAACCCAGAACAACTTTGGGACACAACCATGAATCCTGAAACAAGAACAGTATTGCAAGTAAATATAGAAAGCGCTGCTGCAGCTGATAAAATATTTGAAACTCTTATGGGTGATGATGTTGAGCCACGTAGAGCTTTTATTGAAAAACATGCTAAATATGCAAGAATTGATGTTTAATAAATTTTAAAATATATAAAAAGAAGAAAAATTATGGCTACATTTTTTGAAAAAGTTTTACCAGTAACTCTTGAAGATGAAATGAAATCATCATACATCGATTATTCGATGTCTGTTATTGTTTCAAGAGCGCTGCCAGATGTTCGCGATGGTCTTAAACCAGTTCACCGTCGCGTTTTATACGGAATGCACGAACTTGGCTTAGCTTTTAACAAACCATATAAAAAATCAGCAAGAATTGTTGGTGAAGTGCTAGGAAAGTACCACCCTCATGGAGATACCGCGGTATATGATTCCATGGTTAGAATGGTTCAATCATTTTCGTTGCGTTATCCACTAGTTGATGGACAAGGAAACTTTGGCTCGGTTGATGGAGATTCGGCTGCTGCAATGCGTTATACCGAAGCTCGTATGTCAAAAATTTCTGAATTAATGCTAAAAGATCTTGAAAAAAACACATGTGATTTTGCTCCAAACTTTGATGATTCTCTTCAAGAACCTACTGTTATGCCATCATATATTCCAACACTGTTAATTAATGGTGCTAGTGGAATTGCGGTTGGAATGGCAACAAACATTCCTCCACATAACATTACCGAAGCAATAAACGGTGTTGTTGCATATATTGATGATCCAACAATTACTTCTGCTGATTTAATGAAACACATCACAGCTCCAGATTTTCCTACTGGTGGATTTATTTATGGTTATGAAGGAGTTCGTTCTGCTTATACAACAGGTAGAGGCAGGGTTGTTATTAGGGCTAAAGCAAATGTTGAAACCCATAAAAATGATCGCGAATCAATTATAATTTCAGAGTTACCTTATCAAGTTAATAAAGCAAACTTAATTGAAAAAATGGCTGAATTGGTTCGTGCTGGAACTCTTACTGATATTTCAAATCTTAGAGATGAATCGGATAGAGATGGAATGCGTGTGGTTATTGAACTAAAACGTGATGGACAACCATCTGTGGTTTTAAATCAATTATTTAAGCACACACAAATGCAAGTTACGTTTGGTGTTATTATGCTTGCACTTGTAAAAGGAATTCCAAAAGTACTAACCTTACAAGAAATGATTAAACATTATGTTGATCATAGAATGGATGTTTTAATTCGTAGAACAAAATATGAATTGGAAGCAGCCGAAAGACGGGCGCACATTTTGGAAGGCTACATAATTGCTCTTGATAATATAGATGAAGTAATTAAAACTATTAGAGCATCGCAAGATACAGAGACAGCTCGTAATAATTTAATGAGCAAATTTGGTTTATCCGAAATACAAGCAAAAGCTATTTTAGATATGCGTTTACAAAGACTTACTGGTCTTGAACGCCAAAAAATAGAAGATGAATATAAAGAAGTAATTAAATTAATTGAACGCCTTCAAGGAATTTTAGAAGATGAAGTTAAACGTTTTTTAATTATTAAAACAGAACTTCTTGAAGTAAGAGATAAATTTGGTGATGCAAGAAGAACCGATATTATTCATGACCCTAAAGAATTTTCACTAGAAGATATAATTGCCGAAGAAGATGTTGTTGTTACAATTTCTCATAGCGGATTTATAAAAAGATTTCCAGTTAGTGGTTACAGAAGACAAGCTCGTGGCGGACGTGGAGTAAGCGGTGCCGGTACTAAGGATGAAGATTTTATAGAACATATGTTTATTGCTTCAACTCATCAATATATAATGTTCTTTACAGACCTTGGTCGTGCTTATTGGCTAAAGGTTCACGAAATTCCAGATGTTGGTCGTGCAGCTCGTGGACGCTCAATAGTAAATCTTCTTGAAAAAGACAAAGATGATAAAATTACAGCATTTGTAACGGTTAAAGAATATACAAGCGATAAGTTCCTTGTTATGGCTACTCAAAATGGAACTATTAAAAAAACTGTTCTTTCTGCATATGCAAATGTTCGTCGTGGTGGAATTAATGCAATAAATTTAATTCCTGGCGATAAATTAATAGCTGTTAAAATGACAGATGGAAACAATGATTTAATTATTGGAACAAAAGATGGAATGGCAATCCGTTTTGAAGAATCAAAAGTCCGTGATATGGGCAGAACTTCAACAGGTGTTAGAGGAATAAGACTTTCACCTGGTGATGAAGTTGTTGGATTTATTGTTGTTCGCAGCGTTTCAGCTTTGCTTGTTATTACAGATAAAGGATACGGAAAGCGAAGTAGCATTGAAGACTATCGCGTTACCAACCGTGGTGGTAAAGGGATTAAAACCATTAAAGCTGGTGATAAAAACGGTAAGCTAATTGCACTTATGGAAGTTAATGATAACGATGAATTGGTTATTATTACTACTCAAGGAATGGTAATTCGTCAAGGACTTAAAGATATTCGTGTTATGGGACGCAATACTCAAGGCGTTAGAGTAATTAGACTTAAGGAAGACGATTCAATTGCAGATATTGCAAAAGTAGTTTTTGACGATACTGCCGATACAAATGGAAACGGAAAAGAAGTTGAGGAAGATGAAAATCCAACTTTGTAAAATGTAAAATTTGTTTTTCTGAAACTTTAAGTAAATATTAAAAAGCCGTGGATTATATTCACGGCTTTTTTGCATTAATGAAATGTTATTTTACGGCCTCAATATTAATATCATCAAACCAAACTTCACAACCGCTATTTTCTGGAGCCCCGAGTCCTAATCTTATTCTTACATTATCTGTATTTTCTGGAGGAGTAAATTTAGTTTTAACTTCTGTCCAGTCGGTTGTTCCACCAATAGGATGCTCTCTTTGGGTTGTGAAAAATCCAACCATCTCATTACTACTATTCCAACATTGTACTACTATAAAAGCAGAAGATTGCAAGTTCAAAGTTTTTATCCAGCCTTTTACTTCATACTCATTGTTTATTTCAAATGGTTTAAATAGTTTTGTCCAATTATATGCTATCAATCTATCTGTTGGGTGATTTGCATCTATACTTATTGCGACCGAGTAGTTGCCAGAATGTTTTTCATCTGCTCCCCAAACAAAATTTGTAAATTCTTTAGTTTCAGGCAGAATAGTTGGGATCCAACCATCGTCGTCATTGAATTTATTTACAGAAGTTTCAAATCCCCCATTAAAGTCATATCCAGGTTTGCTTGTTTTAGTATTTGTTAAACTGTCATCAGAACAGGAGATTAAAAGAATGCTGATTAAAATAGCTAATAACATAATTAGTGAATTTTTCATGCCAACTCCTTTAGAAAATTAATATTTACTATTAAATAAGAATTATTAGAATAGGTTAAATCTTGTTTGTTAAAAATAAGATAAATTGTAAAAATAAGTTAAACCAATTTTCGGAACCTTGATAACGAATTATCTTAATCAAATAAAATGTAGAAGAATTTTTTTGTTTTTATTTATTAAAAATATAATTTAGAACATAAATTATATTTAAAAATTATTGTAGTCTTTGACTAAAAAGGAGAAATTAAAAATGTCAAAAGTCAAGAATCTAGGTTTTGATTCAAAATGTGTTCATTCGGGAATAGGAGAATACGAACACGGACCCGTTGTGCCACCAATTTATCAAACATCAACTTTTAAATTTGAATCAGCTCAACATGGAGGTTCTTTATTTAAAGGTGAGCAAAAGGGCTATATTTATACTCGCATGCTTAATCCTACAATAGAGGCAATGGAAGATGCAATTGCGGCACTGGAGAATGGTCACAAAGCACTTGGTTGTGGAAGTGGAATGGCGGCGGTTCATACAGTATTTTCTGCACTTCTTTCCACAGGAGATCATGTTGTTTGTTCAGAAGCTGTTTATGGACCAACAGTTACTTTATTAAAAACAGTTTTTTCAAAATTTGGAGTGGAAACCACGTTCGTTGATGCCTCAAATTTAGATGCAATTAAAAACGCAATTAAGCCAAACACAAAAGTTGTTTACATTGAAACTCCAGGAAACCCAACTCTTGCAATTGCAGATTTAGTTGAAACGGCCAAAATTGCACACGAAGCAAATGCTCAACTTGTTGTTGATAATACATTTATGTCCCCAGCACTTCAAAAACCTTTGGATTTAGGTGCCGATGTTGTGCTTCATAGTTTAACAAAATTCCTAAACGGTCATGCAGATGTTGTTGGTGGAATTGTTATTGTTAAAGATGAGGAAGCTTACAAACATTTTAGAAAAACACTAAATCAAACTGGCGGAGTTATTGATCCATTTAATTCTTTTTTGGTTCATCGTGGATTAAAAACACTTGCTTTAAGAATGGAACGTCATTGTGAATCTGCTCAAAAAGTTGCTGAGTGGCTTGAAGCTCACCCAAAAATTGCGTGGGTTCGTTATCCTGGATTAAAATCACATCCTCAATATGAAATTGCACAAAGACAACATAAAGCCCAAGGTGGAATGATTACTTTTGAAGTTAAAGGTGGATTTTCTGCTGGCGAAACTTTAATGAACTCAGTTAAACTATCTCAACTTGCGGTTAGTTTGGGCGGAGTTGAATCTTTAATACAACATCCAGCAAGCATGACTCATGCTTCAATGGGTAAAGAAATTAGAGAAATTGCAGGAATTACAGATGGTCTAGTTCGTCTTTCTGTTGGAATTGAAAATGTTGAAGATATTATTTATGATTTAGAACAAGCTTTAGATAAAGTTTAAGTCGTTTTTAAAAAAGCAGTGAGCAAAATTTGTTCACTGCTTTTAACCTATTTTTTACCACAAACCCAAAAATTCCAATAGTATGTTAATGTTGTGCAGTGTAATTCAAATAACATTGTTTATTAATTGAAGATTACTTGAATTTTTAAAACCAACATTTTCCCTTTTCATTGCCTCTTATCTCTTTTTTGAATATTGATTTAACTGAGTTTAAGAGAACAGTAAATTTTATAACAAATTTATTTATAAACATAAAACATAATTAGAAAATTTTTGTAAATTGTGTAACAGAAAAATAGAGTTATTGTCTTTTTATAAAAAGGAGTTTTTATTGAGTGAAGTTTGTCCCATATCGTTTAAACAAGTAGATGAAAAAGCAGCAAGGATAAATGCGCTTTTATCCGCCATTTCGGTTGCGTTATTTATAGTAACATCATATAAATTATTAATTGCATTCTTGGCAATAGATTTTTTTATTAGAGGATTTATTGACCCTCTGTATAGTTTTTATACTGGATTAAGTAAAAGTTTATTACGGATTACTAATAATAAGCCCAAATTAATTGATGGAAGTCCTAAAATATTTGCTGCAAAATTAGGATTTATTATGAGCTCACTAATTTTGGTTTTTGCGGTTCTAAATTTCCAAGCAATTTCAATAATTTTAAGTACTATGCTAATATTATTTGCTTCACTTGAAGGTATTTTTAGTTATTGCGTTGGATGTAAAATTTATTCATATATCGAAAAGCTAAAAAAAAACCAATCCTAATTTACTAGGATTGGTTTTAAACCTAAATATATTTTAATTGCAACGCTGTCTAAATGAAGACTCATTGCAAACATATTAAATAATTAATCTTCTATTACAGCAAGAATATCTGCACGTTGAACTATTTTATATTCGTCTTTACCAACAGTAATATCTTCACCACCGTATTTTGCAAAAAGGATATTATCGCCAACTTTAATTAATTCTTGTAAATCTTCATCTGTTCCAACTGCAACAACTTTACCCATACGAGGTTTTTCTTTAGCAGTATCTGGAATAATTAAACCAGAAACAGTTTTTTCTACTTCAGCAGCAACTTCAACAAGAACTCTGTCGTCTAATGGTTTTACTTTCATATTAACTCCGTTATTTTATGTTTAACATATTATTAATTTTAGTTTTATCAAATCCAACAATTGGTTTATTTGCAATCATAATTACAGGTACACCTTGTTGACCAGTTCTGCGTTGCATATCTGCAGCAGCCCTTTGGTCTCTTGAAACATCAACATCTGTAAATTTAATTTTCTTTTCCCTGAAGTATCTTTTTGCAATATTACAATAACTACAAGTTGGTGTTGTAAATATAACAACTTTTGGCTGAGTTTTCAGTTCCATTTATAAAATTCTCCAATAATTTAATACAATTTGATGAAAAACAATGAAAAAGGATTCATTATAGTATTACTTTTGTATAGAGCAAATTATTTTCCGAAGATTTTTGGAAGCCAACATTTATTAAATATTTAACATGTGCTTTTACATTAGATTCTGTGGAAATTAATTCATATCCAAGATTTTTAAGATATTTAATTTCGGAATTGTACAAATACTTTCCCGATTTTAAATCGCGATATTCAGGAATTACATAATCAATGTGAATTTTAATTTCCTTGTTAGAAATTTCCTCAAATATTAAGAGACCAACGGGACGTAAATCTCGTAGTAAAAAGAAACATTCTAAACTATCTAGCTTGTCTCTATTAAAGTTGGGGAAAAATTGCAAAATATCATTAAGATAATATTCCAAGAATAATTTTAGATAATTATGTTTTTTATCAAGCACAGGAACCATTTTAAATTGTTCTTCTGTGGTGTACATTTTGTAAAGATAGTAAATATCAATTAGTACAATATATCCGTTTAATATAAAAACAGGCATCGCTCCAATTAATAATCCGTACATTGAAAATGTAAAAGCACCAACAATATTTATTCGTCTTAAAAGACGAATATTTTTCATGGAAAGTGATAAAGCTACTAATAACGAGCCAACATATCCAATTATTTGATAATATGAATCCATTGTAAAACCTAATTCTAATATTTATTCAAAAATTTTTATTTAGTTGAACAAAGATACAATCAATCGCTTTTATTTCCAGAGTAATAATTTATTGAACAACGTTACTTTTTTTTTATAGGTCTTATTTTGGTTAATGTTATCAGTCTTACAAAAAAGATGCTATTCTCATATTGATACATACTTAAAAAAAGTTAGATTCTAGGTCGCTATTATGTCAAAAAAAGTATTAGAAAAAAAGAATTGAACGTTAAAAAGAGGAAAATCTAAAAATTTAAACATAGAATAATTTAAAATTTAAGTAGTTTATGTAATAGAATAAGACATTAAAATAGCGTGTTTCTCATTCTGAAACACAATAAATTCTTATTGCTATTTAAAAACATTAAAAATAATCGATAATTAAATCAATTGTTTTTGGCATTAAAATTGCGAACAAAGAATGCGTAAAAAGCAAAAAAAAAAACAACAAATTTTAATTAATAACAACGGAGACTAAATTGAAAAAAAACACACTATTTGGTTTTTTTACAATCATATTCTTATCTCTTCTGTTTATCGGGCAATCCATCGCACAAGATAAAGCATCCTCACAAAAGAATATTGCAAAATTTTCTTCTGTTTCAGAAAATGGAAACAAGAAGGATGCACAAGGTACTAGTACTGCAATTGTTAACAGTACAGATAAAGGTCAATATGTTAAATTTGAGAACCCACTCAGTTCTGGCACTCTTAATGACTGGGCGGGTACAATTAATGCAACTGTTGATGGGAGTAGTGTAAAATTTTATTGTATCGATATTGGTCATAATTGGGCAACTGGTAACTCAAACCCTTATACTGATGAGGGACCAACACCAATTGAGATAACTTACATCTTAAATAATTATTATCCATTTGTTACTGATAACGTTACAACCTTAAGCGAAAAAGAAGAAGCTTCTGCAATTCAGACGGCTATTTGGCATTATTCAGATGGTTTGGACGCTTCAACAATAGAATCTTCGAAAATTAAAACAAGAGTAAATGATATTATTGCAGATGTAGAGGCAAATGCAACTTCATCTGTTTATCCTGATTATTTTACAATTACTCCTGCTTCTAAAAATTTAAATGATGGTGAATCTGCTAATTTTGTTATTTCATCATACGACACTGATGGAGACTTTTTTGCTGGTTTAGTAATTAATTTGACCACAACTAGTGGTACGTTAAATACTGCTCAAGTAACAACAGATGCAAATGGTGAAGCTTCATTTACATTGTCTCAAGATGGTGGAAGTATTGCGCTAATTACAGCAACTGCTCAAGCAGTAATTCCTCATGGAACACAATATTTTCATATCGCAAATCCAAATGGTACACAAAAGATGGTACTTGCAACACCAACAATTGCCAATGCTTCAGCTACTGCAGAAGTAAATTGGTACACACCAGGCGATTGCGATTTAGAGAATTATACAACATTTACACAAGGTGGATGGGGAAGCAAAGATAATAGTGGTCCAGGAAAAATTAGAAAAAACAATTTTGAAAATGTCTTCCCTGATGGATTAACTATTGGAGGTAATTATAAGCTACTTTTAGAAAACTCTGATGATGTTAAGGAATTTTTACCAGCAGGGGGAACTTCGAGCTATTTTACCCAAAATTATAAAAATCCAGAACATGGAACATCAGCTGGAATTTTAGCTGGTCAACTTGTTGCACTAACATTGAATGTATATTTTCACGATGCTGGTGTTTTAGGTTCAAATTTAACCCCATTGGGAAGTTTAGTTTTTGATGGTGGTGATTTTGATGGAATGACCATTTATGAATTTCTTGCTCTTGCAAATGCGGCAATTGGTGGTACTCCTAATCCAAATTATACTTATAGTCAAATTAATGACGCTGCTACTGCAATAAATGAAAATTTTGATAATGGAACAGTTAATAAAGGTGATTTAACTTGTGAAGGAACAATTCAAGATTGCGAAAGCACACTTGGTAATTATATCTGGCACGATTCAAATGTAAACGGAATTCAAGACGAAGCTGAACTTGGTATTGAAAATGTAGTTGTTGAATTATATGATGGTGCAAATCTTCTTTCATCTATCAATACAGATAATACTGGACACTATGAATTTACAGCTTTAGCAAATGGAACTTACACGGTTAAAGTTGCTGATGTTAACTTTAATGCTGGTGGAGTTTTTGAAAGTTCTGCAAGTGAAAAGTGGTATTTAACTCCTTCAAACGAAGGTAACTCTGACGAACTAGATAGTGATGGCGACGAAAACAATAGCGCAACAGTTACTATTAATTGTGAAGACAATCCTACAGTTGATTTTGGATTTTTTCACACAGCAATGACTTTCGAGAAAACAGGTCCAGCATCAGTTACTGCTGGCGATTTTATTACTTATACTTTCACAGTTTTTAATACTGGCGATATAGTTCTAGCTGGTGGCGCCACAATATATGATGCGATGATAAACCCAAATGGAGATCATTCATTAGCTAATGGTGTTGTTGAACCAGGTGAACCTTGGACTATTACAAGAACATACTCTACAAACAATGTAGTTTGTGGTGGAAATCTTGTTAATGAAGCATATGCAATTGGTCATCCTCAAATGCCAAACGGTGATTATGTTGATGATATTCGCTATGACGATAGCCACACTGTTGAAATTCTTTGTGTTGAAAAAGCATCACTTGGCGATAAAGTTTGGTATGATGATAACAAAGACGGAATTCAAGATTTAGATGAAGATGGTGTAAACGGTGTTGTGGTTAATCTTTACACTTGTTTAGATGCATTTGTTTCAACAACCACTACAGATTCTGATGGAAATTATTTATTCGACAATTTAGAACCAGGTAGCTATTATGTAGAATTTGTTCTTCCAAATGGTTACTTATTTACATCAATAAATGAAGGCTCAGATGTTGAAAAAGATTCTGATGCAGATGTAACAAACGGAAAAACAGAATGTGTTTCTCTTGTTGCTGGCGATAATAATATGTCATTAGATGCTGGAATGTACACAGTTCCAACAAATGACTTTGATTTAAGTATTGTTAAAACAGCAAGTAATACAACTCCAAATGACGAAGAAGTTATTACTTATACAATTACTATTACAAACAATAGCACAACAAACGGAACTGGAATTACAGTTACTGACGTACTTCCAACTGGATTAGTGTACCAATCTTCAGCACCAGCTGGTTATGACGAAACATCTGGAATCTGGACTGTTGGCGATCTTAATGCTGGTGATAGCAAAAGCTTAACTATTTCGGTAAAAGTTGATTATCTAGCAATGAGCGAAGCTCCAACTTTTGATTTTGGAGCAGCAGCACCTTACAATTTATTTGTAATTAAAGACGCTGTTCAACCATCATCAGATACTGAAGGTAAAGTTGCAGTTGGTAGAAATGCAACATTTGGTAATTATAGTGTTGGTGATAAATTAAATCCATCAAATGGCACCGCCGATGTACTTGTTGTTGGAAGAAACCTCACATATACAACAGGTCAAGTTTATAATGGAAATGTTGTTTATGGAAATCATGCAGATATAACACAAATTAACCTATGTAGTGATGGCTCAGTTATTAAAGCTGATATTACACATCCACTACCTGTTGACTTTGCTCAAGCAGAAATTGATTTAAATGCACTTTCTTCTTTGTTGGCTACAAAACCAGTTACTGGAACAACAACGTTTGAGTGGAGCGGTTTAACTCTTACTGGTAACGAACCAATATTAAATGTGTTTGAAGTTGATGGAAATGATCTTTCTGCAGCAAACAGTATGCAAATAGATGTTCCTAATGGTTCAGTTGTATTAGTAAATGTTAATAGAAATAATGTTACTTGGTCTGGTGGGTTAGAAGTAAATGGAACTGCAATTGGTAACGTTCTTTATAATTTCCATGCAGCTAGCAATTTAGAAATTAGTGGAATAGATATTCGTGGTTCAGTTCTTGCTCCAAAAGCAACAGTAAACTTTGTAGCTGGTGTTATTCATGGTCAAATGATTTGTAAATATTTTGAAGGACAAGGACAAATGAATCTTGCTCCATTCCATGGTAATATTTATGGAAACCCAGAAATTACAAACTGTGCAGAAATTAATGGTTTTGATCAAGTAGAAGTTGAGGGTGGCGAAGCTAACAATCTATCAAGTGCTCCAATAGTTATTAATGTTGAGTTTAACCCAGATAATGGTGACGATAGCGAAACAGGCAACGATTGGGTTGAAGTAGGTTCAAGCGGTCTAAATGAAATGATTTGGTCAATTTATCAAAGCAGCAGTGGTCTTTTAGTTGGTACAGTTGGTGGAAACATTTACCTTAGCGATGGTATTGGGTTCACGTTACTTAACGACGGAATGTCAGTTTCTTATATTTGGTCACTATATGAATTTAATAGCAGTATTTATGCTGCTACAGAAAGTGGCATATTCAAACAAGATGGAACAGATTGGAATAAAGTAGCTCTAGATGGCGATGTTCGTTCAATTACATCTCTTGATGGTGTTCTTTACGCTGCTGTTTGGGGCGTGGGAGTATTCTCTTCAAGTGATAACGGTGCAACATGGGTAGAAATGAGCGAAGGTCTTATAATGAGCAGTTATGCTGTTCAATCTTTAACAGTTGCAAATGGCAACTTGTTTGTTGGAACATTTGGACTTGGTGTTTTAAGATTTGACTTTGACAACAATGTTTGGGTTGAATTGCCAGTTGGTTATGCAAGTGTTTGGTCAATAGCAGCAGATGCAAACAATACTCTTTATGCAGGCACATCTGGTGCTGGCGTTTATGCATCAACAGATAATGGTGAAAGCTGGGGACAAATTAACATTGGCTTGCCAAACATGTTTGTTTATTCAGTTTCTGTTTATGGCGAGAAAGTATATGTTAGCACATGGGCTGGCGGTGTTTATAGCTTTGCTGTTGGATCATTAGGTAAATCTGGAAGTGGTGTTGCTCCTTCAATAAAATCAATTCCTTTGTCTGGAAGCTGGTCAAGTTTAGGAATGGGCGGTATTGAAGTTAGCTCAATTATGGTTGATGAACCTACACAAACAATTTATGTTGGAACTAGCAGCGGAGCAATCTACAAAAAAGTTGATGGTATTACAGACGTAAATACTACAACTGAAATTCCAAATAAGTTTGCGTTAGCACAAAACTATCCAAACCCATTTAATCCTTCAACTAAAATTGAAGTTTCAATTCCTGAATCAGGATTGTATGCAATAAAGATATTTAACGTGCTTGGTCAAGAAGTTGCTACTATTGTAAATAAAGACTTTACAGCTGGTAAATATTCTTTCAACTTTGATGCAAGCAATCTTACTTCTGGAATTTACTTCTACAAATTAGTTGGTAATAATGTAAATATGACGAAGAAAATGATGTTACTCAAGTAATCTTATTTTTCGAAGTAAACTATAATACTTCAGTTAGGCGGAAACAATAGGTAAATCCTTTGGCTGGGAGGAACCTAAAGTTTCCGCCTTTTTCGATTTAAATGGTATTAAATAATATATTTTTGGTTAAAAAGAATTAAAAATTTAGTGCTAAAAAGCATGTTTGAATAATGGATATTGTTTACATCAAATACTAAAACATTCTTTTTTTATTGAAATGAAATCAATATTTTGTTACCTTTACTTATCCACTGCAAAAGCAGTGGTAATTTTTTTTAAATATGGAGATTTTTAAGTGGCAAATTTTGTTTATTTAACAGCAGAAAGACTTCGCGAAATAGAAGGTGAAGTTAAAGAACTTAAGACTAATGGCAGAAAACAGATGGCTAATACAATAGCAGAAGCTAGGTCTTATGGTGATCTTTCGGAAAATGCCGAATATGATGCAGCAAAAGATGCTCAAGGTTTGTTGGAATTAAAAATTAGCAAAATGGAAAGCCTGCTTTCAAGAGCACAAATTATTGATGGATCAACTTTTCCTGAAGATGAAGTTCATATACTTTCTAATGTAAAAGTAAAGAATTTAAATAACTCAAAAATCTATGATTACTTACTAGTTTCTCCTGAAGAAGCCGATTTACAACAAGGAAAAATTGCTTTAACTTCCCCCGTTGGAAAAGCACTAATGGGCAAAAAATTAGGCGAATTGGTTGAAGCTCAAGTTCCTGCTGGTATAATTAAATTTGAAATTCTTGCAATAGATTAGTGGAATCTTATAATTACTAGCATTATCTGTTTTATCAAAATATATTTTCATTTCTATAAAGGGAAAAGTGAAAGGAATTGTTGAACAAAATATTATTCGTTTCATTAGCGACCATGATCTCGTAAAAAAAAGCGACAGACTTTTAATTGCATTTAGTGGTGGAGCCGATTCCGTTTCTGCCCTCCACTTTTTTAATAAATATAAATCCAAATATGGAATTGAAATTTTTGCAATGCATATAAATCACTCACTTAGAATTGATGAAGCAGATGAGGATGAACTATTTTGTAAAACATTTTGTGAACAATTAGGGGTACAATTTAAAGCAGAAAAAGTAGATGTAATAGATTTCTCAAAAAAAAACAAAGAATCAATTGAAGCAGCTGCTCGTAATTTACGATATTTTAAGCTGCAGGAATATGCGACAAAAATTGGAGCTACAAAAATTGTTACCGCTCATAATTTAAATGATAATACAGAAACACTACTGCTCAACTTATTTAGAGGAACTGGTTTATCTGGCGCAAGTGGAATTCCTATTAAACGTGAAAATATAATTAGACCTTTATTATCTACAAGCAAGGAAGATATTTTAAATTATGTAAATGCAAATAATATTAAATTTAGAGTTGATTCATCAAACTTAAAAAATGATTTTTCACGAAATTTTTTGAGGAACGAAATAATTCCAAAACTAAAAGAGAAAATAAATCCAGCTTTGGACAGTAATCTTCTTAAATTTTCTCAAATTGCTAAAGAAAGCAACAAAATAATTAGCAAAGTGGCTGAGGATATTTCTAAAAAATATATTATTAAAACAGACCTTGCTTTAGAAATTTCAGATTTATTATTATTAAAAATGAATTCTGAAATTTTTAATGTAGCTGTAAGATACACATTAGAAGAAAAATTTAAAATTGTTCCAACATATAAAGATATCTCTCAAATAAAATTTCTTTTTAGTTTGCAAGTTGGAAGCAGAGTTAATCTTAGCGAAAGGCTTTCTGCAATTAGGGAACGCAATTTTGTAAAAATATATATGGAAAATATTTTTGACAATAAAATTGATAATGTTGAGCTGGATTTAAATAAAAAGGTAGAATTACAAGGGAAAATATTTATTGCCGAAGCTGTTGAAAACCTTGAAAGTCCTTTCACTAATACAAAAAATGTTGAATATATTAATGGAGATAAAATTATATTTCCACTATCGATTAGAAAATGGAAAGCTGGCGATAAATTTAAACCAATTGGATTAAATGGAACTAAAAAAGTTTCAGATTTTTTAACTGAGGCAAAAGTAAATTCGGCGGATAAAAAAAATCAGATGGTTGTGCTTAACGAAAATAAAATTATTTGGATTGTTAATCACAGAATTGATGAAAGTGTTAAAATAAATAATGAGACAAAAAGGATAATTAAATTATGGGTAAAATAGATTTCCAAAAAGATTATATACAGATTGGAAATGAAAAATTTGTTCCAATGATATCGGAAGAAAAAATTGCCGAACGCGTTAAAGAATTAGGTGAGCAAATTTCTTTGGATTATGAAGGAAAACTACCAATATTTATTGGAGTTTTAAATGGTTCGTTCATGTTTATGTCCGATTTATTAAAGCAAATTACAATTCACTGCGAAATGGATTTCATGAAGCTTTCGAGCTATGGCGATGAAAAAATATCAACAGGAAATGTGAAAATGCTTAAAGAATTAAATGCAGATATTTCAGAACGACATATTATAGTTGTTGAAGATATTGTTGATTCTGGATTGTCAATTAATTATATAGATGGACTTTTAAAGCAGTTTAATCCCGCTTCAGTAAAGTATGCTTCCCTTCTTGTAAAACCCAATAGTATGAAATATGATGTCAAAATTGATTATATTGGTTTCGAAATTACAAATCAATTTGTAATAGGATATGGACTAGATTATGCCCAAAAATACAGAAACTTAAGGGCTATTTATCAATTAAATGATTAAGGAGTTTTAGTTTAGATGTTAAATAAATTAAAAATGTCAGATAATAAAAATGAAAAAAAAGCACCAAATAAAAATCCAATTCGCGATTCAAAAAAACCAGATGGCGAATTTGATTGGTCTAAAGTTATTAAATCCGTTTTAAGTTGGGGCGTGGTTGTTATTGCTGCTGTTATTGTAATGCAGTTTATGAACGAAGGCACAAAAAGTGGAATGGAAATTACCTTTGATCAATATGAGGTGTTAGTAAATACAAATAAAATTAGCAATGCCAAAGTAATTAAAGATGAAACTAATAATTATATCTTTGAAGGAACACTTAAAGATAAGGAATTTATCAATAATCAAAATATTGATAAATTTAGAACAACTCTTGTTGAACCAATTATTCAAGACCAAGTGAAAATCTGGAAAGATAAAAATATTAAATTCACTTTTATTAAAGAATCTAACGAATGGATGACTCTCCTTTTTGGAATAATACCTTGGATTTTAATAATTGCAGTTTGGGTTATATTCATGCGTAGAATGCAAGGTGGCGGTGCTGGTGGACAAAAAGGAATATTCAGCTTTGGAAAAAGTAAAGCAAAATTAATTTCAGAAACTCAAACAAAAGTTACTTTTAATGATGTTGCTGGTGCCGATGAAGCAAAGCAAGAACTTGAAGAAGTAATTGAATTTTTGAAGGAACCTAGCAAATTTCAAAAATTAGGTGGAAAAATTCCACGCGGTGTTTTATTGTTGGGACCTCCAGGAACAGGTAAAACTCTTTTGGCACGCGCAGTAGCTGGCGAAGCCGGTGTTCCATTCTTTTCAATTAGTGGTGCTGACTTTGTGGAAATGTTTGTTGGTGTAGGCGCTAGCAGAGTGCGCGATTTGTTTGATCAAGGTAAAAAGAATGCTCCATGTATAGTTTTTATTGATGAAATTGATGCTGTTGGAAGACAGCGTGGTGCAGGACTTGGTGGCGGACACGATGAAAGAGAACAAACTCTTAACGCGCTTCTTGTTGAAATGGATGGATTTGAACAAAACAGTGGCGTTATTATAATTGCAGCGACAAATAGACCTGACGTACTTGATCCTGCATTATTAAGACCTGGACGTTTTGATAGACAAGTTGTGGTTGATAGACCTGATGTGAAAGGAAGAGAAGGAATTCTTAAAGTTCATACTCGTAAAACTCCTTTAGATGAAAGCGTAAAATTAAAAACTCTTGCTAAAGGTACACCAGGATTATCAGGTGCGGAGCTTGCAAATTTAGTTAATGAAGCTGCGTTGTCTGCTGCACGTAAAAATAAAACTACAATTGACATGTCTGATTTTGAAGACGCTAAAGATAAAATAATGATGGGAATGGAAAGAAAAAGTCTCATTATTTCTGAAACAGAGAAAAATATTACTGCTTATCATGAAATAGGCCATGTTCTAGTTGCACTTAAAACGCCACAAGCAGACCCAGTTCACAAAGTTACAATAATTCCAAGAGGACGCGCTTTAGGAGTTACTACCTATCTGCCTGTTGATGAAAAACACACATATTCTAAAGAATATTTAGAAGGTGTTATTACTTATGCATTAGGTGGAAGAGCAGCTGAAAAAATTGTTTTCAATAATTTTACTACAGGCGCTGGAAATGACATTGAAAAAGCAACAAGTCTTGCTAGAAAAATGGTTTGCGAATGGGGAATGAGCGAAAAAATGGGACCAATTTCTTATGGTGCTAAACAAGAAGAATTATTCCTTGGCAGAGAAGTTACAAAACATCAAGAATTTAGCGAGCAAACAGCACAAGAAATAGATGCAGAAGTTAAAATAATTGTAATGGAAGCAATGACTCGTTCAGAAAATATTCTAAAAGAAAATATGGATGTATTACATAGACTTTCAAAAGAATTATTAGAACGAGAAATTCTGGATGCAGATGAAATAAACAAAATTTTAAATGGTGAAGATTTACCTCCATTAAAGAAAAATGAACCAGAAGAAATTCCAGATCATGTAAAAACCATGATAAAGGAAAAAGAAGATAGAAAAGAAGAAAAAACAACTGATGTGAAACTAGACGAAAAAGATGACGACAAAGCTTGATAAAGGAACTATCGATTACAAAGCAGAGCTACTCAGAAAAAGTATTCATCTCCTTTCCCTTTCAATAGCAATTGTATATTATTTTATTACAAAGGAATTAGCACTTACCATGCTAATTCCTTTAACTTTATTTTCATTAATAATGGATTTAGCCCGTTATCTTTTTCCCGCCTATAAAAAGAAACTCTATTCAATTTTTGGATTTATGCTTAGAGAGCATGAAATTAACTCAAAACAAATTACACTTAGTGGCGCTACTTATGTATTAATTGCAGCATTACTTACTGTTATCTTTTTTGCAAAAGTTTTTGTTATTCTAGGCATAGCAGTACTAATATTTGGCGATATTTTTGCCGCTTTAATTGGCAGAAAATTTGGAAAACATAAATTTCTCTTTAAAAGTCTTGAAGGGACAGTAGCATTTTTTATTTTTGGAAGTTTAGTAATGCTGGCAACACCTAAAATTGAGGGAAGTTTAACAGAATATTTAATTGGTTTTGCCGCAGTTGCTGTTTCAGCTATAGTAGAAAATGTTTCATATGGTTGGGCGGATGATAACTTAACAATTCCAATTTCAGTTTGCTTAACTATGGCGGTGCTTTATGGTTTATTTCTGCCAAATTTACAATTGATTTTACCCAACGTTCCAGTTTAAATAGATATGTAAGATTGCTCAAAAAATAAAATTTTTAATAATAAAAATGCCAGAGTTGTACTTAATATGTTTATTAATTAAATATACTGTTAAAATAAAAGGTATACTTAAAAGTACAACATGAAATAGCAGTTGAAACTTATTATTTTAGATTCTGTATAAACTTTGCCATTTCAAAAATAAAAGAATTAATATGAAAAATAAATTACTACTACTAGCCTTAATTACACTTTCAACTATATTCCTTTTTTCAGCATGTACAAATTCACAAAAACCAGCAATAGGCAACGAAGATGATATTATTGTTATTGCCGATTCATCACTTTATTATGAAGTTGAAGCAGAAATGCTTCATGTTTTTGAAAAGATAATATATACTCCGCAACCAGAAAATTTATTTATTCTAAAAAGAGAAAATATCGAAAAGTTAAGTCAACTTAAAAACAGAAAGAATATAATTTTTATTGGGTCGCTTGATTCGCAAGATAAAATTTCAACATATATTAAACAAGCTCTGGATTCGTCTGTTACTAAAGTTGTAGAAAGTGGAGAAGAATTTTTTATCAATAAGAAAAATCTTTGGGCAAAAGATCAACTTGTGATGTTTATTGTTGCCAATTCTGTGGAAGAGTTAAAAAAGGATATCTTAAAAGGGAACGAAGAATTACTTTATTCTTTCAGAAATATTTCTAACCATAGATTATTTTCCAATCTTTTTAAACCAAGATTTGAAAATAAAAAAATAGAAGCGGAATTATTAAGCAAATATGGTTGGTCAATTTATGTTCAACCTGCAATTGAACTTGCTATAAACGACTCTTCGGGCAATTTTGTTTGGTTACGAAGTGGAAGAAACACACCCGTTGAACGATGGATTTTTGTTCATTGGATTGAAAATGCAAACTCACAATATTTAAATAATGATAGCTTAATAAATATTAGAAATAGAGAAACTAAAAAATATTTTAGGGTTAGCGATGATTCCGTTTGTGTTGATATTTCTTTTGGAATGTCAAAACCAATGGTAACGCAAGCAAATTTTAACGAGCATTATGCACTAATGAGTCAAGGTTTTTGGAAATTTAGCGATAAATCTGGTGGCGGTCCATTTATCAATTATTCATATTTAGATGAAAAAACAGGACGATTTTACATGATTGACGCATCTATTTATGCTCCAAAATATTACAAGAAAAAGCTTATTCAACAAGCGGATGTTATTCTTACATCATTTAGAACAATTGACGAACTATCGGAAGAAAGAAAAGAGGAAATTTTAGATGCATTAGAATAATTTCTGTAGAGATTGCATAATAAGCTACCTCTACAAAATCATTTCATCTTCCGCATACGTGTTTTCTGTTTCACAAACACGAACTTTTATTTTTATAATTTCCTTTGGAAGTTTTGAGTTTGAAATTTTATCTAAAAAATATCCTACTAGGTTTTCTGCTGTGCTTTCAAAAGGAACTATTACATGAGCTGAATTTAGCTCAGATATTTTTTTAATTAAAATTTCATCCTTTTCCCAAATAATTACTGTGTGGTCAAGTTCATTAACCAAAGGCGCAACAATATCTTTTACTTCAAAATAATCCAAAACCATTCCAGTATTTGAATCGACACTTCCCTCAAACTCAACAGTCATTTTATATGAATGACCATGTAAATTAAAACATTTGCCTTTGTGGCACTGCAATCTGTGCGCCATTTCCCATCTAAAATCTTTTGCAATTTTCATTCTTATAATTTCCTTTTCGTCATTCCGCCTTTGCGGTTTTCGTTCTTCTTTGGTTAAACTCCAGTTTTATTTGGATCCCAAATATATTTATGCATCTGTAGTTGATATCGAACATTTAAATTATCTTCTAAAATCCAGTTTACTAATTCTACATGCTCAATTTTTCCAAACACGGATGAAAACAAAATAGTGACTTTTTCATTTAGTTTGTATTTTACAATTATACCTTTTGCCCAATCATAATCTTCGCGTGAACCAAGTACAAACTTAACCTCGTCTTTGGTTTTTAAGAAATCAACATTTCTAAAATCATTTTTCTTATCCATTTTACTGGATGGAGTTTTGAAATCCAAAATAATAATAACTCGTTTATCAACATTTTCTATTGAAAGTGAACCGCTTGTTTCGAGCAAAACAACAAAACCATCATCGCACAGTTTTGTCATCAGAGGATAAACGTCACTTTGCAAAAGGGGTTCACCACCAGTTATTTCAACAAGATTACAATTATACGATTCAATCTTTTCAATTATTGAATCAATTTCCAAATCTTCACCATCGTAAAACGCATATTCTGTATCGCAATAAGTACAACGCAAGTTACAACCAGTTAGTCTAACAAATACGCAACGTTCTCCTGCATAAGTGCTTTCACCTTGAATTGAATAAAATATTTCATTTATTTTTAGCATGTATAATCTTTCTAATTTGGATTGTAAAAATAAGGAAAATTTTAGAAGCATTTCTAAAAAGTAGGCTTATAGCAAATTCCATGTTTTATTATAACGTTGTTTGAACAATTGAAATAAAAAAGCAGATTGCATCCAAAAACAATTATGAAACAATCTGCCGGGGGGAAAACATAAATAATATGCATTATCTATTTGCTAACACTTTATCGTCAGATTGTGCAAGTATTATTATTGAAATTACATTTTTAACTTTTGGATCATTTTCATATTTAGCAATGTTATTTAAAAACCTTAAACCATTTTGATCACTAATTTTGTATAGAACTATTGCAATTAGGTATCTTATATTAGATTCAGCATTTTCCTTGAATTGTTTAATCAACTCTGGAACTACTTCTACTACTTCATATTTTCCCGCTAAATAAATTGCACTTCTTTTTAGTCCCAAATTCTTAGAATTAATTCCATTTTCTAAATTTTTAACAATTCTATCTTTCTGCTCTAATTGTTGGTAAGATTTTTCTTGTGCAAATGTAGCATTTGCTAAAAGCATTAAAGTAACTATTGCAATCATGTACTTTTTTAAATTAGTATAAAATTCCGTTTTCATGATAAACTCCTATTTTTTGTTTATTGATTGTTTCGTTTGATGGTTTTGACGATAATAGGATTATTAAGTTGTCATGAATATGTCATGATAAGTAATAAGATGTCAAATATGCTATTCTTAAAAATGGAGTTTTCAGTTTGATAAAAAAAAAAGAGTTGGTAATAAAACAGCGTTAAAACTTTTATATTTTGGGAAATATCTTTGAAGCTGGTTCGGTTGTGTGAATCTTATGTATGAGCTCTAATCAAATACAATTTTATTAAGTTGAAAAACAAACTGGTCTGTTTAAAAAAGGGAAGGCTACCAAGGTAGAGGGCACAACCTTGATAGCCTGATTTGTTTGTTGTATTTCTACAACACTCATAGTAAAGTTAAAGATATTTTTGATACATGTCAATAATAATTATCATTTTTAAAAAATATTTTTTTAATTCCTTCTCAAATCTTATAAAAATATATGAGAAGTTAAAAAAAATAGCAATAGGGTTGGGTCGAATGAGATTTAACATAGAAAAGATAAAAAGGGGACTTTGCATATCACGTGTTGTACTCCTTTTGCATACATAGAAATGATTTATCTTCGATTGAACCAAGTGATTTTTCATACATTTGAATCACTATTGGCTCGAAGCTTGAGTTATAATCTCTTGGTATTGTCAGCTCTATTTTCCCTTCATTTGTCTTGATCGTTTTATCGGTTTTTCGTTACGACTATTACCAGTATTATCTCAAGAGGGTGAATGCTTTTCATAACCAAGATGTTCTGACAACTCAGTTTCTAATTGAGTAGCCATTTAGTGGCTCTATCCTTGCCCATTAAATCTTCGTAGGATTTTACTTTTTTTACGCACCGTTTTTTTGCTGATACACAACCCCTCACAACCCCTCACAATGACGGCTTAAAAATTTCAGTTTTTTGCTTCCCAATCTAAACCGTCGCATGGAGTAAAATCATCGGTTGGATGTTCGTCATACTTCATGCAAAGAACCGCAGTTTCGTTAAAGTGTTGGCATTTTGAGCAAAGGGAGTTGTTAATTACATTTCTGTTTTTCATAACAAACTCCTTATACTGAGAAACTATTGGATGAATCAACACAACATAAATTGCTATTGCAAAAATAATCCAAAAATATTGTGATTTAATATAATCGTAAGAAAGCCATAACAAAACAATTACCACAGCCGTTCTTAACAATCCCCAATAAACAATTCCACCCATTATAATTCCAAATTATGGATAAAATTATATGTGCTGATTATTAAATTCTTCAACCAATACCACACTTTCCTAAAATAAAATGATGCACAAATTAATTTTGATTGTGCACCATTTGCGCAAAAATAATATAATTGGAAAAATACTATTTTACTTCAGCAACTTTTCCATTTTCGAGTTTGTATTTAATTCCAGTTCTTGAGCAAGTAGCTAAACCATTTTCATCAAAGTTTAATTTTTCGCCAGCTTCTGACCACCAGCCAATAACTTTTGCTGGATTTCCGACAACAAGCGCAAAATCTGGAACATCTTTTGTAACAACCGAACCAGCGCCAACCATTGCAAAACGTCCTATTGTATGTCCGCAAACAATTGTTGAATTTGCACCAAGTGACGCACCTTCTTTAACAAGAGTATTAATATAAAATTCTGCTCCAACTTGTGGATATTTACTTCGTGGATTTAGGATATTTGTAAAAACCATAGATGGTCCGCAGAATACATAATCCTCTAAAGTTACACCTTCGTAAACAGAAACGTTGTTTTGGATTTTAACAAAATTACCTATTGTAACATTGTTTCCAACATTTACATTTTGACCAATTACACACTTTTTCCCAATCTTTGAACCAGATTGCACATGTGAAAAATGCCATACTTTTGTACCTTCGCCAAGTTCAACGCCATCGTCAACTACAGCGTGGGGGTTTACGTAATAATTTTTGTCGCTCATAAATTTCTCCTTTCGTCTAAGGGAATGGTGGAAAAATGGAATGATGGAATAGTTACTTCCACAAACTTAAAACTTATCTTCCCAGTCACCTTCGTTTTGTTTTATTTGTAATGATTTTATCAAACTAATTAATTCATTCTCTACTTTGTAATGCAGTTCATCTAAAATTTCGAAGTCATATTCGCTAATTAATTCAATTTCTTTGAATGAAATTATCCCCGAAAATAATTCACCGCAAGAACCTAGTGCAATGTTTAGAAAATTAAGAAACTCTTTTATATTTTTTCTGCAATATCCTTCAGCAATATTTCTAGAAATGCTATGAGCTGCATCAAGAATATTATTTCGACTTTTGGAAACCTCATAGGGAAAATTTTTATTTGTTTTATAAACTAACTTGAAAAGAGAAATAGCATCTACCCAAACGCGAAGTTTAGTAAATCCTCTATTCACATTTTTCCTTTTTAATTCCATTAATCAATCCTCCAATACAATTACTGTTAGTTTTATCAATCCCAACATTCTCACAAGGGGATGCTCCCCCGAAGCAATGCTGTCAACTTAATGATCCAAATGTGGCTAAAGCCATTATAATTTTTATTTTTCTAAAATCCGTTTACTAAAGTAAACGGATTTTACCGTCGCTTTTAAGCGACTGGATAAAAACAAATAGAGAAAAAATGGCTTTAGCCACATTTAGAACACACAAATTGACTTTTGTTCTTAAGTTGACAGCATTGCTATGGTACAAGGGAGTCTCACAGACCTTTGGCACATCTTTCCATTATTCCAAAATTCCGTTTCCTTTCCAACTTTCCATCATTCCATCTTTTATTCCATCATTCCGCTTTTAACTTCTTCGTTGCTTTATCCAATATTTCCAGCACTTCAAGCGCGTGTTTGCCATCGGTTCTTGGAGTTGTGTTATTTAGTATTGATAAGTAAAAATGCTTTTGTTCTTCGGCTAATGGCATTGTTTCTTCAAAATTGATTACTTCATAATCAGCATCAAATTTTTCTATCACTCCATCAACTTCTTTGAAACCTTTTTTGTAGAATTTTAACTTTTCGGTTTTTAATGAATCTTCAAATACATACATTCCTTTATCGCCAATTATAACCATTCGTTGTTCTTTAAAGGGATGTAACCAACTCACAAAAATATGCGCCTTTACATTATTTGGATATGACAAAAATGTTAGTGTTGAATCCTCAATTCCTTCTTGGACAAAAGCTCCACCATTTGCTTGTACTTCTATTGGATTATCTCCAACCAAATATTGAATTACCGAAATATCGTGCGGAGCAAATGACCACAATGCATTTTCTTCACTTCTTATTGCACCAAGATTTAATCTGTTACTATAAATATATTGAAGAGTTCCAATCTCATCTTTTTCAATTCCATCTTTAATTCTTAAAACTGCTGGATGAAAAAGCAAAACATGTCCAACCATTAACTTAAGGTTAAGACTAAGGGAAAGGTTAAGGAGTTCTTCGGCTTCTTCGGGAACTAGTGTAATTGGTTTTTCTACCAAAACATTTTTTCCAGCAAGCATACATTTTTTTGCAATTTCAAAGTGAGTTTCTGCTGGTGTGGCTATTATTACAGCATTAAAATCATCCACATTGGAATGTTGGAAAAATGGAAGACTGGAATATTGGATTTTATCTGATATTTGTCTGATTTTTTGCTCTGTTTCTGGATTTGAATCAAACACAACAATATTTTCGTGTGGAAGAAGCGAAGCTGCAGTTTTTACATGATTCATGCCCCAGCGTCCAGCACCGATTATGGCTAATTTAATATTTTCTGTTTTTAACACTATTTTCTCATTATTTATTACTGATTAATATTAAAGGGAATATTGGAAAAATGGAAAGATGGAATAAAGTTTGTTGCTATACGTGGATAATTTTTCATTAAAATTTATCCTCCCAATCACCATCATTTTGCTTTTTTTGAAGTGATTTTATCAAACCCAATAATTCATTTTCAACTTTAAAATGTAACTCATCTAATATTTCAAAATTGATTTCATCAATTTGTTCAATAGCTTTGAATGAAATAATTCCAGATAACAATTCGCCACAAGAGCCAAGTGCAATATTAAGAAAGTTAAGATATTCCTTAAGGTTCTTTCTACAATACCCCTCGGCTATATTTCTTGAAATACTATGTGCGGCATCAAGAATGTTGTTTCTGCTTTTGGATAATTCATAGGGAAAATTTTTGTTTGTTTTATAAACCAATTTAAAAAGTAAGACCGAATCTTCCCAAACTCTAAGCTTAGTGTAACCTCTGTTTATGTTTTTTCTTTTTATTTCCACAATTCCAAAACTCCAAATTGTTAATTAATGTTCAAGCTCACGTTTTTTCCAATATTCCATCTTTTATTCCATCATTCCAACATTCCAACATTCCAGCCTTCCTTTTTTGTTCTATTCCATAAACGCTTTTATTGTATTTACCACATATTCAATTTGCTCTTTTGTCAATTCTGGATAAATTGGAAGTGCAATTGAATGCTCTGCTGCATAATCTGCATTTGGATATTCATCCTTTGAACTTGGCAAATCTTTGAAGCATTCTTGTTTATGAAATGGTACTGGATAGTAAATTTCACATCCAATATTTGCTGAACGCAAATGAGCAATTAGTTCGTCTCGTTTTTCAACTCTAATCACATATTGGTTATAAATGTGATAATTTTTATGCCCAGTTTCTTTGTAAACAGCTTTTGGAAGCAAAACTTTATTATTTTCATCTAAAGATATTTTGCCTTCTTCTTCGGCTAATCCAGCTTCAACAAACAATTTTGTATAAAGAGTTGCATTATCTCTTCTTGCTTGTGACCAGCTATCTAAGTGTGGCAATTTTACACTTAAAACTCCAGCTTGAATTGCGTCCAAACGGAAGTTGCCACCAATCATGCTGTGATAATATTTTGGCTTTCCACCATGGACTCTTTTTACTTTTAGCAATTCAGCTAAATCCGCATCCATTGTTACTGTCATTCCGCCATCACCAAAGCAACCAAGATTTTTACTTGGGAAAAACGAATAACATCCAATATCGCCAATTGTGCCAACACATTTTCCATCTTTATATTGTGCGGAAATTGCTTGAGCGCCATCTTCAACTACTTTTAGATTGTGCTTTTTAGCAATTTCCATTATTGCATCCATGTCCGCACTTTGTCCATATAAGTGAACAGGAATTATAGCTTTTGTTTTGTCTGTAATTTTTGCTTCAATTTGTGTTGGATCAATGTTAAAAGTCACTGGGTCGCTATCAACAAAAACGGGAATTGCATTTAAGCGAGAAACTACTCCAGCGGTTGCAAAAAACGAATATGTAGGGACTATTACTTCATCACCAGCTTTTATATCCAAAGCCATTAACGCAAGAAGTAGCGCATCTGTCCCCGATGAAACTCCAACAGAATGATTTGCACCAAGATATTCCGAAATTTCATCCTCAAGTTTGGTTACTTCTGGACCCATTATAAAATATTGTGATTCAGCGGTTTTTAGCAATGCCGCATCCAATTCGCTTTTTAGCGATTGATATTGTGCTTTTAAGTCTAACAATTGTACGTTCATTTTTTCCTCATTGTTTACAGAGTTAATCTGTATTATTTATAAGTATATTTGTTTAATTTTTATATTCTGTAATACACAATAATTGTTTTCGAAAATAAAACCTTCAAGGTTTTCAAACAAAATCCAGAACCTAACATAAGTTTTCAACATATAATATTTTGCTTATTTGGTTATACCCATGAAGATTATTTTACTGGAAAAATTATCGCTTTTTATTATTGTTTTCCAATAGTATGTGTATCAAATCCAATTTCTTTAATTTCAGCTTGATTTAGAATACTTCTTCCATCATATAAATGAGCTGGTTTTCTCATGCTTTCGTATATTTTTTTGTAATCCAATTCTTTGTACAAGTTCCATTCTGTCATTATTGCAATTGCGTCAGCATCTTTTGCGGCTTCGTATGGATCTTCAACATATTGAATTCTGTCACCATATTCTGCTAAATCAATCTTCGCATTTTTTAATGCTTTGGGGTCAGTTATAAATACATTTGCGTGTTCTTCCAACAACATTTTTGCAACGTAATATGCTGGTGTTTCGCGTGTATCGCCAGTATCTGCTTTAAATGCAAATCCAAAAAGAACAATTTTTTTATTAGCAAGAGTATTAAACATTGTTTCCAACATTCTTTTTACAAAGCGTTTCTCTTGATAATCGTTTATTTTAATAACATTTTCCCAATATTCTGCCACTTCGATTAATCCAAGCGATTCTGAAATGTAAACAAGATTTAGAATATCCTTTTTGAAACACGAGCCACCAAATCCAATTGAAGCATTTAAAAATTTATTCCCTATTCTGGAATCAGCTCCAATTGCACGGCTAATTTCTTTTACATCCGCTCCAGTTTTTTCGCACAAAGCCGAAATTGAGTTGATTGATGAAATTCTTTGAGCAAGAAACGCGTTTGCTACAAGTTTGGAAAGCTCAGAACTCCAAACATTGCTTCTCATTATTCTTTCATCTGGAACCCAATTTTTGTATACGTCAACTAATGTTTGGCGTGCTTTTAATCCACTTTCTGTTTCTCGCGAGCCAATTAAAACTCTGTCTGGATTTTCCAAATCACGAATTGCGGTTCCTTCAGCTAAAAATTCTGGATTGGAAACCACGTCAAATCGAATGCCTTTTGCATTGCTATTTAATATTTTTTCTAATGCTTCTGCAGTGCGAACTGGAAGTGTGCTTTTTTCAACTATAATTTTTGATGAATCTGATGCAGCAACTATTGCATGAGCAGTTTTTTCGAGATATTGCAAATCGGAAGCTTTGCCTTTTCCTTCACCAAAAGTCTTGGTTGGCGTGTTCACTGATACAAAAATAATATCAGCTTCATTTATTTCTTTTGGAATATCAATTGAAAAAAATAGGTTTTTATCGCGAGTTCGTTTTACAACTTCCAGCAATCCTGGCTCATAAATTGGCAAATCGTCAGTTTTCCAAGCAGCAATTTTTTCTTCGTTAATATCAACAATTGTTACTTTATATTGTGGACATTTGTCTGCAATAACCGTCATTGTTGGTCCGCCAACATAACCTGCTCCGATACATACTATTTTTTTTTCGAAATTCAATTTAGTAATCCTCATTTTATTAAAATTAACTATTCCTCTTAAAAGAACATTTTCATGTTGTTTACAGATGCAAAACACCAAATACAAAAATAGAATAATAAATGCAAAAAACGAATTTTAATCCACGTTAGATTAATTTTTGCACTCCAGTTTAGTTTGTATTTAATTTTTGAAATCAATTTTAATTACTACTGGAGTGACTTTAAACTGTTTTACATCATAAAGATATTTAGCAATATTTTTAATTATTCCGTATTTTTTGCAATTAGATTTTTAAAGTAAATGGAGAAGATAATGGCTGAAAATTTTGATATGATACAAAAAGTTTATGCTGGTTTTTCAGAAAAAGTGAGCAAAGCTCGCGAAATTCTTGGAAGACCAATGACATATGCAGAAAAGATTTTATATTCACACCTTTGGGATGAAACCACAACTGAATATAAACGTGGCGTTGATTATGTTGATTTAGCTCCAGATAGAGTTGCAATGCAAGACGCAACTGCTCAGATGGCAATGTTACAATTTATGCATTCTGGAAGAAAAACCGTTGCTGTTCCTTCAACCGCTCATGCAGACCATTTAATTCAGGCTCGCGATAATGCAAAAGCCGACCTAGATAGAGCAAACGACGAAAATGCTGAAGTTTATGATTTTCTTGCATCTGTTACTCAAAAATATGGTGCTGGTTTTTGGAAAGCTGGAGCTGGTATTATTCATCAAGTAGTATTAGAAAATTATGCATTCCCTGGCGGAATGATGATTGGCTCTGATTCACACACTCCAAACGCTGGCGGACTTGGGATGGTTGCTATCGGTGTTGGCGGTGCCGATGTTGTTGATGTAATGAGCGGAATGGCATGGGAATTAAAATGGCCAAAACTTATTGGTATTAAATTAACAGGTAAACTATCTGGTTGGACTTCACCCAAAGATGTAATTCTTAAAGTTGCTGGCGAACTTACTGTTAAAGGTGGCACTGGTGCAATTGTTGAATATTTTGGCGAAGGTACAAAAACTATTTCTGCCACTGGAAAAGGTACTATTTGTAACATGGGCGCAGAAATTGGTGCAACAACTTCTATTTTTCCATTTGATGAAAAAATGGCTGATTATTTAAAGAAAACTAACCGAGCTGATGTTGCAGAACTTGCACTAGCAAATACTGATATTCTTAAAGCTGATCAAGACGTGTACGAAAATCCAGAAAAATACTACGATCAAATTCTTGAAATTAATTTGGATGAATTAGAACCACACTTAAACGGACCTTTCTCACCAGATCGTGCTTGGCCTCTATCAAAAATGAAAAATGCTGTTAAAGAAAATGATTTTCCAGAAGAACTTAGTGTAGGATTAATAGGAAGCTGTACAAATAGTAGTTACGAAGATATTGACCGTGCTGCTAGCATTGCAAAGCAAGCAATGGAAAAGGGATTAAAAGCAAATGCTGAATTTATTATTTCTCCAGGATCTGAAGTAGTTCGTGCAACAGTTGAACGTGATGGACAGTTGAAAATTTTAACTGATTTTGGCGGTGTAGTTATGGCTAACGCTTGCGGACCTTGTATTGGAATGTGGCACAGAATGGATAATCCTGAAAACAAACGCAATAGTATTGTTAACTCGTTTAACAGAAATTTTGCTAAACGTCAGGACGGAAATCCAAACACTTTGGCTTTTGTTGCTTCCCCAGAAATTACAACTGCTCTTACAATTGCAGGTAAAATTACCTTTAATCCAGAAACAGATACGTTAATAAATGCTGATGGAATTGAAATTAAGCTTGATTCACCTTTTGGAGATGAGTTACCTGAAAATGGTTTTGAAAAAGACTTAAATGGTTACCTTGCCCCAATTGAAGATGGAAGTAGCGTTGAAGTAATTATTAAACCAGATAGCAAAAGATTGCAATTGCTTGAAAGATTTGCTCCTTGGGATGGCAAAGATTATACCGATATGCCAGTTCTTATTAAAGCTAAAGGTAAATGCACAACAGATCATATTTCAATGGCTGGTGCATGGTTAAAATTCCGTGGACATTTGGATAACTTATCCGACAATTTACTTATTGGTGCTGTAAACGCATATAACGATGAAACAAATAATGTTAAAAACCATCTAACTGGCGAGTATGGAGCTGTTCCAGTAGCAGCACGTGCATACAAAGCCGCCGGAATCAATTGGGTTGTTGTTGGCGATGAAAATTATGGCGAAGGCTCAAGCCGTGAACATGCAGCAATGGAACCACGTTTCCTTGGTGGAAAAGCGATTATTGTAAAAAGCTTTGCACGTATTCACGAAACAAATCTTAAAAAACAAGGTATGCTTCCATTAACATTTGCAAATCCAAACGACTATGATTTAATCTTGGAAGATGATAAATTTAATCTTGTTGGATTAAACGAATTAGCTCCTGGCAAACAAGTTGATGCAGTTATTATGCACAAAGATAGTTCATCTAGCGAAATTAAATTAAATCACTCCATGAATCAAAGTCAAATTGAATGGTTCAAAGCTGGTAGTGCATTAAATTTAATTGCATTGCAAAATAAATAGCAATTTATACCAAAGTCACGATTTAGGTCGTGGCTTTGGTAGCTCTTTTGCAATTTTCGGTTTTAGCGTTGGATCGTGCTAATTGCAAATGTGCTGTTTTATGCGTGGGCTGTTCATTATCTCGTTTTCCCTTTTTCTGTATTTAAGTAGCAAATTATCCGCTGTATCTGCCTTTCTACACACACTCATAACGTTTTACAATATGAAAGTTAGGGATTTCGGAGCTACTTCACTATCACCCGTTACAAAAGTTGAAGCGGGAACCAAGCCTTCGTATACAGCTGATACCCAACTGTTTTATATTATGTGTTGCCAGCAGTATATCATTGATTATCATTTATAAATTCTATTATTCCCATGTTAAAATAATCAGGTTTCTCCAAATTCAATAAATGAGATACATCAGCAATTGTTGAAATTTTAATATTTGAAATTTTATCCGCTATTGTATCGGCAATTGGTATAATTGATGGCATCTCATTTTCAGGTCTAAACATCAATACAGGACAATCAATATCTTCAAGTCTAGCTGGTAATCCAATCGGAAGATTTCTCAATTGCCAATCAACAATAAAGGATTGCTTATTTTCTTTTAAAACCCGCACAAACAATTCTCTACCGTTTTTATACTTTTTATCAGGAATACTCTTGCTCCAAAAAGGGTCGGTGAGCATTCTATTCACTGCACTGTCCGGTCCGTTTTCCAGTACGTAGCTTGTGAAATCAATATGTTTTTCCAGTATATCTTTAGGCAACTGCCAATCTGGAAAACTTGCTCCCGATATAATTAGTGTCTTGACTCTTTCTGGATATTCAATCGCTATGTCAATTGCTTGTAATGCTCCAAGAGAAATCCCGACAATATGTGCTTTGTCAATTTTACACGAATTCATTAAAGCTAAAATATCTAGAACAGGGTTGTATTTTTGTTTGGGAATACTTGATTTTCCAAATCCACGCTGGTCAAAACGTATTACTTTGAATTTTTTGGATAAATCATCCATCTGAAAATCCCACATACGCATGTCTGTCACTCCAGCATGTATTAAAATTATTGGCTCACCATGTCCATAAGACTCATAATATATTTTGGAACTGTCAATTTGTATATATCCAGAATTTTTAGAATCCTTCATCCGTTCATTTTTACACGAAATAATCAATATAGCAAATACTATTAGGTAAGTGAATATTTTCATATAGTTTCCTTATTATGCAGGGTGCCGACTATATTGTTGCCAACGTCTCAATACACGCATTTCGTATATCTCGAAATATTACTGATATAATGTATTGCGTTTATCGCGCCTTTAAATATTTAATTTATATTGTTTATCTAAAACATTTTTTCTAAAAATACCGTTCAAACTATTTGCCACAAACATCAATTTTCCACATTTCAAAAATCCAACTTAAATAAACAAATTTATAAATCCAACGGTTTATAATAACAAATATTGAATAATTTAAACTTATTTCATCTTTTCCGCTTAGGAAAATAGGAGGGATTATTTTAATAACCAATAACGTTGGTGCAAAAAAAGAGTGCTGAGATAGATAAAAAATTAAGCTATTGTTATTGCTTTATTACTGTTCGTATTATTGATTCGGGTAAATGCGCTAATATTTCATAATTAAGTTCATCGCTTATTTCGCTAAAAGCACTAACTTTTATTTCTAATTCGCCTTGCTTTCCAATCAAGACTACTTCATCACCTAATTTCGCGTCACTCACATGCGAAATATCTACTATTATCATGTTCATATTTACAACACCAATTACACTACAGCGACATCCGCGAATAAGAACTCGCCCTTTATTACTTAAAGAACGACTATAACCAAAAGAATATCCGACAGGAACTAAAGCCGTTTTGATATTTGATTGTGCCAGATAGGAAATTCCGTAACCAACAAATTCACCGCTATTAATTTTTTTTATAGACATAATTTGGCTATGCCATCTAAGAATTCTTTTCAAAGGATCAATTTTATTGTGCTTAGAATTAATATAGTGGATAAAAACTTCGGTACTAGACCAAAAACCGTAGAGCATAATTCCCACTCTAACTAAGTCCAATCTTGTTTTAGGGTAAACAAATGCAGCTGCCGAATTAGCTGCATGTTTATATTTTGGATTCAAATTATTGGCTTCAAGTATAGCTAACATTTTTTTGTATCTCTTAAACTGATTTTGAATCCTGAAGTCGTTTGAAACACTTTCAGCACCAGCAAGATGAGTACAGAATCCGGCTATCTCAATATATTCTATATTCTCTTTTATGATAGCAATAGCTTTATTTAATTCATCAATATTTAAGCCCGATCGGTTCATTCCTGTTTCTGCTTCAAGATGAATTTTAGCCCTTAAATTAAGTTCTTTAGCATATTTTATTGCACTATTTAGCCTTTCAATATTAAAAACATAAAATTCTATTTCCTTTTCAATTGCGTCTCTAATGCTTTCTTCACTCAACCATCCCATAACCATAATAGTTGCTGGTTTCGAAAGACAATCAAAAACCCTAATAGCTTCGCTGTAATAAAAAACAGAGTAATGCTCAATGCCGTATTTTTCAAAAACTGGAATAATTTCTTCGATACCATGTCCGTATGCATTGGCTTTTACAACCGCTGAAATTTTTACTTTTTCACCTAGTTTCTTCTTTAAAAAAGTAATATTATTTTCAACTGCAGTTTCATTTAGCGTAATTAATGAAATATCAATCATTGTTTAAGGCTCTTTTATAAATTGTATAAAATAAATTTATTCCTGTTTCAATTATATCATCTGGAAAATCAAAATCTGGATTATGAAGTTGAGGTTGTTCTTTTCCAGAACCTAAGCCAAAATAACAAGCATCATATTTTTCTGTGAAACACCCAAAATCTTCCGACCATTTAAATGGCTTTTCAATATATTCAATATCTAAATTGATTAGCTTAGCTGATTGCTCAACAATATTAACACATTTATCATTATTTACAGTTGCTGGAAATTCTTCCATATAAGAAATTTCGCAACCTAATTTTTCGGCTTTCGATATTTTCTTAATTATGTTTTCGCAATTCTCTGTAAGTAATTCCATGTCTTCATTTTCAAAAGCACGCAATGTAATTCTAATTTCAGCATAGCCAGGTGAAGTACCAAAAGATATCTCACCCAATTGGATGTGAATGATTGTGAGCAAAACAAAATCTTTAAATTGTGTTTTGTCATCTCTTAATTCATGCAAGTTTTTAACAATTTGAGAAATGGCATCTGCAGGACTAATGCCATTATGGGGTTCAGCCGCATGGGCTGTTTTTCCTGTAAGTTTAATAGTCATACCTTTTGATGCAGAGGCAAAACTCCCTTTTTTAAGTACTACTTTATTATTTTCATATCCGGGAACATTATGCAATGCGAAAATATAGTCAGGCTTAATATTTTTAAATTTTGGGTTTTCCGTTATCTCGCGCGCGCCTTGTCCAACTTCTTCTGCTGGTTGGAATAGTAAAATGACCCTTCCTTTTGTTGGCGGATTTTCAGAAATTTTTTGGGCTAAACCAGATAAAATAGCCATGTGCCCATCATGCCCGCATAAATGAGCAATATTTTTGTTTACTGATGTATATTCTGCACCAGTCTGCTCTTTGATGGGCAAAGCATCCATTTCTGATCCAAATACTATAGTTTTGCCATTCTCCTTTCCATTAAATACAAATGCTATTCCTATTTCGCCAAGTTTAATAATTTCATCAGGATTGTATTCATTGATAAAGTTTATTATCCTTTCAGAAGTTTTATGTTCATCAGTGGAAACTTCAGGATGTTTATGTAATTCATGTCTAAAAGCTATTATTTTGGGATTCATATATTTATTTTATTTTTATAAAATGAGTTATCATTTTAATAAATTTATACCTTATGTTGTAATTGAATAAAGACAAAAACTATTGCCGATAATGAAATACCAAAGAAATTTGCATCTAAACCAAGAGGCAATGTAATTTTGGATAAAATAAGTACCAACGTAGTTCCTCCACCTAAAAGCATTGAATACAGTGCAGCTTTTGAAGAAGGATTTTTTAAAAATAGACCCCCTAAAACTGGTACAAATAATCCTGAAACCATAAAAGCATAAGAATACAACATTAAATCAAGTACGTTTTGCATCATTGTAGCCAAAATGATAGCAAGTACTCCTATTACCAATGTTGCTAATTGTGAATATCTAATACTCTTGGTGTTTTGTTTTGAAAGCCTTAATATATCTGTTGTAAAATTACCAGATGCTGCCATCAAACAACTATCGGCAGTTGACATAATTGCGGAAAAATATGATGACATAAGTAATCCCATTAATCCAACTGGAAAAATATGTGCTAAAAGTAAAGGCAGCCCAATTTCTTCATCAATTGGACTTCCTGGAGCATATCCAAATTCGGTAAACATTCCTTGTTCAAAAGCTACTCTGCCCAATAATCCTAAAGTAATTCCCATAAAAGCCATAATTGGCCATTCGAACAAACCAGCTATAAACCACGCTTTTTTTGCTGTTTTCTCATCTTTTGAAGCATATATTCTTTGATACAAAGTCATCCCCACAAACCAAATAGGGACGATTGTAATTAACCAGTTAATAAATTGGACAAGACTAATATTGGTAAAACTTAAAAAATTATCAGGCAAATAAATTCTAATTGCTTCCCATCCTCCAACTTTGATGAAGCCTAACGGAATACCTACTACTATTAGACCAACCATAAGAATTATCCATTGAATGGTATCAGTATAAATAACAGCTTTAAGTCCGCCAAGTACGGTATAGCCAATTACTACTATTCCCATTAATAAAACTGCATCTACAATAGTTATAGAGGGAAATGTTGCAGCAGCTAATTTAGCACCAGCTAATACTTGAGAACTAGTAAACCCAATGTAACCAATTAACGAAATAATGCCCGCTATTAAAGCTACTTTACCACTATAGAAATAATTAAGAACCTCGGGAAAGCTTAAAAAATTATGTTTTTTAGCCAAAGGGTATATTCTGGGAATAAGCACAATAGCACTAATCCATGCACCGATGATGCCTGTAAAAAGCATCCAACTGCCCGACATTCCTATTAAAAAGCCTAATCCGCCAAGTCCTATTGAAAAGCCGCCACCTACATCCGTTGCAACTACAGATAAACCAATATGTACAGACGACATACTACGACTTCCTACATAATAGTCATCCTGCGATTTATTACGTTTAAGAAAATATACACCAACACCAAGCATTGCCGCCATATATACTACAAATATTGAAATATCAATTATGTGCATAATCTGTATTTAATCCCTTTTCTTTATATTTACTGATAATCCACCTTTTCAAATAAAATTCTGTTTTGGTTTTCTGATACAACATGTAATGCAAGACTAACTTACAGCTAAGAGATTTCTTAAAATGCATAATTAGTCGCTTTTTCTATGTCTGACTTAGAGTCTTCATATCATTGCAAATTGTCAATAAAATCAATCTTTCTTATTCTTTGAAATTTGGTAAGATTTCTTAATTTATAATTTTCGAAGTAATCATATAAACCATTTGTCTGTTTATATAATTATAGAATTGCCTTTAATATAATATTTCTGAAGAGTTATGCAAATTTTTTTTCCAACTATGGCTAATGCAGATAAAACCACCAATGCAACAGTTTTAGAATTACTAAGAAAAACATTCACCCTCTGGAGATAATACTAGTAATAGGCGCAACGGAAAAATCCGTAAAGCAATCTGTAGCAGATTGTTCCAAAAGAGATTTTTGCAGAGCTTCACTCAACAAAAAACATTGTATTCGCAATGACTTCCACTTGTTGAATAACTAAAAAATTAATAATCAAAAGCTTTTACTTTGCTCCAAAGCACTTCTGCTGCTATTGAATATCTTGGTCCAGGACGAAAAAACAAATCAGCATCAACAAAAATTATTCTTTTATTTTTCACCGCATCAATTTTTTTCCATTCGGGATAATTTTCAGAAATTTCTTTATCTGCATCGTTGTTAAAAATTGTGTGTATTATTATTTGAGGATTTCGTTGCAAAATTTCTTCCCTGCTAAAAATTGGATAGTTTGCTTTAGTATCGGTAACAATATTTTCAATTCCAACTGTTTTTAGAAACTCATTTACAAATGTATTTCCTCCTGCAAGCATAACAGGTTTTAGGCTTACTAAAAACATTCCCCGCTTACGCTCAATGGTGTTGCTCTCTTTTTCAATTCTCTCAACTCTTTCATTCCAAATGGATATTTTGCTTTTTGCAAGCTCTTCAAGATCAAATATTTTTGAAATATCACGAAATGTTTTTTTTATTCCCTCAAAATTTCTTGGATTGGAAACAAAAACTTTAAAGCCTAATTTCAGTAGTTTTTCGTAGGATTCCTTTGAGTTACCTTCTGTTGTTATAAAAATTAGATCGGGATTAAGCATTACTATTTTTTCATAATCCACAGTTAACAAATCGCCAACTTTTTCAATTTGCTTTGCTTCTTCTGGATAGTTGCAATATTTTGTGTTTCCAATAAGCAAACTATCCAGCTCAAGTTCATATATCATTTCGGTTAAATTTGGAGCTAAACTAATTATTCTTTGTGGTGCATTATTTGACTGAAAAACGACACTTAAATCATCTGTTACATTAATGCTTGAATTTATTTTCCTTTCTTCAACTTCCTTTGTACATCCAACAAAAAGAATAAAAGCAAGCAGAAGATATTTTGTAATTGTATTCATTTTTAACTCTGTAATTATAAAATGTAAATTTAACAAAGAGAAACAATAGAATTGGGATTAAAAGTTTTTGATAAAAAATGGAAATACAGTATATTTGCAACGCACTCTTAGCTCAGTTGGTAGAGCATCTGACTCTTAATCAGCAGGTCGCCGGTTCGATCCCGGCAGGGTGCACAAAGTTAAAACCCCGATTACATTCGTTTTCGGGGTTTTTTGTTTTGTGGATTTCTGAAATAATTTGATGATTTTGGTAAGGGGTGACATAGTACGTCCAGATAGCTGTGTTGTAACTAGTAGGATGTATCGTCCTTAAATAAGTTGACTTTTATTCCTTTTTTGAGTCAACCTTTTTCAGGACGATACAGATTAATCGTTTTAGAATTTAATTATTTGTGCTATCGGCATTTTGCTTAGATTTTGCCAACGCTTTGTAGCGGGCAACAATTCCTTGAATATTGGTATCTCCAGGAATTACCTTTTCAAGTTTTGAAAATAACTCAACTAATTTATCATAATCCTGTCTGTTCTCATATATATCACGTAAAACTACATAAGGATTATATTGTTGTTGGAAATCGTTTGGATTAGCTTCCAAACGAGCCAACATAATAGGTTCTAATTCATTCACAATTGCATTATATTGAGCCATTGCTCCAGCAGAATGATAAAAATTAGATAAATTAAATAACAAATTATCAGGCATTTTAACATTTGAACGTGGAAGTTTTTTCTCCATTTCATCTAACACTTCAACAGCTTCGGTTTTCTTGCCTTGGTCCAAATAAAATAAACCTAAATACAAAAATGGATTACGATAACTTTGAAAAATCCTCTGATGATTCTCATCCAAATAAACGGTTGAATCATTTAAGCCTCTAAATTTAAATCCAGGTTGATAAGTTTTACTATAGCCATCAGGTTCGTTAAATAACTGTTCTCTCATTATTTTTTCATTAATGTAGCTGCTTTGACTATTATTTTTTTTAGGAACCAATCTTAAAGCCATTCCTTCCATTTGTAAATAATCATCAAGACCTATTCTGCTATCGATGGTACAAGTAACAGAGTAATATATTGGACGTTCCCATTTTGCTGCTTGAATTAAGTTAAGTGCAGCTATATCTTGAACTCGTACAACTTTAATATTACCAAAAGAAGTAGTGTTATTCATTAACCATGTAATACTGCCTTTGTTTGTAATTGCAGTATCTGTAATACCAGCCTCGGCAAAAACAGTTTGTGGAACTGGAAGCCGCATAGTTCTAGGTTCCCAGCGCGATGGTCCAATTCTATCAATTTCATTATCATCCAATCCCATAGCGACTTTCATACTTCCGTATGGTGCAGTATTTTTTAATTGCTTTATATACCAAGGAGTATTTAATAAGCTCAGGCATGCAACTCTAACATCACGACGTACACCTTCAACATCTTGTAAATACCAAAGAGGGAAAGTGTCATTATCTCCATTTGTAAAAAGCACTGCATTAGGGGCAACTGATTGAAGTAAGTTATATGCATAATCCCAAGGAACATAATTTTTTGATCTATCGTGAGTATGATAGTTTGCGTTCAACATTGTAACGGGAACAGCGGCAAAAATTAAGATCATCATGAAAGCATAAAATGGTTTCATAAGAGCTGAATTCTTAAATTGTTCAGTAACAAAATCTAAAATTCCACGAGTACCAAGTGCAATCCAAATTGAGTAGACAAAGAATGCACCCACATAAAAGTAATCACGCTCGCGAGGTTGAGGTTGCTGCTGGTTCTGGTAGAACACGGTTAAATACCCGAGGAAGATAAACATCCCCATCAAGGCAGAAGCCATTTTCCAATCTCGCTTAAACTGATAAAATATTCCAAACAAACCTATTGCAAAAGGAATGCCGAGTAATTGCCAAAATTTTACTCCAGTGTCTTGAACAGTTGAATTTCTGCCTA
>JAHISP010000014.1 GCA_018818165.1 Bacteroidota bacterium | reverse complement strand
TTGGATAATTTTGGGATAGTTTATATTCTGTTGGTAATGTATTATCATTTACATCCATTATTCCAAATCCAGCAACTTTTACAGTTTCTGAGTAATAAGAATAATTACCATCGGTATCTATTTGTTTCAATCTGTATTCTGCTGAATCTGTTGATGGATTTTCATCAACAAAAGTATAATTTTTTGGTGAATTGCTATTTCCACTGCCTTGTACAAAACCAATTGTTTCCCATTCATCAGACGTTGCACGCAACGTCTCTACGTCAAATCCGTAATTATTTACTTCTGTTGCTGTTTCCCAGTTTAATTCAACTTTTCCATCTACTAAATTTGCAGTAAATGAAGTTAATTCAACGGGCAAAGCTGTTCCACCAGAATTTTGCCAATCAAAGTATGGATAACCACTATTCCAGCTTGCATCAATATTCCAAATATTTATATCCCAACCAGCATCTACAAATGTTGAATTTGTTTTCATTAAAGCAGTGGTTTTTGCAGTTGCTCCTGTTCCTGTTGATTGCGATGATGTTTCAGAATCAAAAAAGTTTGCAGTAAAAGTTCCACCTTCATCTAAACCTGCAAAGCCTTTGGTTGTTGGATTTGTAGCGTCTGTATATATTACACTTCCTGTTGAGTAGCAATAACTAAAATTAGAGCCATTACGAGCTATTCCAGCAAAGCTACCATATCTTTCGTCAGTTGCTCCAGAACCGCGAGTAACATTTCCCTTTGAATAACAATTGGTTATTGCAGAGTTGTTATCTCCAACAAAACCTCCAACAAGGCTACTACTTCCAGAAACATTTCCAGTTGAATAAGATTTTTCAATTGCTGAGCCACCATTTCGTCCAGCCAAACCACCTACATAGGAAGTTCCTGAAACAGAACCAGTATTACTACATTCTGATATTTTATAACTTGTTGAGCCTGCCGCAAAATATCCAACCAAACCGCCAGCTTCACGCCCAGTGCCTGTTACATTTGAACTATTTTTTGAGTTAAAAATATTCACATGATAATTAGCTCCTATTAACCCTCCCGTTGCAAGATATCCGCTAACCGTTCCATCGGTGGAAAAACAATATTGAATATTTGTCATGTCCGCCGCGTTTCCAACTAAAGACCCAACATACTCATAACCAGAAATATCTGAATGACTAATTTCTAAATATTTTATAGTTGCATAATTTGTTCTACCAAAAAAGCCCACATTATTTTCATTTGGTCTGTTTATTGAAAGTGCGTTTATTATATAAACTTCATCAAAATTTCCAGTCCAATTTCCTTCAAAATATTTTGGTGCTTGTCCAATTGGCTCAAAACCTAATCCATTATGCCAAGTTGATGTTGAAGAAGCATCAATTGTTTGTGTTTGTACAAAATATTTAGACCAAACACTTGTATTTTTCGAAAGCCAATAAAGATTATTCAAAGTTGAAATTTGATATGGATTTCCCTCGGTTCCATCACCCAAACTTGGTTGTCCATAAGTTTCATCATTTGCACCGGCTTGCCAATATAGAATTGGGTAAAAACTATTTACGGTTCCAAGTTGGTCATCATCCCAATAACTATTTGAGCCGTTTGTTGTTTCGTAGTTAAAATCCCAACCAGCAGTTGTGTACGTTCTGTAGTCTTTCATCTCAACTGTTGTTTTACTTGTAGCACCGGTTGCTGTTGATTGATTTGAAGCATCATTATCCCACAAATTGTTTGTGTAAGTATTAGCACCACCTGTGGTGTTATCATATCCCACAAAGCCTTTGTCTGTTGGAGCAGTTGTTCCAGTATAATAAACCGAACCAATAGAATATGAATGAGAAATTGAAGATGCTCCACCATCACTACTTACCTGCCCGATAAAAGCACCAAAATTTGTTGAAGTTCCTATACTTCTTGTAACATTACCTTTTGAATAGCAATTTGAGATTGTGCTTGCCTCAGCGTATCCAATTAATCCGCCTGCATCATTGGAAGAAGAGGAAACACTACCAGTTGCATAATTTGCTCGAATGGTCGAACTAAATTCCCAACCAATTAAGCCACCAACATAATCGCCACCAGTTACATTTGCTGTTGAATATGAATTTGTAACAGTATTATCTGAATTTGCCCCTATCAATCCGCCTGTATAATCATCTCCTGTAACACTTCCTGCAACTGAACAATTTGTAATTAAATTACCATAAGCATAACCAACCAAACCGCCAACATAATCATCGCCAGTAATTGAAACAGCAAGTAGATTTAAGTCTGATATTTCAGCACTACCACTTGTATAACCGAACAAACCAACATATTGTGTTGCTGGACGATTAATTGTGAGATTAGAAATAGAATAATTTTGTCCGTCGTAAAAACCAGTGAATTGTGTTGTTGTGTTGCCAATTGGCACAAGCCCAGCCCCACTATTTAAGGTTACTGTTGAAGAAGCATCAATATTTGCTGTTTGCTTAAAATATTCTTCCCATCTATCTGTGTTTTGCGTAATCCAAATTAAATTATCGAGAGTTGCAATTAAATATGGGTCACCGCTTGTTCCGGTTCCACTTGGTGTTCCGTTCAAAATGCCGTCTGTTCCCGCTTGCCAAGCAAGTGGCATATATCCACCATTTATTGCTTCGGTTACATCATCATCCCAATAATTATTTAAGCCGTTAGTTGTTTCAGTTACAAAATCCCAACCACCAGAAATAAATGTTGCCGAGTTTTTCATTTCAGCAGTAGTTGCGCTTGTTGCACCAGTTGCTGTTGATTGGTTGGAAACATCATTATCCCAAAAGTTGTTTGTTTCTATCCCATTATATGAATCTCCGACAAACCCTGCATTTGTTGGGGTTGTTCCATTTCCATCATCAAAAGTAATTGAACCTGTTGAATAACAATTTTCAATTGTTCCGCTATAATTTCTGCCAACAAATGCACCATAATAGTATGTGGTTAATGCACCACCACCATATCTATACAAGCTTACTTTGGAATAACTATTGCTGATATGTGAATCACTTCCATTATTTACACCTGCTAATCCAGCTACATAAGTTGCAATGCTTAGAACATTACCAGTGGAAAAACATTCAGTGATAGTGCCATCATTATTCTTTCCAACTAAACCGCCAACAAAGTTTCCTTTTCCATCAACAGTTACTCCAGCATAGTATGATTTTTCAATAAGTGCTGTGTTTCCAGAAGTTTGAGCATTTAACCCAACTAATCCACCAGTTGATTCCACTCCTGTAACATCAGCAGTTGAATAACAACTTGTTATTGTAGCATTATAATTTTCCCCGGCAACTCCACCTACAGAATTTCCATATCCATATATATCGCCTGTGACCGAACAATTTTCAATAGGAGTGTATGCATTGCTTCCTATGATACCGCCTACAGAGTTATTTCCTTTTATGTTGACTGTGGTTAGTTTAACATTTTTTATATAATAGCTGCTCGAATTAGTGTAACCAAATAAACCAATGGCGTTCGTGCCACTTCTATTAATGTACAATCCATTTATTGTGTAATTTTGCCCGTCAAAATAACCACGGAAAGGAGCACTCGAAGTACCAATTGGCACAAAACCTTCTTTTGTTCCACCAACAGGGTCATCCCAATTTGTAGTTGAAGAAGCATCAATATCGTTCATTTGTGTGTAATATTTTCCAATAAGGTTTGTATTTTGGCTCATCCAATACAAGTTATTAACACTTGTAATTTGGTAAGGGTCGCCAACTGTTCCAGTTCCCGCAGGTACTGTTGCAGTTTGTGCAATTAGCATACTGCTTAAAATCATTCCAACAAAAAGAATGACGTATAATAACGGCATTTGTTTTTTCATTTTTAACTCCAAATAATTATATTTTTATTATGCTTTTTAAAAATTTTGAAAATGTATTTTCAGATTTTATAGGTGTTTGAATTGAGTTTATCTTCGCTTTTTCGCTAATTCGCAAAGTCTCGAATGCGTTTTGAGGCAAAATTCTTTGTCCCTTTACAATCATTTTAATTTCTTGAAGTATTGATTCAAGTTTCTGCGCCTTTGAAATAATGGACGATGCTCCTTTTAAAATTAGCTCGGTCTCTTGTTCAAAATTTGAACTATCGGATAATGCAACAAGAGTCAAATTTGAGCCAATGTTTTTGATTTTATCAAGATTTTCCAAATTTTCTTTGTTGGATTCAAATAGAATTATTCCTTTTTTAGGAAGGTAGGCATCGAGCAATTCCTCCAAATTTCTGTAAATAATTACATTTTTGAAGCTGGCAAACTCCAGACAAAACTCGCGTAACGATTTTGTGTAATTTATATTTTGGTCAACTATTATTAAATCCATAATTCCACTTATTTTGGTACTCAAAATAAAATGAACGAAAATTATGGGCTACTACCTATTGTGATAGTTCTTTGTGGTTTTCGAAAAAATACTACCTATTGTGATAGTATTTTGAGTCGAATTGTGCAAATTATTTTTATCAACTAAAGCTTAAAAGCCCAACTTTTCAAATGAAAGCAAAAGCTGAAAAGCCCAATTTTACAAAAAGGTTGGGCTTTTTTTTGTCTTTTAAAAAAGTTGGGCTTTTTTCATTAGAGAGGAAGATGCGTTATTAGAAATTTATGCTTATCAGCAGATTGCAGATAATGTATAAACAATAGTGCAATTAAAATTTATTTTAATAATCCCATCAGGGATTGGTTGATGCAAATTATTTCTCTCAATGAAAGCAGAAAACAGGAGATGTATCATTCTGAAATAGGTTAATATTTTCTCTTTTGTAGTCAACCTATTTCATGACGATATAATTTGTAATCTTTTCAGAGAACTTATAAAATTCCTTTTCGGTAAGCTTGAGCAATTGCTTCACTTTGCGAACTTGCGTGAAGTTTTGTGTAGATATTTTTTATGTGATAACGAACTGTGTGAACACTTATGTTTAGTTCATTCGCAATAAATTTGTAATTTTTCCCAAGTGCAAGATTTTCGAGAATAATTCTCTCTTTGGAAGATATTTCAATTTCATTATTTCCAGTTTTTGTGGTTTGGTCGCGCAGCAAATTTATAACTTTTGTGGCAATGTTGGAATTCATTGGCGAACCGCCATCAAAAGCTTCCGAAACTGCTTCTAAAATTTTTGCTGGAGTTGTTTTTTTTGACAAATATCCAGTTGCCCCCGAAAGGATTGCATCAAATATTCTTTTGTCATCTTCATAAACAGTTAGCATTACAATTTTTAGCTCCGGAAGTAATTTTTTCACCAATTTTACGCCTTCAATTCCAGACATGCCCGGCAAATTAATATCGCTTATTAAAACATCTGGATTTATATCTTTAACATCGCGAAGTAACGCTTCGTAGGTTTCAAATGTTTTGGGACAGCTGAAACCAGGCGTTGCATTAATAAAAGCGGCTATTCCTTCGCGAAATGTTGGATTATCTTCAACAATTATTACTTTAATCATTTTTTGCCTTAATTGATTTTTTCAAATATACTTCAACTTTAATTTTAGTTCCCAACTCTTTTGAGCTGTTTATTGTTGCAACTGCATTTATTTTTTCTGCACGTCTTTTTATATTGTAAAGTCCATTGCCTTTTTGCGAATTTTCTTCTTCAAATCCTTTTCCATTATCACGAATTTCGATACAAAGTTTGTTTTCCTTTTTGTTCACTTCAAAATCAATGTTGTTGCAACCGCTGTGTTTTAGTGCGTTATTAATTGCTTCTTTAGTAATTAGATAAATATTCTGTTTAATTTCGAGCGGAAGTACAATATTTTCCAATAGTTCAATGTTTATAATATTTAATGAAATATCAGAATGATAAAATACCTCTTGGTAGTTATCCTGAATTCTAAGTATTAAGTTTTTGATTGTCTCTTTTCGTGGATTTACAATCCAAATAATATCGCTCAAACGTTCAATTAGCGAGCGAGTTGTATCGCCAATGTGGTCTAATCCTTTTATTAATTCTTTTTCGTTTTTTGGATTAAACTTTAGTAACTCAATCAAAATTGAAATTTCGGATAATCCAGAACCAATTTCATCGTGTAAATCAGCCGAAATGTTTGTTCGTAAACGTTCAAATTTAATTAAACTTGTAAATCGCCAGTAAACTATTGTAATAATGGTGCTTACCAAAAGAATCGAAATTATTGCAATAAACCACCAAGTTTTCCAAAATGGAAGTGTAATTTCGAAAGTAATTGAAGTTGGTTTTGACCAAACTTGCCATTGATTGCTTGTGGCTACCCAAAATTCATATTTGCCCGCCGGAAGATTTGCATAACGGACTTCATTTTGGTTATTTTCAACCCAATCTTCGTCAATATTGCTTAATTTGTAGCGATATTTTGCTGTTCCTGGATATTTGTAGTTAATTCCAGCAAAGTTGAAACTAATATCATTTTGGTCATATTCAAAAATTAAATTTTCGAAATCGGTAATTTCATTTTCCATAACTTTAATTTTAGTTATGTTAATTGGAAGAAGCACTTCGGCTCCATCAAGTTTTTGTGGATTTATTTTTGTGACGCCGCCAATTGTTCCAACCCAAATATTGCCTTTGCTATCTTTATGAATTGCACTTTGATTACACTCTGTGTTAGCCAATCCATTTTTTCTTAAAACGTTTCTAATTTTGGAATTACCATTTTTATCAAATTGGATAATATTTAATCCGTGATCGGTTGCTGCGTAAATATTTCCAAAGTTATCAATAGTTATTGCAACAATTGAATTATCCGACATTCCATCTTTGGTGCTTATTGTGTCAATAATTCCTTTTGCGGAATAAGTTATTAAGCCTTCTTCGTTTGTTCCAAAATATAAGTTTTTGTTATTATCCTCATAAATTGCCCAAACGAGACAGTGTTTTATCGAATCGCAAAACGGGGTAAATCGATTATTTTCGAGTTTGTAAATTCCATTATTTTCCAAGCCGACTAAAATTGTGCCGTCTTTTCTTTTGTAAGTTGAAGAAATTCTTGTATGTGGCAAACCGTTTTTAATGCCAAGCGTATCAATTACTTTATTTCCATCAAAAACTGCAATTCCTTGTGTGTGAGTTGCAAAAAGCATTTTACCATTTTCAATTTCATGAATTGACCAAACGGCATTTAGCGGCATCAAAACTTTTTCATTTAAACGAGAAATTTTGCCATTTTTTATAACATTAACGCCATCCGTGTATGTTCCAATAAAAAGATTGCTGTTTTTGTCTTCATGAATTGTAACAGCTAAATTATCTCCAAGTCCATTGTTTTTTGTAAGTGAATTAAATTTTCCATTCTTCAAAAATGAAATTCCATCATCCGTTAAAAAGCAAAATGAACCGTCATTTAGTTCTTCAATTGCCCAAACATTGTTGTTTATTAGTCCGCTATGGGTTGTGTATGTTACAAAAGCATCTGGTTCATAAATAAAAATTCCGCTTCCTTCGGTTAAGAAGAGGAAGGAATTATTGCCGAGTGAAACCGTTTTGAGCACAAATTCGTTTGTTAATCCCTGCAATTTATTAATAATTTTCTTAATTTTTTTGCCACTTACAACGGCAACTCCATCCGAAGTTGCAACATAAATATCACCATTTTCGGCACGTAAAAGGCTGTTAATATATTTACTTGGCAATCCATGTTTTACCGATATGTATGTGTTTCCTTTGTGTTCACCATTTTTAGTATTAATAACAACACCCAGACCCTGTAGAGCAATGTAAAGTGAATCGCCGTTGGCATCAATCATATCAACAACATTAAATTTTCTATAAATTGGGTGGAAAATTTTTCGTTTCAATTTATTTTTGGAAAATTGAAATATTCCGCTATTTCTTGTTCCAATTAAAATTTCGCCCGAGTTCCGCTCAAGAATAGATATTGGTATAAACTTTTCATTTCTGTTTTCTAATTCTATTTTGGAAAATTTATCATCCTTTTTAACCCACATTCCTTTATTTTCGGTTAAAATTATCAATAATCCATTTTTACTCAAAAACACTTTGTTTATTTGAGTTTGCAACTCCTTTGGCAAAGTTTTTGGATTAACAAATTTATTTCCAGTTTTTACAACCAATCCTTTGCTTGTTCCAACATAAATATTGTTTTCATTATCGCTACAAATTGAAGAGATAAAAGTTGAAGGAAGTCCGTCCGATTTATCATAATTTTTAAAATTTACGCTGTTCCACTCGGATAAACCCGCAGAAGTTCCAAGCCACATAATTCCTTTAGAATCCGTAAAGGAGCAAGTAACTTGTGAATAAGCCAATCCATCATCAATTGTAATATTGCGAGTAATTTCTATTTGTGAAAAACTTGTGGAAAAGATTAAAACTGCGAGCAAAACTATATGTAGAATTCTGTTTTTTATCATCTTTTAATAATTTGGGTTACTTGTTTCATTTTAGCTACTTCAGTTTTATGTATATAAATTAACTTTATTTAAGATAAACAAAAAATAGAAACTTTAGTCGCTAAATTATATAAAATTGAAATAAAATAAATACTTTTCCATTTTGACTAAAATTTGTTTCAATCATTAAACTTTAATAAGTTTTGCTATGAAAATACTAAAAAATGAAAATCAAAATTACGATGTTTGGCTACATTGGGATGTTACAAAACGTTGCAATTTGGATTGTGCCTATTGTTTTGGAAAAATTACTGATGCGAAAGTGAAAGTAAATTCAATATTAATTGATAAATTGATAGAAACTATAGATAAAAGTGGGAAAATTTTTAGAATTAGCTTCACAGGTGGCGAACCAACTTTAGTCCCAAATTTTGTTGAAGCTTGTAAATCAATTACCGAAAGGCATTTTATTTCATTTAATAGCAATTTAATTTCGAGCAATATTGTGAAATTTGCAAATGAAATAAATCATGAAAAAGTGCTTCACATTCATGCATCTTTCCATTTTAATGAACTTTCCAGCAAAAATCTATTGGAAAGATTTGTTAAAAACTATCATTTGCTTAAAAATAAAGGATTTAACATTTATGCCGAAGCTGTGGCGTATCCTAAAATTGGAAATTCAGTTGAGAGTATAATCCAATTTGCAAATGAGAACTCCTTGAATTTAACATTTGCTCCATTTTATGGAAATTATGAAGGTAAAATTTACCCCGAAAGTTACAGTCAATCCGAAATTGAATTATTTGGCATTTTGGAATCACAAATAGCTTGTTTTGCTCAAAAAGGTAATATTTGCAATGCTGGTTTTAATGCTGCGGTTGTGTTTTCAAACGGAAATATTTATCCATGCCATCAAATAAAGACTAAAATTGGCAATATTTATGAAGGATTTTCATTTGCCTATAAATTGATAGAATGTCCATCAAAAAAATGCGGCTGTCCGCTTAATGAATATGATGAATATTTGTTTGGGCATGCAAAATATAAAAATCGAGTTAATTTTTCTGATGATTTTATGATAGAACGAAATCAACCTCCTCTTCAGAATCGAAGGGAAATATTTGAATAAAAACTATTTCATAGTGGATTAAATAAACATTTAATCCACCATGAATTTTTTATTACTTTTTTAACTCATTTTTCATTTCCCAAAATTCACCCCATTTTTCGAGTAAATCCCAAGGATAAATTCCGTGATCGTAGTTATCGCCCCAAGTTATTTGAATTGCATAACTTCCAACAACTTGAATGTTTTTAATTTCATATTTTCCAGGTTTATCGGGACCTTGAGGCTCTGCTGGATAATGTGTCCAAAGTATCGTTTCACCTTTGTTTCCAGCATCTGGAGATTCATCGCGTAAAAATTTTAGAGGAATTGTGTGAATTCTTCCGTCTTTCCAAGTTATTGTTAATGATTCTTGTTCATTTTTTGTTATTTTTTGTGGACTTAACATCTAATTTTTCCTTTTATTCTAAAACACAGAATACAATTCTGTGCTACATTTTTAACTTAAAAAATGTCTGCTATTGAGCTATAATCTGGGTCGAAAAGTCGTTTATAGTTTGTGAGTGCAAAAGCGTCCGTCATTCCAGCCAAATAATCGCAGACTAATCTTGCTCTTCCGTTAATTGTTTCTTCTTGTTTAATTAAATTATTTGTAAAATTTGGCAGAAGTTCAATTCCTGTAATTTCGGTTATATAATTTTCGGCAAAAACGTTGAACATTTTTGTAATCATATTGTTACCTTTGAACTCCATTTGATGAAGTTGTGGCGAACGGAATACCAAATCGACAGCAATTTTTTTATACATTTCAATAAGTTCAAAACTATTGTTATCAACAGTTAGCAAATATTTATATCTATTTGTTAAATCATTCATAAACGAATCGCGTTCTTCAATTTTACAAGCAAGGATAAACTTTCCAATTTCTGAGCCAAATTTTGATTTATATGTGTCTTCTTTAATCCATTTTTCTATTTGGTCTAACGCTTCAATTTTAAGTTCATTTAAGGAATTTAAGTTAATTTTACGCCATTTTTGGAGTTTAGCAATATTTATAAATCCACCAGAAATTGAATCGACCAAATCATTAACAGCATAAGCAGTATCATCAGCCCAATCCATAATTTGGCATTCAATACTTTTAAAGTTATTTAGTGCTTCGGTGTTTTGAAATTGTTTTGGCAATTCCTTTCCACCAAATACAAAATTTAAGTACTCATTTTGATAATCGTAAATAAAGTGATTTTTAGGATTTTCGAACTTTGAGTGAATTGATTTATATTTAAGAATTGCGTCAACAAAAGCGCGAGTTGGCTTCATTCCTCTTCTATTTTCGCCAATTGTGTAAAAAGTATCGCAAAGCAGTCTAAGAGTTTGAGCATTTCCTTCAAATCCGCCATAATCTTTCATTAAGTTATTCAAAGTTCGTTCGCCAGCGTGACCAAACGGCGGATGCCCCAAATCGTGAGCAAGACAAGCCGATTCTACCAAATCTTGGTCAATAAAATAAGAATAATTAAAAATGTTGGAATATTTTTTGGTAAGATAATTTGTTATCGATCTTCCAATTTGCGAAACTTCAATTGAGTGTGTTAAGCGAGTTCTGTAATAATCATTTTCGCCGGGTAAAAACACTTGAGTTTTGCCTTGCAAACGGCGGAATTCGGACGAATGAATTAGTCTATCGCGGTCAATTTGAAATGGTGTTCTGTAATCTTCCTCTCGCACACTTTGCGAAACGCGTTCAAAATCAAAATCGTTGTAAAAATTATTTTTCATAGTTGAACCATTTATTAAATTAAATCAAAAAACATGTTGCTATTGACTAATTGTCAAATTGTTTATCAATTGAGCCATTCAACAATTTAACAATTCAGCAATGCATCACTTTAGTTCCTTCTCCAGACAATTTTATCGCCAATATTTATATTGTATAAATCAGTATAACCTGCAATAACTTCAACAACTTGCGATGCTGGTTTGGTCGATTGATATTGGCTAGTATCAAAAGGAACTGTGTTTTTATGAATTGTAACTATTTCGTTATTTCTATCCACAAAAATTATATCCAACGAAATTACAGTGTTTTTCATCCAAAAAGACTGGAAAGATTCATGCGGAAAGACGAAAAGCATACCTTGTTTTTCTTCCATCGAAAGTCTATCCATCAATCCAGTTGTGCGTTTGTTGTCATCATCCGCAATTTCAATATCAATCATTGAAATGTATTTTTCATCTGCTGATTGGAAAGTAAGTTCCCCATCTTTTTGAAATTTAATGCTTGATTTCTTCACGCTATTGTTTCCACTTTTGGGAGTTTTAGGCAAATTATAAAGTACCATAAATAGAATAAATGCAATTATTACTATTCCACTAATAATTTTAGAAAACCCGTTTTTTTTACTTATCTTTTTTCTATTCATTTTTTATCTTCAATCAATTATTTATTTTTCAAATACAATTTACAATTTTTTATAATTTTGTAGCACTTAAGAATTAAAATATTTAGGATTTTTGAATGGCAATAAAATATTGGTTAGTTAAATCAGAACCCAATGCATATTCTATAGATGATTTAGCAAGAGACAAAATAACTCATTGGGATGGTGTAAGAAATTATCAAGCCCGTAATTTTATGCGGGATGAAATGAAAATTGGAGACAAAGTATTATTTTATCACAGTAATACAGAAACTCCAGCTGTTGTTGGAGTTTGTGAAGTTGTAAAAGAAGGTTATCCTGACTTTACTGCATTTGATCCTGAGGATAAACATTATGATCCAAAAAGCAAATTAGACCAGCCAACATGGATTATGGTTGATATTAAAATAGTTGACAAGTTAGCACGTCCAGTTACTCTTGAAGAGATTAAGAATAATCCAAAATTACAAAACATGAAGTTAGTGCAGCGCGGCAATCGTTTATCCGTAATGCCTATTGATAAAAAAGAATTTGATGAGATAATAAAGTTGTGCAAGAAATAGAATTTATAATAAGTAGTTTTTTCCTTTATATGTAAATTATACCAATATAACTTTCCTATAAAGCTGTTCAATATTAGCCATGGTAACACCATAGTGCAAACTTATTTGCATTTCAATTGATTTTTAGTTGAATTATATTAGAATTTAAAATGGTACGGTTTTTGTACTTAAATAATAAATGTTTTTATTTTAAAAAATTAAGGAATAAAATGTCAGAACATGTAGAAAATAATTTATCGCTAGAGTTGTGGAGGGAATTAACAAATACGTTTGAACTTATAGATAAGTCACATTCAAAAAGAATGGCTCACTTAAATTTAACCACGCCGCAATTTAGCGTTTTAAATACACTATATACTAATGGCTCAATGCCATTAAACAGCATCAGTAAAAAACTAAATGTTACTGGAGCAAATATAACTTGTGTAATGGATAATTTACAGAAGCGTAATTTTGCTGAACGTATTCCATCAAGTCATGATAGACGAATCATTAATGCCGGCTTGACAAAAGAAGGCAAAAATATGATTAAGAAATTAACCCCGTTATATCTAAAATCAATTGATGAAGAAACAAAGAATTTGAATGATGATGAGAAAAAGACTTTAGTGGAATTGTTATCAAAGTTAAAAAACTAATGCCTCAAATACTTAAAACATTAACGAAATTATATGTAAATACTTATGCTTAATTTCGTTTTTGTTTTAAGTTATATTTCTGTAACAAATTAAATATATCAGGTTTTAGCACTAAGTTAAACAGTAGTTTTATAAAACTTATACTTTAATCAATTGTCATTAATTAAAACCAAAGCTATCCATTCGTTAAGTCTTTTTTCTTCAACAAGCTTAAACCCAATTCCAGCATAGAGTTTAAGAATTTCTTCTCTATCGGTGTATAATAATCCAGATAAAATTATAGTTCCCTTTAATTTCGAAAGTCTCAAGATAGAATCTGCTATATCAATTAGAATGTGTCTATTAATATTTGCCAAAATTAAATCAAAAGGTTCATCTTTTACTTTGTCAATTTCTGCAAGTCTAACTTCAACTTTCGAATTAAGATTATTCAATTCAATATTTTCTAATCCATTTTCGATGCACCACTCATCATTGTCAATTCCAACAACGTGATTAGCACCAAGTAATGCAGCTGCAATTCCCAATACACCCGTTCCACTACCAACATCCAAAACTCTTTTTGAGTCTTTTATGTGTTTATCCAAAAATTGCAAAACCAATTTTGTTGTTTCATGTTCGCCAGTTCCAAAAGACATTTTAGGATCAATAGTTATAACAAGCTGATTTTCTTTTGGAGTATATTCTCTAAAGGTTGGCTTTATTACAATTTTATCACTTACTTCTATTACATTAATTGTCTTTTCCCATTCTTCATTCCAATTAATTTCTTCAACGCTGCTTTCAACAACAAGAAATGTTTCTATAAGATTTTCAAATCTAACTTTGGAAAGGAGTGATTCTACTTCCAGTTTTGTAACTCCACTTTCTTCAGTAGCAAAAATAACAAGCGAATTATCATCCTCATTTATTCCTTCAATATCTAACTGCCAGAGCAATCCACTTAGTAAATCAACATTATATGGGGTTGTTGATACATTAAACTGTTTGTGTGTTTTCATTTTTTATTCCATGTTTGATAGAATTTCGCAAATTTTGTCTTGGAAGTATCTCGCTGTTCTTGTACTTCCAATAAAATTTTGTGTATTTATAGAAAAAGAAATTAGATCTCCACTTTTTGAAGTTAGATATCCCGAAAGCGAACTCACGCCACTTAACGTTCCAGTTTTTGCATGAACATTTTTATAAGCCCTTCCTTCATTCATTCTTGTATCAAGCGTTCCGTCAACTCCAGCAATTGGGAATGATTCGTAAAGAATAGAAAATAATTCTGGATGATATTGCTGCATATATCTTAATATTTCATTTAATAACTCAACAGAAACGAGATTGTAATGCGACACTCCTGAACCGTCAACTATTCTATAGTCCTCTGGATTAAGACCAACTTCAACGATTAGGCTATCAATAACTTCAACTCCTTTTTCAGCAGAAGCAAGTTTACCATACTCATTAAAAGCTAAAGCGCGCAGCGTCATTTCTGCACTTAAATTATCGCTTGTTTTGTTAAGATTTACAATTACTTTTCCAAAATTACGTTGCTTGGTTACAATTGTTTTTGCTTCTGGCGGAGCAGATTCAACACCACATTTTCCTTCAAAAATAATTTTATTTTTATCCAATGCTTCTTTTGCAAGAGTTAAAAAATATTGATTTGTGTTTTTTAGATTTATTGTAATTGTATCTGGCTCAGCACCAACAAATAATCCACCTTCAAAAATTAGTGAGTCACTGTAGTTAATCCAATCTCTACTTAATACTAAATTGGAAGTATCGTTATCAACAGTAAAAATATTGTTTGTATATTTAAAATAATTTGATTCTGGAATTGTTTTTAAAACTACTTTTTCGCCAATCTTTGATGGAGAAATTGCAACTTGCAATGAAGCATTGTTAATTGGCAATGGAGTCATATGCGGAAAGTCGTATGAAGGCTCGTCGTCCCACATCCAACCAAGTCCCCAATCCAGTGAATCCATATTTGATACATCCACATAAATATTTCCGATTATTTTATTAATACCTTTATCTTTCAATTTTATAATCATTGTGTCCAAATCGGCAGAAGTAAAATCTGGATCAAAACCACCAACAAAATAAAGATTACCGTTTAAAACGCCATTAATAATTTCACCAGCATATTTAATTTGAGTTGTAAAATTATAATCAGGTCCAAGAAAGCGAAGAGCAGCAGCAGTTGTAATTATTTTCATATTTGATGCTGGTCTAAAAAGCAATTTTTCATTGTGTCTAAAAACAATTTCTTTTTTAGAAATGTTATAAGCGTCAACACCTATCTGACATCTACGAAAGAATGGATTCTTTAAAAGATATGTTAATTCATCAGTTGTGGTAAATTTTTTCTCTTGTCCAAAATTTAATGTTTGGATTACAACGATTAAAATAACAACCATTTTTCTCATTAAAAATACTCCCGTTCTCTAAAATCTACTCCAATTTCATTTGTTACAAATTGCTTGGCATTTTCGGTATCAACAGAACTTAATCCAACAATTGACATAACAATTTTAGTAAAACGTTTAGCACGTTTGGCAAAATCAATCATTTCTGCATGAAGAGTTTCGTCAACTCTCATTAACTTTGCATATTGCTCAGCACTTGTAGAATTAAGGCTTATTGAAACAGAATCTATTAATCCATTCAATTCTGGAGTTATATCACGCTTGTTAATAAAATTACCATGACCATTACTGTTCATGCGAGTTTTACCACCATTTTCTTTAACGTATTTTGCAATTTCCTTTACAACTTCCCATCTGATAGTTGGTTCACCATATCCACAAAAAACAATTTCTTTATACTTTGCTGGGTCGCCTATTTCCGAAATATACGTCTCCGCTTCTGGTTCTTCTGCTCTACTCATTTTAAGACTGTAACCATTAATTACTGCTTCGCCTTTTCTATCGCAGAAAACACAATCGGCATTACATCTGTTTGTAACATTTACATAAAGTGATTCACCTATTTGGTAGGTGTGACTTAAATTCATTTTTTTTCCTATTCCAAATAATTTATAAGCATTCCAAGAAGTTGTACGAGCCACATCCTCAACTCTAAGGTGATGAGTTTCCGCAACTATTTGAGCAATTATTGGAATGTGTTTAGGTTCATTTCGTTTTCCACGAAATGGTACTGGAGTTAAAAACGGGGAATCTGTTTCAAGCAATATATTTTCGACACTCACTTTTGATAAAACTTCTCTAATAGAATCAGCTTTTTTAAATGTAATATTTCCGGTAAAAGAAATAAAGTGACCCATTTCAACAAGTTCGCGTGCATTTTCAACTGTGCCAGCAAAGCAATGATATTGCGCCTTAAGTGGCGTATCTTTATACTTTCTTGCAAATTCCATTATGTCGTCATTTGAATCACGATTATGAATAACTATTGGAAGATTAAGTTCTAATGCTAATTGAATTTGTTTATCAAATGCCTTTTGCTGAATATCTTTAGGTGAAAAGTCATAAAAATAATCGAGACCAATTTCTCCAATTGCTACTACCTTTTTGTGTTTTGCCAATTTGCGAAGTTCATCTATTAAATTATCGTCCCAATCCTTTGTATCGTGAGGATGAACACCAACTGCGGCATAAACGGATTCATATTTATCTGCCAATTCAATAGCTTGTCTGGAAGTTTCAATATCGGTTCCAGGAACAATCATATATTTCACTCCAGCAGCAAGAGCATTTTTAATTACTTCGTATCTATCTTCATCAAAATTTTTGAAAAAGAGATGTGTGTGTGTATCTATAAACATAATATCCAAATTTCCAATCTATAATTAAACAAAATTCCAAAAAACAAAATACAAATCACAAATAAACTTCAAATAAAACAAACCAAATTCGAAACTTTGCTTGTCTTTTATTGTTTTTGGAATTTGTAATCTATTTGTTTTTTATTCTCTTAAATTTTGTTTTTTTTCTATTCAACATTTCCTATTATAAAACATTCTTCTTTAATATCTTCAGCAATTGATTTCAATTTTTCCAAATCATTTTTATCAATTATGGCAATCAAACCAATTCCAATATTAAATGCTTTTCTCATTTCTTCGTCAGAAATATTTCCAGTAGTTTTAATAAGTTCAAAAATCTTTGGAAGTTTCCACGAATTCCAATCGATATTTAAGCTTAATCCTTCAGGAACAACACGCATTGTATTTCCCATAATTCCACCGCCGGTAATATGTGAAAATGCATGGACATCCATTTTACCAATAATTGTTTGAATTAAATTTAAATACGATTTATGAACTTGCAATAATTCTTCGCCAATTGTATTTTCAAATCCTTCTGGTTTATCGTTAACAGAATATTTTTGAAATAAAACTTTTCTCGCTAACGAATATCCATTTGTGTGCAAACCAGTTGAAGGAAATCCAACTAGAGCATCACCCTTTTTAACTTTATCACCATTTAGTATTTTGGCTTTTTCAATAATTCCAACAATTGTGCCTGACATATCATATTCATCTTCGGAATAAAGTCCCGGCATTTCTGCTGTTTCGCCACCGATAAGTGCAACACCGTTTTCGCGACAAGCTTTCGCAAAGCCTTCCATAATTTTTTCGGCAACTCTAGGATCAAGTTTACCAAATGCCATGTAATCCATAAAGTAATGAGGAATTGCGCCACCGACTGCAATATCGTTTACACAGTGATTAACAAGATCCTGCCCAACAGTATCGTGTTTATCCATCATAAATGCAACTTTAAGTTTGGTGCCAACGCCATCAACACTAGACACAAGAACTGGATTTTCATATTTCTTAAAATCCATTTCATAGAATGCGCCAAAATGCCCAATTCCAGAAAGTACATTTTTGTTGAACGTTGATTTAACTATTTCTTTAATCTTGTCAACTGTTTCTTCACCAGCTTTAATATCCACGCCAGAATCTTTATAAGAAGTGCTCATAAAATAAGTCCAAATAATTTTTGTTTTTGATTTTCAAAGATACAGATTTTACTAGATTAATTTTGGTCAATTTGTATTCAAGATTAATGAATTTGAAGAAATAGTGATTATTCGCATTGATTCTTTCCGTTAAATAGGATAATTTTATTACGTAAATTAAATAAGTTTAGATTAAAAATAATTTAAAGGTTGCTATGAAAATCCATGAATATCAAGCAAAAGAAATTTTAAGAAAATACAATGTTCCTGTTCCAAACGGAAAAGTTGCTTATTCAGTTGATGAAGCTGTTGAAGTTGCAAAAGAAATTGGTGGCAAAATAAGAGTTGTTAAAGCTCAAATCCACGCTGGTGGTAGAGGTTTAGGTGGTGGTGTTAAAGTTGCAAAAGGGCTTCCAGAAGTTCGTAAATATGCAAAACAAATTTTAGGAATGAATTTAATTACACATCAAACTGGTCCAGAAGGCAGATTGGTAAAACGTTTACTTATTGAAGAAGGCGTTAATATTGAGAAAGAACTTTATGTTGGAATTACTCTTGACCGTGCAATTTCAAAAAATGTTTTCATGGTTTCTACCGAAGGTGGAATGGAAATTGAAAAAGTAGCAGCTGAAACTCCAGAGAAAATATTAAAAGTTGCAGTTGATCCTTCAGTTGGGTTACAAGCTTATCAAGCACGAGAACTAGCTTTTGGTTTAGGTCTTGAAGGTGTACAATTTAAAAATGCGGTTAAGTTTTTAATAAGCCTTTATAAAGCGTTTGAAGATACAGATGCATCAATTGCAGAAATAAATCCTCTTGTTGTTACTAAAGAAGGTGATGTAATTGCCTTGGATGCAAAAATGAACTTTGATGATAACGCAATGTACCGTCATAAAGATATTCTTGAATATCGTGATTTTGATGAAGAAGATTCGCTAGAAATTGAAGCCTCTAAATTTAATTTAAACTATATTAAATTAGATGGAAACGTTGGCTGCATGGTTAATGGTGCAGGATTGGCAATGGCAACAATGGATATTATTAAACTTGCTGGTGGCGAGCCTGCAAACTTCCTTGATGTTGGCGGCACTGCTAATAAAGAAACTGTTGCAAGTGGATTTAAGATAATACTTACAGATCCAAAAGTGAAAGCAATTTTAATAAATATTTTTGGTGGAATTGTTAGATGCGACCGAGTTGCACAAGGTGTTATTGATGCAGTAAATCTCGAAAAAGTTGAAGTTCCAATAATTATTCGTCTTGATGGAACAAATGCCGAGGAAGCAGCTGTTTTGTTAGCTCAATCTGGAATGAACTTTGAAGTTGCTGCTACATTAAAAGAAGCAGCTGAAAAAGTTACTGCTGTTTTAGCAAAATAGATTTAAATTAAATAAAAAAGGTCATTCTATTGAATGACCTTTTTTGTTTTAAATAATATTCTAATTTACTCTTTGTTATCACCACGTTTAATAGTAGAAAGTTTTAACGGACAGTATAATGGACAATAATTTAACAGCCCTGTCATTAAAGGAACTATACCAACTAATCCCCACCAACTTTCATAAATAATTCCAAATGCAATAATTATAACACCAAGAATCATTCTAATAATCCTATCACTTGCACCAACATTCTTTTTCATACCTTGTCTCCTATTTTGTTTTAGACTCGCAAATTTACACAATATTTTAAGTATTTAAAAATTTTCATTCCTAATAAACTTATTATAAAACATATATTATTTCAATAATGATTACAATGAGAAAGCATTTTTTCAACTTAAAATACGCTTATAATTACTGTGCTTTTACTTAAATATTTTTATTCTTCTTTTTTAATTATAAGATTATTATTTTGACTTATCTAATAAGTATAAGAATTAATAATGGAGCAGAAAATGACTGAAAAAGGAAATATTGAGATAGAAATTGATCTTTCTAAACACCCAATTCATGTTAACCATCCCACATGTTCAAAAGGACATTCACTGATTTGTGAAAATGTAAAAATCCACGATTATCCATCAATTAAAGTTAAAGCTAGTTATAAAGACAATAATGGTTTTCTTTATATTGACCCAATTTATGGAAGTTTTGATAACATTATTGAGGGAATGCATGTCCCTGATGGAGAAATTATTGAGTTATTCTGTCCCCAATGTAATGAAAATTTAAAGGCATTGAATGATACTTGTCAAGTTTGCTTATCACCAATGTTTTTGTTTCATTTACCAAATAATGGAATTGTTGAAGGCTGTTTGAAAAAAGGATGTATGTTCCATAAATTGAAAATTGTAGATGCCGAAGAACAAATTACTCGATTATTTGAAGAAAGAATGCTACTCTAATTTTTTTATGTAGTGGACGTTCAAATACGTCCACTATAAAATTTACTAATTCAACTCAGTTATTGAATCTATACCTTCTGGAGGAGGTAAGAAAAAGCGGATTTTTTTAACTTCCCCATTCTTCATAACAACTCTATCAACATTTTTATTAATTAAAATTGAATGCTCAATAAATAAATCATCGTCAATCACTGTTCCAAAAATATAACTAGTTCCTTTTATTGTAACATTATTGCCAATAATGACGGGATATTCATCACTTCCAGTCATATTAACACTTGATTCAATTCTTGTATTTTTGCCAATTTTGATATTTCCCTTTATTATATCGCCCCAAAGAATTTCGGAATTATCTCCAATTGTCATAGTTTGATTTTTAAAGGTTGATAAATGTGCGTTTTCAGAAATAGATACATTTTCTCCAAAATGTATATTTCCTTTTAGATAAACATTTTTTAGTAATGTGAGATTGTAATTTACTTTAACTCCAGCACCAAGATAAACACCTTTACCAATTTTAATATCTAGTGGGCGCCCTTTTTTATCAAGCTCAATAATATCATTAACAACATCTTCATATATGAAAAAATCATCAGGGGCTTCAATTTCAATAATATCTTTAATTTGCTCATAGGTCTGTTTTCTAGCAATACTTTCCATTTCAAGCAAAACTGATTTATTATTAAAACCCATTAAAACATGTTGTGAATGTGGATGCACAGCACGCACTGTTAATCCATTATTATTAAAAATTGAAATCAAATCGGTTATATATATTTCACCTTGAGCATTATTGCTTTCAATACTATTTAGCAACTTTTTTAAATGCTTATAGTTAACAGCATAAACTCCAGAATTAAACTCATTATTTTCAATTAATTCATTTCGTGTAAAGCTGTACTTTTTATCCTTGAAAACTGTTATATAGTTTTCCTCTTCTTTTAAACTCAGAATATCTTTATGCTCAATTATTTCAATAACTTTTCCAAAATCATCACCTGATGATTCTCCATTTACATCACATTCTTTCACTCTTACTATTCTGCCATAAGCGTTCTCTTTTGAATCCCCTTCGAAAAGTCCAGTTAAAACCATCATATCAGCATTAGATTCAACAAAATTATTTTTAAAATCAGAAATGGTCTCACTATCAATTAATCCCATATCTCCTGGAAGAATATAAATTGTTCCATCATAGTCCTTTTTAATTTTTTCAACAGCAATTTGCACAGCGTGGCCAGTTCCATTTTGTTCAGCTTGGAAAGCAAATACTGTTTCTGGATTATCACTAATAGCGTCAATTACATCTGCAGCTTTAATGCCAACAACAATTATTGAATTTACTTTTTTCAATCCTTTTTTACATGCATTAGCAACTCTTTCAACTGTTGGTTTTTCTAATATTTTATGAAGCATTTTTGAGGTTTGTGATTTTATCCTTTTTCCATGCCCAGCTGCCAAAATAATTGCAGTCTCTTTAATGGAGTAATCAAATTCATATTTTTGCTTTTCAATTAATTCATAAATCTTATTTTTGTTTTCCATATAATCACTTTTTTTTAATTATTATAATATTCAAGTTAATAATTTAGTTACAATTTTGTATTATTGAGAGTTGAAATAAAACAATTTATAATAAATTTTAGACTATATGAAACAAATATTAATAATTCTATTATTACTTTTAGCAGTTACTAAAATATCATTTGCACAAGAATCTGGTCTTGGGGTTGGAATTATACTTGGCGAACCAACTGGTTTAAGCGGAAAATATTGGTTGGATGAATCAACTGCTGCCGATTTTGGAATTGCAACTGGTTTATTTGGTGAAAATGCTGGCTTTTCACTACATGCAGATTATTTATATCACAATAAAAATTTAGTTCAATTGGAATATAAATTGCCTGTTTATTATGGCTTTGGAGTTAGAATGAGATTTCCAACCAAAAGCCAACTAAATTTAGGCGTTAGAGGTGTTGTCGGCATCATGTTGTTTATTAAACAATATCCAATGGATGTTTTCTTTGAAATTGCTCCTTCATTTAGATTACTTCCAACAACGGGATTAAATTTAGATTTAGCAATTGGAACTAGATATTATTTCAATAAATAATTTTAAGCCGTTTTATTTGGAAGAGTAAAAATAAATTTGCTGCCCTTTCCTTCTTGGCTTTCAATCCATATTTTGCCATTGTGCTTTTCTACAAACTCTTTACAAAGAATTAGGCCCAAACCTGTACCTTTTTCGCCATTTACACCTGGTTCAATATGTTTCTTATCAATACGCAAAAGCTTGTCAATATTTTCACCACTAATCCCAATTCCAGTGTCACTAACAAAAATATAAGTATCTTCATCACTTTTTTTTACATCAATAGTAACTGAGCCATTCTTTTTAGTGAAATTAATTGCGTTTGATACTAGATTTCTAAGTATTGTCTTTAACATATTTGGGTCACAAAAAACAAGATTATCTTTGCCAACTTTATTAATTAATTCAACACCATTTTGTTCTGCTTTAGTTCTGTAAAGATAAGCTACTTCAGCGGCTATTTCGTATAATTCATATTCACCAGGATCATATTCCATCTCTCCTCGCTGAATTCTTGCCCAACTTAAAAGATTTTCCAAAAATGAATATAATTTTTTAGAACTATTATTTAGCATCTGCGCAGTTTCTAATTTTTTTTCAATTGAATCTTTATTTTCAGGGTCAGCTAAAATTTTACTTAATCCCATTACCGAAAAAAAACTATTTTTCAAATCGTGAGAAATTATAGAAAAGAATCTATCTTTGCTTGCATTTAACTGTTTAAGTTTTTCTTCCGATTCAGCAAGTCTGTTGGATAAATAAACTAAATCTTTTGCGTTTTGCTCTAAAAGGTTCAAATCGTTATCAAGTAAGTTATCTTCCTTTGCTGTAAATAGCGAAAATACTGGAGCAACTTCCTTCTTCTGTTCCTCAGCTTTAGCTTCATTTTTTTCAGGTAATTCATGAATTATTAAATAAATAAAGTCATCATTTTTTATTGATAACGAGGTTGAACGAATCATTACAGATTTTATTTCACCTTTAGCATTTTTCTGTTTACTCTCAAAATAATCTCTACCTAATTCTTTTGAACGAACATATTCTTCCCTCACTTCATCTTCTTTTAAAACATTTATTTCATAAATCTCTTTACTATGCAGTTCCCTTTCACTATAGCCATAAAACCTTTGTGCATATTGGTTGCTATTAACTATTTTACTTGTATTAACATTAATAAGTAATTTAATTGCGTTATTGTTTTTAATAATTCTATCAAAAAACTTTTCGGTTTTTGTAAGTTGTTCAGGGTCATATTCTTCATTGCTGTGTTTAGCAAATTCATTTTTTATAATTTTAATTTCGTGTGCGGAAAATTCATTCATGTTTTTAGTCATCTTAATTATTCTTTATTATTAACCAACAAAAATATATAACATAACGGAATTTTAGAACTTAAATTTTTTGTTTTTTTAGTTTTAATTAAAATGTTATGTTTTCTTGCCTTGACTGTTTAATCGAGTCTTCAATAAGCCCATTTTGTAAACTTTTATCTCTACCTTTTGGTTTATTTTGTTGAAATTATGTCATATTTGACATATATTTATAATATGAAAAAACCTGATAAACCTCTTATTTGGCTGTATGGAGAAATTAAAACTCCCCCCTTTTCTGCTTCGGCAAGAATTGAAGCTGGATTTCTTTTCAGGTTGCTTCAAATGGAAGAAAAGTTGAGTATGCCTCATTCAAGACCAATACCAAGTATTGGTAAAAATTGCCATGAACTTAGAATAAATGATGAAAATGTTACTTGGCGAATTATTTATAGAATTGATAGTGATGCAATTGTAATTCTTGATGTTTTTAACAAGAAAACACAACAAACACCTAAAGCCGTAATTGATGTATGCAAAAAAAGAATTAAGGAATATGACAATGACTAGTGAAAAACAAGAAATACTTGAGAAAAAAGGTTGGAAAATTGGTTCAGTAAAAGATTTTCTTGGACTAACCGAAGAAGAAGAATCATATATTGATTTGAAACTAAAGTTGAGTGCCAATTTAAGAAAATTGCGAATTGACCGAAAATTAACACAAATAGAATTTGCGAGAATGATTAAATCAAGTCAATCAAGAGTTGCAAAATTAGAAACTGGCGATCCGTCGGTATCAATAGATTTAATTATTAGGTCGTTATTGGCTCTTGGAACATCAAATAAAGAAATTGCAAGAACCATTTCTTCCTAATTATTTTTTATGATTTACGTTGCGTTTGCCCTGCAACATATAAAACGCCATAGCAAATTACAAGTAGTGGTTGCGGCTTAGCTCGTACAAAGTGATATACCTCAGCAGAGTTTACCCCGTTCTTTTTGTGGGATTCGGTATCAATCCTTATAAAATTAAGTACAATTTCCAAATTGAAATTAGTAATGAGAAACGCTCTTTAATTTTTAAAAATCATTCTTAACGTTGAACATATTTCATTTATGGCTTCTTTTGCCTTGTTAAATATTCCCGGTAACATAACAAAATCATGAAGCATTCCCTTATAATTTGTGTATTTCACAACGACGGATTCTTCTTCCAAACGATTTGCATATGATTCTCCTTCGTCTCTCAATACATCATATTCGGCAGTAATAATTAACGTGAAAGGCAATCCACTTAGTTTTTTTGCTAGCAACGGTGAGGCTAAATATGTTTTTGCTTGATCATCGTTTTTTAAATAGTGATTACGATACCAATGAATATTGGTAGTTGAGAGCCATAATCCATTTCCGAAATATTTATATGAATTTGTCTCTGTTGACGAAAGATTAAGCCAAGGACAAATGAGTATTTGGCAAAGTAATGTTGGAAATGATTTGTCTCGTGCAATTAAAGAAGCTACCGCAGCTAAATTAGCACCGGCACTATCTCCGGCAACTGCAATTCGAGAAACATCACCTTGAATTTTAGAAGCGTTGACAGCAATCCAATTAAGTGCAGTTTGAGCATCTTCAACAGCGGCTGGATGTTTGTTCTCCGGAGCCAAACGATAACCAACAGAAACTACTATGCAGTTAGCTCCACTAGCCAGAAATGTGCAAAATGAATCAAACTCGTCTAAAGTGCCTAACACAAATCCTCCACCATGAAAAAATAGAAGTATTGGGAATGGCGCTTCCCCTTCTGGCGTATAAATACGTAATGGAATATTACTATCGGAATTATCGATATAAATATTTTTTATTTGGATGCTTTTGTCAGGCGCTCCAAGCCATGAATTTTCCAAAAAACATTCCCTAGCTTCTTTGGGTGTCATAGAAGCAAGGGGTTTTCCATTCGATTTTGCTATCTCTTGAAGAATTGCTTCTGACTGAACATCAAGTTTACCATAAGGATATAATGGATATAGATTTTTTAACATAAAGATTAAACTTCCTTTTCAAAATAGACGTTTTGCAGATATAGACAATAAAAAATATTAATTAGTATTTGTACATAACGTTTAGGTTCACTGGCGCGCTGCTTTTGTGCGTCTGGTGGAACGACGCGTTAGACCAAACGCCAACCCGAATGCTATGAGTGACGCAGTGGTGAACGCAATTGGTACAATAAAAAAATAAACTGCAGATAAAATCATTGCCACTAAAGAGACAATTATGTTTAGCATAGCAATATGTTTGTTTGTCAATGAGTCGAGGCTATCCGATGAAAGGAAAAGAATATTTGCTATCCCATAACTAATTAGTAATACACCCATCATTAAGCTGAAGCCTTCATGGAACAAAAAAAGCGTTGAATCTGGTCCTGGCATGTCGATGGCAAAATCTTTCATGCGCAAAATCATTTGCTCTTGTTCAGGCGTTTTAGGTGAAAACAAATGGGTTGCGATATGGCCAATGCCAAGAAGCACGTAAGACCACGATCCTATCTTGTGAAACATTCGCGCATAGTTCATGTGCGTTCTCCTTTTTGATTATATGGGCTAACTTTAAAGAATTTTATCCACCATAAAAACTGGAGGACAGGTCTGGAAATGAGCAAAAAAAACCATATTCATTCATTTCATCCCAATTAAATACTATCAACATTTGTGGACAAAAATTAGTTATTATAATATTTTTTAGCAAATTATTATTTTTTTTACAATACGCCCAAACCTTCGAGGTTTTTAATTTATAAAAGTTGTGTCTTCATAAACAATTTCTTATTTGGCAATAACCTCGAAGGTTTTTGTAATTCAAAACAACTCATAGCAAAAGTAAAATTGTAGTAAAATAAAATAACCCTACCCCAAAAAACATAAAAGCAAATTACAAGTCGTAGCTGCGGCTTAGCTCTCACAAAGTGATATACCTCAGCGGAGTTTACCCCGTTCTTTTTGTGGGGTTCGGTATCAATCCTTATAACGTTATACCTATTTTGATTTTTTAAATAACCAATTAACTAATCCAGAATTAAGAACTAATAGTGAAAGCTTTTCATTATCGAGTAATTTAATTTCATTTGTATCTTTCCACCCACTAAAATCTTTTGAAAGATTATTTACTACAAAATACATTTTATTATACTGCTTCTCTCTTTTATATATCTGAATGTAGTCATTAAATTCTTTCATTGTTGATCTAGATTTTATTTGAACAAATGCTTTTTCCTCGGTTACATTTTGCATCAACTCTAGATCAACGTCCTTTTCAGCTTTCCCAACAACAGAAATTCTCCTCCAACCAGAAGACGTGAAAATTAAATCAACAAGTAATTCAAAATCTTTCCAATGTAGATTTTTAATTAATGGTACAATACTACCCTTTAGATTAGCAAAAATATTTTCAGCATTTCTTAAATCATTTGATTTATTAAGATTAATTATGTCCAATAACTGTTCTTTTGCAGAAACCTTACAAATTGTCCCTTGAAACCTTTGGACTTGTGCAATAGCTCCACCAATATTTTCGTCAAATAATACATTACCTTCAATATCTTTACAACTCCATTTCCCTTTAACTTTTCTTATTCTGTTTCCATCATTTAAGATCGTAACTCCACTTTCTGCAAAACACCAATAAAGTTTTTTATCTATAAAAGTTATCCAAAGTGTATCTTCATCACATTCATAAAAATATTTAATTTGATTAGCAATTTTTGTTGCTTCTGCTTTTCTCTTTTTTTCTTTAAGCCAATATTTTTTTACACTATCCCACTCTCTATTTAAACTTTTTTTATGTATTTCAAGAGAGCTAACAAAACCCAATTTTATTATATTTTTCTCAATACATTCGTTTTGCCAACGACCTTTTGAACCTAACTTGATGAATAGTGCATTATTCGCTTCAACTTTCAATTTTGTCTCCATTATTTTTTACTAGGTATAACTTTAAAGAATTTCATCCGTAAATAAGCAAAAAAACATAAATCCACATTTATTCATTTCATCCCACTTAAATACATATCAACCTTTGTGGACAAAAATTAGTTATTATAATCTTTTTTAGCAAATTATTATTTTTTTGCAATACGCCCAAACCTTCGAGGTTTTTTAATTTATAAAGGTTGTATCTTCACAAACAATTTCTAATTTGGCAATAACCTCGAAGGTTTTTGTAATTCAAAACAACTCATAGCAAAAGTAAAATTGTAGTAAAATAAAATAACCCCACCCCTAAAAACATTTAAGCAAATTACAAGTAGTAGCTGCGGCTTAGCTCAACACCGGATTATACCTCAGCTCCGTTCGGTATCAATCCTTATAACGTTAGTTGCGCCATTTATTAAAACTTAGTATATGGATTTATATTTTTCTACTGAAGAAATACAACACATATCCAATTTGCTTGTATATTCATTCTCAAAACGATTTAAGGGAAGTAATAACCACTCCTTATCTAACTTTGCTTTTTCTTTGAGATTATTATCCGCATTTTTAGAACAAAGATAGATGTAAACATTTATAGCAAGTAATTTATAAACTGGATGGAATTCTAATGAGGCAGTACAAAATTCCAAAATGAAACATCCCTCATCAGTTTCTCTAATTGTTTCTTTAATTATAAATTCCTTAGAAAAAACTATAACAACGAAATCCCAGTCGTCCAAATTTGTTAAAATACAATTATTGTTCTGTCTACTACCATACTTTATACTAATTTTTTTGCTTTCCGAAAATGATAAGAAATGGGTTTTGCTCCAGCCAGGAGAAATGTGTTTTGAGACTAAATTTTTAAGTGGATTACTGAAAATTTCTCTGCCACTACCAGAGTTACTCAAATTTGTTAGAAGACAGTTTTGATTAATTGTTTGTTTTAGCTTTCTCTCGTTTCGAGAGTCTGAATCACCTCGATATAAATTATGTGGGATTTTTCTAAAAATATCCATCATCATTTACTATTATAAGTTTTTATTATGATTCCTTCAGGGGAATGATGAATGATTTTTTTAATTACAAAAAAGTATTCGCTTCCAAATGTTTTCGTCTTAATCACTTTGCCAAAAACATCCCCTAAATAATTATAAACATAGCCATTCTTATTATCATTCGTTAATTCCATAGCAATGTTTTTGTTTACAACTCCCATAATTTTATCCATGCCTCCCATTCCAAAATGTTTTTCTTCATTTGAGGCACTAATTTGTAACATTACTTGATAATATGTTTTTCCATCAATATCGTTTTTATAGCTAGCCAAGGTTGGATACCACCAAATATCTTTAAATGATATTTCCTTATTAATATAATCCTCAGGAAATGTGCTTAATTTATTAACAGTAATTGAAGACTGACAAAAAACAATTCCAGTTAAAAGGAAAGTAAAAATGATTACATTTTTTTTCATAGAAACTCCTTTAAGCAACTAACTATATATTAATCCGCAACAAAATGTTGCAATTTGGAATGTTATCAAGCAAATTTTTGCATTATAACGTTCCACCTTTTTGTTTATTCACACAATTTTCGGTTAATAATTTGGGGTAAGTAAAGCAGAGTAATTCATTAACCTCATTTACTAAATATCTTTGCAAAAATTAGTTATTATAATCTTTTTATGCAAACAATATGTTAAAAAACTCTAGAAACCAGATAGAGCAATTTAAGAGTTTAAATTTTCTATTTTTTTACTAAATTTAGCACAATAAAAGTAAAAAATAACTTTGGAGAAATTATGCAATTCTTTACGAATCAATTTATAGAGTTTTTCACAAATCTTGAAAAAAACAATAATCGCGAGTGGTTTAATATTAATAAAGATGTGTTTAACAAAACGGTAAAACAACCTTTTGAAAATTTTATTGAGGTTTTGTTAAACAACATAAAAGAAGATGACGAAAACATTACTTTAACGCCCAAAGAAGCAATTTTCAGAATTTACAAAGATGTGCGGTTTAGCAAAGATAAAATGCCATATAAAACCTATGTTTCGGCAATAATTTCGGAAGGTGGGAGAAAGGATTTTACAACGCCAGGCATTTATTTGGAATTAAGTAACAATGGATTAAATTTTTATGGCGGTGCACATTTTTTAGAAACCACACAATTACAAAATCTGCGTGAGTTTATTGTTGATAATTTGGATGAATTTCATTCCATAATTAATAACGCAAGTTTTAAAAAGCATTTTGGAAATCTACTTGGCGAAAAAAACAAGCGAATTCCAAAAGAATTTAATGAAATTGCCAAAATTGAGCCATTAATTGCAAACAAGCAGTTTTACTATCTTAAGCCGTTGGATTCCAAAATATTTACTTCCAAAAACTTATTGCCAAAAGTTATGGAGTTATATTTTGCAAGCAAGCAAATTAACCACTTTTTAAGTTTTGGAATTAAAGGACATTAAAAGAGCAATAAACTAAAAGCGCCAACAGCAAATCCAATTGCTAAATTTATTATTTTCAAATAAATAAAGCTTTTTTTGGATAAAGCCAATAGTGGAATTGTTCCGTGACCATCCTGAACTATTGAATTTGCAATTAAAATTGAAAACGGAATAGTTCCACTGGCAAATAATGTTACAAAAATTAAATGCGGACCCGATTCTGGAAGAATTCCAACCAAAACAGCAATAATTAGAACAACCCACAAATTAGTTTCTATCCATTGGTTGATATCAAGAAAAGATGTTACAAAATGAATTGCCAATAATGTGCCAAAAGTCCATAAAAATATTTTTAACAGATGTTTTTTTAGAACATGTTCCCAAAGATGTTTTTCCAAAAAGTGATTTGGAACTGTTATTACTACAAACAAAGCAAATAAATTAGAAGTTAAAAGAGTAATATTTATCCAATCCCAATCCCAGTTTTCAATAACATTGTGCAATTGAATGCCGCCTAAAATTAATAATAATCCAATTAATAATGCGCGAGGAAAACTGATATTCTGCAAATGCAGTTTTATTTCTTTAATTGAGAAACAAGGACATGCCTCATCTTCGTGAACTTCAAATTTGTGCTCGTGTAATTGGAAGTTTATATTAAACTTTTTTGTGAAATAGTCGGTAACAATTCCAGAAAAAAAGCCCACAATACCAATTATTGCAAAAAGTAATATCGCTTTTTGGGGGAATAATGATAGCATAATAAATGCTTCATCGCCGCTTGTAGCTATCATAGTAGCAACCAAAGCCCCAAACCCAACAACTCTGTGAGCATATAGCGAAACAATTGTGTAAGAGCCTAAACAGCCTGGAATTACACCCAAAAACACTCCAAGTAAATACTGACCATATTTACTTTTTGAAATTTTGTTCTGCCAGTTTCCCTTTGTAATTACGTTTACATACTCAATTAAGAGCATCATTACAAAAATAAAACTGGTTATTGAAAGCGAGTTAAATAATATATTTGATGAATGTTCGTGCATTTAATTTATATTTATATTTTCAAAGCGTAAACATAGTTAGAATTTTAATACTATTTTATTTATTTTAATCAAATGTTTTTCCATTAAATTTTTGAACGCAAATGACTACAAAGCAAAACACAAGAGAAAGGATTAAAGAAGAGGCATTAAACCTATTTTCTAATTATGGATTTGCTGGCGGCTCAGTACGTGATATTGGTAAAAATGTTGGTGTTAGAGAAAGTGCGTTATATAATTATTTCCCTTCAAAAGAAGCTTTAATATTAGAACTTATTCAGGATGCTAAAGATAATTCGGTAGGAATTGAATTGCTAACCGATGAATTATTAGATTATTTGAGTAATCCTAAAGTTTTTATCCAAAAATTTGTTGATGTTTTATTCGTTCATTGGAATACTGATTTACAGAAAAAATATTTGCGACTTATTCTTATTGAGCAGTTTCGTAACAATAAAGTGATTGATATTTCAATTAATATGCTAATTAATGACACTATAAAAATTTGGAAAATGATTTTTTCACAGATGTTAAATTTTAATTTAATAAAAAAAGAGAATCCACAAATTCTTGCTGAAGAATTCGTTTATCCATTATTTATGCTTCGGTTGGAATTTTTTGCAAAAGATTCTGTTAATTTAGATGGATTGCTTGAAAAATCAAATTCGCATATTAAATACTTTTGGAATTCAATTAAAAAATAAGACTAAAATGAACACAATTCCCACAAAAAGCGATATTGAAACCGCGCATGAAAAAATTAAACCATTTATACACAAAACGCCAATTCTAAAATCAGAATCAATTAACAAATTGTTGGATTCTAGTTTGTTTTTCAAATGCGAAAATTTTCAGAAAGCTGGTGCTTTTAAAATGCGTGGAGCAACAAATGCAATTTTATCATTATCAAAAAATGAATTACAAAACGGCGTTGCCACACATTCTTCTGGAAATCACGCTGGTGCATTAGCTTTAGCTGCTCGCATACTTAATGTGCCATCTTATATTGCAATGCCAGAAAATGCTCCCCAAATTAAAATTAACGCAGTTAAGGGTTATGGGGGAAATATAACATTTTGTAAAGCCACTCTTGAAGATAGAGAAAGAACTCTTAATGGAATTGTTGAAAAAACCTCAGCCGCATTTATTCATCCTTTTGATGATTACAGAATAATAACGGGACAAGCAACTTGCGCAAAAGAAATTTATGAAGAAATGAAGAATATTGATTATCTAATTGCACCTGTAGGCGGTGGCGGTTTGTTAAGCGGTTCAATTCTTGCAACTCAAAATTTTTCGGAAAACACAAAAGTAATTGGAGCAGAACCACTTGGTGCCGATGATGCTTTTCGCTCAATTAGGGATAATAAAATATATCCTTCGGTAAATCCAAATACTATTGCCGATGGACTTTTAACATCGTTAAGCCAAAAAACATTTGAAATAATTAAAAATGGTGTTTATAAAATAATTACAGTTAATGAGGAAAGCATAAAATCAGCAATGTATTTAATTTGGGAACGAATGAAAATTATTATTGAGCCATCTTCGGCAACTGTTTTAGCTGTTGTTATGGAAAACCCGGAAATATTCTACAACAAACGAGTTGCTTTAATTCTCTCTGGCGGAAATATTTCCCCCTTATTTAAGCCATAATTTATTTGCTTAATAAAGAATTGTTAATTTCTTTATATTTATGTGTTTAATAATAATAAATGAGTTATATGAAAAACGGACATATTTTAATAACTGACGACGATCAAACTCTTTGCTACCTTTTAAAAGAAGAACTAATTAATGAAGGATATGAAGTTGATATAACTTTTGACGGCAAATATGCCATAGAAAATTTAAAGAAGAAAGCCTACGACTTGTTATTGTTGGATTTAGAAATGACTGATGTTCAGGGCGAAGAAGTTTTAAAATACACAAAGGAACATCACCCAGATTTACAAGTAATTGTCCTAACAGCTAAAACCGAAATAAGAACTGCAATACAATGTATAAAAGATGGCGCATACGATTTTATTACTAAACCATATGAGTTTGGTCAATTAGTTGTTGTAATTGAACGAGCTTTAGAACATAAAAATTTAATAATTAGTAATAAAATTTTAAGTTCAAAAGTAGATAGAAATACACCTAATTCAATTATTGGCGAAAGTACAGCAATTAGAGAAGTAATTACATTTTCTGAAAAAGCTGCTAAATCTAAATCTAATATATTGTTAGAAGGGGAAACAGGAACAGGCAAAGAACTTTTTGCAGAATTTATTCATAAAAAATCGGATAGAATTAGCAAACCATTTGTGGCAATAAATTGTGCATCCCTACCAGATACTTTAATAGAAAGTGAGCTATTTGGTTATGAAAAAGGTGCCTTTACCGATGCTAAAACATCCAAACAAGGCTTAGTTGAAATGGCAAATGGTGGAACTCTTTTTCTTGATGAAATTGGTGAATTGAGTTTAGCTTTGCAGCCAAAACTATTGCGTTTTTTAGAAAATGGTGAATTTAGAAGAATTGGTGGAGTAACAAATCTTTCTTCCGATGTAAGAGTTATTGGTGCTACAAATAAAAATTTGATGGAAGAAGCAGACAAGAAAAATTTTAGAAGAGATTTACTTTTCCGTCTAAATGTAATTACTCTCACAATTCCTCCACTTAAAACACGTGGAAATGATATTCTTTTATTATCTCAATATTTTTTGCAAAAAAAATCATCTGTACGTTCAGTTAAGCGTTTATCGCATGAATCAGAAAAGTTATTGATGAAATATTCGTTTCCTGGAAATGTAAGAGAATTGGAGCACATAATTGAGCGATCACTAATATTTTCTGACGACAATGAAATTCAACCTAAAGATTTAAATCTTCCAAATATTGAAACAGGTGAGCCTACAGCATTTTATACTGATAATTTGGATATATCTAGCTTGGACCAATTAGAAGAAATTCACATTAAAAAGGTCTTAGATTCTAACGATTGGAATAGAGAAATAACTGCAAATGTTTTAGGAATTAGTCAGAAAACACTTTATACCAAAATTAGAAAATATAATATTAATAAGTAATTTTTTAATTTCTGGAAGTTTCAAATGCCAAATGAACTTGATAAATCTAAACCTTTGTCACAAACGAAACAAATTATTCATGATTTAAATAATATTTTCACAAGCACTCTTGCCTCTACAGAAATTTTGGAAAACCTTTTTCAAGAAAACCAAAAAGCTTCAAGATTACTACGAACAATTAAAACAAATTCCTTACAAGCAATTGATATTATTAACAGCATATCAAACAACAGAAATAAGCAAAAAAATATTATTGAAATAGTTGATGTTATTGCAAATCTTGAATCAACAATTAAGCCCACATTGCCCAGAGGAATTAAGCTAAGTTTTAGGTTTGGCAAATATTTGGACAAAGTAAACGCAAATTATACTGATTTATATAGGTCTTTTTTGAACTTATTAGTTAATGCAGTAGAATCAATTAATAATACTGGTTCAATAATATTTTCTGTAAAAAATAACAGAAGCAGGAACTCGGTTATTATTTCAATTAAAGATAGTGGTGTTGGCATTTCGCCAGCTAAATTAAAAAATATTTTTAATGAAGGCTATAGTTCTAAAAAAAGAAAATCAAACTTAGGATTAGGGTTAACAATTGTAAAAGAAATAATAGAAGATCATCGTGGGAGTATTAATGTTATTAGTGAAGTAAATAGTGGTACAGAATTTATTATAACACTTCCTTCAATAAAGAAAATAAAAATTGAACCCAGTTTAACAAACTCACACAAAATACTTTTAGCTGATGATGATAAAATAATACTCGAATTATTTTCTGAATTACTTGAAACTTATAATTATGAGGTTATTACCGCACTTGATGGTAAAATAGCATTAAATAAATTTAAAAAAACCAAATTCGATTTAGTGATTATTGATAAAATGATGCCTTTTGTTGATGGATTAGAGTGCATTAAACATATTAGAAACATCAATTTAGAAATACCAATAATATTAACAACAGGCTCTCAAGAGGTAATTGAAAAAAATTACACTGACCTAAATATTAATAGGAAAATTAAAAAACCTTGGAGTTTTGATGATATGCTCGAAATTATAAAAACACTTCTTGATTAATTGTTTTTCAAATTGCCATTAGATAAATCAACTAACTTAACATCATTAACCCAATCTGTAAGCACAGGACTTTTTATTGCGCTTAATTTATCTAAAACCGATATGATATCGCGTGTTGCATCTTCAATAAATCCAATCCTTTTTAATATAGCTTCTTTATTGATTTCATCCTTTCCCAACTCACGATTAAGTGCTGCGGTAGACAAGTTTATAAGTGTAAGCGGTTGCTTTATTTCGTGATTTGCAGTTGAAACAGTAGCAGAAAATGTTCTAATTTTTTCAAATTCCAACATAACATTTTGCAACTCGCTAAATCTCAAAGCCGCTTTAACTCTAGCAATAAGCTCAATTCTATTAAATGGTTTTTTAATATAATCAAAAGCACCAGCTATAAATCCTTCATTTAAATCGGCAGCTTCGTTTAACGCTGTAACTAATATAACAGGAATATTCTTGGTTATTTTTGATGTGGTTAAAATCTTACAAACTTCAAACCCCGACAATCCAGGCATCATAACATCCAATAATATAAGATCTGGCAATTGTCCTTCGGCAATTTCAATGCAGTCCTTACCATTATAAGCTTTTAATATTTCATAACCTTCACGCTTTAATCTATCTTCCAGGACAAAAACGTTATCTTTTTGATCATCTACAACTAATACTTTTTTCATATTTTTATGGCCCTTTTTTCCATTGCTTTTTTAATTTTGAATGCCAGAGCTGATGCGTTTACAGGTTTTGTAATTAAGTCATCAAATCCGTTATTTTTAATAATATTTATGTCGTCCAACATTGCTTGGGCAGTAATAGCATATACATTCATATTTTGGGTCTTTTCATTGTTTCTTATCTTTTTAATTGTTTCAAAACCATCCATGATAGGCATCATAATATCCAATAATATTAAATCAGGTTTATATTCTCTTAAAATTGATAAACATTCCACTCCGTTATCGGCAAAAGATATTTCACAGCCAATAGTTTTTAAGATTTCACCTACTGTAAACTGAGCATCTTTATCGTCATCAACAACAAGAACATTAAATGATTCAATTTTTTCTGAAATATTTATTTTTTCCGTATTCTCAATAAATGAAGACATACTTTTTTTTACTTTTTTATTCAAGGTTATTTTTTGGTTAATTGATTTATAAACATCTTCTTTGGGTTTTGAATAATCAGTTGAAAGATTTCTCCAATTATTCCTAATAATTGATAAATGTTCCTCAATTATACTTTGATTTAAATAAATAAGTATAGGAATTTTTAAGTTTTTTAATGTTTCATAGTTTTTATTATTTACTAAATGTGCATCAATAATTACTAAACTAATGCTCTCATTAATTATTACATTAGATAACTCCCCATTGAAGTTATTAATTATTGATAACTCAGTATTAATTTCTAAAATATTTTTTTCAATTTCATCTTTGTTACTACTAATAATTTGAACTGATTTTATTTGACTATATTGAATAATAAGCAGTTCAAAAAGTTTTTTTAAGTAATCTGTATCTTCAAAAATTGTGATATAATCAAAATCCTTTCCAGAAAAAAACAGACTTTCGCTCGAATCTTCAGTATAGACTGCAATAGGAAGTTCTTTAGTACTTTCGTTTTGCTTAAGAGTAAATAATAAATCCCAATCATCTTTTAAGTTATAGTTGAAATTAAATATAATACCATCCAAACTTCTATTTTCAAGTTGATTTAAAGTACCAAATTTTGTGGTACACTCAATAATATCATAATTGTTTTTTTCAAAATATTTTAATACATCTCTATTACCATTCTCTTCATCTTGAAGAATGGCAATTTTTCTTACTTCTTGTCCAGAATTTGCAATTTTGTTTTTTAATAGAAGTTTTTTATTTATTACATATTTTTCTAGAACAACATTTTTCAAACTAATTGAGAATGTGGCTCCTCGCACAATATTACTTACTACAGATATTTCACCCCCAAGTAATTCTGCATATTTCCTACAAATAGCTAATCCTAAACCAGCACCTTGGTATTTTCTTGAAGACGTAAAATCCACTTGTTCAAACTCATTAAATATTCTTTCTTTATCCTCATCAGAAATACCAATGCCAGTATCCACAACATTAATTTTAATTGAAATATTTTCAATGACTAAAAATTCTACTTTAATTCCACCAATCTCGGTAAATTTAATAGCATTACTCAGCAAATTTAATAGAATTTGTTCTAACTTATGTCTGTCCGTATTAATTAATAAATCGTAATTGCTATCGAAAAGAATCTCAAAATTAAGTCCCTTTTCACTAATAAGTGGTTCAATAGCATTATATATATCAACTAGAAACTCACTTAAAATAAAATTAGATTTGTTAACTTCAAATTTGCCCGATTCAATTTTTGAAAACTCTAGAATATTATTAATCATTGCCAGCAGTTTTTTGCCATTACGCAAAACAATTTTTAATCTATCTTTTGTTTTTGTAAATGTTGATGAATCTTCCGCAATAAGTTCAGTTAACCCAAGAATTGAATTTAATGGTGTTCGGAGTTCATGCGACATATTTGCTAAAAATTGCGACTTAACATGCGAAAGTTCAACCGCCCTTTTCCTTTGTTCTTCTAACTCACCAGCTTGTTTTTTTAGTTCGTTATGTAAGTTTAACAATTCTGTGTTTTGTTCAGATATCTGTAAATTTTGTTTGTGATATTCTTCATTAAGTATGCGTAACTCATTTACCAAGTTTTCTAACCGCTCGTATGAAAGTGAACTATTTAACCCAACAGCCAATTGATCTTTAATTTTATTTAAATAATTTAGCGGAGATATTTCGGGAGTATGTTCACTAGCCAATTCAATAATACCTATAACTGTTTTGTTAAATAAAATAGGCATTATTAGTAAATATTTAATTTTAATTTCAGCCAAACCAGTTTTAATACTTGGTGGATTATCACTAAAGGTAAGCTCAACTGTTTTTTTATTGGCAATTACATCTGAATAAAAACTAGTTGAATCATGAATTTTAAGTACTGAATGACTTATACCATATGTAGAAAGTGGTTTTGCATTATTATTTTCAACTAAATATAAAACCCCAAATGAAATAGAAGTAGTTTGAATAATTTTTTCTAGAACCGAATCAGCAAGTGCTTTTAATAAAGGAGTTTTATTAATTATTGTAATTAATTCACTGTATTCTCTTTCTGCTTTTTCATTTAATTGAATATGATCGAGCATATCATTAAATATTTTTCCAAGTCTTCCCAATTCATCATTAGAAATAATTGAAACCCTATATGATAAATCACCTTTTGTAATTATTCGTGTTGCTTCGCTAAGCAATGAAATTTGTTTCCTAATTTTTGTGGTAAACAGAAGCACAAAAACTAATGATAGCAAAACACCAGCTAGTGCAATAGTTAAAGCAATTGACTGTATTTTTTCTCTAAATTCGGCTAAATCGGTTGGTAAATTAAATATTAAAAATTGTATTGGTTCATGAGAAAATATCAAATATTCAGGAATATATTTATTTGCAAAGAAATCGCTATTATCTAATTCTTTATAAAACATATTAAATTTTTGGTTTGAAATGTTTTTATTTGTTGCTTCAAAAACTATTGGAAAATATACCTCATTATTAGTTTGATGCGATGCCAAATAGGGAGTTTTTTTTATAATTAAGACAACCTCTGCTCTAATCTTTTCGCTTAAATCATTCAAAATATCTTCGTTGATAATTTTGCCATAAAAATAAGCTTGCTTTTCGTTATTCTGATAATATTTAAGAATAATATTAGGATAATTTATTAAAAATTCATCAAATGAATCTGTAAACAATGCTATGTTAATATTACTACTAAAAACTGCGCTTTCAATAATAATTTTCCTCTTATCAGTAATTGAAAAGATAAAATCTAAATCAATTAGTTGCATTGAGGAATAATTTTTATTCTCGGTTATCTCATATAATTCATTATCAAGTGAACCAACAAGATTCTGGAAAGCAAGACTAAAATCAGTATTGGAATTTAGTAAAGTTTTAGAATATTGATTTTTTAGGAGTGACGTGGTTGTTGAATAAAAAATAAATGTAGATGATAGGGATATAATAACAATTATAATAAAAGTTATTAGCAATAGTCTAACATTAATCTTCATTCGCTTGATTCTATTAATTAATTAAAAAATTAAACTTATGTTTTCATCTTAAGATAAGATTTTTTCTGCATTACACGTCGAATAGTTAAAAGAAGTTTATCAAACTTAAATGGTTTCATAATATATTCATCTACTCCCAAAGTTGCAGCTTTTAACGCACTTTCAACGTCAACATTTGCAGTTAAAACAATAATTTTAATATCCATTTCCCTCTTTTGTATTTCTGATAGCAAACAGAATCCATCTTTTTCGGGCATTTTTAGGTCAAGCAAAATCAAACTAACTTCTGACGAATCAATATATTTAAGTGCATCATCAACATTTTGTACAAAATGTGTAAAGTAACCAATTTCATTTAAATCTTCAGCAAGAGTTGCACATAATTTAAATTCATCATCAACTATTAATAATTTATCCACAACTATTTCTCATTTTTTTTGTCAACACTGTTTTGCTCAATGTGTGCATCAACATTTTGTTTTTGTACATCTTTGATATAATTATTGTTTTCCAGTATTGATTTTCTAATCAAATCTTCTTTTTTATTTGCAATTCTTTCTTTTAAAGGAGGGATAATTTCAACATCTATTAATATTATTATTTCTCTTTTAATTATTTGTGTAACATCCGAACCAGTTAAATATCTTATTCCAAAAACCCACCAAGGCAAATCTTTTAAAAATGGAATTCCACTTCTTGTAATTACTTCTTCGTTTGTAAAAAGACCTCCAATAATAGTCTCTTCTCCATCCAGCATTAAAACCTCGGTGTTAGCAACAGTTTTTCTTATTTCCGTAGAAATTTCACCAGGGTTTGCTGAACTTCTTTCTGCTTGAAGTTTTAACAAAATATAATCAACTCCCTCTTCATTATAGAAATATGGTTTAACTTCAACAATAGTTCCAGTGGAATAAAATCTGTCAATAATATTTCCAGAAAAATCACGTTCTTTTATTGAAATATCAGATCCAATTTGAATTCGACCAGTAGTTTTATCTCGAACAGTAATTGTTGGTCTAGCTATTAATTCACCAAGACCGTTTGTTTCAAAGAATTTAAATGCCCCAACAACATCGCCTGAAAAATCACCCGCTTCAAAAGATGTTGAATTTCCAAGGGTAAATTCATGCGCCGAAGCTGTTGCAGCTGAAGATGAACCAGTTGTTGCTTGTTCCTGCGTAAATGAAGTTAATTTAGCACCAAAACTTAATCCAGTTTTCTGAATTAACATTTCCCAATCAATTCCTCGTTCTTTCATATCTGAAATATTGGCTTCAAAAAAGATAGCTGAAATTTTAACTTCTCGAGAATCTACTGGAGCATAAACTTCACTACCTAGCTTTTCCCCAGCATTAACTTCCAATTTAACCACTATTTTATCAGCATCCTCTATATATACTTTTTTGTGATAATTAACAATAATATTTAACGCTCGCATATAAGGCATTCTTGTAATTTCAATTCCAATTGGTTCAGTATCGCTTTCAGATAAAATAATTGATTTGCCCGTAATCTTCTCACTAACTTTGCTCAATACTTCAATAGCTTTATCAAATGGAATATGTTCTGCGAGCGAAACAATCTCATTTGGATTTACATATTGGCTTAGTCTCTTCTCCAATTCCTTTTGACCAAACATAGGAATTGTAAATAATAGTATCAGTAGTATAGTTTTCTTTTTCATTTTATTCACTCTGTTTTTATCTGTTAATAATTTTGAATATCAACCAGATAGAATTCATATTAATCAATTTAGTATTTCATAATTAATTTTTAATTTTTGTTACATCTTTTTCTTTTTTGTCTAAAGTAAGTGTAAGCTTTTCTATTATTCCACCTTTATTTAAAATAAAGTGAACAACATTATTATTGAAATCAATCTCAGTTAAATATCCAAGATATACTTTATCACCTTCCCACAACAAATATGTTGTTCCTTTAGAATCCACAAGGAAAGCTCCCTCAGGTATTAAGGCTAAGAGTTGTGCTGATTGTACGTCAAGCAATGCATCAATATTAGGAGGAATTTCATTTCTTATAAGCGGATAGAAAATATCGTAAATGGTGTTTGGAGTTAATCTATTCTCTTTTGAAACTGATGACGCGTATCTATCATTATCTGAATAATATACTGCGCATTCAATATTATAAGTAACAAAGTACTGCGGAATTCCTTCTTCATTTACTTGAACAAAATTATCAAACGAACAAGAAAGAACTTTTTTCAATTCTTTACTTTGTTCAATTGCGTATATCATAGTATAAACATCATTGTAGAAGGCTGTACCGAAAAGACGATATTTATAGTATTTATAATCCTTAGATTGTTCAATATCTTTGTATTCAATATTAACATTAGATTCTGGAGCAAAGCCAAAACTAACTTTATTAATAAAATTAAAAAACTCAGCTTGAGACAAATTTACTGGAATATTAAATTTTCGAAGTGCTAATATTGAATCAAGTTCAGCTGCTCTTCTTTTCAAAGTATTTAATTGTTCATTCAACTCAACTGTGTTATATGCATTAAGAGCGTTGAGATTTAATTCATTAATTCGCTTTTTCTTTAAATCAATATCGCCTTCTTGCATAACAAAAGTTAAAACGCTACCAACCACAATAATAAGAAGGAGCAAAGCTATTAATATTACGGTATTTTTTAGTTTGCGGTCCATTATTCTTTGTTCTTCTCAATTTTAAAAATCAGTGTATATGCAAATGCATTTTTTTCTCTTAATGGTTCGTATAAAATATTCTGTAGAATAGAAGAATTACTGTACTCTGCAAATTCGGTTAATACATTTCTAGATAACGAATAACCTTTTATTAGAACGTTATTACCATCCCTTGTTTCAAAATGTGACACCCAGAAATTACTTCTTCGCTCAACAAAATTAGAAATTTTTTCTAATGTCTGTCCCCAAACTTCTGTTCCACTCATTGCGGAATCTAAAATAGATTGAGTATTGGCAAAATTTGCAATTCTTTCGGATAATGGGTTCATTTGATCAAGAATAGTTTGGTTTTGAATAGACATCTGTTCCAAATTAAATATAGTATTATCTAATTCACGCATTTCTTGAGTATTTGATAGCATGCTATATGTGAAATAAAATGTAACAAAAAACAATAATGGCAAAATAGCAAAACTATGCCAACCAAATTGTAGAAATTTTTGATTTTCTACAATGTACTTCGGAAGAATATTAATTCCTCGTAACTCTTTATCTTGTTCTGCATAATATTCGTAAGCAGCCGAAATAGGAATGGTGTATGATGAAACTTCCTTTTGCTCGTCTTCCGATAAACTATGAAGATCAAACATATCAAATTTCAACTCAGATACATTTGCTTCAGGGAAAGTTCCATAAAAAGAAAGCACAAGATTTTCAGAGCGATCATCACCACAAATAACAACATTATCAAGACGAGGAATGCCGCCATTTTCCATTTCGAGAAGTATTTTAGAAAAATAAACATCGTAAGTATGCAGATTTTGAACACCTATATCTAGAGTAGCACCTATATGCTTTAGATTCTGCCCTTCTAAAAATATTAGTTTACTATATTCTTTTCCAATATAAATTATTAGTGAGTAATCCTCTGGAAAGAATTTTGTTGTTCGAGAGACAAAATGAGCAAGAGCAATTTCTGCACTTTTTATTGAGTGAATTTTGTAGTATCTTTTGCCATTATATGAAGCAAGGGAATTTATAATATTTGCACTAATAACATTTATTTCTGTAAATACACATAGATGAGTTTTTTCATCTAGCGAAATATAGTCAATCTGGTCTCTGGTTAGTAAAATACCTTTTGAATTTTGAATTTCCAGAATAATTTTATCTATATTTTTTTTCTTATCTTTTTCAAGTATACCTTCATAAATATGATAAGTAGCATTTGGATCTGTTACAACAGGAATAAACTGAGCTTTTGATAAATCGTAATCTACTAATTTTGCAGCCAGCTTTGATATCTCTGATGAATCACTTTGACTTTCTGTTTTTAAATCACTCATTACATCTAATGATTCAAATGAAAGATCATCCATACCAATTGATTCTTCAGTAAAATTACCAATTTGTTCGGTAGAATCTACTGATTTTAAACCACTAGAACTAACCGTTAGAGTTTTATGAAGAAAGAGTTGATTTTTTTCTCGGCTTAAAATAGCTAGTTTAACTTCTAATCCTTCAAGATATACACATACAATTGGTTTCATTCGTTAAGTTGCCTTTAGTAATTGTAACATTCTGGTTTTATTATTTGCATAGCTAACAGCCGTTTCTTTTGTTATCATTCTTTCGTTGACAAGTCTAAGCAAATCTTGTTCCATTGATATCATTCCTTGCGGTCCACCTTGAACAATCATCAAATAAATTTCACTAGTATTGTTATTTTTTATTGCAGCTTTTACGCTTGGAGTAACAATTAGAACTTCTTTTGCCATTACTCTTTTTTTGTCAACTGTTGGAACTAGTTTTTGAGAAACAACCGAAACTAAAACATCAGCTAATCTGTTTCTAACTCTTTCCTGCTCAGCGGGATTTATTTCTGCTACAATTCTATCAATGGATTCTGTGGCAGAAGAGGTGTGCAATGTTGAAAATACTTTGTGACCAGTATCAGTTACTTCTAACGCTGCCAAAATGGTTTCAGGATCTCTCATTTCACCAATAACAATTATATCGGGGTCTTGACGAAGAGCTTGCACAACTCCTTCTTGAAAAGACAACACATCTTTTCCTACTTCTCTGTGACGAATAATTGCACTATTGGATTTATGCACGTATTCAATTGGTGATGAAATAACAACAATATGAGCAGTATCAAACTTATTATGAAAATCTATTATTGAATCCAAAGTAGTTGATTTACCAGAACCAGTAATTCCTGTAACTAACGAAAGTCCAAATTTAATATAACTATGGCTCATCATCCTAATAGCATTCTGATGAAATCCCAAAGTTTCTAATGGACGCGTAGTGGCAGAAATTGCGCGCATATTTAGCGCCAAAGTATCTAAATCGAAATAAGCATCAGCTCTAAATCGGATATCTTTATTTACAACATCATAGTGAAATGTATAACTAAAATCTAAATTTCTTCCTACTAAAAGATGCTTGCATTGATTGTTGTTCAACAAAGAAACAATAAGCAGCGATGCTTCCAAACTACTAAATCTTGGAAGTTCTTCAATTCTAATTTTTCTACCATGTATTCTGAACCAAATAAAATCATCGGTTCCATGTCCACCAATCTCAACATCGGAGGCTTCTTGTTCAATCATTATAGTTAAAATATGGTTTACTAATTTATGCATAGCAATTTTATCTTCACCAGGCATTTGTTGAGACATTTCAATAATAAAATTAACTTTTTCAGATCCCAAAATACTTGCGGGAACTTTTTGAACATATTTCTTTAATATTTCGTCAACTACAATCATTTAATAATCCTCAATTAAACATCCAATACTTTAAATTAAAACTAAAATAATTATTTAATTGTTGCTAATCATCCATGGTTCCAGCAAGAACCTCAGCAAGTGAAGTAGTTCCTAATTTCACTTTTTCCAAGCCAGATTCTCTTAAAGTTAATGTTCCATCCTTTTGAGATTGCCTACGAACAGCATCTTCATCAACTTCTTCGCCAGCTCTAACAATTAATTCACGAATTGCCTTTGTAAAAAATAATGCTTCATGAATAGCCATTCTTCCTTTGTAACCTGATTGGTTACATTTTGGACAGCCAACAGCTTCATAAATTTCATAATTTTTCCATTCTTCAAGATTAATTCCCGCGCGTTCAGCAACACCTGCATCAATTTTTTCTACTTTCTTTTTGCAACTTTCACAAAGCTTTCTAATAAGGCGCTGAGCTACAATAATATTTATTGCATAAGCAATTAAAAATGGTTCAACTCCCATTTTATAAAGACGGGCAACCGCACTTGGTGCATCATTTGTGTGAAGAGTTGAAAACGTTAAGTGACCTGTATTAGCAAGCTTAATAGCAGTTTCTGCAGTTTCTTTATCTCTCATTTCACCCACAAGCACAATATCGGGGTCATGACGAAGTATTGCTCTAATTGCCTGCTCAAAATTCATTCTGTAACCAATTTTTAACTGACGAGCTCCTTCAATAACATATTCAACAGGGTCTTCAACGGTAAGAATATTTTTAGTTGGGTCAATTACTTGGTAAAGCGCAGCAACAAGCGTGGTACTTTTACCACTTCCAGTTGGACCAGTTAAAATTATCATTCCCTGTGGCTGCGTAATTGCCTTTTGGAAAGCTGTGCTTGAGTATCCAAAAAGCCCCAATTTACTTAAGTCTTTAATAACCTTTCGGTCATCCAATATTCTTATAACTATGGATTCAAATTTATTCTTCAATTCTGTTCCAACCATAGGAAGAACAGAAACTCTATATCTAATAATATGATTATCAATTGCACGCTGAATAAATCCATCCTGCGCTCGCTCTCTTTCAAATCGGTCTAATCCCATTGCTCTATCTTTTACAACTGCCATTAAAGCTTCGGGTTGAGTATTGTCTTGTCCGTGCCACAACTGTAACTTGCCATCAATTCGGAAATGGATTTCTGCTCTTTTTCCACTTTTAGGAACAATATGAATATCACTGGCGCCTTTACGAACACCTTCAACTAAAGCACCTTCTATTAGATTTACTAGAGCACTCTTATTAATTTCTGCGTCTAATTCTTCTTCATCAAGATTTGTTTCATCAAGCTCAACGTTTATTTCTTCATTAGAGGTTGCAATTGCTTTTAAATATTCATTTTCAAGAGGAGCAATAACTTCCACTAATTTATCGTAGTCTTTTTTTCGTAAAAAATTTACTTCAAATTTTTTGATGTTTAAGCTGTATGCAATTTTAGTTAGCTCTTTGTCTGTGGGATCAACTGCAGCAAGGACAAGCCTATCGCGCAATTTATCGTAACTATATGGAAGGACTTTATGTAACAAAAACTGATCGCGAGTTTCATCCCCTTTTGAATTAAGGAGGCGTTTAATTTCTTCAACTCTTTCTTCTGATAAATCAGCAACAGAAATATTTAATTCTTTAAATGCATAAAGAACTGAAACTTCGCGAAATATTGTATCGTGGTCAAAGCCTAATTGTTGAACTAAAATTTGTGCAAGGTTTCTTCGTCCTTTTAACTCATCAGCTTTTTTTGCCGATAATGCTTTTTCAAGAATATCTTCGTCAATTATTCCTTTTTTTAAAAGTAAATAACCAACCTTATCAGTCATCTCAAGCTGTGAATCAAGCATCTATTCTCCTCAAAAGAATTTCGAACATATAACTCATTATTTATACAAAAATACGCAATTTTCTTTAATACTTGTATATAATCTTACTTAATTATTATTATTTCTTATCTTACCGAAGGATTAATTGTTGCCGTTTCGGCAGAAACCAGTGTTAATCCTATCATAACAACCATTATAGCCATTGCAATAAATACTTGAATCATTTCAATTACGTTTTTAAGTCTAAAAACTGTTTCGCTTTCATAATAATTAGCCAACTGTAACGCAGTATTTTTTATTGTTCCAGTCTCTTCGCCAGAGTGAAATCTTGAAATAGCTGTATCAGTAAATATTTTAGCTGCTGCAAATGATTCAGAAATTCCAGCACCTTTTCTTATCATCATTGGTATTGCAATTTTTTTTATTTGTTGTTCAAAATAAGCATTATCAGTAGCTTCAGATGCAATTCTAATTGGCTCAATAGATTCTGCAGAACCACTATAAAGAGTATAGAAAACGCGACAAAATACTTCTATATTTGTTTTGTGAACAAGACCCCCAATTATAGGAGCTTTCATCATATATTTTGAAAAGAAAAGATTTCCTTTTGGAGTTGAATTCCACCATATAAGCACTATTGGAGGAACAAATATTACAATTAAAACTAGTGGCCATTGATTAATTAAGAAATCACTAATTGATAATGTTGCTGCAGTTAAAGGAGGAAGTGGAATATCGAATTTCAAAAACAATTTTGCTGTTTCGGGGAAAATATATCCAACATAAAAAAGAACAGCTAACAATAAAACAAACATTGTAATTGCAGGTGTAATTAGGGCGCTTCGTAAATCTTTACTAAACTGCATTCTTCGTTCAAGAAATTTGGCGGTTGCTTTGTAAATTTCCGTCATGTTACCACTCTTTGCTGCAAGACCAAGCATATAGGCAGTAAATTTGCCAAAAACTCTTTCGTGCTTAATAAAAGTTGTCTGACTATCGGCACCTTTTTTTAATTCATTATTAATTTGTTTTAAAGTTTCTCGTAGTGTTTTATTTTCTAAATCATTTACAAGCAGTGTCATAATTTCACTATAAGGAAGTTTTTGTTCCAATAGTTCTGCACTAATTTTAACGAATGATAATATTTCTTGTTGTGGTGGCTTTGGGCTCCATTCAAACAGATATTTATTTACCGAAATTACTTGGTAACCCATTTTTGTAAGAGCTTGTACAACTTCTTCTTTTGAAAATGCTCTCTGTTCACCTTTTGTAGGAGTTTCATTTCCTTTTTTAATTTTATAAATAAATGTAACTTTTTTCTGAATAGATTTAAGCTTTAGCTTATGTTTTTCAACAATAGCTTTAATTTGTTTTTTCCCTTCAGAATATGTTCCAGCCGCAAGATTTCCGTTGACAATTTGTCCATTTGGTTTTTGAGCAGTAAACTTTAATTCAATCATAAAATAGCACCTATCCAAAAGTAGTTAAATATTTTATTTTGATACAATAATTAAGCCAAACTATATATTTATATATATACTATTATAAGTATTCTAGGCTCTCGTAACAAGTAATATTTACTTTATATTGTAAAAACTCTTATTATTTAATAAGAAATATATTTTTTGATGACACAGATTCAAACTTTTTAATGTCAGTTACATTTAATAATAAATGATACTTTTTCAAAAGTGGTTTATTCAATGAGTCACTTGTTAAATTGAATGTCCCATCAATAAAAAAATCAGCTTTAGAATCTTTAAGATATTTTTTAAATTCTTTTTTGTTGGCAAAGTCAACAGTATTTTTCCTATGTGCTCTAACCTCTTCTCTTTTTTCTTTTGAAGTAATTAATGTAACTTGCCCATCATTTACAAAACTTCTCTCAATATTTTTCGATATTAAATTTGTATCTATTTCTTCGTTTGTAAGGTTTTTAACTGAACCAATAAATATTTTGGGTTTTCTCTTAGATGTAAATTCTGTTTTCCATGTTGACAATAAAAGTTTACTAACTATTGAATCGGCAATTGCTTCTGCATCATTTGTATCCCATGTTTTATTTTCTACAACAATTGTTTTTTCTATAGGAATTGCACTACTGCAGCTAAAAAACATTAGTGAAATAAATAAAAGAGACAATACTAAAATTATTTTTTTTATATACATCCAGTCACATCCATTTAAATATTTTCTTTCCAAAATTAATTTCACTAATTATATTTAATTTTTAATAGCTCAGCTGGGTCAACTCTTTTTGAATACCATTGAACTCCCCAATGCAAGTGGGGACCTGTAGATCTTCCAGTAGTTCCAACTTTGCCAATAATTTCACCTTTTTTTACATGTTGCCCTTCTTTTACAAGAATTTGACTCAAGTGTAAATATAGGCTATTCAATCCCTGTCCATGATCTAAAACAATATAATTACCAGCATAGTAAAAATTATCAGTTGTCAAATTTACAACTCCATCCGTCATTGCATAAACTGGTGTTCCTCTAGGAACAGCAATATCCAAACCGTTGTGCATGTTTTTAGGAACTCCATTAAGAATTCTCTGACTTCCAAAAACACCAGTTATAACACCACCCTTTATTGGTATCATGAAACCCGTTTTATAATATGCTGTATCTACTTTGCCAATTTTTTTCATTGCGTTAATTGCTACTTCTCTTTCTCTCTTAATTCTAGTCATTAAAGAGTCTGGAGTGGTGCTAAACTGCTGTTTCTTATTATTAATTTTTTGAACTTTATATTCTCTACTTGGTAAGTTAATTTTCTTTAATGATACCAAACCCTTATCGTGTTTAACTTTTAATATTTTACTTCCCGTTTCTTTTGCATCAAATCCAAAAGCAAACAACTTTTTAGAATCAACCCTTAGTTGCGTGCTGTCAATCCAAGCCCACTGAATATTGTTTCCCTCAGCAATTATTACATTGCCTGGAGCAAGATTTCCATAGAATTCAATTTCTTGTGCGTAACTAAAAGAGTAAATAATTATTATTAGCGAGAAAGTAATATATTTTATTTTTGTCATTTTACTTCAATATGTTATGGATTATCAACTAGGGTTTAAAGATAATAAGATAATTATTAACATTAAATAATGAAATAAATTCTTCGGTAATTCATATTCTCTTTTTTTTGTACAACTCAACAATATTACCATATATTTGTTACTCAAATTATTGTTGATGATTAAAAAATATTAAACTTCAATTATAACAAGCATACATTAGATAATAATTTGTTTTTTATGTTAAAGACATGAGGTAAATTAATGGATGTAGCCATTACCGTAGGCGTAATAGTACTTTTGATGTTAAGCCTAAAATTATTTATGCAAAAAAGAGTACAGCGAGTAAAAGGGAAATCAGTAAATGTTTCTATTTTTACTAGTGATATTCAAGAGTTACTAAAAGGCAAAAAATCTATTTTATATTTTTACACTCCTTCTTGTGGTGCATGTAAAACACAATCACCTATAATTGATAGGTTAAAAGATGATATAGATTTTGTTGGGAAAATTGATTTATCCGATAAGAGAGAAGTTGCGACAGAGTTTGGAATATTAGGAACGCCGACTACAGCAATTATGCGAGGGAATAACATTGAAGAAATTTTTGTTGGACTCAAAAAATTTGATTTCTTAAAAGCTAAATTTGAGGTGTTATAATTATGGAATATTATGAACTTCATCCCGATAATCCACAAGAAAGATATATTAATAAAGCAATTGAAGTCCTTAAAAATGGTGGAGTTATTATTTATCCAACAGATACAGTTTATGCTTTAGGTTGTGATATTTTTTGTGCAAAAGCTGTAAAACGTGTTTATGAAATTAAAAATGAATCTGAAACAAAATTATTTAGCTTTATTGCCCCAAATCTGAAAAACATTTCTAAATATGCAAAAGTATCTGACTCTGCATTTAAAATTATCAGAAAGCTAGCTCCGGGACCTTATACTTTTGTTCTGCCAGCGGCGAAAGATGTTCCTAAAAAATTGTGGACAAAGAGGAAAACGGTTGGCATTAGAATTCCCGATAACAGAATAACTGAGATGCTCACAAAAGGTCTTGGTAATCCAATTATTAGCACAAGCACAACAACTCGTCTTGGCAGTCAACTTAGTGATCCAGAAGAAATTAGAAATATTTTTGACTTTAGTGTTGATTTAATGCTTTCGCTTGGGGAACAAAACAACCAACCATCTTCAATTATTGATTTTAGCGGTGATACTCCAGAAATATTAAGAGAAGGTGCTGGTGATTTATCAATGTTTTACTAAGGAAAACTATATAGGTTAGTAAGTAAAATTGTATGAAAATATTTCATGCGACACAATGTCTATTCCAACTTATTTGAATATCCATCATTCATCAAAGTTAGCAATAATGATAAATTGCTTTTGAAAAATTGGGTAACTGGGAGGAAATAATTTTATGTTATTGAAGAAGTCCATATTTTCTCATTTTGCGCCACAAAGTTGAACGATGTAATTTAAGTTCTTTTGCAACTTCAATTTTATTCCAATCGTGTTTTTTTAAAGTACTAAAAATTAAATCACACTCCGATTTTTCAATTGGTTGAATTAAATTCTTTTTAGATTGAATTTCGCTTGTACTCATATTTATTAAATCATTCGGTAAATCTTCAAATTCTATAACTTCATTTTGGCACATTACAAAGGCATGCTCAATGATGTTTTCAAGTTCTCTAATATTTCCAGGGAATGAATAATTCATTAAAAATTCTAGAACTTCATTTGAAACCGAGGAAATCATCTTTTCCATTTTATAATTGAAAAGCTCAATAAAATGATTAATTAGATAAGGAATATCGTCCTTTCTTTCCTTTAATGATGGAAGTTCAATTTTAACAATATTCAATCGGAAATATAAATCGTCTCTAAACTTATTTTGAGATACTAAATCAAGTAAGTTGTCTTTTGTAGCAGAAATAATACGAACATTTGTTTTAACAGAACTAGTTGCACCAAGTGGTTCAAATTCCTTTTCCTGCAAAACACGTAATAGCTTAACTTGAGTTGCAGGAGAAAGAGATTCAACTTCGTCAAGAAATATTGTTCCACCTTTGGCTAATTCAAATCTTCCTGGTTTATCTTTCTGTGCATCAGTAAAAGCTCCTTTATAATATCCAAATAGTTCCGATTCAAGAAGATTATCTGGCAAAGCACCGCAATTAATTGCAATAAAGGGTCCATTTTTTCTAAAACTCAAGTTGTGAATTGCTCTAGCAAAAAGCTCCTTTCCCGAGCCACTTGGTCCTTGAATTAAAACAGTAGCTTCACTTTCAGAAATGTTTGGAAGAATGTTAAAAAGTTCTAATATTTTGTGGTTTTTAGAAACTATATCCTCAAATGTATATCCTTTTTCAATCTCTTTTCTAAGTGCTACAATTGTTGATAAATCGCGGAAAGTCTCTACTCCACCAATTATTTTTCCAACTTCATCTTTTAAAGCTGACGCATTAATTGAAATTGGTATTTCTTTTCCATCAAATCTAAGAATATTTACTTTTTGGTTTATACTATCGCAACCAGTTAAAATTGCGGTTTTTATTGGACATGAGACTTCACAAAGGTTTGACTTAAACACTTCAAAACAAAATTCACCAAGTGCATTTTCCACCCTTACACCAGTAATTTTTTCAGCAGCTTTATTAAAATATGTAATTCTTAAATCTTGATCTACTGTAAATACACCTTCAACAATACTATTTAAAATAATATGGGATTGTGTTTCAGGTAGTGATTTTATTCTATTTAAAGTATTCATTTTGCTGGGTTAAATAAAAAATATTATATAGTGATATCTTAACTTTCGTAAAATATCACTATAAAACTACTTAATAATGTTAAAATACCAAACTAAATTATTTGGCTTCTATCAATGGTAAGTTAAAATTAGGAGCAAGAGTTGCTTTTGTGGAATCGTAATTGTTATTTAAAATTTTATTTATATGCTCACGATAAGTCTCTTTTGAAACCAAAGTTTCATATTTGGCAACAACTTTACCACTTTTATTTATCAAAAACGTAGTTGGAATAGATTGAATTCCACCAAATGCGTATATAGCATTTTCATCTGCTCTAACAATTGGATAATTAATTTTAAAAGTGCTCATAAATGGTGCTACATCGGCAGCCGTTTCGCCACTTTTTGTTAATGCATCAACAGAAATACCAACAATTTCAACATCTTTATCTTTGAATTCATTTTTAAGAGCTATTAAATCTGGAATTCCTTCACGACATGGCGCACACCAAGTAGCCCAAAAATCGACAATTACTACTTTTCCTCTTAAATCGGAAAGTTTTAATAAATCAGATTCGGTTTGATTATAATTTGGCGGAAATGGACCTGGTTGTGAATCATCTCCAGAATTGTTTGTTATAAAAAGTACTAAAACCACAACAAAAAACAACACAGTATATACTCTGCTTCTTTGTTTTTTGTTTAATCCAAATACAATTTTCTCTCCTTCAACTTGCGATTTGCCAATTTTTCTATTCTTTTGGCTCATTTAAACTCCATATTTTAATTTTTAATAGCTAGTTCATTTAGCTCTTTTACAAACCGAGTTACATCTTTATCCTTAAAACCTTTATCTTTTGCAGCAGCTTCAAGTGAGCCCCAAATTGGCTCTCCACATCTCAAACATCTAATGCCTTCCACTCTTAAATATGCTACTGCCTCTGGTAATATTTTAACCAAATCTTCAATTTCAATATCTTTAGTTATTTTCATTTACCTTTTCCTTTTTTTTGCGTTTACTAGGAAAAGATAGAAGACCACCTAACAAACCACCATAAACTGTTGATATATAAGGATTACTAGTAATGGGGCAAGAACCACTTACGCATCCAATATAATAATAATAAGCAAATCCCAATGCCGCACCAGCAACAACTGGAAGGACTCTTTTAAGAATTATTTGTTTCATTTTTCTTCCTAATTTTCATAATATTTTGGAATTGGATGTTTCAATATAGCAAAAGTTTCAATTGAATAGAATTTTAATGATTTCAAATTAATTTGGAAATTGATAATATTCACTTACAGACTATAAATTCTATTTTATTATTTCTTATTATTCATATATCTTGCTCTTAGAACTGCTATTTAATAGATTTGTATTTACTATTATTAAAGAAATGGAGTAACTATGGCTGATTACAAAAAACATTTATATATGATTGTTTATCCAATTAATGCACTTGTTGCCTCACAATTAGAGCCAGACAAGTTTGGCGAACATTATACAGTTGGCGGCGCTAAGCATTATAGTGGAAAAGTAATTTTTGCAGAACTTGACCCAGAGTATAGAAGTGAATGTTGCAATATTCAAAAATACCTCGATTTAACAGTTCCTCACGAGGATGGTTCTCCTAAAAAAACTAAATTTATTAAATCTTATGGCGTTCTTGCCGATATTGATATTTCTGCTATTAAAACTCTTAATCTTTGTACATCAAACGGAAAAGTTTTAACTATTGAACCTCAAGAATATACTGCAATTAACGAACCTGGAATGATTAGAACTTATCAAGAAATTACTCCGCTCGAAAATTTGGTGCTTTCTACTTTTGATCAAAGAGATTTTGGTAAATATATTACTACTGGAACCGACTCAAAAGGTGCTCCTAAAATATGCTTTACACAAATTGAATTTGATATTGAACACTTTTTGGCATCAAACAAACAAAGTGAAATTTTTAATATCGATTTACCACGCGTTAATCCTTATAGAATGTATGATAGCATTAAAGAGCTACGAAACATTCCCGATAAAGCAACAAAAACTGTTGGATTAGGTTCGCTACTTCGCGATTTATCTTTTAGTTATTTACGACATGGATTTTGGTTCTTCTCGCCAACTGATTATAAATTTTTCCCAATGCCTTCTATTAATGATTTGGAAAACAAATATTATTATTGGTGGAAACACGTTAGATAGATTTTTATTTTGCTAAACTTAAACCTCCAAAATTTTTTGGAGGTTTTTTGTTTTAAAAATGGTCAGATTGGCATTATTGAAATAGTGAAATTAGTATTTCTAACTTAATTAAATATTTCCTTATAAATAGTTATAACATCTAATTGAGATTGAATAACTTCAACCCCAATACCTGGACCTTTGGGTACATTCATTGTGCTATCTTTATTGATGTCAAAAGATGGATCAATAATATCATGTTTATAATACTTTTTGCTTGCTGAGATATCTCCAGGTAGAATAAAATTTGGTAGTGATGCTAAAGCAATATTACCAGCTCTCCCAATTCCTGATTCAAGCATTCCTCCATGCCAAACAGGAATATTGTTACTTTGACAATAATCATGAATTTTTTTTGACTCGGTGTAACCACCCACTCTGCCTGGTTTGATATTAATTATTTTACAACTTCCCAGCTCAACTGCAGCTTTTGTATCACCCAAAGAATGAATACTTTCGTCAAGACATAGAGGAGTTTTTAGTTTTTTAGCTAAAATTGAATGTTCATAAATATCATCATATGCAAGTGGTTGCTCAATTAACTCTAAATTATAAGAATCAAATGCTGTTAAAATATTAACATTGCCTAGAGTATATGCCGAATTTGCATCAACTTGTAACCGAATATTAGGGAGCTCATCTCTAAGTGCTTTAACATAGCTTATATCTCTACCAGGTGCTATTTTAATTTTAATTCGACCATAACCATCAGATAAAAATTGTTTAACCTTATCAATCAAAATTTGTGGAGTTTCTTGAATACCAATACTAACACCAACTTCAATGCTATTTTTTGTTCCACCAAGCAATTTGGAAAGAGAAATATTTTTACTTTTAGCAAACAAATCCCATAGAGCTGATTCAAGCCCAGCTTTCGCCATTCTATGACCCCTTATACGATTCCATAATTGTATTACTTCATCAATTGAATTAATATTTTTATTTAGAATAACAGGAATTAGAAAATCTTTTAAAATGTGCCAAGCTGTTTTAACCGTCTCGGACGAATAATAAGGAGTTTCTTCAGCAACACATTCTCCCCATCCAATAATACCTTCGCTATAAACAGCAATTATTATGTGTTCTTCATCTAATTCAACGCCCATGGATGTTTCAAACGGTGTTATTAGTTCCATTTTTACATGTCTAAGTTCAATTTTTTCAATTAACATTTTAATTCCATATTTATATAATAATATTTATTTTATACACCAATATAATAACATTTTAAAATTTTTCTTTAATTATTATAATATTAAAATAGAATACATTATGAAAATATTTTACACAAGCAGTTACTATTTGTTAATAGTATTTCTAACATTTTTTTCATGTACAAATAAAATTGAAACCAAAGCTGATTTAGTATTAATGAATGGCTTTATATACACGTCAGATAAAAATAGAACAACTGCTGAAGCAGTTGCGATAAAAGATGGGAAATTTATTTTTGTTGGACAAAGCAAAAATGTTGAAATATTTATAGATGATTTCACACAAGTTATAGATTTAAAGGGCAAAAATGTGTTGCCAGGGTTTATTGATAGTCATTGTCATCCAATCAGTACAGTTAAACAATTGTATGATGTTAATCTAAATGGATTAAAAAAGATTAGCGATATTCAAAATGCAATAAATTCCTTTAGGGAAAAACATCCCAACGCTAAATTCATTAGGGGAAGAGGTTGGAGCAATTACGATTTCCCCAATAATGGACCAGATAAAAAGTATTTAGATAAAATAATAAGCGATATACCTGTTATAATGGCATCTGAAGACGGGCATTCGAGATGGGTTAATTCTAAAGCATTGGAATTAGCCGGGATAACAAAAAACACGATAAATCCCAAAGGTGGTATTATTGAACGATATTTAGGAAGTAACGAACCTAGTGGAACTTTAAGAGAAAATGCTACTAGTTTAGTGAACACTCTATTTCCTTATTACAATTTAGAAGAATTAGTTGCCGGGTTAGAGGCTTACCAAAAAATGGCTTTAGCTTTAGGTATTACAACTGCACACGACGCCTATCTTGATTTTGGTGTTGATGAAATTGCGGCTTATGCATTGCTTGAAAAGAAAAATAAATTAAATATGCGTTTTCGTGCTTCAATATATTTGGACCCAGATTTAGGTATAGAACAAATAAAAAATCTTCTTTTAGAACAGGATAAACATAAAGGGGATTTATTTAGAATAAATGCTGCAAAAATATTTATTGATGGTGTTGTTGAAGGTGGTACTGCGTACTTAAAAGAGCCATACAATCATTTACCAAATTCACATGGGAAATTACTATGGAATGTTAATAAGCTAAATACATTTTGTACTGAACTTGAAAACAATTCTATTCAAATACATGTTCACGCTATTGGGGATGCCGCTGTTAGCACCACACTAGATGCATTTGAATATGCTTATACTAGAAGTGGCAAAAAGAACTCCCGAAATCTAATCACCCATTTGCAACTTGTATCGCCAAGTGATATTCTTAGATTCAAAGATTTAGGTATTATTGCCGTGCCTCAACCATATTGGTTTAAAAAAGATAGCTACTATTATAATATCCAGGTGCCATACTTAGGACAAAAACGTGCCGACATAGAATACCCTATGAAAAGCTTTTTTAGCTCAGGGGTAATTGTTGCTTCTTCAAGTGATTATCCTGTTACTATACCAAGCAATCCATTTATTGCAATTCAAACAGGAATAACAAGAATTGATACCGATAGCACAAAAAGTGATAGCGCATTGTGGGCTGACGAAACTGTTAGTTTAGAACAAATGATTACTAGCTTTACAATTAATGGAGCCTATGCTAATTATCTTGAAAATATAACTGGTTCAATTGAAGTTGGGAAATCAGCAGATTTAATAATTATTAATTCAGATATTTTTAATATTCCAACCAAAGATATATGTAAAACAAAAGTACTGCTTACTCTATTTAAAGGGAAAGAAGTTTTTAGGAATGAAAATTATCATCCTCATCCTTAGAACATGAAGAAAAAAATTACTCATAATTATTTTATTTCCACAACTTTAAGAATCGGGTATTTTTCTTTTTCAAATAAATAATTGTAATCGGCATATTGAGAAATGCCAAGCATTGATTGAGGTTCAAAGGCAATTACTATTAAATTTGAAGCCAATTGATTGGTTTGAACATAATAATAATGACTTGTATCTAAATTTACAACTACTTCTTCTTTTACAACAGGGTCAAAATGTTCGTCTTCCTCATCAATGGATTTTTTCATATCTAAGATGTGATATTGAACAATAGATTCATTTTTGTTTGCCGTAAATTCCGAATATTTCATATGGTGCTTATCTATGAGAGCTTTTAGTTTAGTATCAGTTTTAGGAAGAAGGTAACCTTTCGGTTTTTTAACTTCTAAATAAGTACATATTTTAGAATTAAAATCATCTACTTTAAATATTGAATCTTCACCAGTACTAATAGATTTTAGTTTTATCATAACTGGTGAATCTCCTTTTACATGCTCCATTCTTATTACAATATCTTCGTCAAGAGAAGGATTAATCAATTTGTCTCGTTCCCTTTTGACTAAAGATTTGATTTCACGAGAATTATTATACAAATATTGTAAAAAACCTTTCATTCCTTGATACTGTCCACGTGTACGATGCTCAATATTTTCAAGTGAATTTGTTCCATTTTTCCCTTCCTGAATAAACGAAAATGAATTCAATATACCAAAACTCTGCCTACCGTCATTAACATCAATAGTGCTATATCTTATTCTGTTCATTTGCGGAGGACCTCCTACAATGTATTCGTTATATGAAAAGCCAGATTTAGTTAAATAATCATTAATATATTTCAAGTATTCTTCTTTTTGCATCTTTACAATATTTGAAGAAACATTAGGATTTGTTAAAGTCCCTATTTGTTCGTCATAATTTTTCAAATAACCATATTCTAACCAGTCTTTGCTATATGGAAAATATTCATGAACATCTAATGTAGCATCAGGTAAATACTTATAGAATAATTCATGAAGTCCTGTTGTTTCACTTTCAGATAGCACGAGGTGGTTCCTATTTAAGTCAACATTGTTCCCATTTCTTCTTGTATCTTTTTCACTTCCATCTGGATTAACTTGAGGAACAAGAATTACATCTAATCTATCAAACAAATAATCTAAGTTTCCTGTAGCAATATCGTTAAGTAATAATAATAGACCTTCTTTTCCAGATTGTTCATCACCATGCTGTTGAGCAAAAATCATTACTCTAATTTTATTAGAATTTGTAAAATTATCTTTTGAAATTGTTAATGCTGGAATATTTTTTCCCTCTGCCGAAACAGCAAAATATTCAATATCAATTAATTTGTTTCTAACTTTAGACTGTTTAACAAAGTCAATAATTTCACTATATGAGGTTAATTTTACAAATTTATTTTTCTCTATTGGTGCTTTTATTGAATGCGAACATCCCAAAGCAAAAAACAATGCCGTAATAGAAATCAGGTTTTTCATAATTGTTTCAGTTTTGTATTAGCTTATTTAATTAAATATTATTTCTGTTTTCACAAAGTACTTCCTAAAATTAAAAATCAACCCCAACTGAAATTCGATGAACATTTGGGAGAATGTTATTTAATCCATAAGAATAATCAAATTTTACTTTAGTATCTTTAAAAGGAACAGAAGCACCAGCGCCAAATACCAAGTCTTCGTCATCGTAATTATATCTATACCCACCTCTTAAATATAATCTATCGAAAAACGAAATCTCTGAACCGATATTCAGTCTTTCTCTATTGTCATTTGGATGCACAGCATCAATTTCTGCTCTCACTGAAAATACATCTGACGTAATTAAATCAAGGTTTATTCCCACTTGAAAAACTAATGGTAGTGGATATGAATCTGTTTCAAGGCTTGCTGGAGTTAATCTATTCTTAGGCAAAGTCGTTGATTTATCGTAAATAACATTTAAATCTTCACCTAAATATTGCAAGTCGGAACCAAAATTTCTCATACTCATTGAAATTGTAATGTTTTGCCAATCAAGTCTATATTGAGTACCAACATCAAACGCAAATCCCTCGGCGCTTTCGTTCCAAATCATTTGAGAAATATATTTTGCTGTAATTCCAAATGCAAATTTATCTGTTAAGAATTTTGAATAAGTGATTCCAATAGCTAAATCCATTGCATCAAAGTATCTTCCAGTACCATTCGGTTCAAGCTCTGTTGTAATTTCAGTTTTATCCATCGAAAAAACAACCGCGCTAACTGAAAAAGCACCTATATCTTTTACATTAAAGCCTACTGCAACAGCATTATAATCAAACATATCAAACCATCTCATGTATGAAAAATGGGCTGCGTTCGACGCAATATTGGCAACTCCAGCTGGATTCCAAAATACTGCTGTTATATCATCAGCCAAACCAATATAAGCTCCACCCAAAGCTGCACCCCTTGCTCCAACAGGTATTTCGAGAAATTGTGCTCCCGACGTTCCCAAATTTGGGTTTTGTGCAATTACTTGAACTGTTAACAAGAAAACAAATATTATAAAATAATTTTTCGTCATTTTAATTCCAAGTTTTTGTTATTTAATTATTGCAAATCGGTTCATATATTCGGATGTTGCCGTTTTAACTACGTATATATATATTCCTGGGGCAATTTCTCGTCCACCTTCTGCTTTTAAATCCCAATGCTCATTACCACTATTTGTATCGTGATATAAAGTTTTAACTAAATCGGCATCAACTGTAAAAATGGATATTGTACATTGTGATGGAAGGTTTATAAACTGGATTTGTCTTAACGGTTCTTTTCTTAATTCTCCAAATTCAGGTTCGTAAAGTGAAGAAACAATATATGGATTTGGCACTACTTTAATATTACTCATTTCTGTAGATTCAAGTTTTTTATCAATTGAAGAGCCACTTATGGAGAAAGTATAACTATCTTGTAAATTGGGACCAGTTGGAATTATTGAAGTAACCGAAAATATGTTACCGGCACTAGGAGGCACTTCTGGATTAAATTCAACTGTTCCAACCAGTCCATTAAAGACGAATGTATCCATAGTATAAAGTGACTCAAATGTAGCAACTAAACTTTCGTTGAACGAGTCTTTTATTTCAATTTTTATAAACGCTTTCTTGTCAGCGTCAATAGAATTATTAAGGACACTAATAAGGTAAGTTGTTTCTCTCAAGTTTGCTTCATCATCAACATCAAACGATATTTCAATATTGTCATTACCTCCTATTCTAGATACATCTTGCACCGAATTTGGTTTATGCATAGAAATAATTACTCCGTCATTAGTTGCTTGCTCTTGATCAAAAATAAACTGTCTTGTACTTATAACTGTATCAGAATTATTTCGAATAGCATTAATCCCAAAATGCACACTTATGTAATCTCCAGCTTTTGGCAAATGTTCTGTATCCGTTTTATCCATATCAGTAAGTTTAACAGAAAGTCCTTTATTCAATTTATATTCTCTCCCAGAAAGATAGGTTCTAGGATTTGGTGGAACTTCTTCATCCGTATCAAGATTAATAAGTTCGTATGTATTACTTGAAAGGAAATGAATTCCATACCCTGTCATTTCCGTTGCAACTGAATCTTTAACCATTATTTCAATATTGGTTTTCAATTTTCCTTTTTCTTTTTTTGCCACATAGTAAAAACCCACATTGTATTCATTTCCACTTAAATTATCGTTATTAACAGGTTTAATACTTAAATCATAATTTGCTTTACCTTCTCCGAGATGAACAACATTATCAGAATACACTGGAGAATACCCAGCTGGCGCTGACAAAGGCATAGCAGATATTAAATTTTGAGCTCGAGTATTTGAGCCTTTTGGGCTTTCAAGACTAGCTGTTGTGGAATCCCCTCTATCAAAGGCGGTAATTGAATACCAGTATTCAAAACCATTGTTAACTTTTGTATCGGTGTAACTATATTGTAATCCTGTTTTACTATTCAGTAAATACTCAGCTATTTTTTCCCAAGTAATTCCATCATCTATGCTTTTATATAATCGATAACCTGCAAAGTCATACTCACCACTAAAATTGTCAAGTGATTTCTCGGCTTTATCATCCCAATACAATGTAACCTTTGAATCCCCCGAGACACTGCTTAAGGTTGGGGTAACTGGAGGCTTACTTATTTCGAAATTGAAATCCATTATTTTATATGCGTTGTTAACGTATTCCATTAATTCGTCGTAGGTTTCGCCAGCTATTATTGCGGTATAAAACGATAAAGTATCCCCAGCGGCAAGCGTGTAAGGACCACTACTCATGTTGGCAACTAAGTCAATTCCATTATCAGGTATTGTAGAAGGGTCATCATAATGGATATTTGAATTATTTCCCACATGAAAATATTTATCACTTAAATTTGAATTAAATAGTGATTTCGCACTTGACATAATTCCATATTGAATCGTATCTTGATCTTGGTCGTCATCATAAAGATTATAATGCCAATCGGTAATTCCAAGCTCTATACCATTAACTTCTGGAGTTTTTAGAAAAGCAAGTCCCATCATTCCCGTTTTTCCCCCGGGCCATTCGGTTGAAATTCCATCATCGTAGAAATATAATAAATTATCTTCTTTGTTAAATGCAACTTTGTCATCGCTCCATTCTGGCTCGCCTCCACTAACATTTCCAATATCAAAATCAGAATATAGACTAAAGTAAAATCCATTATAATTTTCTGTGCTTTTATTTACAATATCATATTTGAAAAATAGAATATTTTTAGCGAAATTGATTCCATATGCATAACCTGTTTGCGCCACTTCAATATTTAGTCTTTTCCTAGTATTATTCAAATCGTCATAAACACAATAACTATCTTGCTGCGATTTCATTATTGGATTACCATTAGCATCCATCACAGGCCATCCCGTTTTTGGCCATGTAATTGGGTCATCAGAAAACGCTATCAATGCTAAATCTGGGTTATTATAACCACCAACCGCTTCAAATTCTTCATTTTCGGTATAACGTACTTGAGCCACATTACCTGCTATTCCTATCATTGGATTTATTCTGTAAATGTAGTGCATTCCACTATTTATTGGGAACTCACCAGAAGGTCCTTGGGTTAATCTTCGAGGATATAGCTTTCCTCTATTTTCAAAAAACAACCCAATGTTACTTGCATTGTGTGTGCCACCAGCTCTATCTACTATGCCTTCTGTTTTGTGCAGTGATTCTTTATCCTTATCCAGATATTTGTTTTGTGCAACCAAAGGAAATGTTATAGTAAATATTAGTAATATCAATAATGTTTTTTTCATTTTTTTATACCATTCAAATTTTCAATACATTTTTTAGAATTTAATTCCTAAGCCAAGCCTCACGAGTCTAGGAGGTCCATAGTTTGAAGGATCTTTTATATATTCATCAGAATGAATTCCAACATTTGTAGACTCTGGGTCTCCAGTATCAGGATAAACATAAATGATGTTCTTGTAGTCTGTTAAATTAAGCACTTCGGCAAATATTCTAAGATCAGCATAATCTGTAATGGATAACTCTTTAACTATAGATACGTCAATTGTATAATTCCAAGGTAAGCGCAAAGAATTTTTTACAACAAACCCAATATCTCGACCGCTTGGCGTATAAGGATAACCCGAACCAGCACGTGCAACAAAAGTAAAATCCATGTTTTCAAATATTTTAGAATTAAATATTTCTACACCTTCATCTTTAGGTATTTTAAAAGTAGTACTCAGATTAATTACATGTCTTTTATCAAAATCAAGATAATAAAGCAATGTAGATTCATCAGTTCCTGGATATTGCTCTGTTTCTGATGAAGCACTTCCTCTCGCCATAGAGAATGTATAAGTTAAACCACCTGAAAAGTATTTTGTAGATCTTGCATCAACATTTATTTCAAATCCCTTTATGTTTGCATAATCCTCATTTACATATTGTGTATATCCAGTAAATCTTCCGTCAACATAAGGGAAATAGTAGCGTGTTCCTATTAAACCTGTTACATCTTTATAATAAGCGCTTAGACTAATAGCCATTTTATCGGTGAATTGATGTGTAACTCCAAATTCATATGCCACTGTTCTTTGAGCGTCTAAGTTTGGTTGACCAAACAAAGGTTCACGAACATCATAATCGTATTGCTTGTTTTCATATAAGAATTGATACTCAGGATTTTGGAAAAAATGTCCATATGAAAAATGTAATTGAGTTCTATCTGATATTGGGTGTGCAATTCCAATTCTTGGACTAAGTTGCATTCTAGCTTTAGAAGTTATTACTTCATTAGAAAAAAGCGGATTAACCCTATACTGAGCATTTGAATTCATATAATCTATTCTTAAACCTAAATTGATTACAATGTAGGGAAGTTCTATTTTATCTTGTAAATATCCAGAAACTTCAAATGGCTTTTCATTATAATCATTTAAATATGGAAAGGTTCTTTTGGGGTCATATATTGAGAATAGTTTTAAATCATACTTTTTATATTGGAACCCTAATTTAATCTCATTTGTTTTATTTATCTGCCAAAATATATCAGCCTTTAAGTTGAATGTGCGCGTCTTGCTATCTGTAAGTTCAAGGGGATCAGCCAACTTGTAAAATTCAAACCCAGTCCCCGCCGATTCCAAGTATTCCCACTCTGATGTGGATAGGTATTGTGATGTATCTTTATTTATTCCTGAATAATAGCTTTGTTCAAACAAAGATAGTTTTATATCATAAAATAAATTTTGGCTTAAAGTATGTGTTAATGTGGCACTAGCTTGATTACTTGTAGTTTTCACTTTACTATATTGTTCTGGTATATATTTCCACGAATGATTATAGGACTGCCTATCACCAATACTACTTCTGTAGCCCATTGATATTTTTGCACCCGTAAATCCTCTATAGGTTAGTTTAGAAAAAAATGTTCCACTATTATAGTAACCAAAAGGCAAATAACTTCCTCTTTTGTATTTTTCACCAGAAATAAAATAGGTCAAATTTGGAGAAAATAAAGGACCACTTAAATTTCCATTAAACCTTAATTCGTGTTGATCCGCATATTTTTTTACCCCAAATTCACTTGTGCTAAATTCTGCTTTACCACTTAATTGGTCCGAGCCATCACGAGTAACAATATTAACTACTCCACTGAGTGCATTTCCATATTCAGCATTAAAAGTTCCACTTAGTAGGCTCATTTCTTGAATTGCATCGTTATTTATTTCAGTAGCTAATCCTCCAAGCAGTGGATCTTGGGCAGACATTCCATCAACCAAATATGCTACTTCATTTGAACGCCCACCTCTTATATGCAAATTGCTGCCATTGCCAACAACTCCTGCTTGCATTGCTAGCAATTCAGTAAATGAAGATATTGGAAGTTCCTCTATTTCATCTCGCGTCATAACAGAAACAGAACTTGTTAGGCCAATTTGAATTAATGGAGTTTCTGCCGAAATAACAATTTGGTCTAGCTCAACATCACTTTGCTGCATTTTATCGGAAATATTAGTTGTTCTATCTGCAACAATATTTACATCATTCATTATTATAGTCTTATAACTTACCATACTTATTCTTAAAGTATATGTTCCAGGAGGTATATTTACAATTATGTAATTTCCATCAATGTCTGTAGCGGCACCATAAGAAGTGCCAACAACCATCACATTTGCACCAATAAGCGGCTCATCTGTTTTGTTATCAACTATTCTTCCAACGATTTTTCCTGTTGTTCCTGCATAGAAGATTACTGGTAAGCTTATTAAAAATACAATTATTAGCCTCTTCAAAATCAACTCCTAGTTTAAAATTAATTTAACTACAAAATTTTGTTTTATCCACTATCCTATTTAATTCATCAACTATTTTATTAGTTTCAATTCTATTTTGTAATGCACATTCCGTTGTAATTGCATTAATGAGCACAGAAATAGCAGAGAAAGAATTTGTGAAAAGCATATTCTCTGTTTTAACAATCAATTGCACATCTGAGAATCTTGAAATTGGGGCTGATGTTTTGTCTGTAATTGCAATTACTTTTACATTTCTTTGTTTTGCATATTTAGCAGACTCAATAGTTTCAAGGGAATAGGGTGGAAACGAAAGCGCAATCAATAAATCTTCGTTGTTTACGTGCAATATTTGTTCAGCAAATGATGAATGACTGTGAGAAAAATTTGTTGCGGCAATACCAACTTGCGATATTTGATAAGCTAATATTTCTGCCAACATATAAGAAACACCAAGACCAACTGTAAAAACTCTTTTCGCTTGTAGAATCATTTTTATAGATTTGTCGAAATTTTGTGGGTCAATTGAATTAACTGTTTCAGAAATGTTTTTGATTTCTTGATTTGCAACAAGCGTTAGGTGATCCTCTTTCCAATTATTTTCGTCATCTACAATAGTAAAGAAGTCCTTCTTATTAATTAGTTCTTGAAGATTTAATGATATTTCCTCTCTCATTTCCAAATAGCCGTTAAATCCAATTTTTTGAGCAAACCGAACTACAGAAGCAACACTTAGTAAGGTTGCTTCTGCTATTTGTTGTACACTTAAAAATGGAATATTATCAAAATTGTCAATAAAATAATTAGCCAATATTTTATGATTCTTAGATAGGGAATCGTAATTATCTTGAATTCTATTTTTAATTTTATAATATCTTGCCATTATTTTAACACCATCATTTTTTTAACGCTAGAAAAACTATTTGTTAATATCTTATAAAAATAAATTCCACTTGATAGATTTGAAGCATCGAAATTAACAGTATAATTACCCTTGCTTAACTCTCCATTAACCAAATCAGAGACTTTTTCACCAAGTGAATTATAAACAGAAAGCGATACATATTCGCTTTGAGTAATGCTAAAATTAATTTGTGTTGCAGGATTAAATGGATTTGGATAATTTTGACTTAAACTATATGAATCTGGCAATTTAGATTCGACTTTTTCAACATCTGTTATTAATTGATATTTTGCTGTAGCTGCAAGCATATTTGTTTTCATTTCATCTCTATTTGCACCAACAGCTATTGCAACCCAAACAGAAACCGTATCATCAACGTTCATGGATATTGGATTTAATCCCATAAAATTTACAGAACCATCAGATCCCGATTCAAATAGAGCATCTAAAGAACCGTAATTTAAGTTTGCCCAAAATAATGTATCGTTATCAGAATATCCTTCAACCCAATCAATTGAATGAAGAGTCTTTAAAGGTTGCGTCAACACTTGAAAACCCGTATGAGTGGACGCATCCCCAACAAAAATATCCATAGTATTTATATCACTTATGTATTCAGAAGATTCAAATCCATAAATACCATCTACTTTGGCGATTGCTTCAAAACCGATTGAAGAACTTATTCCATCAGCTTCATGATTAACAAGGGTAAATTTTGCTAGTCCAAATCCTCCTGTGTTCCAGCCATAAACCCTTACACTTACTAAAAAATTTGGAGGTAGTTCTGAATACATATTATCTGTAGAAACATACAATTCGTAATCACCAATTAACGAATTATCAATATTACGTGCGCTATCAACCATTTCCGCATCGTTTGTGTAATCAAACACTTTATCAATTTCTGACCCAACTAGCACAGAAAATCTGTCAATTTGAACTAATGAGTCAGAATTTCCTAAATAGACTCTAACTCTACCGTAATCATTTAGTGTTATACCTATTTCGCCATTTTCAAATATTTGCCCAAATACTGAAGTGGAAGCTATAAAAAGCAAAGCACTTAAAATAATAAGTTGTAATTTGTTAGCCATGTTCTCTCCTATTGTTGTTTTATAATTATTCACCAATTCATAAAGAATGGTGGAATCAAAAGTAAAAGTCCTATTAAAAACAAAACTATTTCCAAAGGTAAAATCCACTTTGCCCATTTTTGCCAAGGTATATCTGCTAAGGCAAGTACACCCATTGTTACAGCCGATGTTGGAATAATCATATTTGTGAAACCATCGCCAAACTGGTAAGCCAAAACAGCTGTTTGTCTAGAGACACCAACCAAATCACAAAGTGGAGCCATAATTGGCATTGTTAAGGCAGCTTGTCCACTTCCTGAAGGCACAAAGAAATTCATAAACGTTTGGACCAAAAACATTGTTTGGCTTGCAACAATTGGATGAAGATTATTTACAGCCGAAGACATATGATATAGAATTGTATCAATTATTTTCCCTTCAACAGAAACGATTAATATTCCTCTCGCAAAAGCAATAATCAAGGCTGTGCCAACTAAATCTTTTGCACCAGCTACAAATGAATTTGTTGTTTCATCTATTGATAATTTGCCACTAATTGCAACAACTATACCTATTGTCAAAAATACTGCTGATATTTCTTCAATGAACCAGCCCAAATTTATGACTCCCCAAACAAGAACAAGTAAACCTGAGATAAAAGAAACAACAACTGCTTTATGACTAAAATTCATACCTTTGTAATCTTCAATTTCATCCAAATTAAGTTGCTTTATTAATTCTAAATCTTTCTTGTAGGTAATACTCATTTGAGGATTATTCTTAATTTTTTTTGCATAAATGGATACATATATAATTGCAACTGAAGTAACTATAAACCATACAATTATTCTATACTCAATTCCTGAAAAGAGTGGAACATCCGCAATCCCTTGAGCGATACCAATTGTGAAAGGATTCAAAAACGCTCCAGCAAATCCTACTCCCGCACCAACAAAAGGAATTGCAACACCTATAACGGAATCATATCCAAGAGCCAATGCCAGAGGAACAAATATTAATATGAAAGGAATAATTTCCTCGCTCATTCCAAAAACCGCCCCGGCAAGTGAAAATATTATCATAAAAATGGGGATTAACATTTTTTTTATTAAATCTGATTTTCTATGTGCTTTAGCGATAGATTTAATCATTGAATCAATGGCTTCGGTTTTATGCAATATCCCAAATATTCCACCAACAAATAACACAAACCCAATAATTAAAGTAGCTTCAACAAAGCCTTTTATTGGAGCCCTTAAAATATCCGCAATACTCTGTGGGTTACTTTCTACATAGTGGAATGATTCTGGAATTACTATATTCTTTCCATCAATAATCATTCTGTTATATTCACCAGCAGGAATAATCCAGCTTAGAAGTGCAACAACTATTATTATTGATGAAATAATAAAATATGTGTTAGGTGTCCAATGTTTTATTTGTTTCATTTAAATAGTGTTTTATTTTTCAAATCAAATTTTTTACCAGAATTTAGAATATGCATTTTCATGTTTGAAGCAGAGACCAACCCAATTGGGTTTATGCTTATATCTTTTGAATTTGATGCATCATAAACTATTACTTCACGCTCTCCTAATACTTCAAAAGTGTCATTAGGATTAACTATTATTGATGTAGATTCATCAATTCCAACACCAAGTAGTTGTGGATTTTCAAGAACAACAGTTAGTAATCGGTTATGCCTTTTCCTAAGAATAAAATGTTGGTCAATTATAGCCAAATCAACAAAACCAAATCCTTCCACAGTTTCAATGTTTCCACTTCGTATTTCAGCAAAGGTTCTACTCGAATCAGAATTTAATAATTCATCCCCAGTGATCATGATTTTGCTCATTACAGCAGCACCTGCACTTGTACCACCAATTACTCCACCATTTATATATATATCTTTTATCTTTTCAATTAATTTCGTTCCAAGCAAAGCCTTTGTTAACAGTACCTGATCTCCCCCTGTGAAGTATACTAAATTGGCATCTTTAATTTTACTAAGAACCGAATCACTATTTGCTCCCTTGTTGTCGCATAAAATTATTTCAACATTTTTGTAACCAAGTCGGTTTAAATCATCTTTTTGCTCTAAAGCACTTTCCATGGGAACTGAGCTAGCCATTGGAATAATAACAATCTTTGTGTTGCTTCCACCAGAAAGTTCAAGCATTTTATTAGTTATATAATCAGGACGTTCTCCACCCCCAATAATAACTAAGTGACCTTTGGGATTATTATCTGTAGCAAAAGTGTTCGAAATAATTAAAAATAACAGTATAACTAAATGGTTTTTCATTTTTTTCTCACTAATTCGTATGCTATGTTTAAAGTATTCTGTAGGTCATCTAAAAGAATAAATTCATCATTTGAATGAGGATTTTGCGCTCCAATTCCTAAATTTATTGATTGAATGCCCTTTTCATTAAATGTGTTTGCATCACTACCACCTTTTGAAATTGATTCAATTGGTTCAAGATTAGCATTTGTAATTGCATTTATTATTTCCAAAATTATTTGGCTATTTGAGGAAACCCTATATGGTTTAAAATCCCATTCCCATTTAAACTCCATTTTACCATTCAAACTTTTTGTGGCTTCTTCAAATTTTTGTGAAATTGTTGAAATATGCTTTTCAACCTTTTCCATTGTGTTTGAACGAACTTCTCCGTTCAAGAATATTTTATCAGGCACAACATTTGTGGCAGTACCACCTTCAATTTTTCCAAAATTAATTGTTGTGTCGTCTTTAAGTCTACCAGTTTTAATTTTAGATAAGGCTTTAACAGCAATCTGAAGTGCATCAATTCCCTTTTCCGGCTCAATTCCTGAATGAGCTGCTTTGCCCCAAATATTGATTGAAAATCCTGCTGCTCCAAAGGAACTATTAATATACTTCCCAGGTGCTTGATAAGAATCAAAAATATACCCTCTTTTAATTCTTTTACTAAGCTCCAGACTTCTTGATCCTCCAAGTGTAGTTTCTTCGCAAGTGGTAAATACAAGAGTAAAATCTTTATATGATGCTTTTTCCTTAATTATTTTTTCAACCAAATATAGTAGCACTGAAATACCAGCACGATTATCAACACCAAGTACTGTTCTTCCATCCGACATAATTCTATCTTTTTTTATAATCGGTTTAACACCTTGAGTAGAGCGAGCAGTGTCCATATGAGAGCATAACACATAATCTCCCCCATTCCCAACTTTACAAATAATATTGCCAGTGTTACTCTTTGTTTTTAAGTAAGATTTATCTTCAATAGGATTTAAATTAAGTTTCTTTAAAAAATTAGAAATGTACTTTGCAACATTTTTTTCACGTCCTGATAAACCTTCTATTTTAATTATCTCAATAAATATTTTTTTTAGTCTTAAATCAATCATAATGTAATATTTTTTTCACTATTTTTATTTTTGTAATTACCGTTACATATTACGAATTCAAATTTATTTTGTCAAGAAAATTATTTTTCTATACCAAGCATTGTGTTTCGACCTAAATTGTTATTTGTTAATAGCAATTTAACTGAAACGGTTAATAATTTTTCGATAGAGAATCATGATTTATTCCATTTAGCTTCGCTCCATTTCAAAAATCATGAATCTCTTTCTATTTTATTACTGGTATACTTTTGATGAATATTAGTGGTACACTTTTAAAGAATAGTAACAACTGATGTTTCAGAAACGAAAAAGAGAGTTTTTCAAAGAATCGTAAGTTTGGTAGTTAAATGATAGAATTTATAAAAGCAAACCAGAAAATACTCATGGCACCTTCACTAATAGTGAGTATTTTTTTTAATCTCTGTTGCTGCATCCTCCTTTTTATCTTTTAAGTAATCTCACTGCTACTATGCCTCCATTTTTACTAAATACAATAATTATGCTATTTTTGCATCAGAATTTAACCAATTGTATTGGCTTTGGAAATTACCACTGGCAAATTTGTATTGAGTTTATTCTGTTAAAATATTGAATTGTTCCATATTCGCATGTTATGAACTAATCATTTCTTTCAGTACAACATAAGCTATGAATATAACCTCTTAGTATCACATGCCCAGAGTCTCCAAAGTTCTTATCCATCCCTTTTGTAAAACTATAGTGGTTGAAAATATTGTGTCCGCCACTATCATTTATCCAAATGCTTCCTAACATATCATATAATTCTATCTCAAATAAATTACCTAAATCTGTTTGATATGAAGTCTCAATTACTCTTTTTGCCAGAAATTTTTTATTTTCAGTAATATACTTTTCCCAGTTGTATATTCAGTCCCCATTGCAATTACTTCATTTTTACCATTTCCCTCAATATTTAATAAGTTTTTTCTGTCCCGCTTTCAATTTTTATGTAACTGCGGAATTTGCCAGTAACTCAGGGGTTATCAATTCGCTTAAACTATCAATTAGTTTAATTTTACAGCTTTTTAACTTGTCTATAGATTGATGCCCAAGTGTAATTAAAACAGGATCGGCACCAATTGCATTTGCAACTTCGCAATCGTGAAGTGTATCACCCACAAATAAAACTTCACCTTTTTTAAATCCAAGTTTCTTCATCCATTTTAATCCGTTATCCAATTTGCTTGTCGCGTAAATATTATCGAGACCAATTAACCCAACAAAAAATTCAGAAAGACCAAAATGTGCCACTAATTCATCCAAAGTTTCTTGTTTATAAGCCGAAAGGACAGATTGAGAAATTCCAAGATTTTTAATTTTTGTTAAAACATCTTTAGCATCGCCATAAATGGAATAATTGTATTTATTTGCTTCATATTCGCTAATAAATTGATGACTAATTTTTTGCCAGTTTTCGTCACCAACATCGTGTCCAAGTGCTTTATAATAATCAATTACCGGAAATGTAAAAACGGCTCTATATTCATTTACAGTTATTTTTGGCAAGTTAGCTTCTTCAAGAAGTTGGTTCATTATTTTGGAACAAAGCTCAACATCATCAAATAAAGTTCCGTTCCAATCCCAAATTACATGTTTGTATTTTTCAATATTTATCATAATTCCAAAATTTAATGGTTAAAAAAGCAATGTGAAAATACATTTTTCTGAATGGAATGGAAAACTATTTTTCTTTTCTTCCCTTTATGTGTTTAGCCAAAAATGATTCAACTTCACGGTAATATTCAAGTCTATTTTCTTCTTTGTTAAAGCTGTGCCCTTCGTCATCTTTAACTATATATTTAACATCAACGCCATTATCTTTTAATTTTTCAACAAACTTATCTACTTGGGTAATCTCAATTTTGGAATCATTTTTTCCGTGAGCAATAAGTAAAGGAACATCAATTTTTTTGTAATTATAAAAGGGTGAGTTTGCTTTAAGCATTGTAGAATCATTAATTGGGTCACCAATCATTTCATATAACATTTTTCGAAATGGAGTCCATGTTGCTGGAATTGTCTGCATAAACGAGGTTAAATCAGAAATACCAGCTTGGCTAATACCACAAGTGTAAAGTTCTGGAGTTTTAGTTACACCTTGAAATGCAACATATCCGCCAAAAGAACTTCCCATAATAGCTATTCTGTCTTTATCAACAATACCTTGCTTAATAAGCCAGTTTACACCATCGGTAACATCGTCTTGCATTTTTCCGCCCCACTCCTTAAAACCAGCTTTCCAAAATTCTTTTCCATAACCAACAGAACCTCGAAAATTTATTTGAAGAACTGCATAACCTCTATTTGCAAGAAATTGGACTCTTTTATCAAAACCCCATTTATCTCTAAGCCATGGACCACCATGCGCAAGAACAACAACAGGAAGATTTTCCATTATTTCCATTTTGGGTAATGTTAAATATCCGTGAATTGTAAGTCCATCACGCGATTGAAATCTGATAGGTTCCATTTGCGAAAACTCTGAACTATTTAACCAAGGTGATATTTCGGAAATTTTTTCTAACGAATCTTTTATAGAGTCATACAGATAATATGCTCCATAAGATTTATCGGAAGAAGCTTTAATTAAATACTTATTTTCATCATAATCAGATCCAATTTCTTCCATCTCCATATTTGGGATTTTCATTTCCAATTTTTTTTGAATTTCATTTCTGCTTTCATCCCAAAAATAATTTTCTCTTTTTGAGCTAACAAAAGAAACACCCATTAAATTTTTACTTTTTTCGGATTTATAAACATGCTCGATGTCAACTTCGGGATGTTCATAAATTAGTTCTGTTTCATAATTCCTTTTAATATCATATTTGATTAAAGCAGTTCTATCGCTTTTTTCATTTGAAATGACATATACATATTTGTTATTGGCGCTAAAAAGTATTGGAACAAAAATATTAGTGAAGTTCACATTTTTAATTTCGCTAAACTTTTCATTTTCAGTGTCTCTATAAAGTATACCGTGATTTACTCCGTCTGTAGAAATAGCAACTCTTAGTTTTCCATTATTATCCGTTAACCAATCAGTAATATTCCCAGGATTTTGACCAATAATTTCTCGTTCTCCACTTAATAAATTAACCCTGTAAACATCAAAAAGTCCAGCATCTCGTTCATTTGTCTGTATTATAATTTCATTTTCAAATTCTGGCAAAATATTTATTACAAAAGCGTTTGAATTCTTTGAGTCGGATAATTCGTTAACACGTTTAGTATCAATTGAAATACAAATTAATGAATTGTTATCATTTGCGTATTTATCAAGAGAATAGATAATTTTGGATTTACTAACCCAAAATATTCTTCCAATATCACGTTTTTCTTCGCTTGTTAGCTGGGTTTCAACTTTTGTGGAAAGATTTTTAATAAAAAGATTTAATCTATTTTTCCAAGGTTTTAAGTATGCAATATTATTTCCATCTGGCGATAGTTCAAACTGTATGTTTTGTGGATTTTTGAAAAAATCCTCCATTGGAATAATTTCTGTTTTATATTCTTGTTTCTGGCAGCCCAAAAGAATTAGGACCAATCCTAAAAATATTATTTTTAATTTTCCTTTCAAGTTAAACTCAACATAGTTTTTATCATAATTTACTTTTGCAACTTTTTTAGACGCACTAATATAAAATAAGTTCTTCAGCAAAGTTTACTGATAGAATTTTTAATTGAAAGGATAAAATTGAAAATATTTTTTTTGCAAATAAAGATGTTTATTGTTTATGGCAAGGCATATTTTTGTAATTATTTTTTTTTGGTTTCGGAATTTGCTAATATTAAAACCTCCGAAGTTTTCAAAACTTCGGAGGTTTTTTGCCACTATTTTGTTAGCAACATCTTTTTAACAGCACTAAATTCACCAGCTTGCAATTTATAAATATAAACGCCGCTTGGTAAGTTGCTTGCATCAAATTTAACTGTGTATTTACCAACAGACTGATTTTGGTTTACTAACTCTGCTACTTTTTGCCCAATTGCATTATAAACAACCAAATTTACAAAGCTATTTTCTGGTAGTTGATAACTTATTTGTGTTGTTGGGTTGAATGGATTTGGATAGTTTGCAGAAATATAATAATTAATTGGATCTTCTAATGCAACTAGTTCTTCATTAGTTTTGCTTAGCCATGGAGCGCAAGTAAAATTTACTTGTGCAGTAACATCTGATTCATTTTCAGTATAGTCTCTTGCAGTAACACAATAATATACGAACCGTTTATCCCCATCCCCAATTGTGTATTGACTTTCATGACCATCAGTATAATTAGATGCTGTAGTGGTTGCATACTCTAACCAACTACCACTACCCACTTTTTTATAGATTACATATTCTTCTAAATCATCTTGAATAACAGTAGACCAACTAATATAAGGATGTTCTGAAACCCAAGAACCAGTAAATGATCCTGGTTCAGATGGACTAACAACATCAGTTATAGTAACATATGACCACGGTGAAGTAGCAATAGCAGGCGGCCATCCAGCACTTTCTGCTCTTACAAAACAAGATACGCGAAATTCGCCATTACCATGGGGAGCTATATATTGTGAAGGATACATTAATTGATCAACCCCAAACCAAATTCCAGACATATCTGATTCTCTAGTTATATAATCAACATTTGCAACTTCTGTCCAAGTGTTATTGATATTTTTTTCAATTACAAAACCGAAATAAGCACCTATGCTATAGTACCTTGCATATCCACCATATACAATAGCACTGGGGTAAAAATCATTATATTGTGAAACATGCCATCCACACACATCCCAAAATACCTCAGGTGGATGAGAAGTAATTGTTGAAAAAACGTTATTGTTCAGTGAAAAAATAATAGTTAAAAAAAGCAGCAAAAATTTAATTGTTTTCATAATAACTCTCTTAAATTATTTAATAAAAAGATACTTAAATTAAGGCTTCAATTTATT
>JAHISP010000013.1 GCA_018818165.1 Bacteroidota bacterium | reverse complement strand
TGCAGAATTGGTAAATAGAGAAATGAATGCTGGTATTCAAAGCATAAATTTTGATGCAACCAATTTCAGCTCTGGAATATATTTCTACAGAATTTCAGCTGGTAACTTTATTGAAACTAAAAAAATGGTTTTGATGAAATAAATTTTAATGCCACTCCTATTTATTGGAGTGGTGCTAATTTCAATAAATTGGTCACCGATTCATTTAACTAATATTAAAAGTAAATAAAACCAAAGCAAAATATTTTAATGAACAACTCTAAGGAGAAAAAATGACGACTAAATTAAAAATAATAACTTTAATCCTTTTTGTAGGATTGATTCTTAACACAAATGTTTGGGGATATACTACAGTATCGAGTGACATCACCACTGGTACAGCGGTATGGAGTGGTACGATTTATATTTTTAATGATATAACGGTGAATACCGGTGCTACACTGATAATTAGTGCAGGCACAGTTATTAAGTTTAATACTGATGCAAAAATTACTGTTAAAGGATATATTTATGCTGTTGGTACCTCAGGTTCAAAAATATATTTTACTTCAAAGTTTTCTGGACTCGGGGAACGTGTTGCTACTGGATTTACAGCACCTGGAGATTGGGGGCGAGTGGAGGTCAATGGAGTTGGTGAAGCGACGTCTGTTTCAAGAGGAATTTTTAAATATTGTGATTTTGAATATGGGGGTGATATTGGTTATGCTTTATATTTTAATGAACCAAATGCCACTAATAGTTCAGTCTCGTATTGTAATTTTAAAAATAATTATCATGGTAATAATCTAGAAATAACTCAAGCGGATTTTACAGAAGATATTGAATATAATACTTTTGATAATCCAACTGGGTATTATGAGGGAGCGAAAATTAGTCAATCGACAATTGCAAAATTTTTCTCAAATACTATTACAGTTAACAATACATCTTCTTCAGATGCATATTTTTATTTCTATTATAACTATATTGGCGCTGATGCAACATGGGCTCATAATTCACTTATAAAATTATTAGGTGCAACAGAAATAGTTGCATTGAAAACTTTAACAATTACTGGCCCATCTTCCCGAGTTTTGTTTTCTTCGCGGGTTGGTTCAGAATCAAGTGATGGTAAAATAACAGGTTCAGGTCATTTTACCTTTGATAATGGTGAATTAATTATTCAAAGTGTAGCTGGTATTTCATCTGGAACAACTGCTGGGGCAATTAGAAACTCGGGTGCTAGAACGCTTTCAACAACTTCAAAATATTCTTTATTAACACCAGATAATGGTGGTGGGGCACAAGTTACTGGTTCTGGGTTTCCTACATCTGTTGGTGTGTTAGAGGTAAATAATAGTCAAAATGTTACATTAACTAACGGTATGACCATTAGTGGTGCACTAAAAATGATTTCCGGTAATATTGTTACAAATAGTAATACCTTAACATTAGGTACTAGCACTTCTACTTTAGGTGTTTTAGAAAGAACAAGTGGAACAATTGTTGGGAATTTTAGGCGTTGGTTTGCAGCAAACACTGTAGAAAATGTTAATTTCCCTATTGGAACAGCAACAAATTATTTGCCAGTAGATATTGATTGGACAAGTGCTCCTTCAACAGGCGGAACTTTAACAGCAAGTTTTATTGCATCTGACCCTGGTGAAAATGGTTTGCCATTAACTGTAAGTTCGGTTAATGTTACGCAATGTGCAAGTGATGGTTATTGGTCAGTTATAAGTACTGGTATTTCTGGTGGAACTTATTCTATTGATTTAACGGCAGATGGTTTTGCCGGAATAACAGACTTTACTAAACTTTACATGCTAAAAAGAGCTAATTCTGGAACAAATTGGTCTAACTCAGGCACACATGTTACAACATCTGGTGATAATACAACGCCAGTATTACACAGAACTGGAATGAGTGGTTTTTCAGAATTTGGAGTAGGAAGTACTGACGCAAACCCTTTGCCAGTTGAATTAACATCATTTACTGCAAATTTAGTAGATGGAAAAGTTGAATTAAACTGGGAAACAGCAACAGAAGTAAATAATTACGGATTTGACGTAGAGACGTTGCGTGCAACGTCTGATGAATGGCAAACAATTGGTTTTGTACAAGGCAGTGGAAATAGCAATTCACCAAAAAATTATACTTTTGTTGATGAAAATCCCTTACCAGATTCAGTAGAATACAGATTGAAACAAATAGATACCGATGGTAATTATTCTTATTACTCAGAAACTGTAAAAGTTGCTGGATTTGGAATAATGGATGTAAATGATAATACATTACCAACAGAATATAAACTATCCCAAAATTATCCAAATCCGTTTAATCCAAGCACTACAATTTCCTTTGCGTTGCCAAAAACTGGATTTGTAACATTAAAAGTTTATAACGCTATTGGAGAAGAGGTTGCAGAATTGGTAAATAGAGAAATGAATGCTGGTATTCAAAGCATAAATTTTGATGCAACCAATTTCAGCTCTGGAATATATTTCTACAGAATTTCAGCTGGTAACTTTATTGAAACTAAAAAAATGGTTTTGATGAAATA
>JAHISP010000012.1 GCA_018818165.1 Bacteroidota bacterium | reverse complement strand
TTATTGTTACCCAATCTTCCATACTGATCACCTTTTCTTCTCTCTCATTGTTTTACAATGGGAGTAATTTATTGATTATTTATTTTTTAGGTGGTCAATTTTCAGGCGGATTTGTGGTCAGTTTTCAAACGGATTTAATAGTAAGTTGAAAGATTTTCAAAAGAAAATAAATGCAAGAGTCCATTCTTCTACCAAAACAGCACCTCATGAGTTAATATCAAAAGAAGAAGATTCCTTTACTAATTTACCCAACACACGATATGTAGGAATAAAGGAAGAGATAAGAAAAGTATCACTTGATTGCTTAATCTCCTTTAATGGCAATCGTTATTCAGTACCTTGGCACTTTGCTGGTAAACAAGTTTGGATAAGAATATCGAAGGGATATTTCTTGGAGGTCTATTCACAATCTAACAAATTAGTAGCTACCCATGGGTTGCTACTTGAAAAAGGGCGGGTTATTATTGAAAACGACCACTATAGAGGAAACAATCAAAGAGGTGGTAATTTTGAAAGATTAAAACAAAAGTTCTTGGAATCATTTCCAACCGAAGAGGTTTTTGTAGAAAAACTAAAAGCACAGAAAAGGATGAATGCCAATCTTCAACTCTCCAAAATTACCGGAGTTAATAGAGCTTTACCGGAAAGAAGATTTTCATAAAGCTATAAACAAAGCTCTTACTTATAATGTTTTCCATTCCTCCTTTATCGCTGGTTATCTTGAAAAGAACTTTAAGCAGACCTTTAAGGTTAGTGCAATTGAAATAAATAACAACTACAAGAAAGAAAACATTAAACGAGAACTCAAAGAATATAAATTATTTTAAGAACGAACGTGGAGCATTTACAATGAATAATCAATTAAAAACAAACAATAATAGTAGAATAGATGAATACTTAAAAATATTAACTCTTCACAAAATTGCTGATATTTATAGAGTTGAATCCGATAAAGCAGCCAAAACAAAATTAAGTTATACAGACTATTTACTTAAACTACTCGAAGAGCAAGTATTAACTAAAATAGAACGCTCTATAAATCGCAAGATGCAAATAGCTGCTTTCCCTCAAATTAAACGATTAGAAGAGTTTGATTTTTCTTTTCAACCACAAATAGAGGAAAAGGTAATTAGAGAGTTAGCTAATCTTAACTTCTTGGAAGATGGAAAGAATGTGTTGTTCTTAGGTCCTCCCGGAGTTGGGAAAACCCATCTTGCTATTGCTCTTGGCATTAAAGCAATCGAACAGAGAAAACGTGTCCTTTTCTATTCTGCTGAAAAACTAACCGAAGAACTTGCTGCCGCTGAAGTCTCTGGAATGCTAAATGCTAAGTTAGAATCATTATCAAGACTTGATTTGCTTATTATTGACGAACTTGGATACTTAACTTTGAGCAATCAAACTGCGAAGCTCTTCTTTCAATTAGTATCAAAAAGATATGAAAAAGGTTCTATTATTGTAACTTCCAATAAATCATTTGAAGATTGGGGTGAGATATTTAACGATGAAGTTGTGGCATCTGCTATTCTTGATAGAATGCTGCATCACTCGTATCCTTTTTTTATCAACGGAAAAAGTTTTAGGTTGAAAAATATGAGTAAATCTGACTAAATTGTCTGGTCAATTTTCATTGGAAAAGTGGTCAATTTTCATTTGGAATTAATAATGTGCCCACTTTTTGTCGAAAAGTAGGGATAAATAGGGAGATGCTGGTTCTCCGAAAACGCCATAACGTCATATATTACAACGTGTTATAGAGATTTTGAAATGTTTTAGAAAGGCACTTTTACGAATCCGAACGTCGCCTCAACAAGTGTGATTATTAAATGTAATCACACTTTTCTGTTTTTAAATGAAATCTCAATATTTCTAAATAGTACTCCCCTAAAAAGTGATAGTAAAAGTTTTTGCAATAGTTAAAGGGAAATATTTGAGTAAAAATCTATCTGAAATCGACTTGAAAAAATGGAACAAAAAAGAATTTTGCCATTTTCTCATTATTCTTTTGAAGTATGAGAGTTGAATAACAATATTGTGACTTTTTTTTTACATCACTTTGTTAAGTGATTTTGGGAGAAAATCTTATTGGATATAAAAAAACCGCCAAATTAGACGGTTTTTGTTGTTTCTTGTACACCCATGAGGATTCGAACCTCAAACCTTTTGATTCGTAGTCAAATGCTCTATCCAATTGAGCTATGGGTGCATACGTATCTTTGTAAAATAAGATTACAAATATAGGACTTTTAAAAATAAACACAAAAACATATTACACAATTAATAAATACACCTAATGTCCATTATAAACTTGACAAATTGTCCCATTTAATTTATTTTATTATAGTTTATAATTATAAACTATCAGCATTGACAATTATTAAATTTATATAGGTGTATTATGAAACAGAAATTTTCTTTATTTAAAATATTGATATTTCTATCGTTATGGATAGTATCAAGTATTAGTGCACAAACTTATACAGTGAATCTTTCGCTAAATGGTGCTTCACCAATTGCTGAAAACGGTGGAACTATTGATGTTGAAGCGTCATTTACTGAACTAGCAAGTTCAGCTGCAGATGCTGATATTATTGTTAATATTACATGGACTGGGGCAACAGGTGATGTAATTGGAGAAACGGATATTACAATTCCTAGCGGTACTGCTGAAGGAGTTTTTATCCCACTAACAATTACGTCAAGTGATGATATTTTTTTGGAAGGAACTGAAAGTGTAACAGCAACAATTGCAGGTTTTACTTATGCAGGTGCTGGTGGGGTAGGTATTGGAACCCCAACTTCATTTGATATTACAGATGACGAAACCATTTCGCTATCAGGCGGTGGTGGTGCAATTCTTGAAACAGGTGGAGCTGCAACATTAACTGCTACGGTTAGTGGTGGCGGAACACTTAGCTTAAGCGGTGGCGGACCATTAACATTAAATGTCGTTTATACAGGAACAGCAACTAATGGAACTGATTATACAAATATTGCTTCTTTTGATATTTTAGATGGAGCGCCTTCAGGTACTTTTGATGTTACTTCAACTTCTGATTTTAACATTGAATTGGATGAAACTGTTATTGCAACAATTTCAACTTTAGTTCCTGGTGTTACATTTGGGACTGATAATCAAACCGTAACAATTACAGATGACGAATCAATTACTTTATCTGGTTCAACAACTATTCCAGAAACCGGTGGAAGCGCAACTTTAACAGCCACTATTGATGGAGGTGGAGTTCTTGATCTTAGTGGAGATGCCGCCCTAAATCTAAATGTTGTTTATAGTGGAACTGCAACTAATGGAACTGATTACGCTAATATTAGTTCATTCTCAATTTTGGATGCCCAAACTTCTGGTTCTTTTGTTATTGTTTCAATTGCAGATTCTGATATTGAAGCTGATGAAACAGTAATTGCAACTATTTCAACAGCCACTCCTGGAATTTCTTTTACTGTGAATAATCAAACAGTTACAATTCTTGATGATGACTTTTTAACTGCACCAGTTAATGGATTAACTGGAGTATCGGTTGAACCAACCTTTACTTGGAATACTCCAAATACTGGTGGTGCAAATTATGAAGTTAAAATTTCTACTGCTGGCAACAATCAAGTAGCATTTGATGCTGCAGTAATTGCCACAGAATCAGGTGTTGCTGGATTAACCTACTCATTTACCGAAGAGCATTTGAGCGGAGCATTTCCATTAAATAATAATACTAAATATTACTGGCAAGTTATACCAACTGGTGGACCAGCTTCAGAAATATTCCATTTTACAACCATTCCAATTGTTCCAGTTACAAAAACTTTGCCATTAGATGCTGCAATAGTTGATATGACTGATGTAACATTCTATTGGTTTATAGACGGTTCGCAAGGTAGTATGAAATTTAAAATACAAGTTAAAGAATCTGCGCTTGTACCAACAGCAACAGAATGGTTAACTCCAGATTTTGAAACAACAACATTTTCAACAAATAAGAAATTTGTTTTATTACAAGGCAAAAAATATTATTGGAGAGTTATTGTTCTAACTAGTGGTGATGAAGTAATTAATTATTCAAGTGTTTGGAGTTTTACAACAGGCGGTGGTGCTACAGTAACTCCTTATCAAACATGGCCAATTAATGGTGCTACTCTTTTAACAAACACCCCAACACTTTATTGGTATTTAGCATCTTATGCTCCTGGTGTAACATTTCAAACAAAATATTCTACTTCCTCAGCAGTTGGTTCTTTGCCAGATACTGACGAATTAAATACAGGCTCAAAATATCCATTAGATGCTAATATGAGCGCAAGTGGTTCTACAAATTTATATTTAACTCTTCCAACATTAAGCCCTGGAGTAGTTTATTATTGGCAAGTTAGAGCATTTTATGCTGCAACTGGCGAGTATGGTCCGTGGTCAGCTGTTGAAAACTTTTTAACACACGGAAGTGGTACCTTAGTGCAGCCAAATTTAAGTTATCCAGTTGGTAATGTAATTCAATACACAACTACACCAACAGTCTATTGGTATGTTTTGGGTGCTGGCGCTGGTTTAACTTATGATGTTTATTACAGAGAATTTGGAGTTGGCGGATATTTGGGCTTGGGAACAACAAGTAATTTATATTTACAATTACCAAGCTTAGAAGCTGGTAAGCAATATCAATGGTATGTTGAATCAAACAATGGCGTTTCTACATTAGCTTCTTCTGTTGAAACCTTTGTAATTACAGGAGGTGTTAGTAATGGATATCCAGTAATAACATGGCCAGTTTCTAATCCAACTGTTTATACAACCAAACCAACAATTAATTGGTTTATTGAAGGTTCTCAATTAGGATTAACAGAAGTTGAACTTAGATATAAAGAAAACTCATTACCTGCTGATTGGAGTTTAGAGCCAGTTGGTATTACTGTTCCTATTGCGTCACTTTTGTATACTTTTACAATTAACTTAAATGAAGGAAGCACATATTATTTTGCTATTGCTGCAAAAGATGGTCTTGGCAATTATTCAGCTTGGGATCAAGACGCGTTTTCTGTTTATTCATCAGTTGCTAATATTAGTGATCCAGTTTTAACTACTCCAATTGGTGGAATTAATTTAGCTACAAAATCACCAACACTTTATTGGTATGTTATTGGCGACCTAAATGGAGTGCAAAGCTATGAAGTTACTTATTCAACTTCCGATGTATTTGCTGCTGGAGCAACAACTGTTGTTCCTGCAATTACAAATCCTTATTTAGCTTTAGCTGGTTTAACACCTGGTGCCACATATTATTGGAAAGTTAGAACTCTTTATACTGATCTTTCTTATTCTAATTTTTCAGTTACAGAAACTTTTAGAGTTGATCCAGGCTCAAACGCAATTCAACCAATTATTGGTGGACCAAATAATGTGTTAGTAAGTACTACCGAACCTACTATTTCTTGGGTTTTACCAGCAGAACATAGTTCAACATTAAAATCTGAGTTATTAATATCAGATAATTCAGATATGATAAACGCAACAACAATTGCAGATATTGCAAATTCAAATTATGAGATTTCTGGTCTTGAGAAAGGTAAATTGTATTTCTGGAGAGTTCGTACAAAAACTATTGATAATACATATTCAGAATATTCTGGACTTGGAACATTCAAAGTTGGTGATAATGTAACTGGGGTTGAAGAACAAGTAATTATTCCAGAGAAATTTTCAGTATCTCAAAATTATCCAAATCCATTTAACCCTAGTACTATAATTAGTTATTCAATTCCGCAAACACAATTTGTCACTATTAAAATATATAATATGTTGGGACAAGAAATTAAAACTCTTGTTAGCAAAGAAATGAGCGCTGGTATTTATGATGTAACTTGGAATGGGACAAATGATTCTGGAGTAAAAGTAGCAACAGGTTCTTATATTTATAGAGTTGCAACAGGTAATAATATTGTCACTAAAAAAATGCTATTGCTTAAATAATATTGAAAATTGATAAAATTGAGATTGCTAAAATTTAATTTCGGAGAATAAAATGTCCAAAATATATTATACATTATTCATGCTATTTTTCTTTGGAGTAATTGGATTAGCATTAGTTGCTTGTCAGTCAGCTTATTTTTAGAAGGAAAACAAATTAAAATAGTACAAACTCCAGTATTTTTATTTAAATACTGGAGTTTGTTTCTATAAAAATGCACATAATATCTTATTATAAATTTAATGGGTTAAACATTATGAACCTCTTTATTACCAACCTTAAACACTATATTACTTTTTAAAAAGCAATTTATTATCGAAAATGATATAAATATTTAAAGCCCTAAAAAATATTTATATAAATTAGTTCTTGACAAAGCATAAAAAAACTGATAATTTCACATTATCGAACATTTATCTATAAAGTTTAGAGTAAAAGTTCAACATTCCCAGCCAAAAAATGTTGTTTATAAAATTATATGAGGTGTGTTATGAAACAAAAATTAATTTATTTAAAGAGCGTATTGTTGCTATTGTTTTTAGCAACTTTTATTTCCGCTCAAACAATAACAGTAACTGCTCCAAACGGTGGCGAGTATTGGTTACCAAACTCTACACACAGTATTACTTGGGACCAAGCTGATCTGTTAGCAAATCTTACAACCCAGATTTTAATTGAATATTCGCCCGATAATGGTGGAACCTGGAGTACAGTTAGCACGGTAGCTTATGTAGATGGGGCTAATGATTTATATTCGTGGACTCTTCCTAACATTTCATCCGAACTAGTTTTGGTTCGAGTTTCAGCAGTTGACGGTAATACTCTGCCTGTAATGGATGTTAGTAATGCATTTTTTACTATTCATCAACCAGTTCTAGGAATTCCAACATTAACTGTTCCTGCTGATTTGCAAACATTGGTATCTCTAACGCCAACATTTGAATGGACAGAAAATGTTGACGCACTTTTTGATACTGATGAAGTTTATGAGTTAATTATTTCAACAGATCAATGGTTTGCTAACGTTACATACACTAATATAAATATTAGCTATGTTGCTGCAACCACTACTTTTGATTTATCAACAACTCTTGAATCATTGGATTTAAACACAAAATTTTATTGGAAAATACGTTCTAAATTTACTTCTGTTACTCCAACAGTTTACAGTCCTTGGTCATCAACTTTTACTTTTACAACTACTCCTGCTGTTGTTAAACCAACACAGACATTCCCAATTGCTGGTAATATTGTTTATTCAAATACACCAACATTTTATTGGTACACAGGCGTTGTTTCTAACGACCAATATTTCGAAGTTTGGTATGGTGACGCTCTTACTGTTACAGTGCCTGATAATGCTTGGGCATTTGACACTCCAGTTGGTGGAACAGGTAATTTTGTAGCAGCTGCAGATGTTGGTAATGATACATATTATACATTACCTGGAATATCTGCTTTAACATCTAATACTGATTATAAGTGGTGGGTAAGAGCTACTGACGGAGTAAACGTCTCTGATTGGTCTGATGTAGGAACATTTTCAACTTCACCAACAAATGGTGGTCCAGTTCAACCAGTTGGTACTTATCCAACTTTAAATGAACTACAATACACAAACAATCCTTATGTGTATTGGTACATTATAACACAAGTTACTGGTTTAGAATTTGAAGTCGTATTTGGAACAGACAATAATGTACCAGATGCTACTCATTCAAATTTAACTGGAAATCAAACTTTTGTTAATGCGGCCACCGTTGGAACAAATTATTTTTACCAACTATCTGGATTGACAAGCAGTACACAATATTATTGGTGGGTTAGATCTACTGATGGAGTAAGCTATTCCAATTGGTCTGCTACATATACTTTTACAACAACTTCATCTACTGGAAGTCCTGTAAAACCAGTTCTAACTTATCCAGCTAATGGTGAAACTGTTTATTTTTCTGATGTTGATTTAAGTTGGTATTGTGTTACAATTGCTACTGACTTAAAATATGATTTGTATTGGAGTTCTTCAAATGTTGCTCCTAATGGTGGAACTGTTCCAAATGAATCTGGGATTACAAATTTATATACTACTGTTAATGGTTTAACTGCAAATACTACATATTATTGGTGGGTAAGATCAACTGATAATGCGGGTGTAATTAAATCTGATTGGTCTGATATGGGCTCTTTTGTTGCTTCTGAAACTGCTGCACAAGTTCAGGTACCAACTCAAATGTATCCAACTGGAGCAATTACTGTCCCTGGAACTTCAGTTGATTTATCGTGGGCATATTTTGGAAGTATGGTAGGTATTTCATTTGAAGCTAGATATTCTTTATATCCAAATATGATTTTACCAACAACAATTGTACTTGCAGTTCCAACAGAAACAACCCAAACTCTTGCTGGATTATCACCTGGAACAACCTATTATTGGCAAGTTAGAGCTACAAATGGAGTTTTAACAAGTGCATGGGCTGGTCCAGCTCAATTTGCAACTTGGGCATCTTCAGCTGCTCCAATAGTTGTTCCTATTGTTGGAAGTCCAGTTGCTAATGCAGTAATAGATAGTAATTCACCAGAATTATCATGGTTTTTACCAACTCAATCTTCTGGACTAAAATATGAATTGCAATATTCTATTTCAGGTCAGTTTGACGATGCAGTTGAGATAAACGATTTGACAACTAACTCAGTTACAATCAATAATATTCAAGATAATCAAAAATATTATTGGAGAGTTCGTTCAAAAGACAATAGTGGAAATACTTCTATATACTCAGCAATTGGTTCATTTGTTGGTCAAGGAATTACTGCCGTTGAAGAACCAGTAATTATTCCAGAAAAATTTGCGGTATCACAAAATTATCCAAATCCATTTAACCCAAGTACGGTTATTAATTATGCGCTTCCAAAAGCAGAATTTGTAACAATACGTATTTATAATATGTTAGGACAAGAAATTGCCACATTAGTAAACGAAGAAGTAAATGCTGGTGTTTACAATATTACATGGAATGGAATGAATAATTCTGGAGTAAAAGTAGCTACTGGAAGTTATATTTACAGAGTTATTGCTGGAAACAATATTGTAACTAAAAAAATGATATTACTCAAATAAAATATTATTGAATTGATTTATAAAAAAAGTTAATTAATATAAAATTTTAGGAGAAGATAAAATGTCAAAGTTATTTTATACAGTGTTTTTTCTAATGTTGTTCTCTGTAATTGGTCTTGCATTAATAGCTTGTCAAGCAGTGTACTTTTAGAAAAAATTAAATAAAGTTATGCAAGCCGACTTCAGAATCTGAGGTCGGCTTTTTTTTAATAGTTTATTGGCCACAGTAAGAGCTAAAACTTTACACTTAATTGCATCTCTCTTTATCTTCTAAAATGACACAAAAAGTAGTAAACGACAAAAGATAAATTTCAAACAAAAAGAAAAAACGAATTTAAAAAAAACCAACTTTTCAAAAAAGTTGGGCTTTTTAAACCGCAAATTTTGGATATTAGAAAATGAAATTTGGATATTATTTGGTTTTTGTGGTTTGTCATTTGGTCTTATAAAACTTATTTTAATTGGTAACAAAAACTCTGGACTTTAAGTTAATATTGGTTTATTTTACACTGTACAAGTAGAGTAATATTATTTTCCAGTTCTTATTCCTAGAAATTGAGAGAGATAAATCTCTATCTGCAATTAAAGTGCTTGAACAATAACTTAAAACCTCAGTCAATTCAAATTAATGATTCTATCATTTCGACCTTATGCGTGAGTGAGTTCTGCAAAGTAGGATTGAATTATAAGAGATTTCTCTAAGTATAAAAACATTTGGATAAATACTCGTTTTGCCGAAACATTAATTAAAATACTATTAGGTTAAATAATTTTATGAAGTAAATAAATGTATAAGTTAAAAGTAAAAAAAAATAAATTATTAAAAAAAGCCTAATAAAATTAGGCTTCCCAAGTAAATAGAGTTCTTATCAAATTTCAAATTTCAGCAATAATTTGTTCCAAATTATTTTAATTCATTCTTTCTGGTAATAAAAGAAGATTTAAAAAGAGCCGAAATCACTCAATTTGTAGTCACCATATTTTAAATTTAGTTTTGAAACGAAAATTGGCTCAACTTCAACCTCAGCATTTCTTTTTCTTAGCAAATGTTGATTATACAAAATTGTACAAATTCTGCGTGTTTGTGCATTATCATCCATTTCAATAGCTTTTTTGATTATGTACATTCCGCGTTCTGAATTAATTTTGTATAGTGCAAGTGCTGCTACTTGCCTCGCACCGCATTCTTTCGAATTGTGAAATAAATCCATCAATGGAATTATTGCTTTATCTGATTTAATTTCACCTAAAAAATATGCAGAACTTAATTTAAGTCCTTGATTTTCGGAACTAATTCCTACTAAAAGATTCTCTTCAATTGTTGTGTATTGAGATTTAAGTTTATCATTTGCAAATGCAAAAGTGGTTACAAATAATAACAAAAATAATATCGACTTCTTCATTGGTTCCCCCCAAATAAAGTTAAGTTATTGTTAATTGTTGCCCCTTGAGACGTCGGTTATTTTAAGAAGTTCCATAAAAAAATGAATCGAGAAAAAAGAAAGAAAAATCTATGTAAAAGATGAAATGCAAAAGTGGAGAAGTGATGTTAAAATATGAATTGATTTTTCATTAAAGATGAATTGTAAGGTTTTTTAATCAATACACTTTTTATATATTGCAGCATAAGATTATATAATGAGATTACTCATTATTATTAAAACAAATTTTGAGGTTTAGTTATGTCTGAAGAAAAAAAAACTAAAATTGATGAGTCTAAATACTCATTAAACACACAAATTATTTATGGTAAAAATGTTACAAACAAGTGGGATTATTCACATCATGTTGTTGCTCCATTATCATCATCAAATACATTTAAGCTTGATTCTGTTGATCGTGGTGCACTTGGCTTTATTCAATTTGCTCAGACAGAAAAACAAAGTGACGGGCATCCAATATTAATATATGACAGACTTGGTGAACCAAATAAAGATATGCTGGAAGAAAATCTTGCACATATTGAAAATGGAGAAATGGCTGTCTCTTTTGCAACTGGAATGGGTGCAATTTCTGGAGTTCTTGGTGTTCTTACTAAAACTGGAGATGAAATAATTACCCATTCAACGCTTTATGGATGTACAATTTCACTTTTTAATAATTGGTATCCACGCTATAACATTGCAGTTCATCCAACCGATTTAACAAATGCTGAAAATATTCTAAAATTTGCAAATGTAAAAACACGAGTAATTTATTTTGAAACGCCTGCTAACCCCAATATGGATATAATTAATCTTGAGGAAGTTAGAAATATTGTTGATGAATTAAATAAGAACAGAAATAACGAGGATAAAATTCAAATTGTTGTTGATAACACTTTTGCAACGCCTTATTGCCAAAGACCAATTAAACTTGGTGCAGATTTCACTGTTCATTCCTTAACTAAAGGATTAAATGGTTTTGGAACTGACATGGGTGGAATTGTAATAGGACGCAATGAATTTCGTGATAAAATTCTTTTATATCGCAAGGATTTTGGTGCGGTTTTAAATACTAAAAGTGCATGGACAGTTCTCACTTACGGATTACCTTCGCTTGTGGTTAGGCAGCAACAGCAAGTTTCAACTGCTCAAAAAGTTGCTGAGTATCTTGAAGCACATCCTAAAGTAGAAAAAGTAAATTATCCTGGCTTAAAATCCTTTAAATATTACGAATTAGCTAAAAAGCAAATGACAAATTTTGAAGGTGAGTTTGCTCCTGGAACGTTGTTGTACTTCCTATTAAATGGAGATTCACCAGCAGACTGTAAAGCAAAAGGTGCTAAATTTATCGATTATTGTGCAGATAATTCCTACACTATGACACTTGCAGTTAGCCTTGGTCATACCAGAACACTTATCGAGCATCCGCCTTCCATGACTCATTCTGTTGTTCCTCCAGAAAAATTAGCAGAACGTGGAATTGATCCAGGTGGAATAAGACTTGCATTCGGACTTGAAAAAGCTGAAGATATTATTATGGATTTAGAGAAAGCATTAGAAAACATTTAGAAAGCTCATAGTGGAGGGTGCGTATTCAATCCTCCACTACAATTTAAAGAATTAGAAAGATCAATTAAAATTAAAACTATCAAGACTTTTATTAAAAATGAGAGAAGGATGAAAATGATTACAATTCCAAAAATTCTATTTGTTTTAGTAGTTGCATTAGTGAGTTTTGCAAATCAAGGATGCTCTGAAAATGCAACAAAGGAAACTAAAATTGTTAATCTACCCATAGTTATACAATATGATTATTATGCTGAAAATTTTGTTAACAATGGAATTAACTACAAAGACTTATTGGGGGAATGGAAATTAATTGATACAAAATTTGAATGCGCTTTAGGTGAATTAGAGCATATTGAAGATGGTTTTGAGCTTGATGAAGATGATAAAAAAATGATAATTGGAGAAAATGAATTAAATAAAATATGTTTTTGGAATACACCAAAATTTGTAAATGGTGTACATGAAACTAATCTCCCTGATAGTATTAAAATGTTAAATTGGCTCCCCGAAAACGGTGCTCCAATTACAGGGTTTGATATTAATTACACAAATGAAATATTAAAAATATATTCTAGACAAGAAATAAACATTAACGAAAATTATTATGAAGGCAATCTTTTTGAAAGTTATAAAAAGTAAGACGTTTTAATGCAAGGTATTTTTTGTTTGGAAACATTAATTATAGTAATTAATATTTGTAATGAAAATTATTAAAGCCAAAATATTCGAACAATTTCCAGAAATTATATTTGGAATGAGTACAAAATTTAAAATTGATGCTAACGACAAATTTAATTTTAATATGTCATTTGCCATAAATGATGAAATTGAGAGGGTAGAATCAAATAGACATCTATTTTTTGAATCTTTAGGATTGAAAAAAGAAGATGTTGCATACCAAAATCAAATTCATTCCAATATAATTAAAACGACAGGTTATGGAGGAAGTGTCGGTGATAGCGATGCAATTATTACTCCAAGAAAGGGAATTGGGCTTGCAGTTTCTATGGCGGATTGCGTTGGAATATTTATCTACGATAAAATTGAAAAAGTTATTGCCGGTGTTCATTCTGGTTGGCGTGGAACAAAGCAACAGATTCTGGAGAAAACTTTACTCTTATTAGAGGAAGATTTTGATAGTTCACCAGAAAATCTTTTCGTATATATTGCACCTTCAATTTCGCAAAATAATTACGAAGTTGGAAAAGAAGTTGCTGAACAATTTGACCCGAAATATTCAATTCCAAAGGGTGAAAAATATTTGCTGAATGTTTCTCGTATTAATTATGATATGTTGATTAATTTTGGAGTTCCAAAATCGCAAATTGAATATTCCAAACTATGCAGTTTTGATGAAACCTACATCCACTCATTTCGTCGTGATAAAAGTGAATCGGGCAGAGCATTTGGTGTAATTGCCATAAAAGATAATTAAATGGAAAAAGGGAATGATGGAAAAATGGAAAAATGGAAAAACGCATGTCATTCCCGAATGCTCCTATCGGGAATCCCAGTAAAAATTTAATAATTGTTAACACATAACCTTAAGAATTCTAAAATATGAAAAGTGAAAGTTTAAAAATTGGTTTAGGATATATTCTAATAACGCTCCTTTGGGGCTCAACTTGGTTGGCAATAAGAATAGGATTGGATTCTTTAACTCCAATGTTTGCTGTTGGAACGCGGTTTTTCATTGCTTCGTTCTTCGTTCTTATAGTGATGAAAATTTCAAAAGTAGAATTGCAAACCGATCCACTGTCAATAAAATTATATTTATTTTTGGCTTTTTTCTCCTTTATTATTCCTTTTACACTGGTTTATTGGGGAGAGCAATTTGTGCCCTCTGGATTAACATCAATAATATTTGCTGTATTTCCATTTTTTGTAATTCTCTTCTCATGGCTATTAATTCCTAATGAACACGTTGGAATTTATAAACTGATAGGAGTTCTTATTGGATTTATTGGAATAATTATTATTTTTTGGAAGGATATGTCATTAGATTTATCCGAAAATTCATTGGGCATGATAGCAATTCTCGTCAGCGCAATAATACAGGGACTAGTTGCCGTTGTAATTAAAAAACATGGCAATAAATTAAATCCACTTTCAATGAATTATGTGCCTTTACTTATTTCTGGTATTGTTTTAATTCCAGTTGGACTAATATTTGAAGATAGCAGTTCACTTGTTTTTGATTCAAAAGCAATTTCATCCATTTTATATCTTGCCTTTTTTGGAACAGTAATTACTTTTACTACATACTATTGGTTAATGCAAAAAATTAATGTGGTTATCCTATCACTATCAACTTTTATTACTCCAATTATTGCACTCATTTTGGGTGTTGTATTTTTAAGTGAAAAATTTGATACTAACCATATTTGGGGAAGTTCTTTGGTGCTAATGGGAATTTTATTTGCTAATTTTAGAGGTCTGTTTAATTATTATAAAGCAAAAGAGAAGAGAATTGACTAACATAATTCGTATTAAAAATGCACAATTTTATGCTTATCATGGAGCATTAAAAGAAGAACAAAATATTGGCGGTAAATTTGAAATTGATGTTGATGCATACACTGATTTTTCAGAAGCTGCTGCAAATGACGATTTGCATTTAACCACAAATTACCATGAAGTTTACAAATTTTTAGAAAAAATAATTCATTCACATAATTATCACTTAATTGAAACAATTGCAATACAAATTGCCAACGAAGTTTTAGAACATTTTAATGGAATTGAAAAAATTATTGTTCGAGTTAGAAAAAGAAGTGTACCGGTTGGGGGAATGCTAGATTTTGTTGAAGCTGAGGTAACAAAAGATAAAAATGAGTAAAGTATTTTTAGGTCTCGGTTCCAATAAAGGAGATAGAGAAAACTATCTTAGGGATGCAATAAAATCATTGAAAAATGATAGTAAGATTAAGCTAATTAAAATTTCCAGCATTTATGAAACAAAACCTTACGGTGATATTCCACAAGCTAATTATTTAAATGGAGTTGTTTTAATTGAAACTGAATACACTCCAAATGAAATTTATTCTGTAATTAAGAAAATTGAAAAGGATGTTGGTAGAACAGAATCTGTTCGATGGGGTGAAAGAGAAATTGATATTGATATTATCTTAATAGATTCTTTGATTTTGGAAAACAATCAAATTATTATTCCACACAAGGAATATGATAAACGTGATTTTGTTCTCGTTCCGCTTCACGAAATTGATAGTGAATTAATTGACCCTAAAAGTAAAAAAAAGATTGAAAATTTGATTAAATTGCTAGACGAAAGATATATAATTGATAAAATAAATTTTAATCTTAATGAAAATTAGGTAGAAAATTGTCAGAAATTAGATACATAGCCGTTGAAGGTGTAATTGGAGCAGGAAAAACTTCTCTTGCTAAAATTTTAGCAAACAAGATAAATGCAAAATTGATTTTGGAAGAGTTTGAAACTAATCCATTTCTTGCAAAATTTTATGATGACCGCAAAAGATATGCTTTTCAAACTCAAATGTTTTTTCTTGTTAACAGATTTAAGCAGCAACAAGAACTTAATCAAGAGGATTTGTTTTCAAAATTTATTGTTTCCGATTATATTTTTGAGAAGGATAATATTTTTGCATATATGAATTTAAGTGGCGATGAATTAAAGTTGTACGAAACACTTTTTCCACAACTGCAAAGAGATTTAAGAAAGCCCGATTTAGTAATATTTCTTCAAGCAAGTACTGATAGATTACTTTATAACATCAAAAAGCGAAATAGAAAAATTGAAAAGAGCATTACAAAGGCATACATCAGAGAGTTGAGTGAATCTTACAACAATTTCTTTTTTAAGTATCACAACACTCCGTTGTTAATTGTAAACTCTACTGATATTGATTTTGTTAATCGTGAAAAAGATTTTGATGAGCTTTTCAATCAAATTTTTAGAGAAGATAGGGCATTCATTGAGTATTTTAATCCCGTAACTGGAGAGTAATGTTTAGGTTTATATTATATAGTTTAATTTTTTATTTTTTATTAAAAGCTGTTGGAATTGTTTTTAGATATTTTTCAAATCTTTCTTCAAAGGAAAAACCAGAAGTAGAGGTTAAGCCAAATCATGTGCCTTACAAAGTTGATAAAAAAGACATAGTTGAGGCTGAGTTTGAAGATATTACTGAGAAAGAAGATAAATAATTAAATTTTTCATTTCCATTACTTTTATGGGGAATCTTCCAAAAGTGGAAAAGATTTCCAACAATCCCGACAAGTCGGGATGGGAATAACACTTCATTTTAGCTAAAAATATGATGAACAAAAAATTAGCCGCACTCGATATTGGAACAAACTCATTTCATTTAATTGTTGTTTCCGTTTTACCTTCAGGTAATTTTGAAATTATTGATAGAGAAAAAGAAGTAATTCGTTTAAGTGAAGGCAATATTGGCGATATAAAAACTGTTCAACCGCAATCAATTGAACGTGCTGTAGAAGCAATTAACCGATTTAAAAAAATAGCTGATTCACATGATGCCATAATGCGTGCAACTGCAACTTCTGCCGTCCGTGAAGCATTAAATAAAAATGAATTTATAGCTGCAGTTCTTAAACGCACTGGAGTAGAAATTGAGGTGATAAGCGGTCTTGAAGAAGCTCGCCTAATTTATCTTGGAATTCTGAAAGCGGTTCCTATCTACAATACTAAATCGTTATCAATTGATATTGGCGGCGGTAGTACAGAGTTTATAGTTGGCGAAAGTGGAAAAATACTCTATTCAAATAGCTTAAAACTTGGTGCTGTTAGATTAACGCAGCGGTTTTTCCCGGATTATGTTCTATCAAATGAAAGAATTGCAAAAGCAAGAAAATGGGTGGAAGGAGTTTTAGCCCCAATTCTTACTCCAATTAAAAATCAAAATGTTCAAATATTTGTAGGTTCTTCTGGCACAATTATGAATATTGGAATGATGCTTCAAGCAGCAAAAGGTGAGGGAAATAAAGAAAATCCAATTCTAAATAATTTTGAATTTACTGCTGATGATTTGTTTGAAATTGAAGGTAAAATTCTAAGAAAGAAAACGGCTGAAACCAGAAAAACTATTCCAGGTGTTGAAGAAAAAAGAGTTGATATTATTCCAGCGGGTGTAATAATTATTTCAACAATATTTAAATTACTCAAAATTGAAAAGATGATTATTTCCGATTATGCTTTACGTGAAGGAATAATACTTGACTCAATGGATAAATTTGACATTGGTGGCGATGGAACAAAGCTGCATAATATTCGTTTTGAAAGCATTAAGCAGCTTGCAGAATCATCTAAGTACGATTCAAAACATTGCTATTTTGTATCCAAACTTGCACTAAAATTATTTGACCAGCTTTCAGAACTACACAATCTGGATGAAAATGCCCGCGAGTTTCTTGAAGCGGCTTCAATATTGCATGATATTGGCTATCATATTTCGCACGCACAGCATCATCGTCATACTTATTATATTATTAGAAATAGCGCGATTCTTGGATTTAATAATACAGAAATTGAAATTATAGCAAATGTTGCTCGTTATCATAGAAAAAGTCACCCTAAAAAATCGCATGAGGGATATAACACTTTATCAGAAAATCAACAGCAAATAGTTAAACAACTTTCCGCAATTTTAAGAATTGTGGATGCTTTGGATAGGACTCATAATAGCAGTGTTATTGATTTTACTACTTCAATTTCCCAAAATAAAGTTACTATTAAATTGCAGGCAACCGAAAATATGGAAGTTGAACTTTGGAGCCTTGAAAGACGTAAAGCTTTATTTGAAGAATTATTTCAAAGAAAAGTTTGTGTAAAAGTTCAACAAATTGACAAGCAAATCCAATAAAGTTAGTTATCATATTGTCATTTCGATCCTGATACTTTATCCGGCAATAAATCTGTCTTTCTTAAAATCCTTATTATTTCCATAATTATCCATATTTCCAGTAATAAAGAAATAATGGAAATGCTTAGCAGTAATATGTTGCCAGTACCTAAGAATTGCTGAATGTTATCAATTGAACCCCAAATAGTAATTATTGCCATAAAAATACCTGGAATAATTGTTATACTTAGCATAATCTTTTTCTTAGCTAAATAAACAGTAACAGTAAGTAATGCCAAGGCTGCTAGCAATTGGTTTGTTACACCAAATAAGGGCCAAAGAGCTAAGGCACCTTTTTTTAATGCTGTTTCAGTAAAACCACCATTAAAACATAGCAGTGCCGTAATGCCAATTGCTATAATTGTAGCTGGATGAGGTTTTGCTAGCGATGGCATATTAACATTATGAGCAAATTCACTAACAATATATCGTTGAACACGTGTAGCACTATCAAGGGTTGTGGAAGCAAAGCTTACTAGAAAAACCCCCATAAGAGTTAATGAAAGATTCATTGGTAAACCATAACCCGCCATCAAGTTTGCTGAACCAAAAACAAATGCTTTTAATTTAGGTGCTAATCCATTTGCCGAAGCCCATGATCCATAATGTGTTGCAAAAGCAGTAGTTCCAGTTAACACATTTCCGCTGGTTTCTTCAAATCCAAGCCCAATACCAGCGCCAACAGCAATTATTACAAGTATTGCTAAGAAACCCTCGGTTAACATTCCTCCATAAGCTATTGGTAAAGTGTCGCTTTCATTTGCGCATTGTTTTGATGTTGTACCTCCACTAACTAAACTATGGAAGCCGCTAATTGCTCCACATGCAATTACAATAAATATAAATGGCAAAATAGATGGAGCACCTTCTGGAGCCGGATTAATAGCTGGTGCAACAAATACTGGGTTAGAAACAAATACACCAAGAACTAGCAAAAATAAAATTATAAAAAGCTGGTGACTATTTATATAATCGCGCGGTTGTAAAAGTGTTGTTACTGGTAATATTGACGCAAAATATGCGTAAATCAATAATACAATTGCCCAAATAACTAAAGGATTTATGCCAGCAATTTCAGGAAGACTAATTGGATTATATACGCCAATAACAACAAATACAAACATTAAAATAACTGCAATAATTCCCCAAAATAAATGATTTGCTCCCTTTTTATACATCATATATCCAAGTAATATAGCAATAGGTACTTCACTCCAAACTGGGATAACCGCAGAAGGATACATTCCAAACAAAATTGCAATTATTAATGTAAAAACAGCAATTACCATCAGGTTAGTAATAAACATAATTATCAAAAACATTATGCGAATTCTAGGAGAAATTAGAGTTGCTGAAATATCCCCAATTGAGGTTCCTTTATGGCGCATACTTAATATTAAAACTCCAAAATCGTGAACCGCTCCCAAAAATATTGAGCCAAAGAATATCCACAGAACGGCTGGAACCCATCCCCATATTATTGCTATTGCTGGACCCACAATTGGTCCCAAACCAGCTATTGACGTAAAATGATGTCCAAACAGAACTCCTTTTTTTGTTGGAACAAAATCCTTTCCGTCATTTAATGATTCACTAGGAGTTATTGCTTTGTTATCAATCTTAAAGATTTTCTTGCTTAAGAATTTACCGTAAAGATTATAAGCAATTAAATATCCAACAAAACTACCAACCATAAGAAGAATTGAGCTCATAATTATTCCATAATTAATATTAGATAGAGGCATCAAAATATAAACATTTATGGAAAATTAAAATAAAGTTTTGTATTAAAAATAGACTTTTTACCTGTTATAATTAAATACAAAATAAAAATTCCCTCAATTTATAATTATAATTGAAGGAAATTAATGTGATCCAGCTTTTTCAATAAGAAATTGAGGGAATTTATTACTATGCATATTTATTTTTGATAGATGTGGTAAATATTATAAATAAATAGGATTACCAACTTTTATAGAACAAATATTCCATTGCATACGTCATATAAATAAATTTTCAAAATTAGGAGCATATTATGGCTACTTTCTTTTTATGGTTAATCTTACTCTTCATTTGCTGGCCCATAGCAATTATTGGTTTAATTCTATACCCAATAGTTTGGTTATTACTTTTGCCATTTAGATTGATTGGTATTACTGTTACTGCCGTTTTTGATTTATTAAGAGCAATAATAACACTGCCATTTAGAATTTTAAAAGGTCCAGCTGCTGTTAGATAGGTTGTAATGTTTGTGTAAGTAAAAAGCACACACCCCCAACCCCTCTCAAGAGGGGATTTTTACTGCATTTCCTTTGAGAGGCACTTATAAATTTTGTATGAAGAGGGATTTATAATATTAGCCATCCAAAACATCCCACTCAAGATGTGACTTCTAAAATTTACGAATCCAAAACATCCCTACCGAAAGCTTTCGGTAGGGAAAGATGCGGTGTTTTTCCGCATCAAGGGGTGTGTTCTTTTTTACGTAATTCAACCCAATTCTCAATAATTTTCATAACACCATCAAGATTAAAATATATTTGGCTTTCATCAAATCTCAAAAAACTAACACCATATTTTTCAATTTCTTTTTGTCTAATATCATCTTTAACCTCATTTCCATAATGACTTTCACCATCAATTTCGATAGCAAGTTTTAATTCACTGCAATAAAAATCTACAATATAGTTTTTAATTGGCCTCTGCCTATGGAAATCGTAACCCTTAATTTGTTTTCCTTTAAGATAATTCCATAATATTACTTCAGATTTAGTACTGTTGTTTCTCAACTTGCGTGCTAATTGTTTAAGCTTGGGATTGTATGGAATTATTGTTCTTCTTTTCATTTGAATATCCATAAGATTAATTGTTGTTAATTAAAAAGCAACACACCCCTTGATGCTTCGCATCTTTCCCTGCCGAAAGCTTTCGGTAGGGAATTTTTTAGTTCGGCATTCACAATTCCTCTCAAGAGGGGAATTTTTTAGTTCGGCATTCACAATTCCTCTCAAGAGGGGATTTTTTAGTTCGGCATTCACAATTCCTCTCAAGAGGGGAATTTTTTTGTTCGGCATTCACAATTCCTCTCAAGAGGGGATTTTTTTAGTTCGGCAGTCACAATTCCTCTCAAGATGGGGTTTTGTAAGTTCATTTTCAAAAAGTTAGTTCTTCAAATTGCATTATGTTAGTAACACTTTCAAAAGTATTTTCTTCAAAATGGATTTATGTTTTAATTTAATGAACAATAAACAACTCACCCCTTGATGCTTCGCATCCTTCCCCTCTCTAGAAGGAATTATTAAAAAAGTCCCCTCTTGAGAGGGGAATGATGGAACTTGTTCCATCAAGGGGTGTGTTTGCTTTAGCCTACGATTCTACAAAAATTCCAAGTTTTTCTAGAAGTTGAGGCTTTTCTTCCAGAGCTATACGAGCTATTACAGTAAAATCGGCTAGCCACTCAAAAAGATCATCAGCAGCGTTATCTCGCTCTTTTGTGGCTTGTTGGGCTTCACCTTTTTCTTTTTCCTGCGATGCATTTTTAACTTCTGTTTCTTCAAGTAGTGCTTTGCCGGCTTCCAATTTTTCTTGTGTAATTCCGTAAGCAGCTAGTTTGGCTAATACTGTGCTATCCGATAGGGCATTAAGGTAAAATTGTTTTGCCTGCGAAATCCAACCCGAGAGGGATTCTTTTCGTCTGCTATTTAAGGCTAACTTCTGAGATATTGCAAACTCATCCCTTAGTGCAATGCGCGAAATTTTAATAAAGCGCATATACTCATTTTTTGCACTAGCCCAAACGCTGTTAAGTGCATTTGTTGCCTCAAATTGATCGCCATATTCTTTTTGCTGTACTTGATGCATTTGATTTGTGGTATCGAGGAGTGTTTTGCCAGCGGCTAGACGAACATCGTCATAGCCATAATCGGCTAATAATGCTTTAATTTCTACATCTGCTATTGCATTATCAATTGTAACTTGTGCCGATAGCAATTTGTCGGCGAGTGTTGCTTTTGGGTTTGACATACGAGACTCCCTTTTAATGATTGGTTATTTATTTGAATGAACTATCCCTTATAGTTCATTTTTTTAATCTCATTCTCTATGTAAACTTTAACTCCATATTCTTTTATTTATAAACTATCAATTCAAAACCATAATCTTACAGTGGTTAACCATTTTTCCATGGTCGGGAATGGTTTTTCCCCGGTCGGCAATCATTTTTCCATGGTCGGGAATGATTTTACCCCCGTCGGCAATCATTTTTCCATGGTCGGGAATGATTTTACCCCCGTCGGCAATCATTTTTCCATGGTCGGGAATGATTTTTCCACCGTTGGCAGCCATTTTTCCATGGTCGGGAATGATTTTGTCCTCGTTGTTATTCAATTTATTTTGCCCACATTTAAGGTTAATCCCTATTTTATAAAAAATTCAATTTTAACTTTTCTAGAAATACTTGGTTCGTCAATTGGAATAACATCTGGTAATATTTCTATTTCAACAAAATCGTAACCAACATAATTTACTTTAGGTTTGTAACTATAAATTGCATTATAGTCTGTGTTGGAATTACGTTTTATTTCACTAACCTCAAAATGCTCCGCTTGTGTTTTAATTATTGCTCCATCCTCACCGCCAGTGCATAGATACGTACATATTTGATTTTTTGATAGCTCAACAGTTAAATCCGAATCCGTTATTTGAACAACAGAAACTGGAGTTTCTGTTACTAAATCTCCACAACCAAAAGTAAAAAGGAGAGTGGCTGCTAGGAGTATATGTGTTATTTTTGATTTTGAGTGCATTTTGTTATTTATTTTTAATATAGTTTCCTTGAGCGATTAAGTAAGACAATTCCTACATTTGATTAATTTAAACTTTCCATTTCTATAAATTCATTCAGCCATATATTACGTATTTCAGAAAATTCATTTATATCCAAACAAATTTCTTTCCACTGTAGTAAATAGTTTGGCATTATACTCTTTTTAGATTCATAATACTTATATAGAGCAACAGATAATTTAGCTACTTGACGCTTATAGATAAGTTTTTTACTAAACTCCTCATTTGAATCATAAGGTAAAATAATGGTTTCTGACACAAGATTAGATAAGCCAATTTCAATGTCTTTCAATAACTTCGTATTAACTAATTCTGGGTAATCTTTTACTACGTCAGCTATAACATTTAAATAGCTATCAAGTTCTAATGTATTTAGTCCTCTAATAATCTCACCAATTACATTAATTAAAGCAATACAATTTTTATCTGAATTTTGTATAAGTTTCTTGGCTCCTGATAAAGAATCTGATATAATGGAATTAGATTTAGAAAATAAATTTTTGTAAACAGCTAAATAAATTTCCTTTTGCTTATTTGGAAGAATGTTATAAAACGAAGCAAGTGCTTCTAAATATGGCAAATTATAATCCTTAAGTTCAAATAGGATCCTTAATACTTCATTTTTATTCTTTTCATTCATTGATGAATAGTGAGTAGCAAGGATTCTTGAAAAAATTACTACTAGATTTGCAAATCTATTTGTAAATTCTTCCGAAATAGATCCGAAAAATCCATTATTATCATTTCTTAGATATTGTTTGTCTGCATCCCACCATACCACGATATTACTTACTAGAATGCTAATATCATTTATTTGCCAAGTATATTTAATTTTAGGGCTAGAAGTTCCAATGATTTCTTTAAATATAGGTATATGATTACCAATAAATTGGATGCTTTTTTCCTTTGTAGTAGCTTGGATTGGAAATTTAGAATTTGAAATAAACTTTCTTAAAAGATTTTCTGGATTTATATTTTTGGGGTGAGGCAAATTAATAAAACTGTAGTTGTAAAAGTTAGTTCCTAAAGGGAAACCAGTTGTTTCATCTGTTTTGCTCCATATTAAAATCCCTAATTGATTGGACTGCTTTTCAGAAAGTAGATCTAGTTCCCACAACTTAATTAAACGTCCTAAAACAGCTTGTCTATTTATTATTGACTCTTTTCCAAGTTTTAGCAAATTGTCAATTGTAACCTTGTTTATTTTAATTGGTTTTACACTTGCTAATACATCGGTGCTAACATAAATAAAATTAATAGGATCAACGTAATCCCTCTCAATTAAAGGTTTCAGTTTACCTAAAATTTTAAAATCAAGTAGAATAGGAAGAATACTATATCGTGTCGCTTCCGAAAATGACATAATAAGTCTTTTTGTTAAATTCAATATACCTTTATATCTATCAAGCAAATCTGATTCAAATGTGATTTTCAAAAATTCTAAAAGTTTCATTTTAACTTTGTGACTACTTTTAACGCAAAGCCTAGATAAAATTTCTGGAATTATAGTGGATAATGAAATAGCAAAAGTTTTATTTATAAATGTATCGCCTTGTTTTATTTCGCTTGATGAATTTTCAAGTATAGTTAAATATTCAATTATTATTTTATCAATACTTTCGCTATTCATTCTTGAAATTGATTTTCTATTAAAAAGAAAATCAATTTCTTTTATATTGCCATAGCGTATATACGATGCAATTGCCCAATTAGGTGAATAATTTGAAATATATGAGATAGCCCCTTTTGCAGCTTCTTTACCAAATGTTATTCCTGGAATTTGGTATGGTATGCCAATTTCTTCAATATATCTCAAATATGAATATGCTCTTTGTAAATATTCATCGTTCCTAACAAAATTATGTGATGTAGTTATAGACCCAATATCAAATTCATATATTCTTGCCTTTTTATTTATCATTGGTGGTATTTTATCTAAGTATAAATTAAAAGATTTTAATTCACCCCAAGGATCACATTTGTATTGCACTAAAGTATTCCAACGTTCTGTATAACCCTGATTAATATATTCCGGAATATTAAATGTGCCTTGAATATTACTAACTGAAGTTTTTACATATTTTAGTAACTGCATAATATAAGCTTCTTGAGAAACAATCGAGTAGTCATTTACAATCGGTGATAAATTCAATAGACTTCTAATTGATTTTAGTGATCTCTCAAGTATTTTTTCTGCTTCTATTATATCTCCTAATTCAGCTAATAATCCAGCTTTTTTTGCCTCCCAATAAGGTAGTGAAATATCTGTTGGCCAAAAATCTAATTCCTTTCTAACCGAAGAGATATTTAGTGCAAATAAATAATAAAGTGAGCGCTCATAGTAATATCTGGCTTTTAAATCAGGTGTTAATTTATGAAGAAGCTTATCTATTCTAGAAGTAAGGAATTCCCATTTATCATGAAAGCCTTCCTCTCTATAAAATCTTAACATAGAAAATTGAATTTCTACCCATTTTAAAGCAATTGCTTTCCAGTCTAATTCATTGTTAGAATTTGGGTCTATTGCATCATCTATTTTATATAAGTTGGGAAAAGGATTATATCTATTTATTATGGTTTCATAAATATTAATTAAATCATTCTGTATCGGAATTAAACATTTTTCAATCCTCCAATTGAATTCATATAGAAATTCTAAAGCAATATGTGTTTTAATTTTTAATAAATGATATATGAAGAATATGCTACTTTCAGTAAATAATCTTAGTTCATCCCTTCTATCATCAGGAACAATGAGCCAATTTGGATATTTTTCTCTAATTAGTTTCCAATTTTCAATAATAGGAGGCAATTGTTCAGAAATTTCCTCCTCCTGTTTAAAATGAAAAAAAATATTTTTTTCTGGCCAACCTAAATTCTCTTTAAACTTAGCTTGATCTTTCAGAAAGTCTAAAAATATTGTTAGAGATTTTTCATGGTTATCGTTAATATTTTCACAAGTGGATAAATCCAATGGGACAATATTACGTTGCTCTAGTAATTTTTTTTGAGCTATAGAAAGTGACAAAATTCCAATTAAATATATTTTAGGAGAGTTTTCTCTTCCTAAATTATCTCGTATCCACCCAATCCATTTTAAAAAGTTTGGATCATCGCCAGAAAAACCTATGAGACAAAGAGTATTTTCAAGTAATGACTGTTGAACTGTATTTACAAAGGGTGCAAATTCTTTAGGGTATTTTCTATAATCCTCTTCTGTAATTATAAATGGTCGCTCTGATGGAAAACTTCCATGTAGCTTAATTATTCTGGGTTTTGAAGAATAAACCAAATCTTCTGTATTAAGTACTGTATCATATCGGTATTGCAATATTTTTTCAGCAGCTCTTTCTAATAAGGTATCATAATTTGTAGTAAATACATCTGTCCATGGCAATTGTAGAACTTTTTCATGTAAATCAGAAGGTTCGTATTCTTTATCAGGTATTTCAGTTTGTAATATATTCTCTAATGTATTTCTGCCGAAAGCAGCTTGAACTTCATCAGCTAATTTTAATACATTGAGATAACTTTTGTTTAGGGGAAGATTTCCATGAATCTTTTCGTAAAAAACATCTCCTAGAGTATTCCAATCAGGAAATCCTTTTTTTGTAGTCTCACTTTTTTTTGCATTTTTACTGAATCCAGCACCAATCATAATAGTAGCATGGCCAGTCCATAATCGTTCTGCAATCTCAAGAAAATATGGCAAAATATTTATAGGTATGTTTTCGTCTTTATTCATAGTCGATGCTACATCTATTATATCACATAATTTGATTTACCGGAAATGAAACTTGCCCAATAAAAACCCAACATGCCAATTTGTTTTCCCGACGTGGACAACTTAATAAAAAATGGTTTAAGATTCAAAATTTAAAGTAATATATTTTTTTGTTGTGGTTAAGGCATGGAAAAGGGAACACCCCCCAACCCCTACCGAAAGAATTCGGTTGGGACTTTTAAAAGAAATTCTGTGAAAGCACACACCCCTAAATCCCCTCTCGAGAGGGGAAAGATGCGGTGCTTTTCCGCATCAAGGGGTGTGTCCTGGAGAAATGAGGAAAAGGCATTTCTGGACGAAATAAAAAAAACTATTTCAAATGAAATTATGAAATTATTTATAAAAAGCACACACCCCCAACCCCTACCGAAAGCTTTCGGTAGGGACTTTCATAAGAAATGCTGTGAAAGCACACACCCCCAACCCCCTCTCAAGAGGGGACTTTTTAAAAAGTTACATACAAAACATTTCCGCTCAAAAGAGGACTTTGAAAATCTGCGAATCCAGAACATCCCTACCGAAAGCTTTCGGTAGGGAAAGATGCGGTGTTTTCCCGCATCAAGGG
>JAHISP010000011.1 GCA_018818165.1 Bacteroidota bacterium | reverse complement strand
TTATTGTTACCCAATCTTCCATACTGATCACCTTTTCTTCTCTCTCATTGTTTTACAATGGGAGTAATTTATTGATTATTTATTTTTTAGGTGGTCAATTTTCAGGCGGATTTGTGGTCAGTTTTCAAACGGATTTAATATAGAGCAACTTTAAAAAATATTTTAATTTGGCTGGAGGTAAAAATGAAAGATGTAAAATGCGTTTCTTCTCTTATTAATTTTCACTCCATTTTAAGTTCACAAGCTATAGTAAAATCTATCATGCATTTTACATAAACATACATGTAATCAGTACTTCTTAACATATTGTCCTGTTTTGCATAGCAATAGAATTTCTTTTTGTAGCTGATAATTACTAGATCTTAAGAATAAAGAAAGTACATATTTAAGCAAGTGTTAATTCTTTACCTAAATTTTATAGAGTATAGATCTAAATAAGTAATAAATCAGACAATTATAATCACTTTGAAATGATTTATGATTTAAATGAATATGTTAAGAAGAACCAAAAAACAAGGAGTATAAAATGAAAACGGTTGTTTTATTTTTAATTTTCTTTTTCTCTTCTATTGTTATTGCACAAAATGCTGTTCAACCTCTGGGTAGTGGAACAGTTGATGACCCTTACTTAATATCTTCACTAGATAATCTTTATTGGATTACTTCAAATCCCAGTAGTTGGGATAAGTATTTCGAACAAACTGCTGATATAGACGCTTCAGCTACTTCGAGTTGGGACGGGGGACAAGGGTGGAAACCGATTGGAGATGTATTTAGTGGTTTTGATGGAAAATATGATGGGCAAAATTATTCAATTTCAGGTTTATTTATTAACAGAGTTTCAACAGATTGTATTGGATTATTTGGTGTATCATCTGGTGCTTATATTTCTAATCTAAAACTATTGAATGAAAATATTTCAGGAAAGGACTATACTGGCGGCATAGTTGGCAAGTCAACTGGAGATCAGGATTCGTACATAAGGAATTGTTCAGTAAATGGAACTGTTTCTGGTGTTAACTATACTGGTGGATTAGTTGGAGAAGGAAATCAGAGTATTCGAGTTGATGAATGTCGTTCTGATGTAAATGTCAATGGAAATAATAGTATTGGAGCTTTTATTGGATCTTTACTTGGTGGACAGATTTATAACTCATATTGTTTTGGTTCTGTTACTAGAAATAGTGGGTCTACACTCACTGATGTTGGTTCTTTCTGTGGATTATGTGTTGATGGAAAAATTGAGAAAAGTTATAGTGTTGCGGATGTTAATTATCAGGATGCTGAAGATCCAATCGATAAAGGATTTGTTGGTGGAGAATCAGGTTCAAATACTTATACTAATAATTTTTTTGATTCCGAAGTTTCCAATCAAAATACTGCAACTGGAGCCACCGGGAAAACAACTAATCAAATGCAAACAAAGACAACATTTTCACTAGCAGGATGGGATTTTGCAATTACTTGGGATATGAATCCTGCTGTTAATAATGGAGAACCTGTTCTCCAATGGCAAGGTTATGGAGAAGGTGCTGTCGAGCCAACTTTAGGAGATGGAACTCTTGGCAATCCTTGGCAGATAGAAAATCTTCAAAATCTTTATTGGATAGCAGAAAGCTCATCTAGATGGCATGATAATTATATTCAAACAGCAGATATAGACGCTTCAGAAACTTCAACATGGTTTGATGGAAATGGCTGGCCGCCAATTGGTGGTGGGACAACGCCATTAACTAGTTTCGCTGGAACATATAATGGACAATCACATTCAATTGATGGTTTAACAATTGATAGAGGCTCAACTAATTATGTTGGTCTATTCGGAAGCACATATGAGGCAGAAATATCAAATCTTGATTTAACTAATAGTGATATTACTGGACATCGATTCACAGCGGTTGTAATTGGTTACAATACAAGGTCAGATTTAAGCTGGATAACTACTTCTGGAGACATAATTGGAGCAGAAATTTATACAGGTGGTTTAGTTGGTAACAATACCACAAATAGCAATATAAATAATTGTTCATCGGGGGGGACAGTAACCGGTAATAATAATACTGGTGGATTAGTTGGAAACAATGAAAGCGAATGTGTCATAGATGGAAGCAATTCAACATGCACAGTTTCAGGCAATTATTATGTTGGGGGATTAGCAGGGACAAATCAAATTAATTCAACAATAACAAACTGTTCTTCAACCGGGACAGTTACCGGTACAGGAAATTATGTTGGAGGCTTTGTAGGAGACCTTCACTCAAATTCAAATATTACTAAAAGTTATTCTAAAAGTTCAGTCTACGGAAATGGGGATTCACACGGCGGTTTATTTGGAATTGCTTATGACAATAGTACAATCAGCAATAGCTATTATTCGGGCGGCCTTACCAGAACAAGCGGTACAGATGAAACTTTTGGAGCCTTTGGCGGTTGGAGTGATGCGACGACAATTGGAAGTTGCTATTCTACAGGCAGCGTATTTTACGACGGTAGTGCAAATCCTACAGATAAAGGTTTTTTAGGGGGATATGGAAATGCAAATACCTATTCAGACAATTTTTTTGACAATGAGGCGAGCAATCAGACTTCAGGCACTGGAGCAACGGCAAAAAATACTGCGGAAATGAAAACGCAATCAACATTCTTGGATGCCGGTTGGAGTTCCTCCATTTGGTATATGGATGCCGGTTTTAACAGCGGTTATCCATATTTAGAATGGCAAAACCCAAGTGGTACTCCACTTCCGGTTGAATTAACCTCTTTTGAAGGAGATAATACTGAAGATGGAGTTGTGCTAAACTGGCAAACAGCAACGGAAGTAAATAATTACGGTTTCCAAGTTCAAAGGAGAAAGAAAAATAAAAAAAGTAATGAACATAACGCTGAGTGGGAAGTATTAGGTTTTATTGAAGGACATGGAAATAGCAATTCAACCAAAGATTACTCTTTCATGGATAAAGCTTCTTTATACGAAACAACTCAATATAGATTAAAACAAATCGATTTTGATGGTATGTTTAAATACTCTGATGTTCTTGAAGTGAAAATTGGACTTCCCATAAAATATGAGTTAAGCCAAAATTATCCAAATCCCTTTAACCCAAGTACAACCCTATATTTCACTATTTTAGACCATGGAATGGTTAAAATAAATGTATATAACATACTTGGTGAAGTTGTAACTGAATTAGTGAATGAAAATTTAGATGCTGGTTTTCATCAACTACAATTTAGTGCAAGCAATTTAACTAGTGGAATATATTTTTACTCAATATCTGTTAATGGTTTTACTCAAGTTAAGAAGATGAATTTAATAAAATAGAAAAGAAAACCGCACTTTGGCTTGACTTAGTAACCGCTTTCATAGCCCAGAAGTTCTCTGACAGAGAATAACTTCGGTAAATGGCGAAAAGGAATAAAATTGTAGAGACAACTCGCTGAGTCGTCTTTTTTACAAGAGAATTTATATAAATCCACAAGTGACATACATTACAAAATCATAGAACCACACTTTCGTGTAATTATCAGTAATACACACAAATCAAACATTCAAAATATTTTTTAACAATGAAGCTCCTCAATGCTAGCGGATGGTGAATTTTGCCCTTAATGATAAAAAAAACATTTTTCAATAAAACCACAATGTGAATATCTTTTTAATTAAGCACAAAAATTGAATACGTGATAGCTATCACAAGATATGCAAAAACAAATATTTATTTTGCATATGAAATTTTGATTAAAACTCTTATTGATTAAAATTCTTATATAGAAAGAACAGCGAGATGGTAGTTAATCAGTAGAATTTAATGCATTCTACTAGTGCTGAAAAGGAAGTGGACTATCAAGCGGTTTTATTTTCACACAATTAATGTCGGTATTTTACTGATAAAAAATATTGCAAATTAAAAAGTATCAAATAAAATGATGGAGTAAAAAATGAAAAGCTTATTAGTTCTAATTTTTATATCACTTTCAACAATGTTTGCACAACATGCTCCAATAGTGGAGCCGGTTTATGGAGGTTATATTGAAAAAATAAGTTCCATTCCAATAAGCACAACTGACACGCGAGTTTTTGTTGCACCAAGAAGTGAAAATTCTCTTTTCTATACTGACATCTCTACCGTTACAACAACACCAAATTTTGTTGCTTATAAGGTTGTTCCAGATTTTTCACATTCTGCAGAAATGGGATACATCCGCTATCTTGATTCAGATGTGTATTCAAAATTTGCTTTTGCAGTAACTGAAACCAAAGGACTTTGGGGAACAAATGTTACTGCTGGCTCGGCATACTTAATTGATACTGATTTTGTTGAAGCACTTGGTATATATGATGGAAATATATTTTATATCAAACATACTGGTGGTGATATGAATTTACATTTTGCACAAATTGATCATGTAACTGGTGCAGTTGGAACAATTAGCAAAGCAAGAATTGCTAGTTCACCTATTACACCTACTCGTTTTGAAATAAGAATTATGGTAAACAGTTTTAACGACTATGTTTATATTTTTATGCCAGGAATCTCTCCAATATTTTATAAATCAAGCGATACATATTCTTCACTTAGCACTTCAACAACTTTTTCAGCAATTCCTACTACAGATTTAGTTTCTCCTGCATATGACTATATTGCTGCTGGAATTGCACCCGATGGAAGAATTTTTACAATGAGTTACGAAGGTAACTCTTCAAGCTATACAACTAATTTGGCATACTCCGATAGTGATGGAGACCCTTGGGTAATTTCTCCAATTTCTCACGATGCAGGACGAGGAAATTTTGCCATACCAGGTGATTCTTCTAATTACACTGTAAATTATAGCAGAATAGTTAGTGGAGACAAAGGAGCTACTTGGACTTGGACTGATCATGCTGATGGTGCTGTTGCTGGGGACAAACTAAATACTACCTATGCATATGTAAGAACAGATTGGGGATTTGGAATTTACGATTACTCAACAAATACAACAACAGAAGCAAATGATGGTTTACTTGCTGTTGAAGTAAAAGCACTTGGAATGAATGTTGGGAAATCAAAAGCATGGGTTGCTACAAAATCCGGAGTTTTTTACGTCTACGATTACGATACATCTGCACCTGTTTGGAGTTCTCCTATTTGGCCTTTGGGTGATTCATATCCATATACTACATCAGTCTGCGATCAAACTGGAGATTTAGCCTACCTAGGAAATAGCGGTGGAAATGTATATAGATATTATGTTTCTAACGGTGTGCAAGATGATGTTTCAAGTTATGAATTAATCTTTTCTGCTGAAGACGATTCCGCTTTCCCAGATTGGACTTGGACATATGGAACAAAAGTAAATGCTATTGCCATTGACCATACAACTTCATCCGAAAGAATTTTTGTTGGGCTTTATGATGACGAAGATTGGGATGAAACCACAGAGCATAATGGTGCAATATTTATGGGTGTAAACTTAAGTGGAACTTGGTCTTGGACTCAAATTACCAGTACAGCATTTCCCGATGGAATAGATGTTTTTGATATTATTGCAGTTTCAGAAGGTGGAAACACTGTCCTCTATGTTGGCGTAATGAGAAACACTACATTTGCAACTACTACTAATGGAATTTATAGAATAGAGGAAACTTCACCCGGAGTTTGGAGTGCAGCTCAAGATTTATATTCTTCCTCAACTTATCCTCTTGCAGCTTCTATTCTGGATATTGCAAAATCATCAACCGATACTTTGCATATTTGTGGAACTGATGCAAGTATTTCAAACCCTGTAATTTACAAGAAAGCTATTGGAGATAAATATTGGCAAGTGATTCCAAACTATGGTTTTGCTGGGGATGAGCTAGTTGCTAAGTCTATAACTTTTGATAATGTATCAACTACTTATATTGCTGTGGATAATAAAATATTCGAAAATTCTGCAAGTGCAACAAGCTGGACAAAATATTACCAATACCCTCTCGGAACAGAAATTAACTTCATATATTATGATGATTTGTTGGTTGGAACTGGTACTGGGTTGTACATGCATCCAGAAGTGCCAAATGTCGTTCACGACAAATTAAAAATCCCAGATAATTTTGCTTTATATCAAAATTATCCCAATCCATTTAATCCTAGTTCAACTATTTCGTTTGGACTTCCAGAATCTGGAAATGTTAAATTGAATATTTACAACGTACTTGGTGAAGTTGTAACTGAATTAGTGAATGAAAATTTAGATGCTGGTTTTCATCAAGTACAATTTAGTGCAAGCAATTTAACTAGTGGAATATATTTTTACTCAATATCTGTTAATGGATTTACTCAAGTTAAGAAGATGAATTTAATAAAATAATTAGCTCAGTTTATTATGATTTATAAAAAGGATTTACTTTTTAGTAAGTCTTTTTTTTTAGATTTGAAATACTATCAAGCTTTGTTAGCGATATATTTAACCCTAATTTTTCATTAGAAAACGACTATATTTTCGTAACTTATTGATATTGGATGTGCTAAGGAATATAGTTCTTATAAAGGTGGTAAGTTTTTCTCATATTATTTTTAGCAAAAAATGACCATTTTTTGTAAGTCTAACTTATTGTATTAGAATAAGTTAAACGATATTTCCCCTAATGACCGTTATTAGAGATTTATTCCTATCGACAAATCGGGGATAAAAAAAGCCTAACTCATAGTTAGGCTTAATAAAAATAATTTAGGCTATTTAAGAACACCCATTTCTGTCCAAAATTTTATTGCACCTGGATGCAGAGGAGTAACAACACCTGTAAGACCACCTGCTATTGACATCTCTTTTGCCGATTTATGAACTTCAATCATGGCAGCAAATCCTTCTTTGCTATAAATAGTTGTTAGTAGTTTATAAACAACGTCATCTGGAACATCTTTGCTTGCAATCCAAAGAGCAGCATCTTGGAATGAGATAACAGGGGCATCTTGACCGCTATATGTTTTTGCAGGTATTACAATTTTTTGATAAAAAGGGTTTTCTTTGAAAAAACCAGAAGCTTCTAAATCTTCCCAAAGATTCAATAAAACTATATCTTCTTGTAATGCAACTTCAAGAACAGCAGCATTAGGATAACCAGCAAATACCCAAAATGCATCTAATTGACCATTTTTGAACGCATCTGCAGCACCACGGTAACCTAAATGCTCGGCTTTAATTTTATCCCATAAGCCCAAATGTTTGAACATTAATTCAGCATTAGCCGCAGCACCAGAACCAGCATTACCAACACCAACACTTTTACCAATTAAATCTTTAATGCTTTTAATTTCAGAACCCTTTTTTGCAACTAACTGTCCAGGAGCGCCATAAAAGAAACCTAAAGCACGAACGTTTTCATATTTGTTATCGTCTTTGCTTAATTTGCCATGTAATGCTTCAAATACGTTTCCAGAATATGCAACACCAAAACTAGATTTTCCAGAATTACAAGTTCTAATGTTTTCTACTGACCCCCCCGAAGAGGCTGCAAGAACTCTAACATCATGCTTTTTAGCAATAGTTGAAATTGCACTTGCATAATATTGAAAAGTTCCACCAGATGGACCGCCAGAAAATTTGAATACTTGAGAGAATAAATTCATTGGTAAAACAAGAGCTGCAACAACTAAAACCAGCACTAAATATTTTATTTTTTTCATTTTATTTCCCTTTAAATTGTTAGTTATTATTTGGTTTGCGAGAGACTAAAACTGAACATTTTGCATGACGAATAACTTTATCGGTAGTACTTCCAAAAATTGCGGTATGTACATCTCCAAGTCCGCATGTAGCAATAACAATTAGGTCTGTTTTTGATTCTTCGGCTTCTTTCAAAATTTCGATTGCTGGTTTACCAGTTCTAATTAAAATTTTACACTTATCTTTAATATCCGAGGCAAAATCTTCAACAATTTTATTAAGTTGGTCGTAAGAGGCTTCTTTCATTTTTTTTATAATTAAGTCTATTTTATCGTCAGCTAGAAAGAACATAGGTTTTCTATATGGATCTTCAGATATTACATGAAGAAATATTAATTGTGAGCCAAATTGTTTAGAGAGAGAGATTGCCTTTTTAACCGCCATCATTGAACAACTTCCATCACATTCAGAAAAATCTGTTGGAACTAAGATTAATTTTGGATTAAACATTATTTCCTCTCTCTCTCTAGTTTTGTATTAAAATTTGAAATCAAAGTTGACTTCAAGCTTTTCACGTGTTTGTGTGTTTACACCTTCAACATCTGTAGCAATGTGTCTCCACTCAGGAGTGATTATAAAAGAACCAGCTTCACCTTTATAAACGGTGAAAGAGTAACCCAACCATGAGTATAAGAAATCATTTTTCCTAGTTGATGCGTTGTCAAAAGTATCTTCTCTGTTACCTAATTCTACATAAGCAAATAAGCTTCCTATCCCAAGTTTACCAGAAACTTTTGCTCTAACTTTCCAAGCTGTGTATTCATTACCAACCATTCCATAATCAGTATAAGTTACTTCTGCTTGTTTTACAGAGTTACTTGAATAAATTGCAGAAAGATCTAGAGCTAAATCACCTACTAATTTTGGAGATGTGATGTTTGCACCAAAAGTTATAGGCGCTGCAGCAGAATCTGCCACAGTCATCATAACCATAGGTTGAACAGACCAATTAGCTAACTTTACATTATAATCAGCATAAAAAGTATATTGATCATTTTGGCTAGATACTTCATTACCAGCTGCATTTTCAACTGATTTTCCAAACGCGTTATCATAAAAAGCACCAAGAGTAATTTTGCCAGTACCAGCTTTGTAATAAGCGCTTGCACCAAAAAGTCCATCATTATTAAAAATAAAGAAAGGGATATCAATTAAAGACTTTGCAAAATAATGAACATCAAAAATTGGGTTATTATAAGCACCAGCTTCAAATAAACCAAGCTTATAGCCATAATTATCCGAAGCAAAACCTCCATTTAATAACATTACATCAACACTCATTCTTCTAGCAGATTCAGCATAATCAGTTCCATAAGTTCCAAGAGCATCAGGACTTAATCCTTTGCCAAACACGCCAAAGCCTGCAATACCGTTGTGACCTAATCTTGATTGTAAGAAGTATCCATCACCAAGGTTCCAGTTAAAGTTTAAACGAAGTCTATACATGTAGTAAACATCAGTTGTAAGTGTGCCATTATTTTCTGTTTTGTCATCAATATTTAAGCGAGGACGAAAACGTGCATCACCTGTAATTTTTAATTGTGCAAATAAGTCGCTTGATACTATGAGCAACATTAAAACTAAAATGGTAAAAAGTGTTTTTTTCATTTTGACTCCTTTAGGTTGTGTGAAAATATAAGTTCATAATAAGTTAGTGCAAAATAATTTGAAAGTTTTTTGTTAGTGTAAAAATGAATATAAAAATTAAATTTGGGAAATACAATGAAGGAAAAGGTTAAATAACATAAGTGTTATAACAGGTTAAATAACTTATGCAAAAAACTATATTTTTCTTAATTGTATTCATTTAATTGGTCAATAAATACAAAAAAAATACGAGTTTCTTTATCTAATATAAATACAAATGCCGACAATATTTCCAATTGCAAATTTATTTTCAATGCTAATTAAATGCCAAATATAACCATCATATTCTTGATTTTAACCTAAAGAAAAACTAAGTTCAATTTCACATTTCAGAATAAAATTATGACTAAAAAATTCATTTTTTATTTCGATTATAACGGATGAGCCGTAATCTTATTTTTATTATTTTTTTGAGTCATGGATGAGTAGTGGAAAAATATTACCTAATGAAATAGAAAATAGAATATCTAATGTTCTAGAAAGGTTAGCTAAAGAGGATGTAAGTAAGCAAGAAATAGTCGATCTTCTTCAAACAATTCAGAAACAAGAGTCCACAAATATTTCGCATGGTAATGTAAGAACAAATGAATTGAATAATTTCTTTGTTGGGCAAGGTAAAGTAAAGAATACATCAGAAAAAGATAATATAGATGGAATATTAAATGAAAGAGAAGATAATTATAGAGGCATATTCAATTCTGTTTCAGACTCGATTTATATTTTAGATAAAAATGGAATTTTTATTGATGTAAACATCGGCGCTGAAAAAATGTATGATTATACAAAAGAACAGTTAATTGGTAAAACCCCTGCTTTTGTTGGCGCACCAGATAAAAATGATTTGGATAAAAATGCTGAATATCTCACTGCTGCTTATAATGGTGAAAATCAAGAATTTAAATTTTGGGGATTGCGAAAAAATGGCGATGTTTTCCCCAAAATTGTGAGACTTTATCCAGGTGAGTTTGATGGTGAAAAAGTTGTAATTGCATTAGGACAAGATATTTCTGAGCGGATAAATTCTGAAAACCAGATAAAAGAAAGTAATGAAAGATTTAAAAATTTAATTCAATTTGCTCCTGATCCATTCTTCCAGGGCGATGAAATTGGTAATTTTATTGAATGTAATAAAGCTGCCTGCCAGCTAACTGAATATACACGAGAAGAATTGCTAACCCTAAATATGAAGGACCTCTTTAGCAGTAAAATGCTTGAAGAAAAACCACTAAGATTTGATTTACTTCAAAATGGCAAAACTATTAGATCCGAAAGGGAACTTGTAACTAAATCTGGCAAAATCATTTTTGTTGAAATGAACTCAAGTAGAATGAGTAATGGTACGTATCAATCATTTGTAAGAGATATAACTGAGAGAAAACATTCTGAAAGAACTCTTAGAGAAAGTGAAGAGCGTTTTAAGAAGATAGCATTTAATTTTAAACAATCTTATTATGAAGCAGATAAACGTGGCGTTATTACTCATACAAATGAAGAATTTAATATTGTTAGTGGATATACTGGCAATGATTTAATAGGTAAAATTTCATTTTTAATTGTAGATAAAGAATTTCGCAATGCGGTAGTTTCTAAATATAAAAAATGTATTCAAGAAAAAAGCGCTTATACCACAAGTGAATTTAAGGTAAATTTAAGAAATAATAAAAATAGTTGGGTTGAACAATTTACACATTTTCATTATTCAGAAGATGGTACATTTATAAAAACAACAAATGTTGTTAAGGATATTAGTGAAAGAAAAGAAGCTGAAGAAGTAATAAGATTAAGTGAAAAAAATTTCCGACTCTTATTTGAGAACTCTCCTTTGGGAACATATATTGCCAAACCAAATGGCGAAATTATTGATGCAAATAGTGCATTATTAAAAATTTTAGGCACACCATCAATTGAAGCAGCAAAACAAATAAATGTTTTGACATTCCCCCCATTGGTTAATAATGGTTATGCAAAACTCTTTAATGAATGTGTTGCTAATAATAAAACACTAACATTAGAACTTGAGTACAATTCTAATATGGGCAAAAAAATAATGTTATCAAGTTATATAATTCCACTTGCTAACGAAAAAGGTGAAGTTGAAAAAATATATACCATAATGGAGGATATTTCTAAGCGAAAATGGGCTGAAGCCTCTCTTCGTGAAAGTGAAGAATTATTTAGAAATTTATCTACATCTACCGCAACTGCAATTTTTATTTATCAGAACGAAAATTTTGTTTTTGCAAATGAAGCTACTGAAATGTTAACAGGTTATTCCAAAGATGAACTTTTAGCAATGAAATTTTGGGAAGTTGTTCAACCAGATTATAGAGATTTAGTTAGAAAACGTGGATTAGAAAGGCAAAGTGGCAAAGCAATACCAAACCGAGATCAATTTAAACTACAAAAAAAAGATGGCTCTGAAACTTGGATTGATTTTACAGGCGGTAAAATTAGTTGGGATGGTAAGCAAGCTGGACTTGGTACTGCAAATGATATCACTAGTTTAAAAATAGCCGAAGAGAAATTAAGACAAAGTGAAGCGAAATATAAAATCTTTTCTGATTTATCCTCCGATTATATATATACGGCAAAGTTACCCAAAGTTGGTAATAGTGTTATAGATTGGGTTGGTGGTTCGTTTGAAAAAATTATTGGATATACTTTTGAGGAATTTATTGAAAACGGTGGATGGCAAGCAATAGTTCACCCTGAAGATTTAACCAAAGATTTAAACGCACATTCCTTATTAAAAGAAAATAAAAAAACAAAAATTGAAATAAGGATTTTTAATAAAAAGAAAGAAATTGTATGGGTTAGAAGCATTGCTTATCCTATTTGGGATGAAGTAACAAATTGCGTTAAGTCAATTTATGGAGCAGTAAAAGATATTACTGAAGAAAAAAACGCAGAGCTCGCGTTAAAGGAAAGCAGGGAACGTTACAAACTAATCTCAGGTTTAACATCAGATTATTTATTTTCTGTTAAAATTGATGAAAATGGAAATAGCATTTCTAATTGGGTTGGTGGTTCATTTGAAGAAATGACTGGATATACCTTTGAGGAATATAAAAAATTGGGTGGCTGGCGCACAACACTACATGCCGATGATTTAGAAACAGATTCTGAGGCTTTTAATAAACTTTTAAATAATGAGAAAGCTATTATTGAAGTTAGAACTATTCACAAAAATGGACATATAGTTTGGGTTGAATCTTTTGGCTCACCTGTTTGGGATTATAAAAATAATAAATTAATAGGAATAAATGGCGCAGTAAAAAATATTACAAAAGAAAAAGAAGCCTTGCTTGCACTTCAGGAAAGAGAAGAAAAATATAAATTAATTTCAACAATAACATCAGATTATCTATTTGAATCTAAACTAGATGAAAATAAGATTCCACAAGTAATTTGGGTAGCAGGCTCCTTTAAAAAAATGACTGGATATGATTTAGACGAATACAAAAAGATTGGTGGTTGGAATACTTTACTGCATAAGGACGATATTGAAATAGATAAACTTGCACTTAACAAACTTAATCAAAATAAAAAAGCAACTGTGGAATTAAGAACTTACAATAAAGATGGCAATATTGTTTGGGTCAAAAATACATGTTCGCCTATTTGGGATTATAATAACAACAAATTAAAAGGGGTAATTGGCTCAGTAAAAGATATAACTAAGGAGAAACAGAACCAGTCAATTCAAGAAATTCATTACAATATTACAAATGCAATTGTAAACACAAAAAATATGGATGAACTCTTTGAAAAGTTAAGGACTGAACTAAACAAAATATTGGATGCTAAAAATTTCTTTATTGCTTTTTACAACGAAAAAAATGGCATGTTTAATTCCGGTATTGATATAGACGAAAAAGACAAGATAGAAACATGGTCGGCAGAAAAATCAATTTCTGGTTTTTTGGTTAATGCAAATAAAAGACTTCTTCTTAAGAAAAATGAAATACTAGAATTGATGGAAAAAGGAGAACTTACCCCAGTTGGCACAATACCAGAAGTTTGGCTTGGCGTTCCACTTAAATTAAGAAATACTGTAATAGGATTAATGGCAGTGCAGAGTTATGAAAATCCAAATGCTTATAATAAAATTGGAATAGACCTTTTTGAACTAATTGGAAATCAATTAAGTCTTTATTTGGAAAGAAATAGAGCAAAAGAAGATACATTAAAATTATCTCGTGCAATAATGCAAAGTCCAATTAGTATTGTAATAACAAGTATAGATGGAGACATTGAATACGTTAACCCAATGTTCGAAAAAGTTACACAATATTCGTTTGAAGAAGTATTTGGTGAAAATCCAAGACTATTAAAATCTACATCACAATCGGATGAATTTTATAAAAATCTTTGGGATACAGTTTTAGCAGGAAGGGATTGGAACGGAGAAATTCTTAATAAGAAAAAAAATGGTGATTTATTCTGGGAAAAGGCAATTATTTCACCAATACAAAATGATAAAGGTAAAATCACTCATTTTGTTGCCATTAAAGAGGATATTACTGAAAAGAAAAAAATGATTGAAGAACTAATATTTTCAAAAGAGCAGGCTGAAGTTTCCGAAAAGATAAAAACGGAATTTTTGGCTCAAATGTCTCACGAAATAAGAAGTCCGCTAAATGTAATTATGAGCTTTATTGGGTTAATAAAAGATGAAATGGGGGATGGATTATCGGAAGAAATGTTTTACAGTTTTGAGAGTATTAATTCTGCAAGTTCAAGAATAATAAGAACAATAGATTTAATTCTAAATATGACAGACCTTCAATTAGGCTCATATAATTTATCTATTGCTGAGATAGACATTGTTTTATTACTCAAACGTGTGAAAAATGAATATATTCAATCGGCACATAAGAAGGGATTAAAATTAGATTTAAAACTAGAATTGGATAATAATTTAATTAATACCGATGAATATGCTCTTATGCAAATAGTAAGTAATTTAGTTGATAACGCAATTAAATATTCAGAAAAAGGTTACATTTCAATAATTGCCGAAAAGACTGAAGAAAATGAAATTGTAATTAAAGTTGTAGATACCGGAATAGGAATGAGTGAATCTTTTCTGCCAAATTTATTCAAATCATTTACTCAGGAAGAGCAAGGATATTCTCGCTCATATGATGGAAATGGTTTAGGTATGGCACTGGTTAAGAAATATTGCGAAATTATTTCGGCAGATATTTCGGTTGTTAGTGAAAAAGGAAAGGGAACTACTTTTACAATTGTTGTTCCCAGTTTAATTGTGAAAAAAATAGATTAATTACTTTCTAAAGACTTTAAAATTTATTTCTTTAATTAAATCAATTACATGGTTCAATGTTTCTTCTGGACTACGGAATGTGTTTTTCATTTCTATTTTCATCACTTTATCCGATTGGGTAAAGTGAATTTGACGAGAATATTTTGCAACAATTAATTGCATAAAATCATGAAATTTATTTTGGTAAAATTCTTCTCTATCTGCTTTGGGAAGAATAATCGAAATTTTATCTCTCAGGATTACAATCCTTTCCATCAAAGTGATTGATGCATAATATCGCAAAGTTGCTGCTAAAACTAAGCGTTCAATTATTAAAGGAATTTTACCAAATCTATCAATTAAATCTTCTTTTATTTCATCAATCTCATCAATTTTAACAATAGAAAACATTGCAGTGTAATAGCTTAATCTATCGGATTGATCAGGCATATATGGTTTTGGAATTCCGAGTTCAAAATAAGTATCAATTGTGGGTTCAGATCGTTCAAGAGATTTCGGTAAATCCTTAAACTCATCTTTAAACTCACCTTGCTTTAATTCGTTAACAGCTTCGTCCAAAAGCTTTACATACATGTCAAATCCAATAGTATCAATAGTTCCGCTTTGCTCAGTTCCAAGAAGATTTCCAGCTCCGCGTATTTCTAAATCGCGCATTGAAAGATTAAATCCGCCACCCAAATCAGTGTATTCTTCAATTGCTTGCAAACGCCTAATAGCTTTTTTAGAAATTGTTTTCATCGATGGAACAAGCGGATACGCAAAAGCTTGTCGGTTGGAGCGACCAACACGACCGCGAAGTTGGTGAAGCTCAGCAAGCCCAAATCTATCGGCACGATTTATAATTATTGTATTAACATTTGGAATATCAATGCCAGACTCGATAATTTTAGTTGCAATAAGCATGTGATATTCATTATTCATAAAATCATAAATTACTTTTTCCAATTGTGCTGGTTTCATCTGTCCGTGTGCAATCACAATTTTTAATTCTGGAATGTGATGCTGAACATAAGCCGCTATTTTATCAATTGATTGAACTCGGTCATGAATAAAATAAATTTGTCCGCCCCTTGCTACTTCTTTTCTAACATACTCCCGCACTTTAACAATATCAAATTTTTGCACGGATGTATAAATTGGCTGCCTATTTAATGGAGGTGTTGAAATTATTGATAAATCGCGAGCACCAAGTAGCGACAAATTTAACGTTCTTGGAATTGGAGTTGCAGTTAGAGTAAGAGTATCAACATTTGCTCTAAGTGAACGTAATTTTTCCTTTGCCATTACTCCAAACCGCTGCTCCTCGTCAATAATTAATAAACCAAGATCTTTGAAGCGTACATCTTTAGAAAGCAATCTGTGAGTTCCAATTACAATATCAATTTCACCTTTTGCTAATTGAAGTATAATCTCTTTTTGCACTGATTGTTTCACAAATCTTGAAAGTACAGCAACTTTAACTGGAAATTGATTTAATCTATCTTTAAATGTGTTAAAATGTTGCTCGGCTAGAATTGTAGTTGGAACAAGAATTCCAACTTGTTTACTATCATTTACCGCTTTAAAAGCTGCACGAATAGCAATTTCAGTTTTCCCAAATCCAACATCTCCACAAACGAGCCTATCCATAGGATTTTCGCTTTCCATATCCAATTTTACTTGCTCGGATACTGAGGATTGATCGGGCGTATCTTCATAAAAAAATGATGCTTCAAGTTCTTTTTGAAATATTGTATCTGGACTGAATTGAAATCCTGGCGTGGCTTTTCTTTGTGCATAAAGAATAATTAATTCTCTAGCAGCTTCAATTATTTTTGTTTTTACTTTTTTCTTTGTGTTTTTCCATTCGTTGCTGCCAAGTGTTGAGAGTCGTGGTTGAGCATCTTCATTGGACGAAAATCTTTTGATAAGCGATAGATAATTTAAATTTACATATACAATGTCGTTATTTGCGTATATCAGTTTTATGGATTCTTGCTCAATCAATCCTATTTTTATTGTTTCAAGACCAATGTATTTACCAATTCCAAACTTTTCGTGAACTACATAATCACCGCGTTTTATTGACGCAAAATCTTTAACTCTGGATTTTTTATAACCAGATTTGGTTGTTACTTTAGTTCTATATGGTTTATTAAATAGCTGATAGTCCGTGAGAAGTAAGAGCTTATCTTCTTTTAAAATAAATCCAGATTTAATTGGAAGCTCAATAATTTTAATAATGCCACGTTCAATGAAACCAGTAATTTCATTCTGAAAATCAAAAAGTAAATCTAAAAGTCGTTTGCTTTGAAATTCATTTTCAGTAGCTATTATTATTTGGAAATCCTTTTTTGCATATTCACTCAATAAATTAAACAGTAAATCGAAATTGGAATTAATTGTTGGCACTTCCGCAATGGGAATGTTGTAACGCTCTTCGTTTCCAATTTCTTGTTCAATAATCCATTTAACATTTTTTGAATAAAGATCATTTAATGTAAATGATAATTTATCCTCTTCTAGTTCAACGGTTTCAACTTCCTCAGAAGTTATATCATTTTCAAAAATATCTTGTTTTAATTCATCATCAATATCAGTTTCTTCAACAGTCTCTTCAACTTCCTTTTTCTTTGTAGTAAAAAGTGAATCTAAATTAAATTGTGAAGCAATAATTAATGCCTCATCCAAATACTCAAAAATATCTGTTACTTCTGTTTCATCATGTGAAATAATTTTAGGAGCAATTGTTACAATATCAGTTTTGTTTGATGAACGCTGACTTTCGTAATCAAAGTATCTCAATGATTCAAGAATATCACCATCAAACTCAACTCGGCAAGGATGCTTTTCACTGAACGACCAGAAATCTATTATTGATCCTCTAACAGAAAACTCGCCAGGATTACCGACAAACTTATCGCGAGAATAATTTAACATATCAAGATATTCGATTAATCCATCATAATCTAAATCACTATCCAACGAAACCACAGTAGTGTTTTTTTCCAGCGAATTCTTTTTAGGTAATTGAGATTTTAGAATTCTGTAGGTGGTGATTAGTATGAAGGATTTTTTCTGATTTAGTGTTGTTATTTTTTCCTGCAAGCCTTCGTTTGAAAAATCATCAATAATTAAAATCCTTTTTTCAAGTCCTAAAATAGATAGCTCAACTTTTAGCTCATCAACCGCTATTCTATCTTCCAAAAGCAATACAAGCTTTTTTTCTTTCTCAAGGATTGTTGCTACAAGTAAGGCTTTTAATGAACCTGCAAGTTTTGAGATTCGTAGGATTGGTTTATTTTTAATTTCATTGTTTAATTCAATTATCGAATTAAGTGTCGGGAATTTATCTATTAATACATTTTTCATAAGTTAATCGTGTAAGAACCTAAAGAGTACAACAACATTTTTTTGATACATTATCCAATTTAAAAAACTGAAATTAAGTGTTTTATTTAAAATATCTAGAAACTTCCGCAATAAATATTGGGAAGAATTATGTAAAGATAATGAAGTTGTTAGAGATATAAAATTATTACAAATTCCAAGTTTTAATAGATAGCAATTAATACTATTTTTACATAGGTTATTTATAATTTAGGAATTATTCTATGGCATACTTAAAACCAGCTGGACACAAAAAATTAAGTCACGAGGAATTAAAATACTTCTTTAATCCAAAATTGGCAGATTCTAAGTTAGACCTAGAAGCAGAAACCGTACACTCAGTTATTGGGCAAGAAAGAGCACTAAAAGCTCTTCGTCTTGGAGTTGAACTTAGAAAACCTGGGTATAATATTTTTATTACTGGGCTATCTGGAACAGGTAAAACATCTACCGTAAAAAAAATTTTGGAACCTCTTCAACCGGATTGTTCAACTATGTATGATTATGCATACGTGTATAATTTTGAAGATGGTGATAGACCTAAATTATTAAAATTCAAAGCAGGACAAGCTGTTAAATTTAAGAAGGATATGTTAAGAAGTATTCTATTTATTAAAGAGCATATTTCAAAGGCTTTGGAAACTGAACCGTTTGCCAGCAATAAACAAAATGTTTTTTCAAATTTCAATACAGAAAAAGATGCTATACTAAAACCGTTTGAAGAAAAATTGCAAAAAAATAGTTTAACCATTGGTAAGGTTAAAGAAGGCGAAGCTTTAAAATTTGAAATATTTGCAATTATTGATGATAAAGCATATTCTCCAATTGCATTAAATGATCTTATTAAAGAAAAAGTAATAACCCCCAAAAAAGCGGAATCAATATTAAAAAATTATCAAGAGTATCAGTTAGAGTTTAATCGCATATTTAAAGAAATTTATAAGTTGAACAATAAACTACAAGATGATATTGAAAAGATAGAACAAGATGCGGCAAAAAAAATTATTCAACTTGCACTGGGAGAGATGAAAACAAAATATTCTGTTACGGGAATGAGCAAGTATTTAAAAATGGTGGAAAATGATATAATTAATAATTTGGCATATTTTAAAACAGGACAATTTGAACCTAAGCAACAAGCCGAAGTAGAATATGATTATTTAAGAAACTATGAAGTTAATATAATCCTTGATAATTCAAGACAAAAAGGTTGTCCCATAATTGTTGAAACTTCTCCAACCTATCAAAACCTTTTTGGAGCAATTGAAAAATACAGTGATGGCGAAGGTGGATGGTTTACTGATTTTACTGGTATTAAAGCTGGTTCTCTGTTGCGGGCAAATGGAGGTTATTTAATCTTAAATGCAACTGATACATATCAAGAGCCAGGTGTTTGGAAAACATTAAAACGAGTTCTTTATTATGGAATATTGGAAATTCAGGATAAATATAATGCAAACCAAGCACCACAAAGTATTATGAAACCTGAGCCAATAAAAATTGATACAAAAATTATTCTAATTGGAACTGGATATATTTATTCTGTTCTTTCTGCTTATGAAGACGATTTTAATAAAATATTTAAAATAAAAGCTGAGTTCGATTCAGAAATGAAACGAACAGATATTGGAGTTGCAAAGTATATTCATGTTGTAAAGAATTTAATTGAGGATGAAAAACTCAAGGAATTTAGCTCCGCAGCTATTGCAAAAATTCTTGAATATTCTGCACGATATGTGGATTCACAAAATAAATTAACTACAAGATTTTCATATATCCTTGATTTAGCTCGCGAAGCCGATTTTTGGGCGTCAGATGTAAATTCCAAAATTGTAAATGATTATCACGTATTTCAAGCATATACTTCTGCTCGCGAAAGACATGGACTTTATGAATCGAAAGTTAATGAGATGTTCGATGATGGTACAATGATGATTGATACTTCTGGCAGCCGAGTTGGACAAATAAACGGTCTTGCAGTGTATGGTGGTGACAAATATTCTTTTGGTAAACCTACAAGAATTACTGCTACAGTAGCTATTGGAAACGGAACAATTCTTAATGTTGAACGAGAAGCCGGACTTAGTGGAAACACTCATAACAAAGGTGTGCTTGTTATAACTGGATATTTAAAAGAAATGTTCGGAAAAAACATTCCACTTTCTTTTAACGCAAGTTTGGTGTTTGAGCAAGGGTATGGAATGATTGATGGTGACAGTGCATCAATAACTGAAATTGTTGCAATGCTTTCTGCTATAACTGAAATTCCAATTAAACAATCCTTTGCAATTACTGGTTCTGTGAACCAAAAAGGTGATATTCAACCTATTGGCGGGGTTAACGATAAAATAGAAGGATTTTACGATTTATGCAAAACACGTGGTTTAACTGGAAAAGAAGGCGTTATTATTCCAATCCAAAATGTGCACGATTTAATGTTAAAAGATGAAATAGTTACTGCTGTTAAAGCACAAAGATTTTCAATTTATGCAGTTTCTCAAGTGGAAGAGGCATTAGAACTTCTTATGGGAGTAAAAGCTGGAAAGAAATTACTTAGTGGTCATTATCAAGCAAACACTATTTTTGGAGAGGTTGAAAAACGCTTGAAAGTAATGAGAAAAAAAGCAGCACCAATACAGCAACCCAAAAAAGAAGAAGTAACAACAAAGCAAAAGAAAGTTATTAGAAATAAAAAATAGATTGAGGAAAAATGGCAATTATTAGAACAAAAACAAAAATTTTAGCAACACTTGGACCCGCTTCCGATAGTGCAGAACTGATTCTCAAGCTTGTGGACGCTGGAGCAAATGGTTTTCGTCTAAATTTTTCGCATGGCGATAAAAATTATTTCAATCATCTTTTTGAAATAATTAATAATGTTTGCGAAGCAAGAAAACTACCTATTCCAATTATACAGGATTTACAAGGCCCAAAAATTAGGATTGGCAAATTAAAAAAAGATAAAATTGAAATATTTTCAGGCAATAAAATTGAAATTACTATTGATAAATTAGAAGGCGATGAAAATATTATTTCTTCTTCTTATTTACCTTTAGTTAATGATGCACAAATTGGTGAAACAATACTTATTGATGATGGCTTAATTAAATTGGAAGTAGCTGAAAAAAAAGAACGATCCCTAATTTGTAATATTATTGATGGTGGAATTCTAAAACCAAATAAGGGTATGAATTTACCTGGAATGAAATTGAGTACTCCAGCGCTAACCGATCAAGACAAAGCAAATCTAGAGTTCGCTTTGCAGTACCGGATTGATTATATAGCTCTCTCATTTGTTCGTTCAGCAAACGATATTATTGAACTTCGCAATTGGCTGCAAGAAAGAGGTTATGACAAACCGATAATTGCCAAAATTGAAAAACCGGAAGCTGTTGAAAACTTTGAGGAAATATTGGAAGTAGCTGATGTAATAATGGTTGCACGTGGAGATTTAGGTGTAGAATTAAAACCACAACTTGTTCCAACTATTCAAAAAAGAATTATAAGACGCTGTAACGAAGTAGGAAAGCTTGTTATAACAGCAACACAAATGTTAGAGTCAATGATTTCAAATCCAATTCCTACAAGAGCTGAAGCTTCTGATGTTGCTAATGCCGTACTTGATGGAACTGATGTAGTTATGCTTAGTGGCGAAACAGCTGCAGGAGCTTATCCAATTAAAAGTGTTAAAATGATGTACGAAATTATTCTTTCAAACCAAGCACAAAGACAATTTTTGCCAAAGGTTAATTGGGAAGTTCCAGTTAACAAAATTGAAAATATATTTGACGCTACGGCAAAGGCATTTGTACAAATCTCCGACCAAATACAAGCTGATGCAATGGTTGTATTTACACATCAAGGAAGACAAGCAATGCGGATGTCAAAATATAATCCTAATGCAGATATATACGCGTTTTCAGATAGTTTTGATGTGTTGAATTCTCTGAATCTTCATAAAGGAATTACGCCATTATACTTACAAGATATAAACGACGAAAATTATTATATGACTAGATCGGTAGAAATTTTAAAAGAAAAAGGATTTATCCAAAGCGGTGATTTACTGCTTTTTGCTGCTGGTGCGCCATTAGCAGAAGTTGAAAGAAAAAGCTGGGTTAGATTTAAAGTCGTTTAAAAAAATCACAAAGTCGATATGACGCAAAGGATACACAGTAAAAAACGGTCATTCCCGAATGATCTTATCGGGAATCTCAATAATTGTGCAAGATTCCCACTAGAAGCATGTGGGAATGACAATGCTTATTTGGATTATAAACATGAATCATAAAGCTAAATGGTGGATTAAAGAAAAAAGTGGCAGAATTAAATGCACGCTTTGTCCACGTTATTGTATTTTAGCTGAAGGACAAAAAGGATTCTGCTTTGTCCGTGAAAATATTGATGGAGTCCTGTATTCTACTGGTTATGGAAAACCTACGGGATTTGCTATTGACCCGATTGAAAAAAAGCCGCTAAATCATTTTTATCCAGGCAGCCAAATATTAAGTTTCGGAACTGCTGGGTGCAATCTTGGTTGCAAGTTTTGCCAAAACTGGACAATGAGTAAAGCAAAACTTGATGAAATAAGTTCAGTTTCTGCAACTCCAGAAGATGTTGTTGAGCTTGCAAAGAAACACAATCTTAAATCAATAGCATATACTTATAACGATCCTACAATAATTGGTGAATATGTAATTGACATATCTAAACTTGCGCGCGAAGAGGGAATTAAATCCGTTATGGTAACTGCTGGATATATTGATAAAGATGCGCGAAAAGATGTGTATAAATACATTGACGCGGCAAATGTGGACTTAAAAGCTTTCACCGAAGATTTTTATAAAAATTTGACTTCCTCACATATTGCACCCGTTTTAGATACAATTAAATGGCTAAAAAATGAAACCAATGTTTGGTTTGAAATAACAACACTTTTAATTCCAAATGAGAACGATTCCGACGAAGAAATTAAACGAATGTGCCAATGGATTTTAGAGAACATTGGTGATGAAGTGCCTCACCATTTTACGGCATTTCATCCATCCTTTAAAATGCAATCTTATGAACGCACTTCAACCGAAACTGTTAATAGAGCAAGAAAAATTGCAATGGATTCAGGAATAAAATATGTGTACACTGGAAATGTTCATAATCCAGAAGCCGAAATAACATACTGTCCAAATTGCAAAATTCCTTTAATCGAGAGGAATTGGCACAATGTAAATTCCAATAAAATTGTTAACGGAAAATGTTATAAATGCAATTCAAAAATTGCTGGAGTATTTGGTTAAACTTATTTTGCAAACTCCGAAATGATAACAGCAGCAGCTGTTGCAACATTAAGCGATTCTGCATTACCAAATTTTGGAATTGTAATAATTGAATCTGAAATATCTAGTAGTTTTTGTGTAGGTCCATTTGCTTCGTTACTAAACACCAAAACGGAAGTTTTATTTTTAGTGTAATTATAAATACTTTCTCCATCCATATCAGCACAAAGTATTGTTTTACCAGAGTTTTGAAGAGTTTTAAGTGTTCCGTATATATTTTCTGTTATATAAATATTTACATGAAAAAGTGAGCCCATTGTTGAGCGAATAACTTTGGGATTATAAATATCAACAGAATTGCTGCTTATAATTATTTCCTTTATTCCAAACCAATCACAAGTCCTTATTATTGTTCCAACATTTCCCGGGTCGGAAATGTTTTCTAATGCAACAATTGTTTCATCTCTAGTTTCATCAATATATCTTTGTAAAGGAATTTCCATAATTGCCAAAATACCTTGTGGAGTCTGGGTATCAGCAATACTTTCAAACTCATAATCCGAAATAGTTTGAACAATTGTTTTATGTTTATACTTTAAAAGTGTTTCAGAATTAAATTTAGCAAAACTTTCTGAAACGATTATCAATTCGCAATTGAAAGAACTTTTAAGCGCTTCTTCAACAAGCTTAATACCTTCAACAATAAATCTTTGCTCTAGCTTTCTGTATTTTGCTTTACTTAATGATGTATAATATTTTAACTCACGTTTGGTAAGCATTAATCATTGCTCTCCAATTCTTTACTCTCTTTTTTCTTAGTATTTGCAAATATTTTAATAACTGGAGTTGAGTCATCAATTATTGTCTCTTCTTCAATTCTCTCAAGTTCTTTCTTGTAAGTTTCCACCTTGCTTTGGAAAGTTTTTTCCATTGTAATTAATTGAGCAATCTTTGTTGAACGGTCTTCTTTTTCCAAATCTGCTTTGGCAATATCATCTTTCAATTTTACCATAGCTAGTTCTAAATCATTTATATTTTCAGCTAATTCGTGAATTAACTCTTCCTTCTCAATAATGTCTATTCTCAATTGTTCATTTTTATTGTGATACTCAGTATAAGTATTGCTGCTACTTTCAATAAGGCTAGAAAGTTCATGACTTACATGTTCTCTTTTGTACATCAAATCTTGAATTTCCATTTTGTACTTTTCAATTGTTATTTTGGCTTCCCCTTCTTTTCCTGAAAGCAAAATAACTTTTTCATGTATAAGTTCTTTTTCTATTTTCAAATCCTTCAATTTATTTTCAACAGAATCTTTCTCTTTTCTTAACAAACGAACCATTCCAGTGTATTCTGCAAGTTGAGTATTTCTTTCTAGAAATATTTGTTCCTTTTTATTAAAATCGCGGTCTTTGTCAATAATTAATTGTTTTATTGAATTGAGTTTTGTTTTAGCTTCATTTATTTCTTCAGCAAATATCTTAGTTGTTTCTGCAAAGTTACTTTCCATTTTAAGTATAATTTCTTCTACTTTAAATTTCTTCTCCTCAAAATCAACTATTTCATTTTTTAGATCATTTAATTGTTCTTCAAAACTATTTTCTTCTTCCTTTTTCCGAATTAGTTTTCTCTCAATTTCTTCAGCTACCTTTTTATTATTTTCAATATTAGCTTTAATTTCTCTTTTTTGTTGATTAAGCACTTCAATTTCTTTGCCTAAATCAGTTAAATTTTCGGTTTTGTTTTTAATCTCAAAAATGACGTTTTCAAGCTCATTTCTCTTCTGTGAAATATCATCTACAAAAGCATTTTTTTTAATCTCATATTCTTTAAAAACTTTCTCTTTGGAATTTAGCTCACTAATTAACTCAGCAATATTAGTTTGCATATTGCGTCTAATTTCTTCATCATTTTTAAAATGTTCTAGCACAATTGTATGATCTTGTTTAGTTCTTTCAATTTTGGATTCAAGATTTTCCAATTCAATATTTAAAATCTCTTTCTTTTCACTTAACACGATTAATGATTGCGATAAAGAGTCAATATCAAATTCAACTTTTTCTTTAATTTTCTCTTTCTCTTCTAATGTTTTTTCAAACTTATCAATCTTGGTTTTATTTACACTTACAGCTTTTCCTAACTCTTGTTCAGTTTTATTTAATTCAGCAACTTTATTTTCTGCGCGTATAATTTCATCCGAAAGGCGATTTGCATTATTATTTAGAACATTTAATTTTTCTTCAACCTTCGAAAGTTCATCCTTTTTATTAGAAAATGTATTTTCCAATTCCTTTATTTCTAGTTCGCTATTTTCTTTTTTGAAAATTAAGGAAGCATTTGTTTCTTCATTTATTTTAATATTCTGTTGTAATTGTTCTTTTTCTTTTGATAATTCATCAATCTGCTTGTTCAATTCAAATATTGCTTTGGATTTCAAAACTTTTTCATCATTAGAAGCTTTTAAATAGTCTTCAACACGCTGTTCTTCTTTATACAATTCGGAGAGTTTTTCTGTTACTGCTAAAGTGTTTTTATCTAAATCGGCTGTATTATCTTGCATTGTGCGAATTTGGTGAATTGTATTTCGTAATTCATCATTTTCTGCTCTTAATCTATCTAATTCTGAAGTTTCTTTGGGATTAAAGAGTTTCATTTTGGTAACCCTTTTAATTTAAAAATCAATTACTTTGTTTAACAACAAAGATAAATAAAAAGAATGAAATATAATGGAAGTGTTAGATTTTTATACTAAAATTATTCAAAAAAAAAGAGCCTTATTATCGGCTCTTTAACAAAAATAATTCAAATATTATTGTATTCAAATTAGAATTTATATAAAACTCCAGCATTTATCGTTAAAAAACTACCACTACTAATTTGGTATCTGGCTTCACCAAATAAATCAAGATTTGTCCCTATATTTTTTGAAGCACCTGCACCCAAGTTTAAACCAACGTTTGATGATGTTTCAGATATTGTTCCACCCCAAGCTCCTAAATCGTAACTAAACGATGCAAAAGTAATTCCTAACCCAGCAATACCATAAATATCAAATCCGTCGTTTGATGAAAATTTGTAATGTCCGTCAATATTCAATACGCTCCATGTAACAAAATCTGACTCTAAAAAATAAACAAAAGATGGTGCTATTTGGATTGTTTCGTTTAATGAATATAAACCATTTACACTAATACCGATAGAGCTGATGTTTGTCCCGTAGGCAATTCCAGCACCAGCACTTAAACCCTGTGCAGAAATATTTGTTGTTGCAAAAGATATTAAAACCATTACTACCAAAATAGATGTAATTTTTTTCATTTTTTCTCCATATTATTTTTGTAAAATTCAATGCAAAGAGAATAAATATTATGGCAAATATTTTAGTTGATGAGAATCTGGTTTAATAAAATTAGGATTTGCCCAAATTGAAAAAGAGTTTGCGATACTTTAACTTGAATGCAAATATGAGTCTACGCAAGAATAATATTTTATAACTACCATTCCAACTTCAACTAATCTAGCTTGCAATAATAATAGTAACCATTCGGAGTGCCCAGAATTATGAAAGAGACGAAAAGTAATCCAAAAGTAGGTTTCTTTTTTGGTGAGAAACTGGCACGGTAGAGTTATCGCTCAAAACAAGAATTCCGCCATCTGGTTTATCAAAATGTTGAATATAATTCACATTTACCAAATGTGATTGATGAACACGAATAAAATCATGAGTAGGCAATAATGTTTCGTAGGTTTTAATTGTTTTGGAAACCATAATTTTAGTTCCATTTGCAAGATAAAAAACTGTGTAATTATTTTCAGCTTCACACCGAATAATATCTTTAACATTTACTAAATAAATTCTATCTGAGGTTTTTAGTACAATTTTTTTCAATTCAGGTAGGGAATTTCCAAAATTAGAAAGAATAGCTTCAAATCTTAAAGTATTGTTAACAGCGTTATGTTCATCAAGAACTTTACGCACTGTTTTAATTAGTTCCCCCGAATTAACTGGTTTAAGAATATAATCGAAAGCACTAAATTTAATTGCCTTTATTGCATGTTCTTGATGAGCGGTAATAAAAATTACTTTCATGTTAGAATAGTCAACATTTTTCAATACGTCAAAACCTGTTCCATCTGGTAAGTCAATGTCAAGAAATAGCAGATTTGGTTTGTGTTTTTCAATTTCGGCAATTGAAGTTTTTACATCACCAGCTTTAGCTACAACCTTAATTTCGTTAAAACATTCTTTTAGCAATTCAGAAACTACTTCTCTTGAATTTTTTTCATCATCAATAATAATTGCTTTAATCATTTTCATTCCGAGTCATTAGTTTTAGAGGAATTATAAATTTAATCTGTGTTCCCCGTCTATTTTCATGTTGTGATAAATCTTGAATCGCAATATGTATATTTTCTTTATAAATTTTTGTGATATTCATCAAACGTTCTTTGGTAATTTCCATTGCATAAGATTGATGTTTATTTTCCATATTCTTTAGGCTCTTTTCAATTCCAATTCCATTATCTTCAATATAAATGTTAAGAGAATTGTTATCCAAAATATATTTAACTGAAAGAATTCTATCAGCATCAATTGTTTTTCGTAAACCATGCTCAATTGCATTTTCAATAAATGGTTGAATTAACATTGGTGGAATTTGTAGATTTTCAACATCAATATTGTCATCAATTTCCAAATTAAATCTAAACGAGTCTTCAAATCTCAATTGCTGCAACGAGACATAATATTCTAAAAGCTCAATTTCTCTGCTTAACAAAATAAAATCATCGCGTGAACTTTCAAGAATTGAGCGCATTAACGAGGCAAATTGAGCAAGATAATCTGAAGCTTCAAATTTTTTATTTTTCAAAATATAATTCTGAATAGCAATTAGGGCATTAAATATAAAATGAGGATTCATTTGAGAGCGCAACAGTTTTTGGTGCATATTTAATACTCTGTTTTGTGCTTTCAATTTTGATTGTGTGTAGAAGAGAATAAATAAGGTTGTTACCAAAATACCAAAAAGAATTAATCCGACAACTGTTCTATTTTGAAATGCAATTTTATCTTCTTGTATTAAATTTTCTTTGTTTAACAGCTCAATCTGATTGTCTTTTTTTTCAGTTTGATATTTCGTTTCAAGTTCTGCAATTATTTGTTTTGTATTATTACCTTCAATTGAGTCTTTTAAAGTTTGATACTTTTTAGTATAAAAATATGCTTTAGCATAATTCTTAGATTCAGAATTAATTTCTGACAACAAATTGTAAATGGTTATCAATTCATTTGGGAAATTAAATTTTGATGCCTTTTCCATTGCTTTTAATAAAGTCTTTTCAGCCAATCTAGGTTTTGACAGTAGAATATTAAGTTCTGCAATTTCAATTAAATTAGTAATAATCTTGTAAGTTTTTTTTGAACTCTCTGAAAGTTTAAAAGCTGTTTGCGCAAATTCTAATGCTTCCGAATACCTATTTTGTTTTTTCAAAATTGGGATAAGATTTGAAAGAGAGCTTGTAATTCCTGCAACATAATCGTTTTTAGAACTTTGATTATAAAGAGTGTCATAATAACATTCAGCTTTCTTATAATCTTCTTCGCCTAAATAATATGCTCCAAGTTCATTTAATATATCCATGCGTCTATAAAAATCACCATACTTTGAGTTTTGTTTTGCTAGAGAATTTGCAATTTGAATATATTCTATCCACTTTGCAATATTTCCAACAGAGTTAAAAAGAACTCCAATTTGAACATAATAGGCTGCAATATTACTCGAATCAGCAACTGATAATTTAAAGTCTAATGCATTTAGTGCAATTTCCAAAGCTTTTTCATATTTGCCAATATCAACATATTCTGCGGAAAGATTAAGCATTACACCAGCGGCGGCAGATGTATCCTTAAGTGATAAAAATCTATCTACAACTTCAGAATAAATTTTTTCGGCTTCATCATGCAATCCTTTATCACTATAGGAGGTAGCTAGTGAATTTGAAATAACCGCTATTGCTTTGCTATTTTTGATATTGTAGGCAATTGAAAGTGCTTTCCTATAAAAATAATCACATGAATCACTTTCGCCTATATAATCAAATTTTAATGCTAATTTATAATATGCTCGTGAAATTGAAAGAGAATCATCGTTTTCAAAAGCAATGTTTACATTTTCTCGAAGTTCATGGAGTTTTTCTATTGTGGATTGAGAATAATTGTTTTGTGAAAAAATACTCAAGGGCGCAATTATAAGGATAGCAACTATATGTAAGAATCTAAACGGGTTTTTAATCATTTTTTTTAGAATTAAAACAGAAAGCTTAATTAGATTATTTATTGAAATTCTTCTTGGAACAAGGCAAATAGTAATTAATATCCACCATATTCTTGTCTACAACACTATTAGTTATTTTACATGCTAAATTACTATAAAATTAAATAAAATCTCTAAAAATTAACTAAAGCATTCAAGAGGAAAAATGAAAAAAATTAAATTACTATCTCTTTTTATAGTACTACTTTTATCTGGAGTAAATTTAGCACAACAAGTGGGTGCTCATATAGCGGCAGAATCGAAAAGTGGAAATCAAATGGTTAAGGACAAAAAAAGCATTAAAAATTTATTTGAACAAATGTTAAATCCAGTATTATTAGATACTAAATCTATGCTTGATAGTGCAATTGTAACTAAAGAGGATGGATCAAAGGAGAGGCATATTTATACTTACACTAATGAATCATTCAGTAATTGGGCTACATATTTATGGCAAAGTTGGAATGGAAATGAGTGGAGTAATTTTATGGTTATGACATATAGTTATGATGCTAATGGTCATTTTGTTGGAGGATTAGGTAAGATTTGGATAGAAAATCAATGGCAAAATTATTTAAAATATACTCTTACTTATGAAGGTAATATGATATCTAGTTCACTAACAGAAATGTGGATTAGCGAAAATTGGATTACTACTGACCAAAGTACTATTTCATATGATGAGACAAACCACACCTCAACTGAGATATCGCAAGGTTCTTTTATGGGCTATTCTTATAATACAAAAACAACTACTTCTCATGATGCTAACGAAAATATAATTTCAGAACTAATTGAAGAAAATAATGGTGGTAATTGGGTTAATTCAGAGTTAACAACCTATGAATATAATTCAGACAATAATAAAACTTCAGAACTTATCAGCTATTGGGGTTCAAACAATAACTGGCAAAATGAATTTGCAATAACTTATACATATGATAATAATAAAAACAGAATTATAGAAGAATCTAAAATGTGGACTGGAAGTAGTTGGGAAAATGATAGTAAAACCTCTGTAACATTTGATTCAAACAACTATATGACGCTAAATTTGATATCATTTTGGGATGGAAATAATTGGGAAAATTACTACAGATTTTCGTATAACTATTCCGGAGATGGAAGTTCGTTCCACGGTTTATCCGAATATTGGGATACACAAAATTGGCTATTAAGCGAAGGTGAGTTCCATTTTTTTGATACTAAAGGTTGGTACACAGAATATGAAACACATGGTCAATCATATCTTTTTGATGGAATAGAAATAGACGCATATTTTGCTACTGTAACTGATGTTAATACGGATGACTTAACAATATACAACTTTTCACTATCTCAAAATTACCCAAATCCATTTAATCCAAGTACTACAATACAATTTGCTATACCAAAAGCTGGAATGGTGAATCTAAAAGTTTACAATATACTTGGTGAAGAAGTAGCAGAGTTAATAAACAAAGAAATGAACGCAGGCATACAAAGCGTAATATTTGATGCTTCA
>JAHISP010000010.1 GCA_018818165.1 Bacteroidota bacterium | reverse complement strand
TGTATATTTACTATTAAATTTATAACCGTCTGTTTCATATCCGTCTTTAAATAATTCCAACGCTGTATCCGATTCGTTGGGAATATGAATTGTAGTATTCAATAAATCGTATGCTGGTGTTAAACGATATTCTCCATATTTTTCATCTTTGAAAAGAGAAAAATTCTTTAAGTGCGCATCGCCATTTCCTATTAGATAGTTGAATAAAATTAATTTGTAAAATTGTTCAATATCAATTTTATACGCAGAAACATATTTTTTAATTAATTCGGCAATTTCTTCGTAGCTAAAATCATATTTATAATTTTCATCATTAATTTTTGATGACCTATTAGCAATTTGTGCAAAATCTTCTTGCAATAGTTTTACTTTATTTGGTAATCTGTCAAAACGTTTTACAAGATAGGCAGGTTTGTTATCGCTAAAAAAAACAATTGCATTTTTTGCAGTATTTATTTTAAACACTTGTTTTGCTATTTGCATTGATAAATGCTCGTTTGCAGGCACAAAAGATAAGTTTGAAAAAACTCCAGTTGGAATTGGTTTAAGAATGTACTCGCCCCCAATATCCGTTAGTATTAATTTTTCATTTTCTATTTTTAACGAGTGTTTAGTTTGAACTCCCGAAATGGAAATTCTATTTTGAGTTGTAAATTTAATTTTATCATACTCGGGTTTTGAAAAAGGCAGAATATGACTAATCGTTTTTCCATCAAACAACTCTTTTCTGCATTTATTGCAAAAAGTATTTTCACCTTTTTTCAAACAGCTTGGGCATATTTTAATCATTCTATTTCCATAATGGTTATCGCACCGATAGTATCATTTTTTGCAGTTTTTAATAATCTTATAAAATCATCATTCTCATCAATTTTTAATAATTTGCATTGTATTTCTTTATTTGTGCCCTCCGAAAGCAACCCAAAGAAAAATGGGAATAAAGTATCTGAAATATACGCCTCCTCTCGTTTGGGCAAAGTTAAACTAATACTGCTGTTTTGGGGATTTAATAGATATTCATTTTCATATTTAAATATATACTTATCATCTTCTTTAGAAAGAAAACCAACTAATTGATTGTTATTATAAACTTCTGCTTTCATAATGTTTTATATTTTATACTATTTAATATTCGTTTTTAAAGAATACACCACTAGTGCTTGCGTATCTTCCCTTCTCGAACAATGCTGTCAACTAAAGCAATTTGTCATTCCGCGAATCTCTCACGCGGAATCCAATTAATGGCTAAGATTCCAGACAAGAGCATTCAGGAATGACGCTCTACAAAAATATAACCTTAATTTAACAGCATTTCCTCTAGAGATGGTTGCAGGTGTGTGTACTGCTATTCTTTCTCAACAATTTTAATTTCAATTTCCATTCCCAAAGTTTCTATTACTTTTAATAATGTTAAAATATTAGGATTTCCCTTATTTGATTCTATCGATTTTACTGTCCTAAGTGAGACCCCAGATATTTCTGCTAAATCTTCCTGTTTTAGTCCAAGATGTTTGCGGCGTAATTTTATCTTCTCTAACAAATCTGGATAATTTTGCATAATATTTAATTCCTAAGTGCATTTAATTTCACTATTTGTAAATATCAAGAAGATATTATTCAAAGTCAACAGTAAAGTGCAGTTAAATGCCTATCCAGATTAATAGTCTAATGATTAAATATCAAATAAAAAGTAATGTATGTTGCAGTTTTTACAACGTTTTTGTTTTGGAATGTTGTTTTTTGAAACATATTTAAATTCGTTAAAAGTCAATATGAGGGTTGAACACAGTTCCTTAAAAAAGCTCTATCAGATATGATAGGGCTTTTTAATATTTTAAGTTCGTCCAAATCTTTTGTCAAACTCAGTGAGAGGAATTTTTATAATAATTGGTCTTCCGTGAGGACAAACATATGGCATTGATGTAGCAAAGAGATGGTCAACCAGAGCACGCATTTCTTGCTCTCTTAATTTATCCCCCGCTTTAATTGCTGTTTTACATGAGAATGATTTAGCAAGATTATCTCTCTCTTCAAGATGATTTTCTTCTTCATTGATTCTATATTCACTTATTATACCTTTTAGAGTTTCAGCTTCAGAACCACTTTTTACATCTGGTGGAACCCCGAGAATAACAATAACATTTTTACTTTTAAATTTAATTTCAAATCCAAGTTTAACTAAATATGGATTTATAGTTTTTAACAATTCATAATCTGCCGGGTCTAATTTAATTTCTTCAGTAAAAAGAAGTTGCTGTGAAAAAGGCATATCAGCGTCAAAAGAATTAATAGCTTTATCATAAAGAATTCTTTCGTGAGCCACATGCTGATCAATAACCATTAAACCACTTCTAATTGGTGAAAGAATATATTTATTATGAAGTGCAATAAGAAAAGAAGTTGACGATTTTTCACCACTTTCCTCAGTAATATTTGAAGAGTGCTGATAAACATTCTCTTCAAATGGATGATTTGAGTTTCTGTTTGTAACCTCATTTCGCATATTTGGATTTATTGTACTGAACAGCAAATCAATTTCTTCTTCTTTATATATACCTTGTTTTTCCCTCTTTTGATTAAAATTTGATTTAGAAAAAGGTCGGTCATTAAAGTCACCTTTTGGAATATAATCACTATTCTCCTGCCTTAGAGAAGTTGAAATTTCCGAATCATCATTAAAACTAATATTTGGAACTAAGTCATATTGTCCAATTGATTTACGAATAATTGCTTTAACAAAATTGTAGATACTTCTTTCGTCATCAAACTTAATTTCCATCTTTGCTGGGTGCACATTTATATCAACCATTTTTGGATCTAAATCAATAAACAAAATGAAAAAAGGATATTCGCCTTTATCAAGTAAGTGATCGTAAGCAGTAAAGACGGCATGGTTAATAATTTTACTAACCACAAATCGTTTATTAATAAAAAGGAATTGTTCACCTTTGCTTTTTCTCATATATGTAGGCTTAGCAACATAACCTTTAATACTTAAATATTCTGTGTTTTCTTCAACTTCAATTAACCCATTAAGAATATTTTCATCAACTACCTGTTTTACTCTTTCTTCCATTGAAGCAGAAACGAAGTTAAAAGTAAGATCATCATTATTCCAAAACTTAAAGGAAATAGCTGGATAACTTAAAGCAATCCTTTTAAATGTATCAGTAATGTGTTTTAACTCGGTTGAATTAGTTTTTAGAAATTTTCTTCTGCCAGGTGTATTGTAAAATAGATTTTTAACACTGATTGAAGTTCCAATTGGATAATTCCCCTTTTCAATAATTACATTATCAGATTCTTCTATGAACAGATGTGTTCCAAGATTACTGTTCTTTTGTGATGTTTTTATTTCTACTTTTGCAACTGATGTAATTGAGCTTAAAGCTTCCCCTCTAAAGCCAAAAGTTCTTATTTCCTCTAAGTCATTAATGCTAAATATCTTTGACGTTGCATGACGTTTAAAACTTTCTAATGCATCAGATTCAGTCATACCATAACCATCATCCACAACTTGGATTAATGTTTTTCCTGCTGCTTTTATAAATACTTCAATATTATTTGCTTCGGCATCAATTGAGTTTTCGAGCAATTCTTTTAATACCGATGCTGGGCGCTGAACAACTTCACCAGCAGCAATTTTATTTGCAATATTATTTGGTAGTATTTTTATTTTATTTTCTGAATCAACCATTATTTTCACTAATCCTAATCTTTAGCTATTCTTCTAATATATTTTTCAACATTGAAAGTTTTATTATTTATTATTTCTGTAAGTTCCCAATCATTATTGTCTATTTGTGGAAAGTATCTATCACCGTCAACGGTAATTGGTATCCTACTAATTAGTAATTCATCAGCTTCGTTAAAAGTTTGAAAATAAATTTCACTTCCACCAATTATAAATAGTTTTTTAAAGTCTAATTTATATGCATAATGCAAAGCTTCAAGAATGGAAGTAAAGTAAAATATATTTCCAGAATTTTCTTTTTTTGTTTTTGAGATTACAATATTAATTCGATCAATAAGTGGTGAACCAATAGAAATAAAAGTTTTGCTCCCCATCAATACAGCATTATTTATTGTTGTTTCTTTAAAATAATTTATTTCCTCTTTATTATCCCAAGGGATTTTTTGATTACACCCAATAACATTATTTATTGAAAGTGCTGCAATAATTATTTTTTTCATTTAATCATAAACCTAAATAACGATTAGCAAAAAAACACACCAACATTTACCAAGGAATTTGAATTTTTAAGTCATTCATTTTATTTTCAAATTCCCAACGCTCCATATTAAAAGTCAATTCGTCATTTTTATAGTTCAACCAACCATAATTTATTGCGCTACTTTTAGCTTCTTCAAATTTGCCGTTTGCAAGTAATGACAACAATTCTAATTCAAATCTGGAGAATTCCTTTGAGTTTAATGCATACTCTTCAAAAGCTTCCCAGGCAATGGGAGCCCATCTTTTAACAATTTCATTTCCAATAGTACTTGCATATTCTCTTATTTCTAATTGAGCATTTTTCTCCATTCTTAACTCTAAAAAATGAAGAAGGTTATGTAAATCTATTTTCCAATATGCTTCGGTATATGTTGATAGCGGTAAATCCTTACGAGCTTGTTCTCTTGCAACACCTTGAGCAACTCTTTTATTGTAAATTTCGCGTGTCTTATCATGAATAAACTTTTCGTCGGCTGTCATTTCGCTACCAATTTCAGAATCAAAAAAGCCAGAACTTCCCTGCTTATTATCTGTGGATTGCATTCTCCATTGATCTGGATTTGTTGTTTGTGCCGATTCAATAGCCAATGAATACCGTGTAGAATATTCATTAACATTTGCAGTTCTGTGTCTAATCCACTGTCGCCAAGCATCCATTGGAATTCTAATGTGTAATTTAATTTCACACATTTCAAATGGAGTAGTATGACGATGACGAAGTAAATATCTGATTAATCCTCTATCTTGACTAATTTGCTTTGTCCCCTTTCCATAAGATACTCTAGCAGCTTGAACAATAGATTGATCTGAACCAAGATAATCTACAACACGAACAAAGCCATCGTCAAGAACTTTAAACGGAATGCCTAAAATATCGTCTAATGCTTTTACTCTTATTGGCTCTAATTTTTCAAATTTATTTTCGTTTTCCATCTAAAATTCCTTACTATTTTCATTATATATTTTAATTAATCTATTTTTTGTGTTAAATAATTCGTGAGATATTATTTTAGTCTCTCCAATAACAGGCATAAAGTTAGTGTCACCATTCCATCTTGGAATTACGTGAAAATGGATATGTGAATCAATTCCCGCTCCAGCAGCTTTTCCAATATTTGCTCCAATATTAAAGCCCTGTGGGGAAAATAATTTTGTTAATGCTTCTGTTGCAAGCGTAATTTGTTTAGTAATTTCGGAAAATTCTTCAACAGTTATTTCCTTAATAGCTGAAATATGTCTGTTAGGAACAACCATTAAGTGGCCATTATTATAAGGATAAAGATTCATAATAGTAAATATATCTTTTCCCCTGTAGACTACAAGACATTTATCATTCTCAGTATTTTCCTTTACAGCATTACAAAAAACACATTCATTATTATTTTTTTTTACTTTAAATTCATCAATATATTGAGATCGCCAGGGTGACCACATTCTTTCCATAACTATCCTTTATTTGAATAAATAAGAAACCCAATTTAAATAAATTGGGTTTCGAAAACAGATTATATTTTGGGAATGTTTATTCCTCTTCTTTTGCTTTTTTAAACTCTTCAATAACTTTTTCTTGAGCTTCTTTTGGCATTTCTTCATAATGCGAAAACTCACGATGATGCACGCCACGCCCAGCTGTAATACTTCTTAAATGCGTTGAATATTTATAAAGTTCAGATAAAGGTACTTTGGCTTTAATAACTTGGAAAGGTCCTTCAGCTTCCATTCCAGAAATTTTACCTCTTTTACTAGAAAGATCTCCCATCACATCACCCATGTATACCTCAGGAACCTTTACAGAAATATTATAAATTGGTTCAAGTAAGATTGGTTTTGCTTCCAGAAATCCTTTTTTAAATGCACCTGTAGTTGCAAGTCTAAATGAAACTTCATCCGAATCAACATTGTGATATGAGCCAAAATGTAAAGTTGCTCTAATATCAATAACCTTACTTCCAGTTAAAATACCTTTTGCTGTAATTTCATTTATACCTTTTTCAACAGCTGGAATGAAATTCCTTGGAACAACACCACCAACAATTGCATCAACAAACTCAATTCCTGTTCCTCTAGGTAATGGTTCTAATTTAAGGACAACATGTCCATATTGTCCGCGACCACCAGATTGTTTTTTGTGTTTGTATTCTGCATTTTCAACCACTGCTTTAATTGTTTCACGATATGGAATTTTTGGTTCAACTAAATCAACTTCAACATTATATCTGCTTTTTAACATTCTAACAGCCAAGTCAAGTTGTAATTCCCCTTGTCCAGAAATAATTGTTTGAGAAAGCTCTGGATCAAAATGAACATTAACAGTTGGGTTTTCCTCATGAAAAGTGTGCAAACCAGTAGATATTTTATCTTCATCTCCTTTGGAACGCGCAACAACTGCAGCACGAATTGTTGGATCTGGATAATCAATATCATTTATAACAACTGAAAAAGATTTTGAAGCTAATGTATTGCCAGTATGAGTATCCTTAAGTTTAACAACAGCACCAATATCACCTGCAGTTAACTCACTAACTTCAGTTCTGTTTTTTCCATTGAGGACAAAAAGCTGACCAAGTCTTTCACTTTTCCCTCTAGTTGTATTAAGCATATCCATTCCGGCTTTAAGTTTGCCTGAAAATACTTTCAAGACGGAAAGTTCTCCAACATGAGCTTCAGATAAAGATTTAAATACAAATGCAGTAGCCTCTCCATTCAAATCACATTTAATTTCAATTTCATTATCGCTACTGCTCATCTTAGCTTTATTACCAACTCTTTCAACAGGAGAAGGGAAATAATTTACAGCAAAATCTAGAAAATTAGCAATTCCAACTCCCTTTGCTGCTGAAACGGCAAATACAGGAATAATTGATCTATTAATAATTGCAGCTTTAAGTCCTTGTTTTAATTCAGTTTCATTTAAAGTTCCTTCTTCAAAAAACTTATTCATTAATTCTTCACTTGATTCAGCTATTTTCTCAACAAGTTCCTCTCTCATGGATTCAGCTTGAGCTTTATGATCATCAGATATTTCTTTTTCGGTAAACTTCTTACTCTCAGCACTATCAAAAACAATTTCCTTCATTTTAATAATATCAATAACGGTGTTGAAATTAATACCTTCATTTATTGGATATGCTATTATAGTTGCATCATTGTTCAAACGCTCTTTTACTCTTGAAAATGTTTCTTGAAATTTTGAATGTTCATTATCAACTTTATTAATTAAAATAGCGGCAGGCATTTTGTGCTTACAAACATTTTCCCAAGTTACTTCTGTACCAACTTCTACACCTTCAGCAGATTTAATAACAGAAATTGCAACATCAGCTACATGTAAACCAGCACTTACTTGTCCAGTAAAATCAGAATACCCTGGAGTATCAATAAGATTTATTTTTGTATCTTTCCACTCAAAATGCAGTGGGGTTGCAGAAAGAGAAATACGTCTATCAATTTCATTTTTGTTATAGTCAGAAGTAGTACTTCCTTCTTCAATACTTCCAATACGATTAATTTCACCAGCATCGTAAAGAATTACTTCTGACAATAATGTTTTTCCGCTACCACCATGACCAATAAATGCAATATTTCTAATAGCATCAGGATTAAATACTTTCAATTTTCCTCCAAATTTGCTTGATAATTATTATTATTTTAGTTCATTTATAAACGAAGTTGTTGCTTTAAATATGGCTCTTAAGTTGGTAATTAAATTATGAGCATTTGATTGTGGTGAGGCTTTATCAGACTTTCTAACAAAAAAACCTCCAAACTTATTTTTAACATTTACAATTATATCATTTGCATAATCTGTTTGTTCTTTAGCAAAATTTGCAATTGTGTTTCCCGAATCAATCATTTTTTGCAAATCATAAAGTAAAGGAGTTAGTTTTTCATCTAACTCCTTTACTTTATTGTCAACAATATCAAGTGTAGTAAAAAGTCTTTTAATAAGTTTAATTAAATATAAACCAAGTACTGAAGCAATAATTAATGCAATTGCAATTAGTATATCAACCAGATCCATGAATTAAGCATCCTCACTAACTTCAGATTTGTATGTATCCAAACCTTTCTTGATAGCTGATTTTAATTTGTCACTCTTATCATTAATTTTACTTTTGCCAATTTCAACTATATCATCAGTTTTATGTTTTGCAACATCTAGAATCTTTTCTGCTTCTTCTAATAATGCATCAACTTTAATTTTAGCTTCAGAAACGAGCTCTTCTGATTTCTTTTTCCCATCATTTATTAATTGATGCGCTTTTACTTTTGCACTTTTAATATATTCTTCAGTGTCTTCAAGATAATCGTTTGAAATATCTTTTATATCTCCACGAAGTTCTTTCCCAGATTTTGGTGCATACAATAACCCAAGTAACGAGCCAACAATTGAACCAGTTAAAAATCCAATAAGAATACCTCTTCCCAATCCGTTATCATTTGCCATAATATCCTCCAAATTTAATTTATAAAGAACTGTAAAATAAATATAGACGCAAGTAATTACAAAAGAAATCGTAACATTTTGAAAATATTTTAGAACTAAAATTTATCTTATTATTTAATTGCTTTATAAAAGGATATAAAAACATTGGCAATAATTATCCAAAATACTTTATAAATTATTTTTTTAGAATTTTGTTAATTTTAAAAATACTAAACCCTCCAACTATTAGAGGAAACCAGAGTGTTGCAATTCTAATAATAAAAGCTGTACTAATTGCAATTTCCTCGTTTACATTAAAATTAGATAATAATAAAGTAATTGATCCATCTGTAATTCCTAAACCAGCAGGTAAAAAAGATATTGAACCAATAAAGATTGAAAACAGGTAAGTAAAAAAAGATTTTGTAATTGAAATATTTATATCATATTTGATTAAAAATAAATAAAAGCCTAAACATTCTATTAACCAAATTACTAAACTCATAATAAACATTAATGCAAATGGTTTAGGACTTAAAACTAGTCTAGAATTTTGCACTGAAATGTTTATTGGTATAATATATTTTTGTAATATTTTTATACTACTAAGTTTTTTTAATAACCAATTACTCGTTTTTGTATTTAACACTAAAAAAACGAATATTGATAAAACTATTAAAGTAATAATTGGAATTAATACCCCTATATTAAGTATACTTAGACCAACTACAACTAAGAAAATAAGTGCAAATATCTCTGTAACTTTTTCTGCAAAAATAATTGGAATAGTACTACTTGTTGATGTTCCATTTAATTCCTTTATCATATATGATTTAATAACTTCCCCAATTTTTCCTGGAGTTACACTCATTGTTAAAGAAGCCATAAATATTTGGAATGAATCAGACAATTTAATTTTTACTTTACTTAAATTTAAATAATATTGCCATTTTATGAACTTAAGTAAAAACGAAATATAAATTATTATTAAAATTATTGGAAAGAATTTCCAGTTAAACGAAGCTAGGGTTGATAATACTAAATCAAAATTGCTATAAAAAGATAGAGCTATATAAATAGCTATTAAAACCAGAATTGAGATAAAAATATTTTTTGATATTTTATCTTTCAATCATAAAACCTCATTTAGTGCAGTATACAATTTTGATAAAGGAAGCCCAACTACATTGTAATAACATCCATTTATTTTTGATACAAACACTGCACCAAAATCATCTTGAATACCATAAGCACCTGCTTTATCCATTGGACTTCCACTAAAAATATAATTATCAATTTCAATATTGGTTAATTTTCTAAAAGTTACTTCTGTTTTTTCGTAATCGATAACTTCTTTGTTACTGATGCAATTCTTTACTGCAAAACCCGTATAAACAAAATGTTTATTATCGCTTAATTTATTAAGGATTATTTTTGCATCATGACTATTTAGTGGTTTTCCAATTATCTCTTTTTCAAAAACAACTATCGTATCAGCAGTAATTAGAATTCCATCACTTTTAATTTTTTCAGATGCATACAATTTTTCTTTTGCTAATCTTTTTACTGTTTTAACTGGAGATTCATTTTCAATAAAAACTTCATCTAAATCAATAGAAAACGATTTAAATTTAAGTCCTAATTGCTTTAGTAATTTTTTTCTACGTGGGGATTTTGAAGCTAAGTAAATTGGAAGATTTGTATTTAACATGAGGATAAATTATCTAAAAAGAGCTTTTATACTACCCCATGTTTTTTTTGTAACTGAAGTAAGATGAGTAACAGTCTGTTCACTTGAGAATGAAATAGTACCATCATTATCAATAAATTTTAATTGATATTTATATACACCATCTTCTATTTTAAAAGCATTTTCGTCAACATAAGTATATGAAGAATTATCACCTTTTGCAGCTATTACAGCTATTGATGTATATACACCATTTACAACTTTTCTTTCAATTGAGGTTTCTTTTAAATTATTTTCAAGTGTGGTATGCCAGGAAAGAACAACATTATCTGCGTCACTCACAATATTAAAATCTGAGTAATATACTCCCATAAACATTGCTGAGCAACTAATAAGTAATAATATTTTAACAATCATGTTTTTCATAGAGATAAATATATTTGTAAATGAGTTATTTGTCAACTAATATTTTAATTATTTTGCTTTATCGCTTATATCTTTTCTGTAAACTTTGCCTTCAAATTCAATTTTTGATATTGCAGAGTAAACTAAATTCTTTGCATCACTTAAACTTAAATCAGAAATAGCTGTTATATTTAACACTCTTCCACCATTTGTTTTCAGAATATTTTCTTCTTTTTTTGTCCCGGCATGGAAAACCCAAATATTTTCACTTTCTACGTCTTCAATTCCAGTTATTTCAAATCCTTTTTTGTAACTACCAGGATAACCATCTGAGGCAGCAACAACCGTAATCGCATTTTTATTTGAAACAGAAATTGATGCTTTATTAATATTTCCTTTAGCTGTGCTACTTAATAACTCGAGGAAATCACCTTTAATTATTGGCAATACAACTTGAGTTTCAGGATCACCAAATCTGCAATTAAATTCAACAACTGAAGGTTCACCATTATTAATCATAATTCCTGCGTAAAGACATCCATTATACTTTCTTCCTTCACTTTTCATTGCTTCAAGCGTTGGAATAATGACCTTCTTAGATATTTTTTTTAAAATTTCATCTGTAATTAAAGGTGCTGGAGCATATGCACCCATTCCACCGGTATTTGGACCAATGTCGCCATCAAATCTTCGTTTATGATCTTGGGCGGCGGGAAGTAGAACAAAATTATCGCCATCTGTAATTGCAAATATTGATGCTTCTTCACCTTGCAAAAATTCTTCAATTATTAATGTTTCTCCAGAACTGCCAAAAAGAGATTCATTAAAACATTGTTTAACATATTCCTCAGCCTCTTTTTTCGATTCGCAAATGGCTACACCTTTACCAGCAGCCAAACCAGAAGCTTTTATCACAGTTGGATAACAAATTCGATTTAAATATTCTAGAGAAGAATTATATTCTTCCTTTGTAAACACCTTAAATGAAGCAGTTGGAATATTATATTTTTTCATTAAATCTTTTGAAAAAGATTTATCCCCTTCAATTTCTGCAGCTTTTTTATTTGGCCCAAAAACATTTATCTCGTTTGCACGAAGTGAATCAGCAAGTCCATCAACTAATGGTATTTCTGGACCTATAATTACTAAATCAATATTATTGTTCTTACAAAACTCAATAATTAGACTATGATTTGAGGAATCTAAATCAATATTTTTTCCTAATTTTTCTGTGCCAGGATTTCCTGGAATAATATAAAGTTCATCTAAGTTTTTACTCTCACTTATTTTGTAAGCAATTGCATGCTCTCTTCCACCTGAACCGATAAGAACAACATTCATTTATTCAGTCCTCAAGAAAAACTGGAAATTATTTACAAGTTTTTTTGTTAAAAAATTTCTGTCATATTTAATAACATATTCTTCATCTGGAATAGGTAATTGGTTTTTATGATATAATTCAAAAATATTGACAAGCATTTTTTTAATCTCATTAATATCATCTGGTTTTGTAATAAATGAAGCTTTGTAATTCTCAGCAGAGGTTTTAGATGCACCATCGGGAACTGTAGCAATAATTGGCTTACGGGTTCCAAAATATTCAAAAAGCTTACCTGCCGAAACCATATCCATATTAGTTCCATTCCCCAACATAACCCAAAGCACATCAACGGAAACAATGTATCTTAAAACATCACTGTGATTTAAGTATCCATGTTCAATAACATTTTCATAAAGATTCAACTTTTTAACCAGTTTTTTATTCTCTTTACGAAAATGACCTACAAAATGAAGCTCAATATTTTCAGTAATATCTGGTCTTTCTTTTGATAACTCTTTATATGCTTTCAGTAGATATTTTGGAGTAATATTTTCATAAAATATTCCTGAATACAAAATTCTAAGTTTTTTAGTTTCAAAATTAATTGGTTTAACATTTATAAAATCTTCTGGGTCAAATCCATGGGGAATAATATCAAAATCCTCAAAAGATAGAAATGGATATGTAGTTAGAAGCATTTCTTTCATTCTTCTATTAACAGTTATAATTTTATCGGTAGCTTTAAGTGAAGCATATTCTAGCTTTTTATGTTTATATTTATGATATGGGGTGGGATAAAACCCGAAATGATTTCCAAACCACAAGTCACGATAATCAACAATCAAAGGAATATTAAATTCATTTTTTAATTTTGCAGCAATTTCAAATTGAGAAAAAGGAGGTATAGAAACAAAAATTAAATCAAATTTTTCTTCTAATAAAACATTTTTTGCAACAGTAAATGCTTTTTTTGACCATGAAATTTTATTGTCAGGAATAAAAACAAATTTACTAATCATGCTAAGAATTTTTCTGATAAATTCTCGAGGCATTGAAATGGTTCCATATTTTGCCAATAGAGAATTTGGATCATTAGCATCAGTTCTGATAATTTTTATATTTGCTTTTTCAGCTTCTTTTTGCAGAGATAAATCGTGAGCATAGTAACCGGTTTTTCCAGCAGTAATAACTGTTGGTTCCCAATTATAGTTGCTCATATATTTTGTAAACTTCAAAACTCTTTGAACACCACTCAAGCCCATTGGAGGGAAATAATATGAAATTACGAGTACTTTGAACATTATATAATTAGCCTATTTTGAATGATAATTTGGAGATTCTTTTGTTATAACAATATCATGAGGATGACTTTCACGTAATCCTGAACCAGTTATTTTTACAAATTGAGTTTTAGTTTTAAACTCTTCTATAGTTTTTGCACCACAATAACCCATTGATGAACGCAAACCACCAATAAATTGATAAATTGTATCTGCTAATGGTCCTTTATAAGCAACGCGACCTTCAACACCTTCGGGAACAAGTTTGCTAATATCTGCTTCCATATCTTGGAAATATCTGTCTTTACTTCCTTGCTGCATTGCGCCAATAGAACCCATTCCACGATAAACTTTGAAACTTCTTCCTTCAAATATTACTTTTTCACCAGGAGTTTCATCAACACCAGCAAACATTCCACCAATCATAACTGTATCTGCACCTGCCGCAATTGCTTTTGAAACATCACCAGTTTGTTTAATTCCGCCATCAGATATTATTGGAATATCAGTACCTTTTAACGCTTTGTAAACTTCCATAACCGCACTTATCTGAGGCACACCAACACCAGCGATCATTCGAGTTGTACAAATAGATCCAGCTCCAATTCCAACCTTAACAGCATCAACACCAGCTTCAACTAAATCTAAAGCAGCTTGTCCTGTTACAATATTTCCAGCAATAATTTGAAGATTAGGATACTCGGTTCTAATTTGTTTTACCGAATTTATTACACCTTGTGAATGACCGTGAGCGGTGTCTACAACTACAACATCAACATTTGATTTTACAAGTGCAGCAACTCTAACCATTAAATCGCTTGTAACACCAACACCAGCACCAACACGTAAACGACCATAACTATCTTTGCAAGCATTAGGATATTTTTTCTTTTTGGATATATCTTTGAAAGTTATCAATCCTTGAAGTACTCCATTATCATCAACAACTGGAAGTTTTTCAATGCGATACTTTTGGAGTAATTTTTCTGCTTGTTCCAGTGAAGTTCCTACAGGGGCAGTTCTAAGATTTACTTTCGTCATTATTTCTTCAATCTTTTGAGTATTATCCTCAACGAAACGTAAATCTCTATTTGTAAGAATACCGATTAGTTTATTTCCCTCTTCAACAATTGGAATTCCAGAAATTCTATATTTTGCCATTAAATCTTGAGCATCGTTAATTGTTTTATCTTTTGTAAGCGTAATAGGATTGTGAATCATTCCACTTTCAGAACGTTTAACTTTATCAACCTCAATAGCTTGTTCTTCAATTGACATATTTTTATGAATAACTCCAAGACCGCCTTGTGTAGCCATTGCAATTGCCATTTCTGCTGTTGTTACAGTATCCATCGCAGCAGAAAGAAATGGAATATTAAGAGTAATATTTTTGGTTAATCTTGTCCGCAAATCTGTTTCGCGTGGTAAAACGTTAGATTTTGCCGGCAATAATAAAATATCATCAAATGTAATCCCATCGTATGCTATTTTGTCTTTCATTTTAATTTATCCTATCTATGATTCTTAAGTATTAAAATTATTGCCCTATTAATATTGAGAAATTTGAATACAAATTTAATAAAATTATTTCGGAATTCATTGCTGAATTCTAATTTTTAGAAAAACTAATTCAGTTGGGGTACAAATATGTTAATCACTTTATTAATAACACGAATTCGGCTAAAATGCATTAAACCCAGTAATATCTTCACCTATAATAAGCGTGTGCATTTCGTGGGTACCTTCGTATGTTTTTACAGATTCAAGATTATTTGCATGTCGCATTATTGGATATTCGCTTGTAATCCCACTAGCTCCAAGAATTTCACGTGCAATTCTTGCAATTTCTAAGGCTTTCTCAACATTGTTTCGTTTTGCGAGTGATATTTGTGTATGCTTAATTTTACCCGAATCTTTAAGTTTAGCTAATTGGAAATTCAATAACTGCGTTTTTGTTATTTCAGTTAACATGTTAACTAATTTATCTTGCGTAAGCTGATAGCTGGCAATTGGTTTATTAAACTGTATTCTTGTTTTTGCATATTGAAGAGCGGAATCGTAGCAAGCCATCATTGAGCCAGTGACTCCCCAAGCAATGCTGTAACGTGCTTGATTAAGGCACATAAGCGGTGATTTTAATCCGCTTGCTTCTGGAAGTAAATTATCCTCTGGAACAAATACATCTTCAAAAACCAATTCAGAAGTAATAGAAGCTCTTAACGAATGTTTCTTTTTCATTTCTGGAGCTGAAAAACCTTTGAATTCTTTTTCGACAATAAATCCTTTTACAATTCCATCCAATTTAGCCCAAACAATTGCAATATCAGCAATAGTGCCATTAGTAATCCACATTTTTGCACCATTAAGAAGAAATCCACCATCAACCTTTTCAGCTTTAGTAATCATTCCACCAGGATTTGAGCCATAATCTGGTTCTGTTAATCCAAAACATCCAATAGCTCCTGCAGAAGCAAGTTTAGGAAGCCATTTCATTCTCTGTTCTTCACTTCCAAAAGTGAAAATTGGATACATCACAAGTGAACTTTGTACGGATAAAAAACTACGCAATCCGCTGTCCCCTCTTTCTAACTCTTGATTTACCAATCCATAAGCAAGATTGTTCATTCCAGCGCAACCATATTTTTCTGGAAGTGTCATTCCAAAAACTCCAAGTTCAGCAAGCTTGGGGATAAGTTGAAACGGGAATTTTGCTTCTTGATAACTATCCTCAATTATTGGAATTACTTCTGCTTCAACAAAAGACCGTACAGATTCTTGAACAAGTATTTCATCTTCACTTAACAAACTATTTAAATTAAAATAATCTACGGCTTCAAATTTTTTCATTACAAATAACCTTTTTTATTTATCTAGTAAATAAAGATTAAACGAATCGACTCATAAGTCTATTCATCAAATTCCTCATTTTTAATATTTAACTTACTAATTACTTCAAAAATTACATCACTTGTAAAACCCCTACCTTTTAGAAATAAAAAAAGCTTCGATTTAATTTTAGTGTAATCCGTTTCGCCTCTTTTTTGAATTATACCCAATTTACTTTTCCCTAATTCAAATGCATTAAGCATATTTTTAGGATTTTCTTTAATAGATTCTGTGACTTCTGAAATTATTTCTCTTGCAATTCCCTTTTGGTATAATTCAGAAGTAATTTTCATAACTCCTTCTTTTCTTCCTTCAACTCTATTGCGAACAAAGTTTTCAGCAAAAGTTAAATCGTTAAGATATTTTTTTTCTATTAAAAATGAAATTACATTTTCAATTATCTGGGAATCAAATCCTTTTTTCTTCAGTTTAGTTTTAAGCTCAAAAATGGAATGGTTTCGGTTGGATAAATAGCGAAATGCAGAGCTTTTAACTTCATACTCTGCATTTGCTAATTTTATTTCATCAATTTTCTTGGATGATATTTCATCACCTTTGAAAATTGATAGATTTAGATAAACATCATAATATATTTCAATTTTCTCAAAATCATCAAAATATAATATTATTTTATTTCTCCTTTTTTCAAGGCTACTAAGAATCATTGTTTTAGTTTGTCAATTTTTTTTTCAATATTTTGAGCCATTAAAAACTATTTTTTCTTTTTTGGTTCCTCAGTTTTAATAGATTCATTTTTTACCATTCCAAGTGAATCTCTTAATTCTTTATCAATTTTATTATATATTTCTGGATCTTCATTAAGTCTTGTCCTAAATTTCTCACGCCCGTTAAATCTATCTTCACCATAAGTAAACCAAGCACCACTTTTTTGGATAATACCTTTGGAAACAGCAAGGTCAATTAAATCACCTTCTTTGCTAATTCCGGCATTATACATAATATCAAATTCAACCACTTTAAATGGAGGAGCAACTTTACTTTTAACAATTTTAACTTTTGTTCTATTTCCAACAACTTCTTCACCATTTTTAATTGCTGCTATTCTTCTAATATCCATTCTAACAGAAGCATAAAACTTAAGTGCATTTCCACCAGTTGTTGTTTCTGGAGAACCAAACATAACTCCAATTTTGCTACGCAATTGGTTTGTAAAAATTACAGTAGTTCTTGAACGACTTACTGCACCAGTAATTTTGCGTAAAGCCTGCGACATTAAACGTGCTTGCACACCCATTTGAGCGTCACCCATTTCACCTTCAATTTCTGAACGTGGCACAAGTGCTGCAACGGAATCGATAACAATTACATCAAGGGCATTACTTCGAACAAGAGTATCCACAATTTCAAGAGCTTGTTCACCGTAGTCAGGTTGCGAAATGAGCAAATTATTTACATCAACATTTAGTTTTTTAGCATAATTTACATCGAGAGCATGTTCAGCATCAATAAATGCAGCAAGTCCCCCTTCTTTTTGAGCTTCTGCAATTATGTGCAGACAAACCGTTGTTTTACCAGAAGATTCTGGTCCATAGATTTCAACTATTCTACCACGAGGAACTCCACCAATTCCTAAAGCATAATCAAGCGAAATAGAGCTTGTTGATATTGCTTCAATTTGGTTTATAACTCCATCGCCCAATTTCATTATTGAACCTTTACCATATGTTTTTTCAATTGCTGAAATTGTTTCGTCAAGCAACTTCATTTTATTTTCTTTGTCGTCAGCCATTTTAGCTCCCTTATTTTAAATTAAATTTTCTAATTATACTATATACAGAACCACTCTTTTTTAATTCGCTTTTAAATAATGTAAATTCATTTACATTAAATTTAATATTTGATAAATCTTTTTCTAAAAATGGACCAAATTTTTGGATAATATTATTTTTCTTTAAACGCATTAATGTTAAATGTGGTTTATAATACTTTCTTTCTTTTTCAAAACCAAATTCAATTAAAATATTTTCTATTTCAGAATATAATTTTTGTAATTCTGAGTTTAGATTTATTCCAGCCCACAGCACTACCGGAATTCTCTGCCTTTTAAATATTCCAAACTTTGAAAAGCTTAAATTAAATGATGAATTATTATTAGCAATATTTTTTAAGCCAACTTCCAGTTTTGGAATATCTTTTTCCTCGATGTCACCAATAAATTTTAGAGTTATATGAAGTTTATCATTTGGTTCAAATTTATTATCTGAAACAGAAAATAGATCATTTCTAATATTTAATAACTCATTTAAAGCAAGTGATTCAATTTCAAAAGCAATAAATGCTCTAATCCTCATAACTTATGCCAAGCAAATTTCTTCTTAACATATCAAGTGCAGCCTGAGATGTTCTATCTTTATTTAATATTCTATCATCACCAAAATGAAATTCACGAGCTGTACAAATTTTATTGTCACAATATCCTATATAAACTAATCCAACTGGTTTATTAAAAGAAGCACCGCCTGGTCCCATAATTCCAGTTACAGCTAAACCAATATCTGTTCCGCTAACGGCTTTAACTCCTTCAGCCATTAGGCGAGCAACTTCCATACTTACAGCACCATATTGGTCAATCATATTTTCATCAATTTTAAAATGCTCTACTTTTGAACCATTACTATAAGCAATAATTCCTCTTTCAAAATATTTACTACTACCGCTAATATTTGTTATTCTTGCGCTAATTAAACCACCTGTGCATGATTCTGCAACAGCTATTGTTAAATCTCTTTCTAACAATAGCTTGCCAATAATACCTTCTAAAGTGTCATTATCAACTCCGTAAATATATTGTCCCACTTTTGCTCTAATCTGTTGTTCTATAAATGAAAATTTATCTTTCACATCATCAGCGTTCTTACCATCAACGGTTATACGAAGTCTAACACCAAATTGACTTGGTAAAAATGCCATTGCACTATCTTTCAGTAATTCATTTATATCACCAAGTCTTTCAAAAATATAAGATTCTGGAATGCCTGTTGTTAATAATGACTTTGTAATTCTGTTACTTTTATTCTCCAACTTTTCTTCGGTCAAACGAGGAATAATATATCCAGTCATCATTTCTTTCATCTCAAACGGAACACCTGGCATTGAAACAAATATTTTATCATCTTTTTCAATCCATGATCCAGGAGCAGTTCCAAAATAATTTCTGATTATATCTGCAATTTTAGGCACCATAGCTTGAGCTTCATTTGATGGAGTAACTTCACGATTTCTTTTATCAAAAATACTTTTAATATCTTTTAGAACTTCTTCCGATTTAATTAATTCAGTATTGAAGAATTTTACAATACAATCAAGCGTTAAATCATCATGAGTTGGACCTAACCCACCTGTAACGATTATTAAATCGTTATTATCAAAAGCATTACGAAATGCCTCCAATATTGGTTCTTCTTTATCACCAACAACAACAGAACCAGAAACATCAACATGATTTTGCGTTAATATTTCGCCAATAAATGCAGCATTTGTGTTTAATGTTTGTCCAGATAAGATTTCGTCACCAATGGTAATAATTTCTGCTTTCATTTTCTTATCCTAAAAAAATAAATAAATAATAATATGTGAAATTGTTAAAGTATAAATTGCAGCTATTATGTCATCGAGCATAATACCCATGCCACCTTTTATTTTTTCTGCTATATTTGCCGGAAATGGTTTTAAAATATCCAATACGCGCCAAATTATAAACACAATTAATATAAACCATATCTTTTTGGGAATAAGGATAAGTGAAATCCACATCCCAACCATTTCATCAATTGTACATTGTTTAGGATCTTTTCCGTAAAGAATTTCAAATTTTGTTCCTATTGAAATTCCCAATACAGAAAATAATGAAATTATTATTAAAAGTAATGTTGGATTTTCAAATCCAGGAATTAAATAAATTAATAATGCAACAATACTTCCAAATGTACCTGGTGCAAATGGAATAAAACCAGTATAAAAGCCAGAACCAATTAGTTTTTCAAAGAAATTAAGTTTCATAATTAAACATCCGTTTTATTAGACTTAAATTTTTATAAATATATTCAATTCCAGTATAAAGAGTAACCAATGTAACAAATAGCATTGAGTAATAAATTATATTCTCACCCATCAATATTTGAAATATATGCTCATTACCTACATAAATAACCTCTGTAATACTAAATGTATAAACAAAAAGAAGATAATTTATAAATGCCATTTGTAAAAATGTTTTCCATTTTGCGGAATTTCTAGTAATAAATGAAACGTTTTGGTAATCGGCAAAAGCGCGTAATCCAGTTATTAAAAAATCGCGAATAACAATTATTATAACCATCCAAAGTGGTAAAATATCTAAATAGACAAATGCAAAAAATGCTGCAGAGTTAAGAATTTTATCTGCAAGGGGATCAAGAAATTTTCCCCATTCGGTAATATAATTAAACTTCCGAGCAAGCCAGCCATCATACCAATCGGTAAAAGCTGCAACAATATAAACTCCCATAGATATTTGAACAAAAAGAGGCTCACCAGTTCTAAAAAGTAAATAAAATACTGGTGTTAAAATTATTCTTAATACAGTCAACTGATTTGGTAGTATCATGCTTTTGTAGAATATCCTTTCTCTGCTAAATCTATTAAATATTGAAATTCATACATACCTGCATTATGACCATCTTTCCAAGTTACCTTAATTGCATGTTGCCCAACAACTGAAATATTTATGATTTCTGTTTTCTCGCCTCTAAACAAATTATAATCGTGATGATTTTTTTCAGCCTCAACTTTACAAATTGCGCATGGACACGATTTTCGAAGCAAATATTTGTTAATTTCAGAGACCTTATCATTATCCCATTCAATTATCACTGAATCATTTTTTGATACTGCTATTTTTTTAGGAAGCATTAGCTTAATTCTTGTCCTGTAAGTTCAAAAAGTGCTTGTTTATATTTTTTTGAAGTATTAATTATTACTTCCTCTGGTAAAGTTGGAGGAGGTGGCTGCTTATTAAAATTAACAGATAACAAGTAATCACGAACATATTGTTTATCAAAACTTGCCTGTGCTCTTCCCTTTTCAAAATCATTTAATGGCCAAAATCTTGATGAATCTGGAGTTAGAACTTCGTCTATCAAAATTATTTTTCCATCATAATAACCAAATTCCATTTTTGTATCTGCAAGAATAATTCCTTTTGAATAGGCATAATCATAAGCTTTTTTATAAATTTTAATTGATGTTTCTTTAATGAATTTGAATGTCTCTTCGCCTACAATTGAAATAGCTTGTTCATCAGAAATGTTTTCATCGTGTAATCCTATTTCAGCTTTTGTTGATGGAGTAAATATTGGTTCGTCCAATTTTTCTGATTCAACTAATCCGTCTCTTAACTTAACACCACAAATTGTTCCCATTTTTTTATACTCGTTCCAGCCTGAACCAGAAATATAACCACGAACAATACACTCAATAGGAATCAATTTAGCTTTTTTAACAAGCATTGATCTGCCTTCTAATTGATCTTTGTATTTTTTTAGTATTTCAGGATATTCATCAACATCGGTAGATATCAAATGATTTTCAACATCGTCCTTCAAAAGTTCGAACCAAAATTTTGATATTTCGGTTAATATCTTTCCTTTGCTTGGAATTCCTTCATTCATAATTACATCAAATGCCGAAAGTCTATCACTAGAAACTAAAAGATACTTACCATCAACTTCATAAATATCCCTTACTTTACCACGATTAACAAGTTTTACATCTTCAAAGTTTGTTTTAAGAATTACATTTTCCATTTTACATCCTTTAAAATATTTATAAAAAGAATTTAATAATTGTATATTGCAAAACTAATTAGAGCTAATTTATAACACAAATTTACTCATTTATTATGATTTATTTTGAGGATTTATGACTGATAAAATTAAAATTAAAGATTTTCCAACAACTTTTTGGATTGCCAACACAATGGAAATTTTTGAAAGGATGGCTTGGTATGGATTTTTTGCTGTGTCTTCACTCTATATTACTGGAGCAATTGATGAAGGTGGGCTAGGTTTTACTGACGAAGATAGAGGCGTTCTACAAGGAGTTGTGACATTTTTCCTTTATTTATTCCCTGTTGTATCTGGCGCACTAGCTGATAGGTATGGTTTCAAAAAAATGTTATTCGCTTCTTTTGTTTTACTTGTGCCTGCTTATTATATGCTTGGACAGTTCAAAACATTTCCAACATTTTTTCTAGCATTCATGATGGTTGCAATTGGTGCCTCTATGTTTAAGCCCGTAATTATTGGTACAATCTCCAAAGTTACTAACGAAAAGAATGCATCAATGGGTTTTGGAATCTTCTACATGATGGTAAATATTGGTGGATTTGTGGGTCCAATAGTAGCAGGAATTGTTCGTGCAATAAGTTGGGAATATGTTTTTATAGCCTCTTCTGGATGGATTGCAATAAATTTTATTTTTGTAACAATATTTTATAAAGAGCCAACTTTGGAAGCAAAGTCTGCAAATCCACGGTCGCTTAAAAAAGTACTATCCGATATGGTTGAAGTTCTGGGAAATGGAAGATTTTTCTTGTTCGTTTTTGGATTATTACTAATTCTTGTAGTGGGTTCCAAATTTACTTCTGATAATACTTTTACTTGGAATCAAATAATTTATTTCTCTCTTGGTTGGAGTTTATTTAATTTTATTTACGATGTCATTTTAAGAAAATATTTTAAAGGCAAAACTGAAAATTGGTTTAATTCACCAATGAAACTCGGTGACTGGAAATTTGGTTTGTTTCTTTTACTTATGTCAGGTTTTTGGACTTCATTCAACCAAATATTTTATACGTTACCTCTTTACATTCGTGATTTTGTAGATACTTCTGATTTAATGAATACAACTCAATCATTATTTGCTTTCTTTGGTTTTTCTAGCGAGTTATTTAATTCATTTTCAAATTCTATGGCTACACCTGGTCAAATTAATCCTGAGTACTTAATAAATCTAAATGCTGGTGCAATTATATTTTTCCAAGTGCTAATCTCTTATCTAGTAACTAGATTGAAACCATTTACAACAATATTTTGGGGAACCATGATTACTGTTGTTTCCTTTTCAATTTTGATTTTCGGAACTTTTGGTATTATAACAGTTGCAGGAATTTTAGTGTTTTCATTTGGCGAAATGATGGCTTCTCCAAAATCGAAAGAATACACTGGAAGAATTGCTCCTCCAGAAAAAGTAGCACTTTATATGGGTTATTTCTATTGGTGTGTTGCTCTCGGAAACCTTTTTGGTGGAATTCTTTCTGGTCAATTATATGCAGCGTTTGCAAGAGATATGCAACGCCCAGATTTAATGTGGTTAACATTTGCAATAATTGCTCTTGCTTCTGCAATGCTAATTCTTCTTTATGATAAACTGATAATTAAAAGAATAAAAATGGATTAAATACAGAAATCTTACTAATGTTTTTATAGTGAACGAATATTATCGTTCACTATTTTATATTATGAATTATTTATCACGTTTAATTACGTAATTAACCAATTTAATTAATGAAGTTTTTGAGTCTGAATCTTCAAAAACATCGAGGCATTTTTTTGCTTTTGCAGAATATTCTTCTGCAATGTTTTGGGAATATACAATTCCATTACTTTCTTTTACAAAGCTAATAATTTCTCCTACAAAATCGTTTTTACCTTTACGAATCAATTTAATCATTTTGTTCCTTTTAGAAACATCACAATTTTCAAGAGCATATATTAATGGTAATGTAAGTTTTTTTTCCTTAATATCACCACCTTGAACTTTTCCAAAAACTTTTGTTTTCCCAATAAAATCAAGGATATCATCTTTAATCTGAAAAGCAATTCCAAGGTATTCCCCGTAGTTTTTTAGAGCTTCAATTTTCTCAGAATTCTCTGTTGCGCTTAATGCACCAATTTCACAACATGTTGAAAATAAAGATGCAGTTTTATCGGATATTATTTTAAAATATGTTTCTTCATTAATATCTAGTTTCTTTGCTTTGTAAATTTGAAGCAATTCCCCTTCCGACATTCTTTTAACTGTATTAGTAATAGTTTTGAGAAAATCAAAATCGTTGTTTTCTACGGCAATCATTAAACCTTTTGATAACAGAAAATCGCCGACCAAAACAGATATTTTATTTCCCCATATTTTATTTAATGAAGGAAACCCTCTTCTCTTTTCGGCTTCGTCAACAACATCATCATGCACTAACGTAGCTGTATGCAACAGTTCAACAAGGGATGCACCACGAAAACTTCTTTCAGAAATTTTACCGCTTATTTTAGCAGAAAGTAAAACAAGCAAAGGTCTAATTCGCTTCCCTTTCTGAGATAGGATAAAACGTAAAGCATAATCTAAAATTTTTTTATCAGAAACTAATCTTTGCTTAAAAAACGAACTAAATTCAACTAATTCATGTTTAACAGGGTTTTGCAATTCGTTTAAATTTATTTTGTTCATTTTCTCATTATTATAATTTTTATTCTATTAACTCTTAATATTACAAAAAATTAAATATTGCACTATTTATTGAGAATCTCTTTTTTTAGAAAATATTTTTGAAACAAAAATGCTTATTTCATAAAGTAAAGTAAGTGGAATTGCTAATAATATTTGTGCTACGGGATCAGTTCCTGGTGATAATATTGCAGCGAGAATTAGAATAACAATTATGGAGTGCTTTCTAAATTTCCTCATTATTTGAGGTGTTAATATTCCAAGTTTTGATAAAAGAAACGAGAGCATTGGCAACTCAAAAACTAATGCCGCACCAAGCATAATGGAAATAATAATAGAAAAATATTCGGCAATTGCAAAATTATTTTCAATTTCTTGTGAACCAAATTGCCCAGCAAATTTTAATGTTATTGGAATCATAATAAAATAAGCAAATGCAATACCTATAAGAAAACAAATTGTAGAAAATATAACTATCAACGAAATATATTTTTTTTCGTTTTTTCTAAGGGCAGGTGCTATAAATTTCCATAATTGATAAAATATATTAGGAATACTTATTATAATTCCACCAGTTATTGCAATTTGCATGAAAAGAAATAACTGACCGAACGGACGTAAATTTTGTAGTTTTATATCGGCGGCTTTAGCTGGAAGTAAAAGAATTGAATCAACTAAAAAATCAATAAAAACCCAAGTGATAATAGTACCAATGATAACTCCGATAATTGAATAAACAAATCGCCATCTTAGTTCTTCTAAATGTTGAAGAAACGACATTTCGTCTTTGTGTTCTTCAACATCTTCTAATAATTTATCTTCGTCTATGCTCAATACTTTACTTAATTATTTAATAATAAAGTGGGAATTTACTACATAGTTCTTTTACTTCATTTTTTATTGAATCTAAAACAGTTACGTTTTCAGAATTCATAATTGCTTTATCAATAAAGGAAGCAATCATTTCCATTTCAGATTCCTTCATTCCACGAGTAGTCATGGCAGGAGTTCCAATTCTGATACCACTAGTTACAAATGGACTTTTAGTATCAAATGGAATCATATTTTTATTAACAGTAATTCCAGCTAAACCAAGAGCATTTTCTGTCTTTTTACCACTAATGTTTTTGTTTGTTAAATCAACAAGCATCAAATGATTATCAGTTCCACCAGAAACAATATCAAATCCTTTATTTATTAACTCGGAGGAAAGTTTTTTAGCATTAACCATAACTTGAATTGCATAATCTTTGAAAGAATCCTCTAATACTTCTTTAAAAGCGACAGCTTTTGCCATAATAATATGCATTAATGGTCCACCTTGAATACCAGGCATAATCATACTATCAAATAGCTCTGACATAGTTTTAAGTCTGTCACCTTTAAAAGTTTTAATTCCTAATGGATTTTCTCTATCTCTACCCTTTCCAATCATTATAACTCCACCACGCGGTCCGCGAAGTGTTTTGTGAGTTGTTGTTGTAACAACATCACAATATGGAAGTGGATTATTTAAAAGACCTTTTGCAATTAGTCCCGCTGGATGCGACATATCAGTCATTAATAATGCACCAACTCTATCAGCAATTTCTCTAAATTTTGCATAATCCCATTCACGCGAATAAGCACTTGCACCAGCAATAATTAGTTTTGGATTTTCTTTTGTAGCAATATCCTCAATAATATTAAAATCAAGTTCTTTTGTAATCTCATTTAGTGGATACCCAACTGCATTATAAATTTGTCCAGAAAAATTAACAGGTGAGCCGTGAGTTAAATGCCCGCCATGATCTAAACTTAAACCAAGAATTTTATCTCCTGGATTAAGTAGCGCCATATAAACTCCCATATTTGCTTGAGAACCACTATGTGGTTGAACATTTGCATATTCAGCACCAAATATTTCCATAAGACGAGATTTAGCAACTTCTTCAGCCATATCAACAAATTCACATCCACCATAATACCTTTTACCAGGGTATCCTTCGGCATACTTATTTGTTAAAACTGAACCAGCAGCTTGTAAAACAGCTTTTGAAACAAAATTTTCTGATGCAATTAATTCAAGATTATTTTCTTGTCTATTAATTTCTAATTTTAAGATTTCTAAAATTTCTTTATCATTATTTAAGTATTCTAACATATTCTTCTATTTTTTAGTTATAATTATTTAACAGTTATTGAGCGGTTAATCCAATCAAAAGTGCCACCTTCAATTTTGATAACATCGCCAGTTTTATATTGTCTAAAGAAATAATCTTCTTTTTGTGGAATTGTATTTTCAAGTGCTTTTACACGATCAGAAGCATTTGAAGACATTGATCCACCAATTCTTGCAGCCATTGCATAAGTATCTGAAGCTAACTTATAAACACATTTATCCATAAAATCAAAAGAACCACTTTGACTTGCCGCTTTTTCATAAAGTTGAGCTTCTAAGTAAACAGGCATATCCCATGCCTCTTCACTTGCTTTGGATGCTTTTTGTAAATAAGTGCGAGCAACGGACAATTGATCTAATTTGTTATAAATAATAGCAATATTAAAATAATTATCACGATTTGTTGGGTCCAGTTCAATTAATGTTTTATAAGCTTTAATTGCGTCATCAGTTCTATCAACTTTTTGGTATAGTGTTGTTAATTTTTGCCAATATGTTATAACTTCTGGATTTTTGCTTACCAAAAATTCTAATGGTTCAATTGCTTTATCAAATTGTTCAGCTTTTCCACACATTTCAGCATATTTCCAAGCTTTTTCCATATTATCTTTATCTAAATCCCAAGCTTTTTTCATATATTCAACTAACTGATTTAAGTCTTCCGCTAATTCTTGAATACGAATATTCCAAGTTTCATTTTCTGGATCTTCATCGGCAAGTTTTAGATATATATCAAGAGCTTTTAGTTTATAATCATTGTCATCATTTGCATTATTTGCATAAAGTAATCCAAGTCTATCTCTGTAAAATGTATCAGCATTTGGATTTTTCTCTAAAGCATATAAATAAGCATCAATTTTCTCTAGTGGAGTTGCATCTGACCATTCTTCAATTGTATAAGCTTTTTTCATAATAAAATATTCTGGGTCTTTTGCGCCTGCTTCAACAGCTTTATCATATAACTTAATCATTTTAATTGTATATGCATCCTTTTGTTCTTTCGTAGTGGATAAACTATCATGCATATATAATAATATATCTTCCATTTTTTTAAAGGGACGGTATTTAATAAATTGACTCGGGTCTGTGTCAATAACAATCCAACCATGTGGTTCAGCACTTTCATAATCTTTATTTTTATATGATTCATAGAAAAGGCTAAATTCTGCTATTAAGTTAACTTCATTTTGAGCATTAATTGTCTGAATACTCATGAAAAGCAATAGCATAGTGATTACAATTAATTTTACATTTTTCACTTTACACTCCAAATTTTTATAATTATCTATCTTCTCTTACAAACCACAATTCACCTAAAGTAAGTGTAAACGCGGCATTTAAAAATTGTTCTTTAATTAAATTATTGTCAATTGTACCTCTTAATCCAGCAGCAATTGCAAAATCTATCATATTTATATCTCCAAATGGAATAGTAATTCCACTGTGTAATGAATACTGGTTAATGTTTATACCATTAAAAGTATATTGAGTTTCCTCATAACTTATACCAAATCTATAACTTATACTTTCACTAGTTGAGGCATGCATTCCAAGAGTTTTATCTTTATACTCAAAGCCCAAACTATATTTTACTAAATCCTTCATATTTGGGTCATATTTACCATTAAATTGATATTTTGACCATGGTTGAAACATATAATCGAAAAGAATTAAATATTTTTTATCCCATGCAAAACTAGCACCAAGAGTATATTTTGTTGGCATAACAGTCTTTGTTTCTCCAATTAGATTTTCAATTTCGCCAATTGATGTAGTTGCTACAATTGAAGTATCAGTTGTTAAATCTGGAGTAATATTTGCAAGTACAGATAATCTTAAACTAGAATTTTCTGATGTATTAAATAAATTTAGAATATTTCCAGAAATTGCTGATATAGTAGAACCCATTCCTCTAAATTTATATTTTGTTTCATATGACACATCTTCATAATCTGCGTCACTAGCAAAATTTTGGTAGGATAAATAATTATTAGCGCCAGTGTAATATTCTAAAGATAAACCAATAGAAGTATTAGTTGGAATTAAAAAAGAAGTTCCTATAAATACTTTTGAAAGTGATCCTGAACCAGAAAATTTTTCTGAATAATCACCCAAAACATCATCCTTTACATTTTTGGATATATCATAACTGAGTGATGTAACAGGAATAAGGCCAATAGCCGCAGATATTCCTAAATCTTTCTGAATTGGAAATCCAATTATAAAACCAGAAAACAAAACATCTGAATGAAATGCACTAGAATTATTATCTGAAAAATTTGCACTATTATATTTTGCACTTATTCCAAATCTAGTAAATTCCAACTCAGTCCAGCTAGCAGGGTTATATCCATCAATATAATCTTTATCAATAACTGCAGAACCAAGTTCACCAAAACCCATTCTACGTGCAGTATTTGAATTTAGTATGTCGCCAATTCCAAATCTTGAATATATTGCTCCAGTTTGAGCAAAAAGAAGATCAAATGCTAAAAATAATATCAATACGAGGTAATTAATTTTTTTATTCATTATTCTCAATTTTTTGATGTATAAATAATTTCTAAATATGGTCTTAGTTTAACGTCGGAATTATCTGTTCCAGATATTGCAACTTTATTAAGTGATTCAACCTCGTTACTAAGATAAAGTTTCATCCCATTATTTCCATTTGTAATCCATTCTTGCACATAAGTAGTAATTTCACCACTATAAAACAAACTATCTAATTCTAAATTAAGCGCAGAATAAAAAGTACTTACTTTTGAAGATTCATAATCATCAAGCAGTGCTACTTTAATATAATCTGAAGCTATTGTACCAATTTCAGATTCGCTTTCATCAATAAATAATTTTAGAGTAGCTTTGTTTATAATAGAATATTGAGGGATTTTTGATACATCAATGAAGAGATTTGAATGTATTGGAATACCACCTTGAATAATAATACTATGATTATTGGTTGTGGGAAGTTCCCCTTTAACAACGTGTGCATCAGAAGTAACTTGAGCTGTTAAAGTATCTGTGTAATAATTTGGGACCTCAACTACTATTTTGAGTCGTGTTAAAACAGAATCATATAAAGATGAAATTGCTGGAAAGCCCAATATTTTATCGGTTGCATTTTCAAAATTGAAATAAACACCATAATTTGTCTCTTGAGTTTCATTTGCATACAATTTTAACCAATCTGTAACTACGTTTTTATCAATATCAATAGTTATCAGTGTATCTCCAGATAATATGTGATTAGAACTAATATCCTCCGGATTATATTGCAGGCTTGATAAGTCTTCTACACTAAAATCTAATGAATTCCAATCGCTGGTTATTTCATGAACAGAGAAATTAAAATAATTACTAGCATTTCCCTTTGTATAAATAGGTTCTAACTCCATTACTACACTTTTAACAATTAAACTATCGCCAAGAATAGCCTCTTTTATTGAGTCGGGGAAGAAAAATAAAAATTCCATCAACATTGTTGATTCAACATTACCATTTTTTCCTAAAAATATTTTAGTAGAACTGGATAAATCTAATGTATCTGAATTATAGAACCTTGCTTTCTGTTGGAAAACAGAATCGAGACTATTTATTTGAGAAACGTTTATTAAATCTTTATTAGGCAATATATTGGAGCCTAAAGAAGTAGGGTCATCATTGCAACTAATTAATCCAATTAGTAAAATCGAAATTGCAAACAATCTAATTAATTTATTTAACAAGTAATTTACCTCCAGTAAAATCAGTAATTATAGAATTACACGCATTTAAAAAATTTTCAACTATAAAAGTGGGAGTTTTATTTATATTTTTCAATGAAATAATTTTTCCCTTGTCATTTTCGTAATTAACTAAAACAGTTTTTAGATTTGCATTTATTCCACACTCAATATCTGAAATTGAATCGCCAACAAAATATGAATTAGTTAAATCGATATCTAATTCCCCTGCAGCTTTAAAAACTAATAAAGGTGAAGGTTTTCTGCATTTGCTTTCTTCTTCTGAACTGAAATCAGGATGATATGGGCAAAAATAAAAAGCATCAATTTGGGTATTAAAATTTAATTTCAAAATAGAATTTATTTTTTCATTTATAGTAACAACTTCTTTTTCTGAAAAATAACCTCTAGAAATTCCTGACTGATTTGAAATAACAACAATCTTAAAATTAAATTCGTTTCTTAATTTTGCAATACCTTCACCAACACCATCAAATAACCTTACAAGGTTTGGATCAGATAGATAACCTGGATCGTAATTAAGAGTATTATCTCTATCAAAAAAAACAGCTGGTTGTGACATAAATATTAATTACTTCAATATGTTTTTGTATAAATTAACATAATTTTTAGCAGAATTTAACCAACTAAAATTAATTTTCATTCCAGTTTTCATTAATCTTTCCCATGCTTTTTTATCTTGGAATAAAGAAATAGCTCTTTCAATTGCAAATAATAAGTCTTTAGATTCATAATTTGTGAATACGAATCCATTGCCTTTTTTATTATCATCATTATAATCTTCAACAGTATCCGCAAGTCCACCAGTTTTTCTAACTATTGGAATAGTACCATATGCTAAGCTATACATCTGATTTAAACCGCAAGGTTCATATTTTGATGGCATAAGAAACATATCAGAACCTGCTTCAATTAGATGAGCTAAAACATCATCAAATCCTAAATAGCATGCAAATTTATTAACATATTTAATTTCTGCATCTTCAAAAAACTTATGATACTTTTTATCACCAGTACCCAAAAGAACAAGCTGTACATCCAAAGCCATAATTTGTTTAAATGATTGTTTAAATAAATCAAATCCTTTATTATCTTCTAATCTAGAAATCATTCCAATTATTGGAGTTTCTGCATTAAATTTTAGGTCAAATTTATCAGCTAACTCTTCCTTGTTTTTCATTTTGTTTTTAAGATTAGCTGCTGAGAATTTTTTTGCTATTTTTTTATCTTTTTCTGGATTCCAAATAAGAGTATCAATGCCATTGATAATGCCATATAAATCATCTTTTCTACTATTAATTTCTTTCACAAGTCCAAGACTTATTTCAGGGATATTACAAATATCATTTGCATATGATTCACTTACAGTACTTATTTTATCAGCAAACTTAAGACCAGTTCGTAAGAAATTAAATTTATCATTAAATAAGGCAACTTTATTATTATTAAATTCTTCTGGTAGTCCTGTTTTAGTAAATGACGTTTTAGGGAAAACACCTTGCTGACCAATATTATGAATAGTTAAAAGAGTTTTAATGTTTTGGAAAACTTCATTATCCTTATAAATAGTTTTTTGAAATGCTGGAACTAATGCAGTTTGCCAATCATTTAAATGGATAACATCTGGAACCCAACCTAATTTTTCAATAAGTTCAAATACCGATTTTGATAGAAGTATAAATCTTTCATCGTTGTCTTTATATTCCGTACCTTTAAGAGGATCGTAATATAAACTATTTCGGCTACCGAAATATTCTTCATTATCAAGAAAATAAATCTGAACTCTTGCTTTACTTCCTACTAAAAAAGATGAGCGAAGTGAATAAACAACTTCTTTCTTTCCAATAGTTGTTGTTAAATCCTTTAATCTAACAACTTCATGTATTTTATACTTTCTTTCATCAATAGAACCATATTTAGGAACAACTATCCTTACTTGATGACCTAATTCCTGCAACTTTTGAGGTAATGCAGATGATACATCTGCCAAACCACCCGTTTTAACGAACGGTACTACTTCGGAAGTAACGAACAATATTTTTAAACTTTTTACTTGAGCCATTTTTCCTCTGTTTCTTTTTTTCAGAAAACAATCTACAAAAATACAAAAATATTGACTCTCTATCAAAAATATTCGATATTAAGAGTTTCATTCATTTTAATGTTAGTTTTTTTATCAAAATGATTTATTAACAATGAAGCAATAATATACTTATGATAACTCTCTTAAGAAATCCAACTCAAATAATTACTGTAAATACAAAAGGAACTAATTTTAAACATGGGAAGGAAATGAATGATATTGGAGTACTTCTCAATCATTCAATACTGATTGAAGATGGGATAATTAAAAATATTATTGAAAATTCACGAATAAATGAATCAGAATTTCATAATGAAATTAACTTGGAGAATAAGATAGTGCTTCCAGGATTAATTGAATGCCATACCCATACAGCTTTTGCAGGCTCGCGTTCTGAAGAATTTAAATTGAAACTACAGGGCATTAGTTATGAAGATATTGCCAAGAGTGGTGGTGGAATTACAAAAACAATGAATGCTGTTCGTAATTCTACATTTGATGAATTAATGGAAATAGTTAAACCAAGAATTGATGATTTTATTTCGCAAGGTATTACAACGCTTGAAATTAAGAGTGGATATGGCTTAAGTTTTTATGATGAAATAAAACTTTTACAAGTTATAAAAGCATTAAATAAAATTTATAAAATTGATATTATCCCAACATTTCTTGGAGCTCATACTTTCCCTCCAGAATATATAAACGATAATGAAAAATATATTGATTTAATTAATAATGAACTTATTCCCTATATAGCTAATCATAATCTTGCTAAATTTTGCGATGCATTTTGCGAATCAACTGCTTTCTCTGCCGAACAGATAGAACGAATATTTAATGTTGCAAAAAAGAATGGACTAAAATTGAAACTTCATACAGAGCAATTTAATTCCATTGGAGGCTTGGAAATTGCTCTTAAAATGGGTGCTACTAGTGTTGACCATCTTGAAGTTTTAAGAGAAGAGCAAATTGATTTAATTGCTGAAAGCAATACTACCGCAGTGCTTTTACCTGGAGTCTCCTTTTTTCTAAATTATGATTATGCACCAGCACGAAAATTAATTGACTCAAATACAATTGTTGCGCTTGCTACAGACTATAATCCTGGTTCATCACATATATCAAATTTTCAATTAATAATGTCTCTTGCAGCCATCAAAATGCAAATGACAATTGAAGAAATTATTTCAGCAATTACTATTAATTCTGCTAAAGCACTTGATATTTCTAATTCTGTTGGAAGTCTAGAGATAGGAAAGAATGCAGATTTTTCTGTATTCAAAGCAAATGATTATTCAGAAATAGTTTATAATGTTGGAAAAAATTTAAACGTAATGACAATAAAAAATGGCGAGGTTATTTATGAAGTATAACAATTTATTCAAATATGTGATTATTACATTCTTGGCATTTTTATTTACACAAATGATTTTTGCTAAAACACCAAAAGTAAAACTTGGAGTTGAAATTTTAGCTGAAAGTAATTTTGAAATCCTTAAGGATAAAAGAGTTGGACTAATTACAAACGCATCAGGGGTTGATAGTAAACTTAATTCTACAATTGACATTCTCAATGCTGGTAAAGGTTTTAAGCTAGTTGCATTATTTGGACCTGAACATGGAATTAGAGGTGATGTTGAAGGTGGCGATAATATTAGTGATTATATAGATAAATCAACTGGAATACCAGTTTATTCATTATATGGTAAAAATCGAAAACCATCCCCAGAAGTTCTTGAAAATATTGATGTTCTAGTTTATGATATACAAGATATAGGATGCCGCTCATATACATTTATAAGCAGTCTTGGTAAAATAATGGAAGCTGCTGCCGAAGCAAATAAGGAAGTGATTGTACTTGATAGACCTAATCCATTAGGTGGTGAAAAAGTTGAAGGGAATATTGTTGAAGATGGTTATTTTTCATTTATTAGTCAGTTTCCTATTCCATACGTTTATGCTTTAACTGTTGGTGAATTAGCAAATATGTTAAACAATGAGGGAATGCTTGAAAACAATGCCAAGTGTAAATTAACAGTAGTTAAAATGGATGGTTGGAAAAGAAATTATTCTTTTGAAGATACTGGATTAAATTGGGTGCCAACTTCCCCACATGTTCCTCACAAAGATTCTCCAGCATTTTATGTAATGTCTGGAATTGTTGGTGAGCTTAGAGATGTTATATCTATTGGTGTTGGTTATACACTTCCCTTTCAAACCTTTGCTTACAAAGGAGTTGATGGAATTGAATTAGCAAAACGATTAAATAATTTACAACTTCCTGGTATTCTATTTATGCCAATTTCATATAAACCATACTATGCGTTTGGTAAAGATGAACAAATAACAGGTGTTGAAGTTTTTATTACTGATTTTAATAAAATTGAACTAATGAAAACACAGCTTTATGTTCTTCAAGAATTATCACAAATGTATCCTGATTACAATATTTTTGAGAAATCTAAAGCAAATCATATTAGAGCTTTTGATAAAGCAATGGGTACAGACCAAATTAGAAGTATATTTTCAAAGAATTTTAAAGTATCTGATGTAGAAAGTTACCTAAATAAAGATATTGAACCATTTAAATTACTTTCTAAAAAATACTATTTATATAATTAACGAAAAAACTATTTTTGAAATTTTAAGTTAACGTCTCCAACTGGCCAACGCGCTCTTAAATTTAGAGTATCTGGATAAACGATAAAATCTTCGGAAAGTACAAATGGATTTATTTTCCCATAATTGTACTTTCCATCTTCATTCAAATCATCAAACATCCAAACTGTATATTTACCGGGTAATATTCTTTCAAAGCTATAAGTTTTGTCAACTTTAGCCTTTGTAAAATATTTAATTTCTTTATTCTCAGTGTTCTCTATTGCAACAATAATATTTAACAAGCTGTCAATTGGATCAATTTTTCCAGACATTCCAGAAAATTCTCTTCCACTTAACGTTTCAAGTGTATAATTTTCAAGGCTATCATAACTATTTCCTGCAGCATCTATAATTATTTTTTGATTTATCTTAAATTCAATTTTTTCATTTGTTTCAAGATTGTTCAAAATATTCACTAGAAAAGAAGCATCATTATACTTCTTAATTTCCCACTTATATTTATCAAGTAAGAAAGCCTTCTCTAGTTGAGAAAGACTAATAGCATCACTATAATTTAATGTAAAACTTGGATTAAGATAATCAATTTTATCTTTTTCAAATGGTGTTGAAATGTTTTTAATCTTTGGAGCAACAGTATCAGGCTTTTCATTTATTACAAATTCATAGGTTTCATATTTCATAATGTTTAAATATTTGTCATAAATATTTTCAACAACAAGATAATTTCTAGCATTGGAATATAGAGTATCTTCAAAAGCTAAAAAATATTCGTGCTTGCTTTTATTACCCTGGTATAAATACTTTATATTTTTTCTATAATTATTCGTTGAATCATAAACGTAAAAATTGGAATTACTTAATTGTAAAGAATCTAAATACTCAGAATATTCAACAGAGAGATGGTTTTTATCTGTCATGGTAACATTAGATATAAAAGGCGCAAGTGTATCTTCTCTAGATAATTTGAAATTAATACCATCAATAGAATTTAGTGAATCACTAATTTTAATTATTTTTGAAGTCACACCATAAGCATCATCTCCAATATTATAAAGACGATTTCCATTCTCATCTTTTACCGCAAACAATCTGTAATCGCCATTTTTTAATCCCAATAATTGAAACTCGCCATTTTCACCAACTTGAGTTATATTATGCGACTTTTCAGATATTGGATTAGCAAATGAATCGGCTTTCATATAAGCAAAGACCATTGTTCCCGTTAACTTATCATCAAATATTTTACCGCTAATTTTTCCAACATCAATTTTATTTCCAGTAGAAAAAGAAAAATTAACAGCTTCTTCCATCTGATTTTGATTATTTAAATCTTTGATATTTGAACCTATTGAAACTGTGTAGGTAGTGTTTACAAGAAGAGTATCATCAAAAGTAATTTTAACAGAAGTTCCAGTCCAACTATAATCCAAATTTTTAATTTCTGGTGAAATAAAAAGAGCATCTAATAAAGAAAGTTTTTCAACATATTCAGAAAAATCTATTTCTAAATAATCCTCAGTAAAATTTAAAGTTCCATTTGCAGGAAATACATTAATAATTTTTGGTGGAATAGTGTCCTTTGGCCCGCCTGGAGGTGTTTGCTGATTTGCACACTTAATTAGAGCTACCCCAATAGTTAAAATCAATAAATATTTAGATATTTGTTTCATTGAGAATTCCTCCACCGTCTGTATGCTTGCACATTAAAATTGTGCTCACTGAGTTTACTAGAAAATTTATGACCGCCTGTTCCATCAGCAACAAAAAATATATAGTCTGTTTTATCTGGAAATATTGCTGCTAAAACTGCACTTTTTCCAGGATTATTAATTGGGCTTGGGGGCAAACCTGCATTTAAATATGTATTGTATGGGGAATCTATTTCCAGATCTTTAAAATAAACTTTGTTGTTGCTGCGTTTAGTTCTTTTCAAATATTGAATTGTAGGATCAGCTTGTAATCTAATTCCTTTTCTTAAACGATTATAGTAAACTCCCGAAATAAGTTTAAATTCAGAAACTTTATTTGATTCCCCTTCAATAATTGATGCTAATGTAAGAATTTCATTTTTTGTCATTTCCAACTTAGCCATTTGTGTAATTACAGAATCACTTTCAAATATTTTATCCATTTCTAATTTCAGTTTCATAATTACATCAATTTCAGAGCTATTTTCATAGAAATAATATGTATTTGGTAATAAATAACCTTCCAAACTATTGGAAATAATATTACACGAATTTAGAAATGATTTTCTATTGCTTAAAGCCATAAATTCCTTACTGCTTATACCTAGTTTTTCTTCGAGTAATTCAGCTAATTTGTATTGCCAAATTCCTTCTGGAATGGTTACAAGCGTTTGCAAACCTGATGTCCCTTTTACAAACAAATCAAGCAATTGAAAATAGTTTAAACCATTTTTTATTAAATATTTGCCTGCCTTTATTTTATTTTCAGCTCCATAAATAAATGCTGCTATTTTCATATTTGTTGAATTTGGAATTATTTTTTCATTATAAAGATTATTCACAATTTTGGAAAATGAATCACCTGGTTTTACATTAAATTTATGAGGAGATTTCACATCATAGTAGTTAGGTCCTAAAAAAGCAAATAACAAAAACCCAAATACGAAACTCCAAACTCCAATAATAAAGTAAATTTCATTTTTAGTTAAATGAAACTGTCTGATTAAGTTGTTAATTTTATTCAAAAAGTGAAATCCTATTTTTTCAAAATACATTTATGAAATATAATTAAATCGTTCAAAATATGAGAGAATTGATTTTATGAATAAATGTACCACGTACAGAATATTTTGATTACAATTAAGCCATAGTAAAATAAACATTTGAAATTCACATTCGAATTAATCCTTCTTGTAAATCACATTCTACTTTATTAAGTTTCGACTTCAAATTTTTGTTGCCGGAGTGGCGGAATTGGTAGACGCGCTGGATTCAAAATCCAGTTTGGGCAACCAAGTGCCGGTTCGAGCCCGGCCTTCGGTACAAAATTCTTTTAAGTCCTTGATTAGCAAGGACTTTTTTATTTTAAACCAAAAATAATCGTTAATTTCTAACAATAGTAAATGAAGTACCATTGAATGAATAGTCCATTACATGCATACCTTCAACAAAATCCAACCTCCTTGCAAGCCCTTGATAAATTGTCCAGTTTCCAAGTTGCTTTTGATCACATTGTGACATCAAAACAGAATCGTTTCCATATCTAAATTCAATTTCTAAGTTAGTTTTTAATTCACCAGCAATTCTATTATAGTGTTCTTTAAGAACCTGCGACTCCTTAAACTGAATTGGAAATACTAAAGGGATATTTGGTGAATTTGTATTCCAATCTGTTACACCAGCAAAATACAAATCATCTTTTTTACTAATAAATAAACCTATCCTAGAGGGCTTCCCTACACGGACTTCACCAATAAAACTATAAATAGAATCATGTTCAAATGGAATTGGTTTACTATAAGTAGGAATATTAAATGTAATAATTCCTTTTTCAAATAATTCAATAAAACTATTGAGGTCCTCATCGGTAAAATTTTTAGATTCAAGTCGCGGGTCATTTTCTTCTTTAAACTTTTTACGCAAGTTAATTTCATTTTCCAAATTATTCCAAACGTCATTATAGAATTCTGGATATTTAAGTTTTAGAGAATCTATCAGAAATTTGTAATTATTGTATAATTCCTCTTTTAAATATTTTGCATTAAAATCAATCCTTGTTGGAATTTGCAAAAAGTAGTTTCCCATTTTTATTTTCCACCAAAAACTAAATCCTTCTTTTAAATATGCATGGTTTTCTACAATGTATGGTTGAATCATAGAACTATCAAATTCCAGAGAAAAATTTAGAATAATATTCTCTTTCCCAATCAATATAGAATCATAAATTACACTTTTATGGTCAAAATAACTGGCTTCAATATTATAATATCCAAATGGAATATTTTCAATTAAAAAATGACCATCAGCATCAGCCAAACCCCCAATATAATGACTTACTTTTATATTACATCCTTCAAAAGGCTTATTATTTGTTAAATCAATTACTCTTCCAGAAATTTTACCAGTTGTTTGAGAAAATATATTTAAGGGTACTAATAGAATTAAAAGTTGAAAACATTTAACTACTCTCATCGCTAACCTTATACCTTTTTAATCTTCTTATTCATTTTTTTGAAAATCAATTTACAAATAAATTCATTTAATAATCATTTTTTGCTCAGTTTCACTTGATACAACATTACTAATATCCTTCGGTTTTTCGGAAAAATAAGAATAACTTGCTGGAATAACTAACAAAGTTAAATATTTGGGAAATATTAATCAGCCAATAATTCAATGAGATACATATCTGGATGAGTAATTATCAATATAAGACCTTTGTTTTTTGCAGATTTGAGAACATCGTAATTTGTAATTGGTTTTGGAGTTATTAAATTCCACTTGGATGAATGCAAAGATGCCTATTTACTGACATTTTTAAAGAGTTATAACAAATAGATTAATTTTTAGCTCAATTATTTTAATTTTTAAAAACTTATCCCTATCTTGCTATGATACTTTTAAATGAAAGGATTTTATCTTTTTCATTAGATTTTAATTCTAAATACAAATTAGGAGAAAATATGTTCAAAAATCACCCGAAGGGGTTACCTGTACTCTTCTTTACTGAAATGTGGGAAAGATTCGGTTTCTACACAATGATAGCAATATTTGTTTTCTATTTACAAGAAAGTTTCGGATGGGATTCTGCTACTGTTACAAATATCTATGGAATATTTTTAGCCGGAGTTTATTTTACTCCAATTATTGGCGGATGGATTGCAGATAATGTTCTCGGATATGGAAAAACTATTATACTCGGGGCAATTACTATGGGAATTGGATATTCAATGATGGCAATTCCTACATCAGAACCATATTTATTGTTTGCTGCTTTAGCAGTAGTTGCTATTGGAAATGGTTTATTTAAAGCAAATATTTCTGTTCTTGTAGGTAATTTATACAGCCATTCGCAATTATCTTTAAAAGATTCTGGATTTAACATATTTTATATGGGTATAAACATTGGTGCATTTTATGCCCCTTTTGCAGCAGTTGGAATAAAAAACTTTTTTGTAGAAAATTATGGCGCAACTTTAGCACAAGGATATAATGCCGGTTTTGCTGTTGCTGCAGCTGGAATGGTCATTTCTCTAATAATTTTTACAACTTTCAAAAAATATTATAAAGACGCTGATTACCAATCTAAACATGTCACAAATGATGAAAAAGATTTAGTTTTAACAAAAGAACAAGAAAGAAGCAGAGTTTTTGCGTTGCTAACTATTTTTGCAATTGTTATTTTCTTTTGGATGGCTTTTCACCAAAATGGTGCAGCACTTTCACTTTTTGCACGAGACTACACAGACCCAGAGGTTGGCAAATTTCTATTCCTTCTTTTTGATGTTATAGGATTGCATGCAATTCTTTTTATTATTCTTGGAACTACTGTTGCATTAAAAAAATCTTCTTCTTCCAAAAGTAAATCAATTGGTGCAGGCTTTGCTATTGTTGGTGTTGCTACCCTAATTTATAAAATTAATACACTTCCTGAAATGGGAAACATTTCACCAGAACAATTTCAAGTCTTCAATCCAATGTTTATTGTTCTAATGACTCCAGTTGTTGTAGGAATATTTGCATACTTAAATAAACGTGGTTTAGAACCTTCTTCACCAGCAAAGATTGGAATTGGTATGTTAATTACTGCATTAGCCTATGTAATAATGTTAGTTGCAGCAATAGGATTAGCTCCTGTTTACTCACTTAATGGTGGTCAGTCTGCTATTACCGTTTCTCCATTCTTCCTAATTTCAACTTATTTTGCTCTAACTATTGCAGAACTCAATTTAAGTCCAATGGGACTTTCATTTGTTTCAAAAGTTGCTCCCCCAAAAATGAAAGGTTTATTAATGGGCGGTTGGTTTGGTGCTACCGCAATTGGTAATTATCTTGCAGGATTTGTTGGAAGATATTATCAACAATGGGAATTATGGCAGTTTTTCCTAATCCTTATTTTCTTTGCAGGAATGGCTTCATTAATGGTTCTCTTTGCTTTAAAAAAATTAAAAAAGGCAATTGAATAATTATTATCAAAAGCATAAAAAAGCCCAATTATTATTGGGCTTTTTTGTTAAATTATTTTTTTTTTGAATACTAAAACAAATGATAATTTTGAATTATCTAAATGTTTTGTCATTTATACCACAAATAAAATCCTTTCGAATAATTAAACAAACAGATAAACTACTATTTAGTTTAATAGGTCATATTCAATTTTTATTATAAATAAAAGAATTATTATAGTATAAAACGATTAATATTAAATATAACTTTTAATTTAAAGCATATTATTATTAATTAATCTATATTTTAATAGAATATTTTTGTTCGTTTATCTTGTTGTTTAGTAATCACAAATTATGGCTTTGAATTTACAAAAGACACTTATTTAACTAATAAACTTTATACATGGAGGAAAACCACATCAGAAAAAGATTGTTCATCTAAGACAGTTACATGCTCATTTATGCATTTAATATTTAGTAGATTTTCAAATTTATGAATTAGATTATTAATTTATTTTGCTTTTAAACTACAAATACCACTTTCTTAAAATAAACATGAGGATAATATCTATGGAAACTACCGAAGTTAGAAAAAGAGTAAAAGATAGTATTGCAAAAGTTTTAAAAATTGACCAAGAATCAATTTCTAATGATGCAAATTTTATTTTTGATTTAGGAGCTGACTCTCTTCAAAGTGTTTTACTTGTTGCAGCATTTGAAGAGGAATTTGATATTGAATTGGACGAAAATAAAGCCTTAAATGTCCAAACAGTATCAGATGCTGTCGATTTTATTCAAGAATATTTGAACTAACATTTATGAGGTAGTAATTGTGAGTAAAAGTGATATCCACAAAAACAATTTTAAAAGTGTTTTCTATCCTAAATCTATCGCAATAATTGGGGCAAATAATGTAGAAGGTACTGTTCCATACGATATTGTTAAAAGTATTCTCATTTCAAATTATAAAGGCATTATATATCCCGTTAGTCCAAAAGAAACAAGCATATTAAACATCAAGGCATATAAATATGTAATTGATATTGAACTACCAGTGGATTTAGCAATTGTTGTGTTTCCAAGTTCAGTTTGCAATTTAGTTCTCGAGCAACTTGGACAAAAAGGTATAAAAGCAGCTATAATTATTTCAGCAGGCTTTAAAGAAGTTGGTTCAGTTGGTCTAGAAAGAGAAAAACAAATTAAGGAAATAGCTGATAAATATGGAATATCTTTTATTGGCCCAAATTGTTTAGGAGTAATAAATACTGATCCAAAGGTTAACCTTAATGCTTCGTTTGCTAGAAAGATGCCTTCTGAAGGAAATATCGGGTTTCTTTCTCAAAGTGGAGCTTTATGCACTGCTGTCTTGGATTACGCCCAGTCAAAAAATATTGGATTTTCAAAATTTGTGAGTTTTGGCAATAAAGCAGATATAAGTGAAATTGATTTGCTTTATTATTTAGCCGATGATCCAAAAACAAAAGTAATTCTGCTTTATCTTGAAGAAATTAGCGATGGTAAAGCATTGATGGATTGTGCAAAAGATATAATTTCCAAAACTGGTAAACCAATCTTAGCTATAAAAGCTGGAAGAACAAATGAAGGAGCAGCGGCAGCAGCTTCGCATACTGGTAGTTTAGCTGGAAGTGATGAAATTTGTAATGCAGCTTTTGAACAAGCTGGAATTATAAGATGCAATGATATTTTGGAAATGTTTGATACAGCAATTGCATTTGCATATCAACCAATTCCTAAAAATAACAGAGTATCCATTATTACTAATGCTGGTGGTCCAGGAGTTTTAACTACGGATGCACTCATCAAAGATGGACTAAAATTAGCTAAATTTTCTGAAGAAACAACTGCAATATTTAGTAAAGTCCTTCCTAAAACTGCAAATATCAAAAATCCAGTAGATGTTATAGGTGATGCAAAAGCTGATAGATACAATCTCGTTGTAACTGAATCATTGAAAGATGATAATGTTGATGCTGTATTTGTTATTCTTACGCCACAATCCATGACCGAAATTGAAATAATTGCTCAAGAAATTGTAGATGTTAGTAAAAATAATTCCAAACCAATTTATACTTCCTTTATGGGAGCTACTGATGTAGCAGCAGGAATTAGGATTCTTGAAAAAAATAACATACCCAATTATACACTACCCGAATCAATGAGTAAATCATTTACTTCAGTTTTTAATTTTGGACAAAATTTAAATAGAAATGGAGCTGTATATAATTTAGATAAGACTCAAAATAACGTTGAAATGGCTAAAAGTATCTTGAGTGAAGCATTAGAAGAAAAGAAAAGTTACCTCACAGAAGATAAAACTAATCAACTTTTAAGTTGTTATAATCTGCCAGTGTTAGAAAGTTTTGTTGCTAGTTCTGCAGAAGAAGCGGTTAGCTTTGCTGAAAAGATTGGTTTTCCCATAGTTTTAAAAATTGTATCTGACGATATTGTACATAAATTTGATGTAAATGGAATTGTGTTAGACATTCAATCACGGGAAGAAGTTATTCAAGGTTATTCATCAATAATTGAAAATGTTATGCAACTTGCTCCTGAAGCAAAAATAAAGGGAATTCTTGTTCGGAAAATGATTCCTAAAGGTGAGGAAGTAATTTTGGGAATAAAACGCGATAATTCTTTCGGTCCAGTAATTATGTATGGACTTGGTGGAGTTTTTGTTGAAGTATTTAGAGACGTTAGTTTTAGAGTTGCCCCACTGTCTTTACACGATATTAAATCCATGATTTTAAATACTAAATCATCAAAATTACTTTTTGGAGCCAGAGGAAAAAATTTGAGAGATGTTGAATCTTTATACTATTGTTTGTCGAAGTTATCTGAACTTGCAATTGATTTGCCACAAATAAAAGAGTTAGACATAAACCCTTTAATTTTGTTAGATATCAATAAGGGATGTTATATCGCAGATGCAAAAATTATGCTTTAGAAAAAACTGGAAGGATAATAATGGAATATAGAAATCTCACGGAAAAAGAAATTAATATTTTACTCAAAAACAGATGCCAATGTGATAATTGGAATAATATTAAAGTTAAAGAAAAGTTTGAACCAACCAATATTATTTGTGTTAATTTTAGTGGAAACGTTAAAATTGGGATTCTGTCAGACACAATTTCCGCTCATAATAATATCAAAAAAACTTCAGGAATTTATAATTCTACTATTATAAATTGCCAAATAAATGATAATATTTATATATCTAATGTTGCTACGTTATCAAATTACACAATTGGTGAAAACACAATAATTGAAAATGTTAATAATATAATTGTGTCAGAATTAAATAGTTTTGGTGTAGGTAAAAATATTGAAATTCTAAATGAAGGTGGAGGAAGAGAAATACCTCTTTTACCAAACTTATCATCACAACTTGCTTATGTTTTGGTTAATTATAGAAATGATGAAGATTTACAAAATTCTCTTAAAAAAATTTGTGATATTGAGCGAAAAATCCATTTATCAGATATTGGAATGATTGGAAATAATGTTAGGATTTCTAATGTTAAAGAGATTATAAATGTAAATATCGCTGATGGAGCAATTATTTGTAATGCTACTTCATTAAAAAATGGAAGTATTATTTGTAACGAAGATTCTCATACCTACATTGGAGCAAATGTTGTTGCCGATAATTTTATTATCCTATCTGGTGCAACAGTTGATACATCCGTTAATTTAGAAAATTGCTTTGTTGGTGAAAGTACAAAGCTAGGAAAACAATTCTCAGCCGAAAATTCTGCTTTTTTTGCTAATTGTGAAGGCTATCATGGTGAAGCTTGTAGTATTTTTGCAGGTCCTTATACTGTTACGCATCACAAATCAACATTATTAATTGCATCATATTTTTCATTTTATAATGCAGGAAGTGGCACTAACCAGAGTAATCATATGTATAAGCTGGGACCTGTGCATCAGGGTGTTTTAGAGCGAGGTGCTAAAACTGGTTCAATGTCATATATGCTTCTTCCAAGTAGAGTTGGTCCTTTTTCTGTTGTAATTGGAAAACATTTCAATAATTTTGATGCCTCTGACTTCCCTTTCTCATATATTACTGAAGAAAATGGAAAAAGTGTTTTAACTCCAGCTATGAATCTTTTTACTGTTGGGACTAAGAGAGATACAGAAAAATGGGCAAAAAGAGATAAACGAAAATCCAAAATAAAATTAGATAAGATCAATTTCGATTTTTATTCCCCATATATCGTTGGGAAAATGGAAAATGCTTTTAATATCTTAGATAATTTTTATAACGAAACTTCCAAAGAAAAAGAATATGTGAAATACAAGGGATTGCATATTGCGAGATTGTTACTAAAAACTTGCAAAAAATATTACGATTTAGGAATTAAAGTTGGTATTGGAGAACATCTTATTAGAAAACTTGATAATGCAGATGAAAATTCAATTATAGAAATTAAAAGAGAGTTAAATAATAAAAACATATCAAAATTTAGAGAAAAATGGTTAGACCTTGGTGGTTTGTATCTTTCAGAATCTGATTGGAAAGGTGTTAGGAAAGCCTTAATAAATGAGGATATTAAGTCTATTTCACAACTAAATGATGAGTTTGAAAAAATTAATATTTCATATTATTCATATGCTTGGGACTGGTTTTCCTTACTATTAAAAGAAAAATATACTCCGGATTCTGAAATTTCAAACGAAGTATTAGTCACTGTCTTGAAAGAATGGAGTGTAAGCAAATTAAAACTTTTGAACATGATTTTAAATGATGCTGAAAAGGAATTTGATATCAATAGCAAGATCAGTTATGGAATTGATGGAGATGAAGAAACAAGAGATTTAGATTTTAAATATGTTAGAGGTTCATATCAAGAAAACAATTTCACTATACAACTAAAAGAGGAAATTGAAAAAACCAATTTGGTAACTGATAAATTATTAAAACTTTTAATTTAAAAAATCTACTATATTTAATGTGTTTCATTAATTATTACATAAAATAAGGAACTAAATTGAAAAGTATATGCATTTTTGAAGATGAAAAATATCAACAATTACAACCTCTTACATTTTTTAGACCTGTTTACAATTTACGTTGCGGAATATTATCTCTGCATCGTAAGATTAGACGTAATTATCCCAATATAAAAGTTGAATTAAACACAAGAGGATATTTAAGGAATTTAATAAAACAGAATCATCCAGAGGAAATTGTTAATCATGTAAAATCAGAATACACATTATTTATTAATGGGCGTATTTTGGTTGATGATGACTTTAATAAAATTATTCCATTTGAAGGGAAGGACGAATTATTCATTTCTGGATCTACTTTTATCGGAGCTCGCCTCAGCGGTAAAAATTTACATTCATTAAATAAATCATTGAAAGATGTTCTTAATATAGCGGACTTCCCTAAGTTACAAAAAAGAGAAATTGACGTTCGAATTATTGAATATCCTTGGGATTTAATAAAATATAATGAAGAAGAACTTATCAATGATTACAAAAAACTTACATATTCGAATCATAATCAAATAGAAAATTATCCAGAAGTACATTTTCTTAATCCAGATAATATTTTTATTAGTAAAAATGTAACACTAAAACCAGGAGTAATTTTAGATGCAGAAGATGGTCCAATTTTTATTGGAGAAAATACCCAAATTATGCATAATGCTTCTATTCAAGGTCCAGCATTTATTGGTCAAAATTCAATTATAAAAATGAGTGCAACAATATATCACAATACAAGCGTTGGAAAAGTTTGTAAAGTTGGTGGAGAAATTGAGAATACAATAATTCATGGTTATTCTAACAAACAACATTATGGTTTTTTAGGTAATTCATATTTAGGTTCTTGGGTTAACTTGGGAGCTGGAACCACTAATAGCGATCTAAAAAACAACTATGGAACCATAAAAGTTCAAATTAATAATGAAATTATTGAAAGTGGTAGGCAGTTTGTGGGTCTTACAATGGGCGATCATTCTAAATCTGCAATAAATACTTCTTTTAATACAGGTGCTGTTGTGGGAGTTTCAAGTAATGTTTTTGGTGGTACATTTCCTCCAAAATATTTACCTTCATTTTCGTGGGGAGGTTCTGAAGCATTAACGACTTATGATATTGATAGAAGTATTGAGGTTGCTGAAAGAGTTATGCAAAGAAGAAACGTTAATTTAACAGAGATTGATAAAGAACTTTTTAAAAAAGTTTTTGATTTAACAGTTAATGAAAGGCGCAAGCTAGGTTTCCCAAAATAAAGAAGCTAAATAATCAATAAAAACATTGATTAAAAATGTATTAGTATACAGAATAATGATATTACAAAAATACACTAAAACAAATAATCGGAGTTAACATGAGATTAATTATCCAACCCAATTATGGAAATGTATCCAAATGGGCTGCAAACTACATTGCAAATCGAATTATTGAGTTTAAACCAACTGCTAAAAATCCTTTTATTTTAGGACTTCCAACAGGCTCTTCGCCAATTGGGATGTATGAGGAGCTAATTAAACTTTATAAAAAGGGTGTTGTCTCATTTAAAAATGTTGTTACCTTCAATATGGACGAATATGTTGGAATTCCAGAGGAGCATCCCGAAAGCTACCACTCTTTTATGTATCATAACTTTTTTAATCATATTGATATACAAAAAAGTAATATCAATATTTTAAATGGAAACGCTAAAAATCTAGAAAAAGAATGCGAAAACTATGAAAAGAAGATCAAAAAACTTGGTGGAATTCATTTATTTATAGGTGGAATTGGTCCAGATGGTCACATTGCTTTTAATGAACCTGGATCTTCCCTTTCTTCACTTACAAGAGTAAAAACTTTAACTCAAGATACAATTATTGCTAACTCAAGATTTTTTAATAATGATATTTCAAAAGTGCCTAAAACAGCACTTACAGTTGGAGTAAAAACAGTTCTAGATGCAAAAGAAGTTTTAATTATTATTTGTGGGCACAATAAAGCACGCGCTTTGGCAAAAGTTATTGAAGAAGGTGTAAATCATATGTGGACTGTTAGCGCTCTTCAAACTCATCCTAAAGGCTTAATTGTGTGTGATGAAGATGCAACTTGGGAAATTAAAGTAGGAACCGCAGCATATTTCAAGGATATTGAATCTCATAATTTAGACCCAAATTCGCTTTTAGATTAATGGAGATATTTAATTTATACATGATATAGCATTTATTAAATAAATGCTATATCTTACACATCCTTATAAATCATATTTATTAAGATAAGTTATATTTTTCTCAAATTTTTAGGAGTATATATGTATACAGCAGAAGATATAATAAATGAAAAAAGTTATGATATTATTTCTACTTCTCCAGATGCAACTGTTGCTGATGCTTTAAAAATAATGTTGGAAAAGAAAATTGGTGCAATTGCAATTAAAGATAATGAAAACTATGTTGGAATTTGGACAGAAAGAGATTTAATGCTTAACGTTGTTACCGAAGGCTTCTTTTCTAAAACGTCTAAAATTAAAGATGTTATGTCAACTGAATTAAAAACAGCGCAACACAACAATTCTGTATTTGCTTTACAAGATATAATGCTTGGTAAAAGAATTAGACATTTATTTATTGAAAAAGAAGGCAAAATAATTGGAATATTATCTACTGGCGATATTATTAAGACAATTCTAAATGATAAAAATAAAGAGTTAAAAGAGCTAAATGCAATTGTTAACTTTGACTATTATGAAAATTGGAAATTTGAAAAGAAAAACAAATAATTATTACAAATGCTCCAATTGTAATAAATTGGAGCATTTTAATCACAAGGTACCTATCTAAATGGAAAACACACCAGCTGCACAAACAAAATATTCATCAGACGTACACTATTTAAAGATTAATGGAAAAGAGTTTTTTATAATTGGAACGGCTCATATTTCACAAAATTCTGCTGATTTAGTCCGCGAAGTTATATCCAACGAAAAACCCGATGTGGTTTGTGTTGAGCTTGATCCACAACGGTATAAGGCTTTATCAGAAAGTAAACGTTGGGAAGAACTGGACTTAAAACAATTAATTAAGCAAAAACAACTAAGTACGCTTTTTATAAATATTTTATTAGCTTCATATCAAAAAAAACTTGGTGAAAAACTTGGTGTAAAACCTGGAGTTGAGCTACTTGAAGCTACTAAAGTTGCTAAGGAATTTAATATACCAATCGAGTTGGTTGATAGAGATGTAAGAATTACTTTAAAACGTGCTTGGAACTCGATGAGTTTTTGGCAAAAAACTAAATTAATGACTGTCGGTTTAGCATCAGTATTTGAGCAAGAAGAAATTAGCGAAGAAAAACTTGATGAAATAAAACAAAAAGACGTTTTAAATGAAATGATGGCAGAAATGGGAAAGCAAATGCCAGTGCTCAAAAAAGTATTAATTGATGAACGAGATAGTTATTTAACTCAAAAAATGAAGGAAGCAAATGGTACTAAAATTGTTTCCGTTGTTGGTGCTGGACATGTAAATGGAATTATTAAAGCACTTGAATCAAATCTTGAACAAGATTTATCAGAAATTGAAGTAATTCCCTCCCCTTCAAAAGCTATTAAAATAATTGGTTATGGAATTCCAACAATTATTATTGCTTCCTTATTTTACATTGGTTTTACAAAAGGAGCTGATGTTGCTGGTGATAATGTAATATTTTGGATTTTAGCTAATGGAATTCCAAGTGCTTTTGGTGCTCTTTTAGCTCTTGGCCATCCTTTAACAATTCTTTCAGCATTTTTAGGAGCCCCGATAACAAGCTTAACACCAGTAATAGGTGCTGGATATGTTGCAGCTTTCGTTCAAGCTTACTATCAACCACCAAAAGTAAAGGAATTTGAATCTGTAACAGAAGATGTTTCTCACTGGAAAAAATGGTGGGAAAATAGATTGCTGAAAATATTATTAGTTTTTCTTTTAAGTGGAATTGGAAGTGCTATTGGAACTTATGTTGGAGCATATAAAATTATTAGTAATTTATTTTAATTGATAATTATTACCACTGGATTCAAAGTAAAGTCAGTCTTTGTGAGGAGTTCGCTTTTTGAACGACGTAACCATCTTACAAGAATTGCAACTCTTGTAAGATTGACCTAAAGTAATTCTTGCAGAGCTTCACTAAAAACGTTAGTTGCAATGACTATCTACAATTGCAGACTAAATTCCCAACAAATATTCTTTAAATACCTCATATTCACTAGAAAGTAAAATACTCTTTTTCTCTTTATTAATAGAATTTTGCAATTCTTCTGGAATTTCAATATCAGTATTCAACACTCCATCAACAACATCTTTAAATTTAGCTGGATGAGCTGTTTCAAAAACAACTCCGCAATAATTGTCTAGTTTTTCTTCTGCTACATATTGCTCTAATGCAAGTAAACCCACTGCTCCATGAGGATCAATTGTGTAATTATATTTTTGATAAATCTCCCTCATCTTATCAATAGTCTGCATATCGTTGTGTGTATTTGATGCAATATCTTTTAAAATAACCAAATGCTCATCATAAAGTGACTCAATTCTGGCAAGATTACTTGGTGCACCAACATCCATTGCATTTGATATAGTTTTAACAGATGGTCGCGGTTCATACTTTCCACTTTGAATGAATTCTGTAAAAATGGAATTAGAATTTGTTGCACCAATATATTTTGAAATTGGCAATCCCATTTTTTTTGCCATCAAACCTGCTGTTAAATTTCCAAGATTACCAGATGGAATTGAAAAAATGATTTCTTTGTTTTTTTCAGTAATCTGTTTGTATGCGTTAAAATAGTAAAATGATTGTGGAATTAAACGTGCAATATTTATTGAATTTGCGGATGATAATTTCATTTTTAAATTTATTTCATCATCCAGAAAAGCTGTTTTTACAAGTTTTTGGCAGTCGTCAAACGTTCCTTCAATTTCAATAGCAGTAATATTTTTATCAAATGTTGTTAATTGTTTTTCTTGAATTTCACTCACTTTTCCACTTGGATAAAGTAGATAGACATTTATTCCTTCAACTCCATAAAATCCAGACGCGACAGCGCTGCCAGTATCGCCAGAAGTTGCAACTAAAATATTAATTTCTTCATTCGAATTTCGTATGAAATACCCCATTGTGCGTGCCATAAATCTTGCACCAAAATCTTTGAAAGCTAAAGTTGGTCCATGGAATAATTCGAGAACTGATATCTTATCATCAAGTTTAACCAGCGGAGCATCAAAATTAATTGCATCATCAATAATGTTTTTCAAAACATTTAGTGGAATTTCATCACCAATAAATTTCTTTGCAACTTCTAATCCAATTTCTCGTATAGAGTATTTTGAAAGAGAATTAATAAATGAATCTTCTAATTGAGGAATAAATTCTGGCATGAAAAGTCCACCATCTGGTGAAAGTCCTTTCATTACAGCTTCTTGAAAAGAAACATTTAGTTTTTTGTTATTTGTACTGTAATATTTCATTTATTTCTTTATATGTGTATAAATTAATTAGACATTGTCATTACCACATGCTTCTAGTGGGAATCTCCTCAATTTCTTAAGATTCCGGCTAAAAAATTACCGGAATGACAGCTAATCTAATATCTTCGGTCCTAATTGATTTACTTCAGAAACATAGGTTACACTAGCCAATCCAATATTAGTAACAACTCTCTTTGTTTCTAATGCAATTTTATTAGCAATTTCTTCTGAATTTGATAACGCAAACATAGATGGACCTGAACCAGAAATGCTACAACCTAAAGCTCCTGCTTCCAATGCGGCTTGTTTAATTTCATCATAACCAGTTATCAATTTTGAACGATATGGTTCTACAATTACATCTTTCAGAGATCTGGATATAAGTGAGTAATTTTCTGTTGCAAATCCATAAATTAATGCTGCGATATTGCCAGTTTGAGTAACAACACTTTTCATTGGAACTTCCTTTGGAAGAATAGCGCGGGCTTCACTTGTTTTAATCTCAATATCTGGATAAATAATTGTACAGAATAAATCCTTTGGAGTATTGATTTTAATAATATCAATTGGTTCATATCCACGGATTAAAATAATACCACCATATAGCGAAGGTGCAACATTATCAGCGTGAATTGCTTTGCTGGCAACAAACTCACCAGCCAAAGCATGCTCAAGCAAGTCTTCTTTGCTTAAGTTTAATTCAAATAATTCATTTAAAGCAAATACAGCTCCAACAGCGCTTGCAGCACTGGAACCAAGACCGCTTCCAAGTCCCATCTTTTTATTCACTTCAATGGACACTCCATCAGTAATTTGGTATTTATCCATTAAAGATTTTATCGCAACAGATGCAGTATTTTTTAATATATCAAAAGGAAGTTTTCCGCCATCACCAGTAATACTGGTAATTTCAACTTTACTATTGGATGATTTTTTAAGAACAATTTCATCACCTGGTTCATTTAGAGCAAATCCTAGAATATCAAAACCAGGACCAATATTTGAAACAGAAGCTGGGGCAAAAACCTTTATGCTTTTTTCACTCATGCTATTTTATCCAAATAGCCTTGAGCCTTAAGTAATTCTGCATTTAAGATAGTTCCACCAGCAGCCCCACGCACAGTGTTGTGAGAAAGAACAATAAACTTGTAATGGAATAATGGGTCTTCGCGCAAACGTCCTACAGAAGCAGCCATACCGTTTTCAATATCACGCTGTAACTTTGGTTGTGGTAAATTATTTTGTGAAAAATAATGAACTGGTTTTACTGGTGCAAAAGGTAAATTCAATTCTTGTGGAACACCTTTGAAATTTTCCCAAGCTTCAATAATTTCTTCTTTAGTAGGTTTATTTTCAAACTCAACTTGCACAGTTTCCAAATGTCCATCAATAACTGCAACTCTATTACATTGAGCACTAATTTTAATGTCATTATTAAATATTATTTCACCATCGCCAAGTTTACCTAATATTTTTCTCGGTTCTGTTTCCATCTTTTCCTCTTCGCCACCGATATATGGAATCACATTATCAATAATATCCAGACTTGGAACACCAGGATACCCGCCACCAGAAAGAGCTTGCATAGTTACAACATTTATTTTTTTAATTTTAAATGCATCATGCAGTGGCTTAAGTGCTAGAATCATCCCAATAGTAGAGCAGTTTGGATTTGTAACAATTCCACCTTTATATGGCTGTGAATCTATCAATTTTAGGTGATCAGCATTTACTTCTGGAATCATCAAAGGAACATCTTTATCGAAACGGTGATTTCTTGAATTTGAAATTACAAAATATCCAGCGTTTGCAAAATCAGTTTCTATTTGCTCAGCAACGGATGAATCCAAGCCAGAAAATATTAATTTTGATTCATAATCTGGGGTACATTCTTTTACAACAATATTGGCTACTTCTGGCTGCAATTGATTTTTCATTATCCAATTTGTTGCATCAATATACTTTTTGCCAGCAGAGCGTTCCGATGCGCCAAGTTCAGCAATTTCAAACCACGGATGATCTTTTAGTAATTCAATAAATTTTTGACCAACACTACCTGTTGCACCTAAAATTCCAACTTTAATTTTATGTTCCATTTTTTTATCCTTTACTATTTGCAATTTTTAATATGTCTGATAATACACCTGAAGCTGTAAATGCTGGACCAGCACCTGGACCTTTAATTACAAGTGGTATTTCTTTATAATAATTTGTTGTAAATGAAACAATATTTTCAATTCCTTTCAAATTATAAAAAGGATGGTCAATATTAATTTCTTCTATTTTTACTGTGGCTTTTCCTTTTTCATATTTTGCTACATATGCAAGAACTTCGTTTTTTTCTTTAGATTTTAATCGCATTTCTTCAAACTGGCTATCATATTTTTCCAATGCAATCAAGAATTTATTTACATCTTTAATTTTGCGTAATTTTTCTGGAACAAGATTGTCCACTACTATATCGCTTAATTCAATTTCTTTTCCAGATTCACGAATTAAAATTAGAAGTTTACGAGCAATATCTAATCCACTTAAATCATCACGTGGATCTGGTTCGGTAAATCCTTTTGCTTTAGCATCTTTAACTACATCCGAAAACTTCTTGCCTTCTTTTAACGAGTTAAAAATGTAACTCAAAGTTCCAGAAAGAACACCTTCAATTTTAATTAATTCATCACCGTTATTAATTAAATCCTTAAGAGTTTCAATAATTGGCAACGCTGCACCAACGTTTGTTTCATATTTAAACTCTGCGTTTCCTTTTGATGCAGAATCTCTAATTTCTTTATACGCTTTATAATTTTCAGAATTTGCAATTTTATTTGGTGTAACAACAGAAATTCCAGAAGCTAAAATTTCACTATATCTTTTTGATAAAATATTAACAGCTGTAGAATCAACTAAAATGGAGTTTTGCAAATTCATCTCTTTCATAGAAGTAATAAATTTATCAAGGTTCGATTTTATTTCACTCTTCAATAACTCTGTCTTCCACTCAGATATATTTATTCCAGATTTATTTAAAATCATTTTTTTACTGTTAGCAATTCCAACCAAATTAAATTCTGTATTTAATTTTGAACTAAAATAGCCAAGCTGCTCCCCAACTATATTCAACAAAGCTCCACCCACAACACCAGGTCCAACAATAAAAACATTTACTTTTTTCTTTTTCTTGAGAAATAATGATTCGTGTAAAACATTTAAGGATTCCGCTAAATTAGCTTTTGAAACAACAAGAGAAAGATTTAATTGTGAAGAACCATGCGCAATTGCGTTTATATTTATCCCGCTTTTACCAAGTGCTTCAAATACTTTGCCCGTTATTCCTGGAGTTTGACGCAAATCTTCGCCAACAACAGCAATTATTGAAAGATTATTTTCAGTAATTACTTCATTTATTTTACCATCAGCAATTTCATTTTTGAATTCTTTTTCAATTACAATTTTGGCTTCTTTTGTATGCTTTGGCAAAATAGCCAGACAAATACTATGCTCGGATGAGCCTTGAGTAATAAGAATTATATTTATTTCCTTTGAAGCCAATGCCGTGAACAAACGTGAAGCAATACCAGTAACACCAACCATTCCACCGCCTTTAATAGTAAGCAGCGCAATATCATCTATGGAAGAAATACCTTTTAAATTAAATTTAACTGTTTTGTCTCTCTTAACAATAACGGTACCAGGATATTCTGGATTAAAAGTATTTTTAATTCTAATTTTAATACTACTTTGCAAAGCTGGCAACATTGTTGGAGGATGAATTACTTTGGCACCAAAATGCGAAAGCTCCATTGCTTCTTCGTATGTAACAGCTTTAAGAGGATAACTTTCTTTAACTTTTCTTGGATCTGCAGTTAATATTCCATCAACGTCAGTCCATATTTGAATTTCTTCCGCTTTTAATGCAGCACCAAAAATTGACGCAGAATAGTCAGAACCACCTCTTCCAAGAGTAGTAATTTCACCTTCATCATTTGACGCAATAAATCCAGTTACAATCTGCATTTTGTCATTATGCGTTGCAAAATATGCTTTAATATTTTTATTGGTTTTTTCAAAATCAACTTTTGCATTAGTATAGTTTGAATCTGTTTTAACAACATCACTTGCTTTTAGGAATTCACTTTTAATCCCTTTTGCATTAAGAGCTTCTGCAATAATAAAACAAGATAATCTTTCGCCAAAACTTGTAAGATAATCAAGCGTTCTTGGGGTTAATTCTCGAAGCAGAAAAACACCTTTAAGCATTCCAGACAAATCATCAAAAAGCGAATCAACATATTCATTTGATTTTTTACTCTTGGATTTTGGAATTAATGCAATAATTGCATCGGTATGTTTCTTTTTAACTTCATCCAATAATTTTAGATAATCTTCATTACTGTCTTTAGCTAATTCACCTAATTTTATTAAATTATCAGTAACAGTCTGGAAAGCAGAAAATATCACCGATATTTTTTCATTATTATAGCTTTTAAGAATTTTTATTACATTTTCTATTCTTTCTGGAGTACCTACTGAAGAACCCCCAAATTTTAATACTTTCATTGGATATATATTCACTTATATTGTTATCTTATTCTTTAAATATGCCATTAGCGTTATAATGCTTAAAACATTTGCATATTATTTAATATTGAGGTCGAAATATAAGAATTTTAGGTTTAGAGGACAAATATTATTGGTTTTAACTACATAATTCTTTCATTGGTCATTTTAGATGTATAAAACAAAACTCATAGAAATTAATTTTATAGGAAAGTTTGATAGTAATGATGTTCCCTAGGTTTGGTTATGTTATTACTGATTTCGAGTAAAGAATGAAAATAATTACAATATTAATATTACTATTTTTAACAATTACTTTTGCTGATCATCCCGATACAACGCTTTCCAAACTGCAACAAAGAAAAGAGTTAATAGAATTGGATTACCAAATGAAGATAAATAGTTATCAACTCAATCGTTTAACAACTACAATTGTTTTGTCATCACTATACATTCCATTAGTAGCAAATTTATTTACATCATCCAGAATAGTTAAAGTAAGGTCTTTTGGTGATAAGTGACAGTTCTCTATTATTAATTTTTCCAACCTTTTTTCTTCATAAAAGTCAAAATTTGTATCAGCGGCTTCAACAATTCCATCAGAATATATTACTAGGACATCTCCAATTTCAATATTTATGCTATCTGTTTTATATTTTGAATTAGGTGCTGGTCCTAATAATGGACCTGTTGAATGTAAATATTTAATTTCCTTTTTGCTAACTGAATAGAATAAAGGAGCATTATGCCCAGCATTTCCATAAAGAAAAAGTCCTTTTTCATCATTTGATATTTCGCCATAAAAAAGTGTAGTGAATCTATCATCTGTAAAAATTTTATTAATTATTTTATTCAATTTTGTTAATAATGCCGATATTTTAATTTCAAAATTTACAGCCATTCGTATGGCACCAGTAATATACATTGCTTCAGCCGCCGCACTAATTCCTTTAGAAGCAGCATCTCCAACAATAATACCAAGTCTATCTGATTCAGATCCAAAATTTAGATAATCAAAAAAATCACCACTCATTGTTTTTGCTGGAATTGTTACCCCAAAAAGAGAATAACCATTAAAAATTCTTTCATGCTCTGGCAGTATGCTTTTTTGAAGTTTTTTTGCTTCATCAATATCGTAATTAATTTCTCTTTGTGAATCTTTATGACGATTATCATTTATTTTTGACGTAAGAATTGTTGCCACAATGTTTAGCGAATAGTATAAATCTTCATTTACTTCCTCACTATTTACAGCAAAAATATATTCATAAAATCGTTTTCCGCCTACTTTTTTCTTATCACCAACTCCAGAAGCAGAATATTTAAATATTCCTTTTTCAATTAAATAGTGATTTGTTTCATTTGCAAGAATAGTCCGTTCAGCAGTTACTTTTTCAAATATTGGATTTTCTCTTAAACTAAGCACAAATGAACTATCAATTTTTTCAACATTCCCAATTTGGTAGAGTAAATCGTAGCATTCGTTTTGAACATTTAATTGCCAAAGCCTACCTCCAGTAATATGAATATGATAGTTTTCGACAACTTGGGTTAAAATCTCTATTAACAATTCTTTTTCAGTATCAAAATGCTGTGATGCTACTGTGTCTAAAGCTCTGTATAATTTTTTCTGTTTCATATTTTTTGCTTTTTTGATTGTCATGTCACCATGTTTTAAGCGGTAATCTTATACACATGAAAGATTCCAGATTAGAACATTTAGGAAAGACATGCGTTTAATATTTAATACTTTTTAACTTTTTATTTTGAATAAAATAATATCACTTCTCTAATTGCTTGTTTACTCGGTTTATTAAACTCCTTTGCTTCCAGAGTTCTCATAATGGAATTATGTGTAGGACGGTAAACACCTTTTGCCACATATCCCCCACCTTCAAAAACTCCAATTATATCTTCATATTTCTGTTCATCTGGTGTTGGCACTGGAATGCTTGAATCAATATCATTTTCCCACTTGGAAGAGAAATTATTTAAAGTTGTAATGTTTTTTTCCCATGGCTCAACCCCTTTTGGATAAAAATTCTCAAAAGAATTATCATAACCATATTCATCAGCTAAACCAGCAAGTCCATGACCAAGTTCGTGGATAAATATTTCCTTAAATTTTGGGTCGTTTGTAACAGTTAATGAATAAAAATTAAAAATTGCTCCACCACCATATTTCTTGGAATTAGCTAAAATATATATTTGGTCGTAAGGTGCATTTGAAGCAACATCACAGACTTTCTGATAATCTTCTGTCATCAAATATCTTTCGCTATCAAAAGTATAGTAGGATGAATTTAGTAAAGTATTTCCCCAAATACTATCTGCTGGAATATCACAAATAGATTCTTGAGATGGTGCTTTAATTGCCCAAAAATTAAATTCAGATTCCAACTGGTCAAATGGAGCATATTCAAAAAGATAATTAGTTAACAAATTACAATCAGAAATAAATTTATCCATTTCATCAGCGGTGTAACCTTCTGGGATAAATGCAATATCATATTTTTCGGATGGATTACCAGAATATTTTATTTTGTCAGTTTCGTATTTTTCATCATTCCCCTTTCTGATGAAATAATTTGTTGGGTCAATATTCAAAGAATAAATTTCTTCAAAATTATTCTCTTTATTTCTGGAATATAATTTTAAAGTAACATTTCTCTTAGGATAAGGGAAAATAATTGCACCGCTGTAAGCTCGAGTTAATTCTTTTGCTTCTCTTGTTGCCTGCCATTCCTTAAATAGTGTTGAAAACCCTTTTGAATATATAATTTCATTTTCTCCATTTAATAATGCAACTTTATATGCGCCTAGATTTAAAGTATCTATAAGATTTATTTTAGGACCACCCCAAATTGGTTCTTCAATTAATTCATCAAATACAATTTGTTCAGATTCACTATTTCCTACATGATAAAAATCAAACCGTAATGTTTTATCATTAAAGTTTTTATTAAAATTGTCTTGTGCAAATAGACTACTACAAACAAATAAAATAAATAATATTCCTTTCATAAAGGTCTCACTAATAAAAAAGTAACCCATATTGGATTACTTCTAAATAAAATAAATAATGTTTAATAAATTTAATTTTCTTCTTTTTCAGAAATATCAGGTTCGTGTTTATCTTTCATTTTTGAAGATATTTCAATTTGCTTTTCTGTATTAAATATCAAATTATCATTCCCCTCTGGGTGAGAAACAATAATTTTATCTCCAGATTTAATATTTCCGAGTAATAGCTCTTCTGAAAGTGGATCTTCAATATAAGTTTGAATAGCACGTTTCAACGGACGAGCACCAAATTTTGGATCAAAGCCTTTATCAGTTAAAAATATATCAGCAGATGCATCAAGCTCAATTTCCATTTTGTTTCTACTTAAATTTTTAATTAAATCCTTTAATTCAATTTTAATAATTTTAGTAATATCAGCTTTGTCAAGATTTCTGAAAACAATAGTGTCATCCACACGGTTCAAAAATTCAGGATTAAATAAATCCTTTAATGCACTTTCAACAGTATTTTTAAGATTTTTATATTTGTCAACCTCTTCATCACCACTAAAACCAAAGCCACCAGTATCACGTATTGATTTTGTTCCAATATTTGAAGTCATAATAATAATTGTATTTTTAAAATCAATTTTTCTACCAAGACTATCAGTCAAAACACCATCATCCAATACTTGTAATAAAATATTAAATACATCTTGATGTGCTTTTTCAATTTCATCAAATAGAATAACCGAATAAGGTTTTCGTCTAACTTTTTTAGTTAGTTGTCCACCCTCTTCAAATCCAACATATCCTGGAGGTGCACCTACTAAACGAGAAACTGAATGTTTTTCCATGTATTCGCTCATATCAATTCTAATGAGCGCATCTTCAGAATCAAAAAGATATTTTGCAAGAACTTTTGCTAATTCTGTTTTACCAACACCTGTTGGACCTAAGAAGATAAAGTTGCCAATTGGTTTATTAGGACTTTTTAATCCAGCACGTGTTCTTCTTATTGCTTTGGATAATTTACCAATAGCTTCATCTTGCCCAACAATACTTTCCTTTAATACGCTTTCCATCTTCATTAGTTTTTCAGATTCTTCAAGCGCCACGTTTGTAACAGGAATTCCAGTCATCATGGCAACAACAGTAGCAATATCATCTTCTGTTACATCATAAACTAAATCTTTAGTTTCTTGCTCCCACCTATCTTTTTCCGTTTCCAACTCTAATTGCAGACTTCTTTCTGTATCTCTTAAATGAGCAGCTTCTTCATAATCTTGTCGTTTAACAACTGTAATTTTATCTCTTTTAATTTTATCAATTTCTTCTTCTAGTCTTATAATTTCATCGGAAACTCTAAAGTTACCCATATGAACTCTTGAACCAGCTTCATCCAGCACATCAATTGCTTTATCAGGAAAATATCTATCAGTAATATATCTTTCGCTCAAATTAACAGCCGCATTTATAGCATCATCAGTATATTTTACACTATGATGTTCTTCATATTTAAATTTGATATTGTTCAATATTTCAATTGTATCTTCAACGGAAGGTGGTTCAATAATAACTTTTTGAAATCTTCTATCAAGAGCTCCATCAGTCTCAACATATTTTCTATATTCATCCATTGTTGTAGCGCCAATACATTGAATTTCGCCACGTGCAAGTGCAGGTTTAAACATATTGGAGGCGTCAAGTGAACCAGATGCACCACCAGCACCAACTATTGTATGCAATTCATCAATAAAAAGAATAACTTCATCAGCTTTTTCAAGCTCCATCATTAAAGCTTTCATTCTTTCTTCAAACTGCCCACGATATTTAGTTCCTGCAACCATTCCACCAATATCCAAAGTTACAACCCGTTTATCCTGCAATATTCGAGGAACTTTTCGTTCTATAATTCTTAGAGCTAAACCTTCGGCAATTGCAGTTTTGCCAACACCAGGCTCACCAATTAATACAGGATTATTCTTTTTTCTTCTGCTTAATATTTGAGCAACTCGTTCAATTTCTTGTTCTCTACCAATAACTGGATCAAGTTTATCATCAATTGCCAATTTTGTTAAATCTCTTCCAAAATTATCAAGAACTGGTGTTTTTGACTTTTCAACTTTTGCTTTTGGAATGGGTGTGGAGAAATTTGATTTTTGAGAAGCTGAAGCACTACTACTTAAAATTGCATTCAATTCTGCACGAGCAGTTTCGTAAGTAACTTGAAATTGTTGTAAAATTTGAGTTGCAATATTATCTTCATCTCTTAACAAAGAAAGTAGAATATGTTCAGTTCCAATTACATTTGATTTGTATATTTTTGATTCGATTTGAGTAATTTTTAAGACTTTTTCTGCTTGTTTTGTTAATGGAATATTTCCTATTGTTAATGTTCCACCAGAAGTTTTAACTGTATTTTCAACTGTTTTCTTTAAAGTTAATAAATCAACATTCAAATTTTGAAGAATTTTAACTGCAATTCCATATCCTTCACGAATTATACCTAATAATATATGTTCTGTGCCTATATAATCATGTCCAAGCCTAAGAGCTTCCTCTCTACTTAAGCGAATTACTTCTTGCACTCTTTCTGAAAAATTACCATCCATTATAGTACCTAATTATTAAAATCTATACTCAAATTTAACTAAATATTTTGTAAAATACGTTTTTAAGATATGTTAAAAGAAATGATATAAAAGAATTACTTGAACAACTTCAAAGTGTTATTTTTATAGTTCTTTCTTTCTTTGTTATTCATTACCCTAGTGAAGAAATCATTTTCTTCTTTTAATATTTCAGCTTTAATGTTTTCTTCATTAAAAGTTTTATTCTTTTTAATATCTTCATTATTCT
>JAHISP010000009.1 GCA_018818165.1 Bacteroidota bacterium | reverse complement strand
CCAGCTGCGGTATGATTAATTTTACGAATGTTCTTTTTCATAATAACCTCAATGTTGTTAAACAAAGACCGTGTTCGAAGATAATTATAAGTAGGCTGCCAAGCGGGTTTTCCGAAATAAGTGATATAACACCAATTATTGAATTACGTATCTCCGACAATAAGACTCAAAGCACGAGCATTTTAGGCATCAATTTGCGGGACTATTATTTTTTACACGGATTATCAACAACTAAGGTCACTGTTTTTTTGAATAAAGGCAAGTCCTTTATGGGAGACTCAACACGACAAAATAATTACTGACTTAAATTTATCATCAAAAAGCCTTGGTCAACAAGAAATTATTAACGACGACCACAGAAAAACATTGCTAAATAATGCTATAAGATCGGATAAGCATAAACTATCGTATCTAACTAAAGGTTTTAGAGTTGTTTGTCTTAGCACAGATTTCAATGATATTAAAATGTGGAGTCATTATGGGAATAACAATAAAGGCATCTGTACCATATATGATTTTAGTAAATCCATCAATGAAATAAATAATTCTATTTACCCCGTAATATATCTTGATGAACCGATTGATGTAACGGAACTTTGTGAAGATAGTAATAAAATTCAACATGCTGTTATAATTTCAATTATTTCAAAATCTATTGATTGGAAATATGAAAAAGAACACAGAATTATAATCGATTTTTGGAAATCCAAGGAAAATAGATTACTAATTAAAGGTATCCCAAAGCCTGAATGTATTTTTTTAGGGAAAAGGTTTATAGAGAATTATAGAGAAGTAAAAAGAGATGAAAAGAAAAAAGAAGAACTTAAGTATATCAATGAATTTTTAGATTATGTAAAACTTGAGGAAATAAATTTAAAAATTATTCAACCTAAAATTAGAAGTTTTCAACTTGAGGATAAAGATATAAGTGTAGAAACAATTATTAGGGATAGCTAATAATTGGATAAAAAAGAATTACCTCATTATTTCAAGCAATCCGCGGCATTTATCCTACCATCTTCAAAATTGTAGTGAAAATGATATCCTCAGCAGCACCTTTACTTAAATCCGGACGCAGTGCGTCACACTTTACCAAAATCATCAAATTTTTTCAAAATTTCACAAAACAAAAAACCTCGAAAACGTATTGTAATCGAGGTTTTAATGTTGCGCCCTGCCAGATTCGAACTGGAGACTATCTGATAAACATCCTGTTGCTACCCAAAGCCTCACCGAATATGATTTAGCAAAATTTCTTTGCTTGAAATTGAAAAGAGTGATTCTAAAATTCATTAAAACAAGGTTGATTGTTGATATTATTTAATAATTGTGATAAAATTCCAACTATTAAAAAATTATTCTTAGGAATGTATAGAAACATGTACTGCAATCACAGAACAAACAAAAAGGAGATAATAAGACAAAGAAAAAACGTAATTTAGCTAAAAGTTAATTATTTTTAAGTAATTATAAATAGCTAAAACTGTCTATTAAAATTTACTAGTTTTGTCCAAAACATTTTTAAGACAGACAAAAAATGTATTTTTAAAAATGATTTAATGAGGAAAGAATGAGTCAAAAAAACACTCACAGAATAATTGCGTTTTTTGTGTTTTTAATTGCTGCAGTTACATATTTTATGACAGCCCAACCATCAGTTTCTTTTTGGGATTGTGGTGAATTTATTGCGTCGTCATACGGTCTTCAAGTTCCTCATCCACCCGGAACCCCATTTTTTATTCTACTTGGTAGACTTTTATCTATGATTCCATTTGCCGAGAACATTGCATTCCGTGTAAACACAATATCTATTTTATCTAGTGCTTTTGTAATTCTGTTTGTTTACCTATCCGCGGTTAAGTTAATTGAAAACTACAATAATAAGAAATATGATTCCTCTCTTAATCAAATTGGGACTTATTTTTCTGCTGCTGTTGGAGCTTTATCTTTAGCTTTTGCAGATACTTTTTGGTTCAATGCAGTAGAAGCTGAAGTTTATGCTTTCTCAACTTTTTTTATTGCCTTTGTTACTTGGTTAATTTTAGTCTGGAACGAAAAAGCTGATTCATCTGATAACGAAAAGTATTTGATTATGATTGCATATTTAATTGGATTGTCAATAGGTGTGCATTTAATGTCGGTTCTAGCTATTGTTCCTATTGTAATGATTATTATGTTCCGTAAGTATATGAACGACGATTCAATCACAAAGAAAACTAGCTTTATGTTTTTAATTCAAACTGCTGGAACTTTGGTAATTGCCATCTTTATTTGGGCAACTGCAACAAGTAGTGTTGCTCCTTCACCTGAGGAATACAAAGCTTTTGATTTAAGATTTGTTACGTTAGTTGGTCTTTTTTGGGTTGTATTTATGGGGGCAATGTGGAAAAAAATTTTCCAGAAAAACTCATTTTATCTGCCAATTATGATTGGTGGAGTAATACTAATTTCTGTTTATCCAGGATTTGTAAAGTATATTCCAAAACTTATTTATAATTTAAGTGGCGATGATTATGTAATGAACATTACAGCATTTCTTGGAATTTTTGCTGCTGTTGGATATCTTATTTATTGGTCTCAAAAAACTAATAAACCAACGACCAACCTTCTTGCTAAAAGTGCTCTATTTATTTTACTTGGATACTCATCATATTCAATGACAATGATTCGTGCAAATCAAGATACTCCAATAAATTTGAATGATCCTAAAACGATGTCTGAATTTCATTCATATATGAATCGTGAACAATATGGTGATTTCCCAACATTCAAACGCAGATTTTCGCAAGAAGGTCATCAACAAAGCATATACACTAATTATAGTAGCGATTTAGATTTCTTCTGGAATTACCAGATGGATCACATGTTCAACAGATATCTTGGATGGAATTATATAGGCAGAAATTCAACTGTTCAAGACACTGGAGTAAAATTTTGGCAATTACTCGGCATTCCTTTTGCAATAGGTTTGTTTGGAATATTTTATCAGTTTAAGCGAGATTGGAAAATGGCTTCTGCCTTGATGGGGAT
>JAHISP010000103.1 GCA_018818165.1 Bacteroidota bacterium | reverse complement strand
TGATCAGCGTCAGTTATAATTCCCGCCTAACGACAATTAAAATTCCCGAAATGTAAAACCTTAAAAAAATGGTACGACTATCCAAATCACACTCAAAAGGAGAAATCTGGATGGTAACGGACCAGCAAGTGAGGAGGTTATTCAAATTGATTCAAACAGAAAAGAATTTCGGGATGGCGGCAATGAAGGCAGGGGTGGATGAAAAAACCGCTCGCAAGTATCGGAATCAAGGCAAATTGCCCAGTGAACTTACGGGGGAGCACACATGGAGAACACGCAATGATTCATTTGAAGAAGTCTGGGATGGCATTAAATCAATGATAGAGATTAATCCTGGACTGGAAGCTAAGACCCTGTTTGAAGATCTTCAGAGAAGGCTCCCAGGTGTGTTTGCCGATGGCCAACTGAGAACCCTACAACGCCGGATTAAACACTGGAAAGCTATAGAAGGCCCACCTAAAGAAATATTCTTCAGTCAAATACATAAACCCGGAGAATTATGTCAGTCGGATTTTACCCATATGAACGAACTGGGGGTGACCATCAACGGCGTTCCCTTTGACCATATGGTTTATCATTTTGTTTTGACCTATTCCAATTGGGAAACCGGGACTGTTTGTTTTTCAGAAAGCTTTGAGAGTTTGAGCCAGGGAGTTCAAAATGCTTTATGGGAGCTGGGAGGTGTGCCCATAAATCATCGCACCGATTGTTTGACTACAGCCGTAAATAAAGCGGATAATCCTGAAGAATTTACCCGGAGATACCAAGATCTTGTCGATCACTATGGAATTATTCCCTGTAAAACAAACCCGAGTAGCCCACATGAAAATGGAGATGTGGAACAACGCAACTATCGTTTTAAAAAGGCGGTTGATCAAACCCTGCTTTTAAGGGGTTGCCGGGACTTTGAAGATCGAGGCGCATATGAGTGTTTTTTACACAAATTGTTTGCACAGTTAAATGCCGGTCGCATAAAGCGTTTTATGGAAGACCAGGCTGTTTTACGCAGATTACCCAAACGCCGGATTGATTCATGTAAAAAAAAGGACATGAAAGTTGGCCCCAGCAGCACCATACGGGTAAACCATAATGTGTATTCTGTAAACAGCAGGCTTATTGGTGAGGGTATCCAGGCTCGCCTGTACATGGAACGATTGGAAATATGGTACGGCCAAAAAAAGGTTGATACCTTGCCAAGACAACGTGGTGAAGGGAAACACATCATCAATTATCGGCATATAATTGACAGTCTGATCCGAAAACCGGGGGCATTCGAGAATTATCGTTATCGGGATGAACTGTTTCCCACCAGCAGATTCAGAATTGCGTATGACAATCTGGGAAAGCGTTATACCGCCAGGAGTGCTTCTAAACGATATTTGGCAATTTTATATCTGGCTGCTAAAGAAAGCGAAACTGCGGTAGACAATGCACTGAGAATTTTAATTGATACGAATGAGGATATTAGCAAGGCACAGGTTCAAGCCCTTATGCTGCCCAATGAACCGGTTTTTAAGACTGACGATATCCACATCCAGGAAGTTGATTTAAGATGCTATGACCAGCTATTTGAGGGGGTGATCTGATGCTAAGTGATCAGGATCAGATCGTTGAAAATCTCAAACAACTTCATATGCCAACCATACGCCGAAGTTATGAGGAGGTTGCAGGGCAGGCCCGGGCAGAAACATGGAGCTATGAACAGTATCTTTTGGAACTGTTGAACCTCGAATGTGAGACACGGCGGCAGAACCGGATATCCCGCAATCTCCATCTGTCCAAACTTCCACCATCAAAAACTTTTGAAAACTTTGATAAAAAACGCCTTCCCCCAAAGGTGGCCAACCATTTGAGTGTTCTGATCAACGGATCTTTTTTAAATCGGTCCGAGAACATATTGGCCTTTGGTAATCCGGGCAGCGGCAAGACACACCTTTTATGTGCCATTGGTCATGCTCTTATTGAAAGAGGGAAACAAGTTCTTTTTATTTCATGCAGTCAGCTTGTTCAGGATTTATTGATCGCTAAAAAAGAGCTTGAAATGACCAAAAAACTGAAAAAACTGTCCAGATTTGATGCGGTCATCATTGATGATATCGGGTATGTCCAACAAAGCCGGGAAGAGATGGAGGTGTTGTTTACCTTCCTGGCAGATCGTTATGAAAACAGCAGCCTGATGATCACCAGCAATCTGACATTCTCCAAATGGGACAAGATATTTAAAGATCCCATGACTACGGCAGCCGCCATTGACAGGCTCGTTCATCACAGTGTCATTCTGGAATTGAATGTAGACAGTTACCGAATGGAACAAGCAAAAAACAAATGAAAGGAAATTTTAATGTATACAAAAAATGAAATCGAAGAAATCGTCAAAATGGTACGTTTGGAATTATATAATAAAGGGATTGGTTGTGGTTCCAAGGCCATCAAAAAAAGACTGGAAGAATTTTATCAAATTGAGCCAGTACCATCCGAAAGTACAATTGGGCGTGTATTATCACGCCATGGTCTGACGCATAGCCGAACCGGCTTCTATTGAAAAATGGACTTTTTACCAATTATAATGGGGGCCAGCCCCCAAACCCCCGGAGTTTATCGCATTGAGGACCAAAGTATGAGAGAAGGCAAAATCCAAGAAATTAAAAAAGATGAGGCCGCACAATATCATGCGGCCCTCATACTTCGGTCACCTTCTCGGCGCTCGGGTTGCTCTCCAGCATTGCCCTATCCTCCGGAAGGATAAACTTAAAAAACATAATCATGGAGTGTTTGCAAGTGTTTTTTAATAAAATTAAATGGTTACAGAGATGAAAAAACGGGAATTCTAATTGTCGTTGCAGGGAAAAAATAATTGTCGTTGATCAG
>JAHISP010000008.1 GCA_018818165.1 Bacteroidota bacterium | reverse complement strand
TTAGCTTAACTGATGGCAAAGCAGTTGTTTACGATACAACGAATATTACAGTTATAGCTGAGAATAAAGCTCCTTATTTTGTAAATACCTTACCTGATACTACAGTATTAGAGACAGAAGCACTTTCCTTTTTATATACAGGAGCAGATTCTGATTCAGATCCATTAACATTTGCGCTTGTAACTGCAATTGCAGGTGCATCTATTAATACCGATGGAAATTTCAATTGGACACCAAGTATTGGTCAAGCTGGAGTTTATAATTTGGTAGTAAGTTTAACAGATGGAAAAATAATGGTATTTGATACAACAAAAGTTACAATAACTGCAATAAACAGAGCTCCATATTTTGTAAACACAATGCCAGATACAACTATTGTGGAGACTGAATCTCTAAGCTTTTCTTATTCAGCAACAGATTCTGATTCAGATCCATTAACATTTGCGCTTGTAACCGCAATTGCAGGTGCATCAATGAATACAAGTGGAAATTTCAATTGGACACCAAGCATTGGTCAAGCGGGGGTTTATAATCTTATAGTAAGTTTAACTGATGGAAAAATAGTGGTATTTGATACAACAAGCGTAATAGTAACTGCTGCTAATAGAACACCATATTTTACAGCTTCAATTCCAGATACTACAATAACAGAAGGTATTGCTCTTACTTATCAATATTTGGGAATGGACCCAGATGGAGATGTACTAACGTTTGCATTGCAATCAGGTCCAGACGGGGCTACAATAAGCACGAGTGGACTATTTAACTGGACTCCAGCAACAGCGGAAGATATTATTGCTACAATAATTATTTCTTTAACAGATCAAACAGTAACTGTATATGACACTGCAGAGGTATCTGTTCTTACAGATATAATTGCGACAAATAGTTTGCCAACTAAATTTTCTTTGGAGCAAAATTATCCAAATCCATTTAATCCATCAACTTCTATACATTATAGTTTGCCTGAGCAAGCTAATGTAAATATGACCGTTTATGATATAAAAGGACAGAAGATACAAACACTTTTAAATTCTGAAATTAAAGCAGGATTTCATAAAATTTCGTTTGATGCATCAAATATGGCAGGTGGTATATATTTGTACAGAATTATTGCCTCAAATAGTAATGGCTTAAATTTTATCAGTACTAAGAAAATGCTATTACTAAAATAATTGGGACTTATTATAGTAACAATTCTGCAAAACAAGAATTTATCACTTTGTCATTTCAATTCCGATGTTTTGTATCGTAAGAGAAATCTCTTATAATTCAAGAGATTTCTCACACCAAAAAACAAGTTCGAAATGACAAATACATTATTTTGCCTAAACTCAAGTATATGTAGAAAAGTATTAGTTATGTCTGCATATTAAGTATTATTCTTAACCAAAAAAAGTTCAATGAAAAAAAAAATATTTATATGGTTATTTCTTTTCTTCTTTTCTGAAATAATAGCACAAGATGCAACAATTTCGATTCCAAATTTAACTGCTGCGGTGAATACTAACATTCTTATTCCAATTAATATCACACCGTTAGAAAATGTTGGCTCAATTACATTAAAAATAAAATATGATAGTAAAATTATTTCTTTTGAGGACGAAATAATAAATAACGCAATTATTGGAGGGTTTTTTAATATTAATTCTGATGCAGACAATACAATTATAGTTTCGTGGTATAGTATATCACCAATAAAATTGAATGGTAAATTATTTGATTTAAAATTCAATTATTTAGGGGGCAATGGAGCTATAAAATTTGATTTTGTTGAAATAACCAATAATCTTTCGGTTTCATATAGCGTTGCTAAAATTGATGGAAGTATAGCAAGCGAAAGTAATAATACCCCAATTTTTGTTAACGTTTTGCCAGATACAACTATTTCTGAGCTGGAAACTTTAGTATATCAATACACAGCTAATGACCAAGATGGAGATTTGCTGAGTTTTTCAATGGTAACTGGTCCAGTGGGTGCAACAATTACAAACTCTGGATTATTTACATGGACCTCAGAAAATAGAGTAGACATTTCTCAAACAATTATTGTTTCTTTAACTGATCAAAGCGAGACAGTGTTTGATACAGCCGAAGTTTCTTTATTAACCAATATAGAAGATAGAGCTAATAATATTCCAACTAAATTATCTTTGTTTCAAAACTACCCAAATCCATTTAATCCGTCTACAGAAATTAGATACAGCCTGTCAGAAGCAAGTAAAGTAACTATCAAAATTTACAACTCAATTGGTCAAGAAATTGCCACTCTAGTAAATAAATTTCAAGATAGTGGACAATATAGCGTTATTTTTAATGCAGGGAATCAACCGAGTGGAATTTTCTTATACTCAATTAACGCAGATGAATACGTATTAGTTAAAAAAATGTTGCTTTTGAAATAGCTTTCAAAATTGAAAAGGTACTTGGTTAATTGGGCAATCATAGAAAAATGGAATAAAAAACAAAACCCTCAGTTTTATTATCCGAGGGTTTTAACATATAAATTATTTTAGATGGTTGTAGTTTTTACAGTATAGAACCACTAATTGATTTAAATGATGTGAAATGTTTTCTAGATATGAGAATAAATCCAAAAATAGAAAATTGTTTCTTGTCGAACCAGAAGATTCCTTCATTCGCTGAATTTGTTTTTTATCAAATTGCTTCATTGTTTCATCAAATTCCTTTGAAGCGTTATCAAATAAATCACAGTCCTTTACTTCTACATTAGTCAATAATTCGGCAGCGATTTTTATTCTAGAGCTTAATTTTGCTACAATCTCTTTTAAGTCGCTCATTAGTGCTAAATCCGGAGTTTTATGATTATTGTCAATATGTGAAAAACTTGATAGCCAAATATTACTAGAATTTTTTTGTAGCATTTGAAGAGAAGCAATTAATTTTCCATATCTTCTCTCTTGCTTGGTGTTATCATGTCCCTGTAATTTAATTAAATCAATAATACTAACATTGTTTTGATTCAATATTTTCTTCTGATTTTTAATTTCTTTTTTTAATTTACTCAGTTTATCAATATCTTCTTCACTAAGAGCTGAAAGCGATTCTACAATTGTCTCTTTTATGGAAGTTATCAGTTTTTTGCTTTTTTTCATTGATGATACTAATGCACCCAATTCAGTAGTAACTTCTTCAGCAATTAAATTATCATCCTCTAATTCTTTGTTTTTGTGAAATATTTGTGTTTTAACCAAAAGATAAACAACTAACAATGACATTAAAACTATCGCATACATTTCACCAAAATAAAGTAAAAAAGCAATAATTGCAGCACCAGTAAAAGCACTAATAGCGGTGAAAAACCATCCACCTACTACAGTAATAACCCCAGTAATTCTATATACAGCACTTTCCCTTCCCCAAGCCTTATCTGAAAGTGAAGTTCCCATTGCTACCATAAAGGTTACGTATGTTGTTGAAAGAGGCAACTTTAATGAAGTAGCAAACGATATTAAAATACTTGCAACCATTAAATTAACAGATGCTCTAATTAAATCGAAGGAGGATTCATCACCATCTGCAGTTTTTATATTAGCTTGCGAATTTTTAAATCTACCTTTAATAGCAGTTCTAACTTTTTCGGGAACAATTATCTCAATTCCACGACCAAAAAACATTGTTCCTCTTACCAATTTACGAGCTAAAAGTGAAGACTCAAACCTTTCAAATCCTTCCCCTTGTCTACTTAAATTTATTTCTGTTTTAGTAACCGAATTAGCTTTTTTAGAAAAGAATAATGTTAACGCCATTATTAAGCCAGCTAAAAGAAGCAATAAAGTACTTGTTTGCACGGGTTTTGTCAATTCAGTCATTAACATTTCCATTGGATTTCCAGTTGCATTTACTCCCAAGTTATAGGAGGTTAAACCAGCTAATGGAACACCAATGAAATTTACAAGATCGTTAGCTGCAAAAGCTAATGCCAAAGCAAAAGTACCAACAAGAATAATTATTTTTAGAATATTTATACGAGTAAAGGAAAGCAGAATTTGAAGAATAACTCCCCAGATAATTGTGCCATAAATCAAAATGTTCCAAGTGTTTACGCTTATCCAGGTAACAATTTCTTTTGACATAAACGATGAGTGTTTAGCGCCTTTAATTAAAATAAAAAATGTAATGCCAGTTAAAGCAAATGCGCCCCATATAGCACCATATTTTTTTAATCTTTTTTCGTAATCAAAAGTAAAAATCATGCGAGTTATAAACTGAACAATTGCTCCAACCGAAAAAGAAATTACAATAGAAAGTAAAATTCCAGAAATTATCAGCAATGCTTTTTCAGAATTTATGTAATGATATAAATCAAGAATTGTTTCTGCAGAATGCATAATTTTAATTATAGCCATAGCAACGGCAGCACCTAAAAGCTCAAAAACAATAGAAACAGTAGTTGAAGTAGGCAAGCCAAATGTGTTAAATAAGTCCAAAAGCAGAACATCAGTAATCATTACAGCTAAAAAGATTATCATAATTTCTGGTAGTAGAAATGATTCAGGATTAAAAATCCCTTTTCTGGCTACCTCCATCATACCTGTTGAAAATGTTGTGCCCATTAAAATACCGGCACTTGCAACTGTTAGGATTATCCAACGAGGTGCAGCTTTTGAACCAATAGCAGAATTTAAAAAGTTAACTGCATCGTTACTAACACCAACAATCAAATCAGTAACTGCCAAAACAATTAAAATCACAAGGATTACTAAATACAATTCCATTATAATTCTTCTCTAAATTAATTAATAAGTTTAATTATGTAATTTAAATTCAATTTGGGAAACAAGTATTAAGTTAATATTAAATTTATGTTAAATATTTGTTTACAGTTGATAATTCAATTCAGTTGAATGATATTTAATATTAGTTTATTTTCAAATAGGTTAAATGAAAAAGTTAAAAATTATTTTTTATGAGTATCCAAATTTAATAGCTAGTATTAAATTGATTTTCTTTTTATATCTCTTTTTCTTGAGTCTTCAATTGATGGGCGATTCAATGAAACTATTTGGGAAGGAATTTGCTAATACTTTAATACAAACAACATCAAACCCACTAGTGGGATTATTTATTGGAATTCTTGCAACTTCAATTGTTCAGTCGTCTTCATCTACAACATCAATTGTTGTTGGAATGGTTGCCGGTGGAGCATTAAATATTCATAATGCAATTCCAATAATAATGGGCGCAAATATTGGAACTTCAATTACAAACACAATTGCATCACTTCCTCAAATTAATAGGAGTAATGAATTTAGGCGAGCTTTTGCCGCTGCAACGGTTCATGACTTTTTTAATTTTCTTGCAGTAATTGTATTGTTTCCTCTTCAAGTTGCAACAAACTTTTTAGGAGTAGCATCTGAAGCTTTCGCCAATATGTTTCAGAATGTTGGAGGACTTACTTTTTTGAGTCCAGTAAAAGAAATTACAAAGCCAGTTTCGTATTATTTTATTGCCCAACTTAAATCAGGAGTCAGTGACGGATTTCTATATAAATGGATTGCTCTTTTTGTGGCATTATTGTTTTTATTTGTTGCGTTAAAATATATGACAGATTCATTAAAAATACTAATTATGTCAAAGGCTAGAGCTTGGTTTGATCAATTTTTATTCAAAACTGCTCCAAGGGCTATGGTTGTTGGATTGCTTTTAACTATATTAGTTCAAAGTAGTTCAATTACAACTTCGTTGGTAGTACCAATGGCTGGTGCGGGATTGTTAACACTTATTCAAATATTTCCTTATACATTAGGAGCAAATGTTGGAACAACAGTTACAGCAATACTCGCAGCTTTAATAACGGGAAACATTGCTGCGGTTACCGTTGCTTTTGCACATTTGCTTTTTAATATTGCAGGAATTGTTATTTGGATGCCTTTGAAAATTGTTCCAATTACAATGGCTGAAAGATTTGCAGAGTATTCTATAAAAAATAAATTGATACCTGTTGCATATGTTGTAATTCTTTTCTTTATTGTACCAATACTAGTTATATATATTATGAATTGAGGCTAAAATGATAAAAGAGATTTTAAATATATTTAAATCAGATTCCCTAATGGATAGGGCGTTTAAAAGATCGTATGAAATGTTGGAAATTACCAACCAAATGTTTAAAGATTCCAAAAGAGTTTTGAGAGAAACAGATAGTGGTCAACTAAATTTAGATATTAATGATCAAGACTTTATAATTAATAAATTTCAACGCGAAGTTCGAAAAGATGTTTTCAATCATTTAGCAATGTCTGGAAATACAGAACTTCCGTCTGGAATGGTTTTAGCAAGCATTGTTATCGATTTAGAAAGAATTGGTGATTTTACTAAAAATATTGTAGAGATTGCACAAAACCATCCGCAACGATTACATGCAGGCGATTTTGAAAATGATTTATTGGAGTTGGAAAAAGCTGTTGAAGATAGTTTTGGTAAAACAATTCACTGCTTTAAGAATTCGGATGAAAAAGCTGCTTTTAATTTATTGAAAGAATATAAATGGGTAAGTCGTAAATTTGATGCTAAAATTGAATCCCTAATTCGGGGAGAAGATACTACATTAACAAGCGGAAGTGCAGTTGCTCTAGCAATTTATCTTAGAGCGTTAAAAAGAATATTTTCACATTTACGCAATGTTACTTCTAGTGTTGTAAATCCTTTTCATAGAATTGGTTTCAAACCTAAAAAACCAAAAAATATTAATTGAATTGTTTAATGGATGCAATTTGTATCCATTTTTTTTTATCTTATTAGCTAGTCTGCACAAATGATTATTCATTTCAAAACAAGATAAGTTTTAATGTTGCTTTATTAATGAGTCGACTCCGAAAAGGTAGTTCTTGTCATTGCGAGCCATTTTTTGGCGAAGCAATCTTTCGATTTTAAGCTAATATCAAAAGATTGCTTCGCTTTGCTCGCAAAGACAGTAATAAAAATTTTGTTTTTGGAGTGGAATCATTAATACTATTTCTTTTAATTACAAATTTTCTGATCTGTGCAAAAGACGCACAAATTAAAATTGAGAGGATATTGCTTTCAATTTGAATATCGTTATTTTTTTAATTTTACATATTTGTTTATGTTTTAATTGCTTTTGAAAACCACGCAATACAGGAAATAATCTTAAATATTTGTGGAAAAGATGTTCTATAAAAGTGTCTTTTGTGTTGAAACACCAAATTATTTTTAGTAAGTTGATTTCAATAATTAGGGTTAATTACTATGAAACAGCTTACAGTTATCTTATTACTCCTTTCATCAATTACTTTTGCTCAAGAAAGAATGATTCTTAAAAGCAATGGTGAACAAATTAAACTAAATCATAAAAAAGATTTACGCGAAGCCATAACAGATTCCAAAATTAAAAGAAATGATGGAAAAGTCTTCAAAAGTCAATTCATAAGTAAACAGTCAAATGCAGCAGAATATGTTGATACATTGAACTACAGAAGATTGGACGGTGATTGGAATACCAATTTTGGCTTTTTCGGTCAAGATGTTATGCTTCAGTGGTTCGAAGCTCCCGCTGATATGACAATTAAGGGAATTGGGTTCACATGTGCGGATGACACTGGAACAGAAAATGCAACAATTTCATTACGATTAATACGACTAAATTGGACAAAAGAGCAATTAAAAAATTTTAATAATGACACACAAATAGGTTACTTTCCATCAGATGCTGATGGAATGAACAATGTTGATTTTTTTGGCGAGACGGCAACTGGAGATTGGGTTTCTACATATGAGGAGAATCCTTTGCCACCTTGGACAAACCATGAAAATCCAGATTCAAATACTTTTAATTATGATTTATTGTCTGATAATGGCTATGGTATTCCAATTACTCCTGTTCTCTCACCTTTAACTGATCCTGTTTATCAGTGGGTTGATTTAAGCACTACAGGACTTGGGGATGCACAAGTAAAATATCGAGAAATTTTCGCAGTTGTAGCCACACACGATGGAATAAATTTGGATGCCGATAGAATTGGTTTCTGGTCAGATAACTCAATCGGATATTCAGGTTGGAAGTTTTATGAAAATGGAAAAACAGATGCAACAGTTGATCCAGGATGGTGGGTAAGAATGTACACTTGGGATTTTGCTGTTGCAGTTGAAATCTCTCCTATCGAATACTTCATTTACTTTACTGATGTAACAAAATTAGTTTCTACTTTATCTACAGAAGCAAGAACGGTTGAAGCTACCATTATTGACTCAAACCCTGGTGGAAGCGAATCCGGTATCGCGGAAGCAAATTTAATTTATACAATTAATGGTGGAGAAGAAATATCTGTTCTGATGACAGCAAATGGCGATATTTATTCTGCTCAGATTCCTGGACAAGTTCCTGGAACAGAAGTTAGATATTGGATTACTGCAAGTAATGTATATGGTATTCTAGGAATATCTGCACGATCATATACTTACAATATTATTAAGGTTAACGATGATAATAACTTAGTCGTTTTTAATGGTTTTACTTCACCAAATGGTTACCCACAACAATATTATTTTGGAACTGACAATTCATATACATACAATGGTTGGACTTATGATGCATGGGCTTATGGCGAGTTAACAAAAGAGTTGGTTGATAACTATCAAAATATATTTGAAATTTGTACAGGTGGACCAGGGGATTATAACAGAGAAGTTATTACAGAATGGTTATCTGCCGATGGTGAAAGAAACTATTTGCTTGCAGGTGAAGAGTGGCTTGGTGCTGATAACCAATATGAAGACAAAGATTATTTTATTGGGTCATTTGAATATGATATCTTAGGAATTACACATAGTTACAATGATATTAGTTATGATGGTACTTCTGGACAAGATTTGCCTTCAAGACTATTTCCGCAAGAAGGAACTGAATTAGGTGGGGCAATGTTTGATAAAGTTTGGGAATTAAACGCTGTTGATACAGTTTTAATAGATTCAATTCTCTATAACCCAATGTATGAAATTGGACAAGCGTCTAATTGGTTTGATGGATTTGAAATAATTGAGGGAGATGAAACAAGCGAAGTATTTATGAAAGCTGAAACACGTGGAATTATGGCAACTCCAGAAGTTAGAGAAGTGAATGTTGGTGTTAGCAGAGTTCTTCCCGCTGGAAATAAAATTGTATTTATGACTTATGACCCAATATCAATTGATTCCTCACCTTCATATTATTGGTTTGGTCAAGGAGATGTTTCCCAAACCACACTAGCGTTATTTTGGTTTGGTGCTAATATTGTTGGTGTTGATGCAAATGGAACCCAACCTGAAACATTTTCACTTTCGCAAAATTACCCAAATCCGTTTAACCCAAGCACAATTATTAAATATTCAATACCTCGTAGCACAGAATATTATTCTGTGCAACAAGTGCAATTAAAAGTCTATGACATTCTAGGGCGTGAAGTTGCAATGCTTGTAAACAAAGAACAAAAAGCAGGAAATTATGAAGTAAATTTTAACGCAAGCAAATTAAGTAGCGGAGTATATTTTTACAAATTACAAGCTGGCAGTTTTAGCCAAACAAAAAAACTTTTGCTGTTAAAATGAAAAATTTAAGAATTTAACTTTTTTAGATCACAAGGAAAATATCGGTTATGAAAACGTTAATTATTATGAGTTTTTTGTTAAGTATGAGTGTATTTGCTCAATCCACTCAAAAATCGCAAATTAATTCAAACTTTTATGGTTATTGGTTAAATGTGGATTATTATAATGCTCTTATTAATGGTGTTACACCACGCGAGGCGTATAAATATAATGAGCCATATTTTAATATTATCATTTCAGAAAAAGAAAACAAAGTGGGATTTTCTGACGACTTAAATGAAATAGGTTTTTACGATTTTACTATTAGTAATTCTTCAATAATATTTGAGGATAAATTGGAAAATAGTACAAATACAGTAACGTTAGTAAATAATGAAATGTTTGTTCTTAAAAACAACAAAGGTATCACAAAAGATTTCATTAAATATCCAGAAAAATATCAAAAAGAAAACATGACCTTTGGTAGCTTCCTTCCACATTTTTTAATAAATGACCTCTATTTTAAAGGCGATTATATAACTTTAGATTCACTTAAGCATGAAGTTTCATTTACTTTGGATGGAGAGATTATTGGAGTAGACGGTTATAATAAATATTACGTGCTTGCAAATTACCATTATGGTCCACCAGATTATAACTCGCTTAGTTTGAGTAATTCCAACATTAAAAAAAGCAGCCAGTATTTTGCTTGGGAAAAATCAAATGACACTTTAACTATTTTTTCAACAATAGACACACTTGGTTTAAATTATAAAAAAGGTGATGTTTTTTTGAAACTCAAAAAGAAATAGTTTATTCTGCATAAAAATAGCACAAACTAATTGCTGTTTAAAGCTATTAAAAAATGGTCTATTCAGATTGGTTTTTTATAATTTTTGAAGAATTAACAAAACTAAAAGTTCATTATCAGATTAAAATAAGACTAATTAATACATAAAGAAAATTTAATAGACATAATTTTATCCAAAATATCTTGAGCCAATTTGGCAAAAATGTTTGAAAATTCTCTTTGCTTAAAAAGATAATTATGTTTAATTTTTGCAAAGATATTTGTTGTAAAGAGGTTAATGAATTACTCTACTTTACTTGCCCCAAATTATTAACCGAAAATTACTTAAATAAATTGCTTGTCTGTTAAACGGATTGATTTTAAAGTTTGTTAGTCCGAAAGCAAATCGGCATAATAAACTAAAGAAAATATATAAATTTTTATGAACTAAATAAAAACAATAACTTATGAGAACTATACAGAAAACAGAAAGATTGTTAGGAAGAACGATATTTCGGGCTAACAATCTCAAAACTAGTATTTTCTGTCGGCTCAATACAGGGTTAGCTAGATGAATATGAAAATCAAAAAATATTACGATGATTTTAAAAGAGCATTTTCAAATATAAAATGGGAGTATATTCTAAATTTTTTAGCTATGGTTTTTGGTGTGTTATTGGGATTTTGGTTAACTAACTATCAAAATGATTTATCATTAGAAACTGACGCAATCACGAAAATTGAATTTATGCAAAGAGAATGTGATTATAATAAGGGAAATGGTTATGAAATAAAAATAATACTTAGTGATACTTCGTCATTTCAGAAACTATATCCTAAAATGTCTATAAATTCTATTCTTTTAGTTATAAATGATCCCTACATATTAAATGTATTGAATTATGACTTATACAATCTATTTATGGGCTATTTACAAACATGCGAGAATATAAATTATATTGTCCCTTTATATAATGAACATCTTATTGCTAGTGAATATAAAGTTACTAAAGACAATAAGAATCTTCGACAAAGTTTAGTTCAATATATATCGTACTTTTTGGCATATACAAAGGTTGTGCAGAATGAAATTAGCACTAATTATAATATTAAAAATCAGTATACGAAAAAGAAAAAAGAATACGATAAGCAGATAGATTCATTAAAAAAACTATTCCTACAAAACAAAGTGAATTTATATGAATATTAATAAATCTAGCTAACCAGCGTTTCAGCCCGACCGCTTCTTGCGAACCGGTCGATTGGTTGTTCGGGTTTAGTTTTTCAATGTAAGTTGTTCATTAAAGTGTGATTGTAATAAAAAACTGATTAATAAAATAATGTTCTGTAATGTTTGCCGCATAGTTGTGTTGGGCGGCGGGCTAAACGCAACGCCGTTATGTGTCAAATCTAAATTAGGATTATGATGAAAATACTAATTCTACTCTCAATGTTTTTTCTTTCAATTTTTGCACAATCGCAAGAAATAACCATAAATAATAGTGACAAACAAATTACTACAACAGATTCCATTGACACAACTAAAATTGAGTCTGAAACTACAAGATCACTGGAAGACTACTTATCAATAATAACTGAAATAATAACCATTTGCGGCTTAGTACTAGGTATTTTTTGGGGGTTTCCAATTTTAAAGAAAAAACTTCAAGAAAATCATATAATTAAACTGCTTGAAGAAACTCAAGAATTAAACAAAGAAATAATGAGCTTGTGTCATAAACTCCTAGAGAAACATTCTACTAAAATTTATAAAAATCGTCCTGTTAATAATAAAGAGCTACAAAATGCTTATCTCGAGATAAGAGAGATAGATGACAAAGCACATAACTCTACGAATGAAATAGCCACAATTGTTCACTTATTAAAAATTACATTTCAAGGGGTATTAAGGTATTACGATGATGATAAAAAATCATTTATCTTGACTTCCTCCGATATTTATAAACTGTATCTAACAATCTTATCAGATATAATATTTTATGCTTCTAAGGTTGTGAAAATCCCACAAAAAACTAGTACCAAAAATGTAAGAATAATAAAGAAAGAATTGGAGCCATTTTTAACTAATAACTTTTATAAAAAATATAAATATTTTGAAATAGGGCTAAATGTAAATTCAACTTCACCAATCGTTTTTCAATTCTATTCTCATATAAATAGTAGCTCACTTCTATTCCAGAGAGCTGCATATCAGATTCTAGGTAATAGTACTCCAATAGCTCGCTTACTTTATTTTCATAAAATATATCTTCCAATTGAATTGTCTTCAAACAAAGAAGATGACTTCTTTGGTGGCAAGAATAAGATACACTTAATTGGGTTCAAATTTATGAGATCGTTTTCTCAAAATGGAATTAAAAATACTGTTGATGTATTTTACTCCAATCTTGGTGATACTTATAGATTTGTTGAGGGAGCAATTTCGAAAAAGACGTTAATTAATGATTACTATGATTCCTATTTAGAATCTAGTCAAATTAAGGAATCTGAAATAATATATTTCGGTAAATATAGACCAGAAATTATCAAATTAACTTTTGAGCAAGTGTATTTAGAAAAATTATTTGGAAAAAATAAAGGAGTTCTTCAAAAGAAAATGAAATCTGAAATAAAACGCACATAACGTTATAAAGGATTGATACCGAACGAAGCTGAGGTATAATCCGGTGTTGAGCTAAGCCGTAGCTACTACATTTGGTTATTAGTTCAACCAGCAAACCATTTTGTTAAATATTTAAATGAAAATTGCTTGTCCAACTCAAAAGAGAAGCATTTTATAAATATAAAAACGTTCTTAGGTTTAAAAGGAAGTAATTATTAAATGATAATTGTTCGCCCAAGCAAAAAGTGGTGCTTTGAGTAAATGCTAAAAGCATGAAAAAGTGAAAAGTTGAACTTCAATCAAATGCTAAAGGCATGAAAAACCCAAAATTGAAGTATATTTCAAAAAAAGCAAGTCGCAGTTTTTGCTAAAGCCAAATTAAAACTGCTTTGATAAGTTTACTAGACGTTAATTAGTAAAATTTAAGTTACAGGCTATGGTTTAAAAATCGTACCGTTTTATATTTTATTAAATAAATGCAAATTATCTTGGCACAATATAGCACAATGTGATATATTTAACTATGCTAAAATTTAAAACAAAGTGGTTCGATAAATGGACGAAAAGGAATAACGTAAGCGATGGTGAACTTCTAAAAACCCTTGAAAACATTACATACAACCTTGGAACAGCTGATTTGGGGAACGGACTTTATAAAACAAGGATGCCAAAGTTGGGGCAAGGTAAAAGTGGAGGATTTAGAACTATCGTTGTATTCAAAGAATCTGAAATCGCTATATTCGTTTTCGGGTTTTCAAAAAACGAAAAAGAAAATTTAGACAAGGACGAGCTAAAGTATTTTAAGAAATTGGCAAAAGATTTATTAAAACTTAATCATCAAGAAATTGCTGAAATGAAAAAAGAAGGCAACTTTATTTGCCTAAAGGAATAAATTATGAGAGAGACTATTAAAAATGCTATCGGTGAAACCATTCAAGGTTTGGTAAAAAGTGGCATTAAAACTTCCTTCACCGCAAAAGAATTGAAAGAGCTTGGAGTTGAAATACCGAAAGTTGAAATAACAGCAAAAGATATTCAGGAGATAAGAGAGAAAATTAAGTTGAGTCAAAGCGTATTTGCAAAAGTATTAAATGTAAGTTCGTCTTCGGTAATGCAATGGGAACAAGGTAAACGAACTCCTTCTGGTTCAACAAAGGTTCTTTTGGAACTTCTTCGGGAGAATCCGAATCTATTAAATTATCGCATTGGATCATCGGCTCAAAGTTCTCAGTCCTAGCCCGTGCTTCACCAGATTGCTTCGCTCAATTTTTGTTTGGCTTGCAACAGAACATTTAGTTTTAAAAAAGTGAAGATTATTTCAAAAAAAAGCAAGCCACAGTTTTTGCCAAAAGAAGGCAGACAAGTTCATTATCTAATAAAACCGTGTTCTGGCAATGGGCTGCATACCACATTTCCCTTACAAACACGGCTAAGTTATTATAAAAAATATTGTTTTATATGTCAAAAAGCGAATTTAATTAAAAAATATCCCCAACTGTGGTTATCTGCTTGTGGAAATTCTGCTGTGTTAAAGTGTTGAGTGTATTCTAATTTAAGCGACTTGTAGATTGCCGTAAATCCTAAACTTGCATTTCCCACAAATCTGTTTATTTTGCTTAAAGTATAAATGCTGCTGGAAAATAAACCGCCTTGCAAAGTTGCGTTATAACCAATTATGTCAACATTTGCGGATAAATTAACAAATAATTGCCATTTTTGAGTTGATAAAAAATCAAAATTCTTTGGGAATGAATCAAAAACGCCTATTCTTGATTTGAATCCAACATTTGCATTTGTAAAAGGAACTCCAATTTTTGCCGAAGTAATTCCAGAAAGTTCGAGCCAATTGTTGTTGTAGAAATTCTTTTCGATTGATGCGGAATAATCAATCATCAAGCTATTTTTAATCTGATTTTCCCAACCAATTACTTTAGCTGAAGTTGAAATATTTCTGTGAATTCCATTTTGAGTTTCTTCGCCAAAAGCCAGCGGTCCAAGTATTCCAAGTTGCAATTGTGAATTGTAAACTATTCCATCATTTGGATTAAAGCTACTTTTTGTAAATCCAAGCAAAAGATAGGCTGCAAAAGGTCTATCGCCATTTAGCTGATTTTGCACAGTAAATTTATCTTTTGGAGTAAAAATATCTTGCGTTAAAGAAATACCAAAAAGCTCAAAATCATCTTTTTTAGTTGGCAAAAGAATGGAATTTATTGGATTATTGCTAAAAATAGCAGTAAAAACTTCAAAAGCAAAACCATTTGTGAAATACCGGTCTGTTTTATATTGAAAATCATTTGACCATTTGAACTCAAAAGTTGAAATTGAATCCACTTTTTGGCTTTGTGAAAACAAATTTCCTACTAAAATGAACAATAAATAAATCGTCTTTTTTCTAAAATGGAATATCATTTAGTTACAATTCCTAAAATGCGGTTATTTTTTCCCTTCGAGATTTAGGAAACCTCGAAGGAAATTTATAAAATTGAAGAATTTTATTAGCTATCAAACAATTGTTGTTTCAATTTCGCCAATGTTTTCAATTCCACCCAAAAGTTTATCACCTTTTATAACGCGACTAACACCGGCTGGAGTTCCAGTAAAAATTAAATCTCCCGCTTCAAGAGTCATTCTTGATGAAATATTTTTAATAATTTCGGCAGAATTGAAAAGCATAAGTCCAATTGTAGCTTCTTGTCTAATTTCGCCATTTACGGAAAGATAAATTCGTTCATTTCCAGTTAAATTATATTCATCAACCGAAACAAAATTTGAAATTACGCCCGAAGTATCAAAAATTTTGGCAAAAGTCCAAGGTTCGCCTTTGTCTTTAGCTTTAAATTGCAAATCACGCAACGTCATGTCAAGTCCAACAGCATAACCTGCAATAGCACTTTGCGATTCTTCCAAAGTTGCGTTTTTCACAGTCTTTCCAACAAGCAAAACCAGTTCAATTTCGTGGTGCAAATTTTCAGAATAATCAGGATGAACAACATTTTCGCCACTATTTATCATACAAGTGGCTGTTTTCATAAAAACGATTGGAAATTTATCTGGAATTTCGTTTCCCATTTCTTTTGCGTGATCTGCATAATTTCTTCCAACACAAACCACTTTGCCAATCGTGATTTCTTCGCTACTGCTTTTAATTATAATTGTTTTCATGATTTCCTTATTTTTAAAACATTGTTTTCAAATACCATTTTGGAAAAATTATTTATTATTAATTTCGTCAAATCCAGGTCTAATAAAATTTCTTGCATTTGGAAATTCGGCTTCTATTGCATGTTGAAGATTTACTAATTGTTGAATAACGCTATAAACCGAGTCATTAAAAGCATTTAATTTCATATAAACATAGCCCCACGCGCTAATTGAGCGTTCAACTGCAATTAAAGCAATTTTTGCCGAACCGTCGGAATCTTTTGGAAATTCATCTTCAAACAAATCTTCATCCTTGCCTTGTAAAGCCCGCATAACTTTTGGATATATAAAGAAATGATACCATTGAATTACTTCAATTGCATCGCTTAATTTTATTAAGGCATCATCCGACAGAATGAATTCGTCTATTTCATCTCCTATTTTTTCTTTTGCATTCTTAAACCAATTAGTAACTATATTTATATATTCTTTTGAAAGAATAGCCGCCTCGTTACTTTCGGCTATTAAATGCTTCAGTCTAAAATCATCACCAGAATCTTCTTCATCATTTTCAATGTTAAAATCATAATTGCCGATAAGAGATTCATCGTCATCATCATCATCATCATCATCATCATCTTCTTCTTCAAATTCGCTACTTTTTGATTCGTCTCCTTCAATTACGTTATATGTATCTTCGAGATTATCATCAAATAATTCCCAAAATAGTTTATTTATTTCATCTTGGTTATCGAGGCTTTTTTCCAATCTTTCACCAAATTTATAATTAAGGCAGCGCGAAGTAAATGCACATTTTTCGCACCATCTATCGCAATAATTATAAATGCTTGGAATGTTATTTTCTTTAATTCCCATAACTATACTTAAATTAATCAAAAACTAAATTTCTGGATAATTGTTTACTATCCCAAGGTGCTTTTTTGCCACCGAGATATTTATTAAACCATTCCAAATGTGAATTATAATAAAGTGGCATTGATTTTAAGCTACTTGGCCAATGTCCATCATTTTTGAAAATAATTAGACGCGAATCAATTCCTTTATTTTGCAACACCGTAAAATATCGTAACGATTGTGTGTAAGGAATTCGATAATCCTTTTCGCCAGAAATTATAAGAGTTGGAGTTTTGAAATTATCTTCATATTTACTTGGCGACATTTTTTCGTAATCGTTTCGTTTTAAGTCCCAATTAGCAAACCAAAGTTCTTCAGTTTCATCTTTGAATTCTTTTAAATCATAAATTCCCATCATGGAAGCAAGGCATTTAAATCTATCAGTTTTAGCTTGCAACAAATTCATAAAATAACCGCCATAACTCCAGCCCATTGCACCCATTTTATTTGCATCCACGTAATCAAGTTTTTCGAGATAATCGGTCACTTTCATAACATCTTCGTAAACTTTTCCGTCCCAATCATCAGAGATTGCGTTTGTATATTCTTGTCCATAACCAATTGAACCATGCGGATTAAGGAATGCCACAACATATCCATAACCTGGATAAACTTGCCAATCGCCACGGAATGAATCCATCCATTGATATTGCGGTCCGCCGTGAACATTAATTATAAGCGGATATTTCTTTTGTGGGTCAAAATTAAAAGGTTTAACAATAAATACATGAACTGGTTTTCCATCAGCACCATTTACCCAAACTTGCTCTGCATGATTCATTTCAATACTATTAGTAATCTCTTTGTTAAATTTAGTTAACTCAAGTTCTCTTTTGGAATTTAAATTAAAATACTCCATTTCAACAGGTTTATTTGCCGTAGAATTAGTGTAAATAACAAAATCATTTTTAAGGGAAATTGAAAATGAATAAATTACTTTTTTATCAATTATTTTTTCAATTTTTTGAGTTTCGATATTAATGCTAAATAGTGGAAGGTAGCCTTTTTCAAATCCAGTAAAATAAATTGATTTTGAATCAGAATTCCATTCAAAACTATTCACCCAGTTATCAAATGAATCGGTTAAAATTTTGTTACTCTTATTTTTAACATCATAAATTACCAATCTAATTCTATCTGATTCAAAAGTTGGAACAAGTTGAGTTAAATATGCAATATATTTTCCATCTGGTGAATATTTTGGACTGAAATCAGCAGCTTCGTTTTCTTTTGTGATATTAATAAGATTTTCGCCATTTATATCAACAATAAAAACATCGTTATTGGTAGAAGCAGCTGGATTTTTTACACGTTTAGAATCAAATGTTACAAAATTTCCATCTGGTGAAAAATTATAATTATCACTTCCACCAGCAGAAAAAGCTGGCGAATTAAAATATCCTGGAGTTAAATCTTTATATTGCTCTGTTTCAAAATCATATTTTAAAATGTGTGTGTATTGACCATCGCAATATTCTGTCCAATGGCGAACAAAAAGTGAGTCGGCAATATGAGCTTGAACAGCGCCATTTTCCATTGCATTTTCAGTTTTGCTATTGCAATCTACATTAATTCCGCATTCTGGAAAAATATTAGCTTGGAAAATAACAGAATTTCCATCATTTGACAATTTTGCCGAATTTATTCCAAGTTCATAATCAGTAATTTGCTTAGCCTCTCCACCAGAAATTGGTAAGTAAAATAATTGTGATGAGCCAGTGCGTGTTGATGTAAAAATAATTCCGCTATCGTCAGTTTTCCAAATTGGATTAAAATCAGCAGCAACATTATTGGTCAATTGCTTTTGGTTTGTGCCATCAACATTCATCAAATAAATTTCAGTATTTGATTTTGCATTTTTCAAGTCAGATTCGGTTACAGTAAAAGCAATTTTACTACCATCGTTTGAAATCACTTGTGAACCAATAGATTTAATTTTATATAAATCCTCAATTGTGAAAGGTTTTTTCTGTGCTTGAAGCAATACTGATATAAAAAGGAATATAAAAGCCACTCCGAAAAATCTAAATTTCATAAAAACTCCATAATTATAAATACGATGATGCAATATCGGATTTTTTGTTGTGAATTTAAATGAGTGAGATTAGAAAAATATAAGACGCTCCTAATTATTTTAAAGCGCCTTTTTGTTTAAATCGCATCTTATCTTTATTTCATTATAAGTAGCTTTTTACTTGATACAAAATGTCCGCTGACCAATTGGTAAATATAAACTCCACTTGTAAGTTGTTCAGCATTGAATTCAACTTCATACCTTCCAGCAGTTTGGTTCTTATTTATAAGTGTTGCAACTTCTTGTCCGAGAATATCGTAAATTTTGAGTGTTACAAACCCACCCCTAACACCTACTGGGAGGGAAGTTATTATGGCTGGAATTGAATATTGGATTTTTGTACTTGGATTAAAAGGATTTGGGAAATTTTGCTTTAACTCAAAGTTAATTGGTAAATCTTGAGGATCATCAACCCCAACTTCAAAAGTGTACACCGTTGAAGACGTTGTATCCCAGCTCTCAATTGAATTCCAGACTAAAAGTTTAACCAAATATGCTCGCCATTGAGGAAATTGATGAATTGGATTCTGCTCATAACTTACTGTCCCATCGTCAAAATCCCACATCCATTTAACTGCTCCTTTTGAACTATCATTAAAACTAATCTTATCACCCGTTTCTATATAATCGTAACCAAATTTTGCTTCGGGTTTATGAATATTCCACAAAAAATTAGTTGATTTTGTTACTACTGTATCCCAATATACATTTGGTGCAGGGTTCCAATTACCGTTGGAAACACCATAAAATTCATGCCCTTCACCAGTAACAAAATATGTTTCAGCATTTTTGGAAAGTGTATTTAATCGCTCGCTAATTGGCTTACTTCCATAAGTTGGTGGTAAAGATGCAGCACTAAAAGGCGAACCAACATCAAAGGGAACTATGTTATCAGCAGTTCCATGAATTAATAGCAGTGGAATATCGCCATCACTATCTTTAATTATTGTTGTGTCTTGGATTGCTCCCCAAAGTGAAATTACTCCATTTGGCTGACTTCCATATTTTAATGTGGAATTTATAGCGTCAAGTGAACCCAAGTCTGGTCCATCTTCTAAGGTTGGTGGAAAATGTGAAATTAAATAAGAGCTAGCTGGTCTTTCTGATTCTTCATTCATAAATATATTTTGTAATCCTATAAAAGCACCAGCACTACTTCCAATAAGATAAATGTTATTTGTATCAATTCCATAAGTTTCGGAATTTTCTTTGAAATATCTAATCGCTGCTCGTCCATCTTGCAAACCACGATAAACCGCGCGTTCAGCACTTACGCTGCTAAACAAATTCATTCCAAGACGATATTGAATTGTTGCAGTAACATATCCACGTTGGGCAAATATTTTTGAAAATTCCATCATATCATCATGCTCTTTATTACCAGAAACAAATCCACCACCATGAATGCAAATAAGCATTGGACGGTTTTTTAAAGTGTCATTAACAGGTGTGAACAAATGAAATTTTAATTCAGCTGAATGTGTTAAACTTTCACCTTGATATGGCGAGTTAATTTCTGGCGCTGTTGCATAAATGCCATTTGTTACAGATTGATTAATATTGAAAAGTGAGTCGGTATAACGATTTGAATCTTGAGCATAAAAAAAAGAAGAGAGAAGAAGAAAAGAAATAGTAATTCTACGCATAATAAGCCTCTAATATGATTATATATAATATTAAATTTCTATTCTTTTAATATAGGCACCAGTAAATATATCAAAATAATCAAGAGTTTTAAAGTCTAAGTTGTTCTAGAATATCTGGAAACTATTCTTGACTATTTAGTTTCCATACATTATATTGGAAACTATAATAATAAAAATAGTTTCCAAAGACATGAAAGAAGAAGAGAAAAACATTCTAGAATACTCCACTAACGAATTCCTAAATAATGGGTTTTACAAAACCACGATGGATCAATTAGCAAAAGGGATGCAAATAAGCAAAAAGACTATTTACAAATTTTTCCCATCAAAATATTCACTTTTAGAAAAAGTTATAATTGTATTTCAAAAAAAATTGAAAACCGAACTTGATGAGATTGTTGATAGCGACAAATGCCTAATTGAAAAATTGAAATTAGTGAGTTCATTTTTTGCAAAGTTTTTACTTAGAATTAACAAAAAAGTTTTAAGCGATTTTTTAAATCATGAACCAGAGCTTTGGATAAAAATAGACGGTTTTAGAACCATCATTATAGAAGATATCTGGGATAAATTAGTCACTCAAGGTAAAAATGAAGGATTAATAATTGATAAATCAAACAAAATAATAATCACCATAATTTTAGCAGCTCTTAGGGCTGTGATTAACCCAACATTTTTAACTAAAAATAATATATCAACAAGTGAAGCCTTTGAGGAAACATTTGCTATAATTATTAATGGAATTCTTACGGAAAAAGGCAAATCAGAATTTGAAAAACAATAATGGAAAAATAAAATGAAAAAAATAACATTAATGATAATTTTCCTTATAACTATCGTTCTTATTTCTTGCGATAGTGACAAAATCGAGAAATTAGAATATTCTGGCAACATTGAGTGCAATAACTTGATTATAAGTTCGCAATCGATGGGAAAAATTGAAGCTCTGTTTTTAGATGAAGGCGATATTGTAAAAAAGGGAGATACATTAGCCATAATTGAACATGAAAAATTGGACTTACAAATAGTACAGGCAGAAGCTGCAAAAAATGCAATTTTGGCACAAATTAAAATGCTAAAAGTTGGGGCAAGAAAAGAAGATAAAAATTTAGCAGATGAATCGTTAAAACAAGCCGAAGCAAATTATGAAGTGGCAAAAGCAAATAAAAATAGAATGAACTCATTGTTTGAATCAAAATCGATAACTAAAAAACAATTTGATGATGCAAATTTGGCTTTTGATATTGCAAATTCTATGTATAATTCCGCAAAACAGAATGTTACTAAGAGTAAGTCATCTCGTCCCGAACAGATTGAGCAACTAAACGCAAACTTAGAACAAGCAAATGCATCCATTTCGCTTTTGAAAAAATCACGAAACGATTGTTATATTACTGCAAATATTTCAGGACAAATTGTTAATAGATTTATTGAAAAGGGCGAAATAGTTACATACATGACTTCATTATTTAATATTATTGACTTAACCAAAGCCGAATTAACAATTTATGTTCCCGAAACAGAATTGGCATTTATTCAATTGGGACAATCTGTAAACATAAATATTGATGCTTTTGATGACAAATCGTTTCCAGGTAAAATTGCATTTATTTCGCCAGAAGCGGAATTTACTCCTAAAAGTATTCAAACAAAGGACGAAAGGACAAAGTTAGTCTTTGCCGTAAAAATAAAAATGGACAATCCCGATAAAATTCTAAAATCTGGAATGCCTGCTGATGCAGTTATTAATTTAGCAGATTAAAAAATGATAAAAATTGAAAATCTTTATAAAAATTATAATAAAGTTGAAGCTTTAAAAGGCATTTCTCTCCAAATAAATTCAGGCGAAATGTTTGGGATTATTGGTCCCGATGGAGCTGGAAAAACAACAACTATTCGCATTTTGTGCGGATTGTTGAATGCGACATCTGGAAATTCATTTTTAATGAAAAAAAATACCGTTTCCGAAAGATCCATTATTCAAAAAAGTATAGGTTATTTGTCACAGAATTTTAGTCTTTATGGCGATTTGACTGTTGACGAGAATATCGAGTTTTTTGCTAATATTCACAATATTAAAGATTATCATAACCGACGTGATGAATTGCTTGAATTCACAAAACTAATTCCTTTTCGAAATAGGTTGGCAAATAATCTTTCTGGTGGAATGAAGCAAAAACTTGCATTGGCTTGTAGTTTAATTCATAAACCCAAAATTCTATTTTTGGATGAGCCAACAACTGGAGTCGATCCAGTTTCACGAAGGGATTTTTGGAAAATATTAGCAAATTTGAAAAAAGATGGAATAACTATCGTTCTTACAACTCCTTATTTAGACGAAGCCGAAAGATGCACACGAATTGCATTTATGAATGAGGGGAAAATTATGGACATTGGAACACCGAGTGAATTAAAATTGAAAATGAAAGGTCAAATTTTAGAAATTGTGTGTAATGAGATACCCAAAGCTGGTAAAATTCTTAAAGAACTGTTTGATGTTCAGCTATTTGGTGATAGAATCAATTTGGTGATTAATGATTTTAATGATGATTATCCACAAATTGAGTCAATATTAGAACAAAATTCCATTAAAATAATCGATAAACGAGTTGTTACACCATCTCTTGAAAATTTGTTTATCTATTTAATGAAAAAATTAAAATCGTGATTTTTACAGTTTAAAATGAAAAGAACAGAGAATTGTATGAAAAAGATAATTTTTATAATTTTATTACGTTTAACAACAGTGAACGCACAAACTGGTATTTTAAGTCTCCAAAAAAGCATCGAGCTTGGATTAAATAATAGCAAGGAAATCAAAATTTCAATGTCAGATACACTAATTTCAGACGCATTAGTAACAAATGCCTGGTCAAATCTTTTGCCTCAAATATCTTTGGGATTTACATACAATCATATTTCAGAAATGCCTATTCAGCTTCAACTTCCATTCTTGCCAGCTTCATCTGGTGAAGTTTTAAATGCAATGTATTCAAACGCAACTATTGAACAGCCGTTATTTACTGGTTTTAAATTGTTAGCAGTTAAAAATGCAGCCTTTTATAACAAAAAAGCAACTGTTATGGAAAACAACAAAGTAAAAAACAACAAAGCGCTTGAAATCAATTTTGCATTTTGGAATTACTTTAAAGCAATTAAATTGGTGGATATTTTAGAAGAAAACTTAAAAGTTGTTAGTTTACAAGTCGAAAATGTTTCAAATTTTAACAAAAATGAAATGTCTTCAGAAAACGATCTACTCAAAATAAAGGTAAAAGAAGCAGAAATAAAATCAAAAATTATTGAAGCACAAAATCAAATGAAATTGGCAAAAGCAAATTTTAATCGCGTTATTGGACTAAATATTAGTAATAATACTCAAATTATTCCAACAGATTTGGATGAAAAAATCATTGAGTTTGATTTTAACTCTTTACTAAACGAAGCTATCAACTCAAATATAGATTTAACCACAAATAATTATCGCAAAAAGGCAGCTGACGAAAAAATCACAATTGCTAAATCAAGTTGGTTTCCACAAATTAGTGCTTTTGGCTCATATTATTATTTGCAACTTAGTGGTTCAAGCATGTTAAATGATGATTTAAACAACTTTTGGATGGTAGGAATTAATGCAAAATGGAATATTTGGGATTGGTGGAAAACTTCCTCTAATGCAGATGTTGCTATTCAAGAATATAACAAAATTGAAATTGCAAATGAGTTATTAAAAGAAAAAATTCAATTAGAAGTTTATTCCAACCTGCTAAATTTGCAAAGCTTTGCACAAAAAATTGAATTAAATAAGTTAATTGTTGAAAGTGCTTCTGAGAATTTTAGAATTACAAACAACAAATTTGAATCACAAATTGTTACCGCAACCGAACTTACCGAAGCGAGTGCAATTTTAACTGAAGCCAAAATTAAGCTAATTAATTCGCAAATTGATTATAAACTCGGTCTCTTGCAATTATACAATTCAATTGGAAGGAAAATTTATTGATGTTTTCGATTGAAGTAAAAAATTTGCGTAAGGAATTTGGAAATTTTACTGCCGTAAATGGTATTTCCTTTAATGTTAAAAAGGGTGAAATATTTGGATTTCTTGGAGCAAATGGTGCTGGAAAAACAACTGCAATAAAAATGATGTGCGGAATTTTACAGCCAACTTCTGGCGATGCTTTAATTGGTGGATTTAGTATTGCAAATGAACCAAATAAGGTAAAACTCAATATTGGATATATGTCACAACACTTTTCGCTTTATAACGATTTATCGGTTGGTGAAAATATTGATTTTTTTGGTGGTGTTTACGGACTTTCGCGAAGAGAATTGGCAAAAAGGAAAGAATGGGTTCTTGAAATTGCGAACTTAAAAAATGAGCAAAAAATTCTAACTGGCTCTTTGCCTGGAGGAATAAAGCAACGTTTGGCTCTCGGAACGGCTGTTATTCACAAGCCACAAATTGTATTTTTGGATGAACCAACAAGTGGTGTTGATCCAATTTCGCGCCGACTGTTTTGGGAATTAATCCAAAATCTTTCTTCCGAAGGTGTTACAGTTTTGGTTACAACGCACTATCTCGAAGAAGCTGAATATTGCAATAACATTATTTTAATAGATGCCGGCGATATTATCGCGAGCGGTTCATCGAAAGAAATGAAAGAGAAATATCTAAAAAATGATATTCTGGAAATTGAATGCGAAAACGTTATTGCTGGACTTGAATTGTTAGAAAAGCAAAATTATGTTGAAGAAACTTCAATTTTTGGAAATAATATTCACATTAGTGTTAATAAATATTTGGAAGATTTTAATCAAATTTATTCCATAATGGAAAACAATAAAGTTAAAAGCGTAAATAAAATTGTTCCTACATTGGAAGATGTTTTTATTCACCTTTTGGAACAGAGAAGAAATGTTAAATAGAATTGCTGCCATATCAAAAAAGGAAATTAAGCAACTCATTCGCGATAAAAGAATGATGTTTGTAATTTTTTTCTTTCCTGTATTTTTGCTGATAATTTTTGGATATGCCGTAAACTTTGATGTTGAAAATATTAAAATTGCCGTGCGGGATAACGATAAGTCGGCACTAAGTCGTGATTTAATTAGCACAATTTCCAGTTCGTCCTATTTTGAAGTTGTAGAATATTATGACAATAATGAACGCGCCAATACAATATTAAACGAAGGAATTGCAAAAGGTATTTTAATTATACCAATCGGATTTGAGAAAGAAATATATTCCGCAAAAAAAGATGTAAAAATTCAAATTTTACTTGATGGCGTTGATGGAAATACCGCTACAATAATTCAAAATTATTCACTTGCGGCAATTTTATCATTCAATAAAAAGTTAAATAAAATGGCAACTTCAAAAATTGGAGTTAATTTTGAAACGCCAATAGATGTGCAATCGCGATTTTGGTTTAATCCAGAACTTCAAACCACAATCTATCTCATTCCAGGATTAATAGCTTTAATTCTTATTGTAACAGCGGTAATTGCAATTTCGCTTTCATTTGTCCGCGAAAAAGAGCGTGGCACAATTGAACAAATTAATGTTTCTTCCGTTAGAATTTTAGAACTTCTTGTCGGAAAACTCTTTCCATATTTGGTCATATCTTTTATAAATGCATCTGTTATTCTATTGGCGGGCTATATTCTTTTTGGAGTTATCGTCAATGGAAGTTACGCATTGTTAATTATTTCAACCCTATTATTTCTATTTGCATCAACTTCAATTGGAATTTTTATTTCTGTAATTGCAAATTCGCAGCAAGTTGCATTTTCAATAGCAACATTTGTTTCACTTTTGCCGTCAACAATTTTATCGGGATTTATTTTTCCAATTGACTCAATGCCACCGATAATCCAAGTTTTAACAAACATTACTCCAGCAAAGTATTTTATAGTTGTTCTTCGTGGAATAATTATAAAAGGGGTTGGCTTAAACGCCTTTTGGGAACAGTGGATTTATTTGCTTTTGTTTTCGTCATTTTTCCTAATTCTTTCAATAATAATTTATAACAAGTCACTAAAAAAAGCATAATGAAAACCATTTTATATATAATAATTAAAGAACTATTGCAGCTAAAACGCGACCCCAAAATGTTTGCAATAATTTTAATTGCTCCAGTAATTCAATTAACATTTTTAGGATATGCTGTTAATATGGATGTTGAAAAAGTGGCTACCGTAGTTTTTAATCAGGATAAAACAATTGTAAGTCGGGATTTTTTGAATAACCTTAGTGGAAACAGATATTTTGAGTTTGTTGATTATGTTGACAATTATAACGATTTACAGAACAATATTGACAATGGAACTGCTTCGCTGGCTTTGGTAATTCCAAATAATTTTGAAAAAAAATTACAACTAAATAAACCAATTAGTATCCAAGCTATATTTGATGGTTCGGATGGAAACAAAGCCTCAATCACAGCGGGTTATTTGCAAAAAATTGTTGGGGAATATTCCATTAAAATTATAAAAAGTAGAATACAAAAAGGTGGAAAAAATATTATTCCAATTGGACAAGTTACACCAGAAATAAGAGCTTGGTATAATCCAGAGTTATCAACAAGAGTTTATATGATTCCCGGAATTGTTGGATTATTGCTTTCAATTATTACGCTAATTTTAACATCGCTTGCCATTGTTAAAGAACGCGAAATTGGAACTCTTGAGCAAATTATTGTAACGCCAATAAAACCAATTCAACTAATTTTAGGTAAACTAATTCCCTTTGCAATATTGGGTTTTGTGGCTGTTATAATTGTACTTTTAGCAATGACTTTTATTTTTGGAATAACTCCACGAGGCAGTATTTTATTTCTCTTTCTTTCAACATTCCTTTATATTCTTTCAACTTTGGGTTTGGGATTGTTTGTATCAACTGTTTCAAAAACACAACAACAAGCAATGATGCTTGCAATATTTGTAGTTTTAATGCCAATGATTTTCCTTTCGGGTTTTGCATTTCCAATTGAAAACATGCCCCAAATAATTCAAGCAATTACATATATAATTCCTCTCAGATATTTTATGACAATTATTCGTGGAATAATCTTAAAAGGTGTTGGATTTTATGAAGTTTGGTTTGAGTTATTTATGCTATTTTTAATTGGTGTAACCGTATTAACATTAAGTTCGTTGCGATTTAAAAAGAGAATGGATTAAATAACTTTAGTTCTGATTCATACCTTCTGATTAATTTATTATTTCCCTCCTAATTGAATTGTTTTCAAAATTCATTCCTTATAACCCATTTTATAAAAAACAATAAGATTTAATTCTTAACTACGAAACCTTTCGTAAATAGATTCGTCCTAAGGGCACATAATGAGAAAAACTATGCAAAACAATAATATTAAACCCACTGATTCTGAATTAGAGATTTTACAAATTTTGTGGAAATCGGGATATTCCACGGTAAAAGATGTAAATGACGAGTTGAACAAACTCCGCTCTGTTGGTTACACAACCACACTTAAAACTATGCAGATTATGTTTGAAAAAAAATTATTAGGACGTGAGCGTTCTGGCAGAAGCCACACTTATGTGGCTCTAATAAAAGAAAATGAGACAAAAAACATGCTTCTGGATAAAGTATTGCAGACAGTTTTTGCCGGTTCAGCAAGTAAATTGGTAATGCAAGCGCTTGGACAAAATAAAGCTTCAAAAAAAGAGATTAGTGAGATTAAAAAATTCCTTAATGATTTGGAGAATGAGGAGGTTTAAAATGTTTAATCTTTTTTCAGAAACAGCATTTACGACATTAGGCTGGACTTTAGTCCACTCAATATGGCAAGGTTTTGTTATTGCATTACTGCTAATGTTTCTTCTATCATTAATTAACAAAAGAAACTCGCAAGTACGCTCATTGCTATCATATTCTGCTTTATTGGTTCTAGTTGCGCTTTCAATACGAACATACTCAGACATGCGCACAGATAATGTGAATATTGTGGAAACTTCCACTAAAAGTGAATTACTAATCAATTCTTCACACGAAGTTCAACGCGAAAATTCTAGCATACCATTGGCGTCTTTGGATTTTAAAAGTATTTCTTTTGAATATTTAATAACAATTAAATCATTTATTTCTGCAAATATGAAAACTATTGTTTTTTTATGGTTTTTAGGAATATTTGCTTTATCCATAAAATTGTTAGGAGGTTTACTTTATGCACAACGCTTAAAAAAACGCGAGGTGTATCCAGTTAGTCAATTTTGGAATCATAAGTTAAAGTCGCTGAAAAACAAATTACAGATTGAAAAAAAGATTGACTTGATGCAATCAAAATATATTAAAACACCTTTAACAATCGGGCATTTTAAACCAATAATTTTGTTACCTGTTGAATTACTCTCCGGAATTCCGCAAGATCAATTAGAAATTGTTTTAGCTCACGAACTTGCTCACATTAAACGAGCAGATTATTTATTGAACATTCTGCAGTCGATAATAGAAGTATTTTTCTTCTTTAATCCAGCAGTTTGGTTAATCTCAAATCAGATAAGAAAAGAAAGAGAGTTTTTATGTGATGATCTGGCAGTTATTAGTTGTGGAAATTCAACAAATCTTGCAAATGCATTAATTACTTTACACGAAAATGGGAACACAAAAATAAATATTGCTATGTCTGCAATAGGAAACAACAATTCTTTAATGGGGAGGATTAAGAGAATGAAACAGGAAAATCAAAAACAAAAACAAAAACAGCTTGGTATGGCTTTACTAATAATACCTTTTTTACTATTTACTATTCTTTTGGCTTGTTCAACAGCAGAGGATATAAATAAGAATGGACTAAATATTCCATCTGAGTTTGAGTCAATTACACAACTTGAGGATATTGAAAGTATCGAAAAGCTAGAAATGGATATTACAAAAATGGAAGAAAGGTCTTCCGAAAATGTGATGAGAGGAAATGCAACTGAAAGCAAACGTAAAAAATTCAATTTCCATGCAAAAGGTGCAAAATGGAAAGCCTATTTTGAAGAAGGTAAATTAGTTGAACTATTCAAAGATGACACTCGTTTAACTGATGATGAACTTGCAGAATATAAAGATTTTGTTGATAAACGATATGAAGAATATCAGGAAGATATGGCTGATTTTGAAGTTGACATGGATGAATTAAAAATAAACTTGAAGCAATTAAAGTCTGATTTAAGTGGTTTGAAAAACATTAAAATTGATTTTGATGCAGAGGATTTCAAAGAATCAATGAAGCAAATGAAGTGTGAGCTTAAAAAAGGCTTGGAAGAACTTAAAGACCTGAATATAAATATTGATATCGATTTCGACGTTGATGCATTAAATGAGGAACTAAAGAAGATTAAAATTGATTTAGGTGATTTTGACTTTGATATGGAAAATTTGAAGGTTGAAATGACCAGCTTAAAAAAGGAAATGAAAGTATTAAAGCTTTTTATGCAGGATATGAAAAGTGAATTAGTTTCTGATGGATATATTAATGATGAAGATGAGGATTATAGCCTAAAATTAAGTAAGTCAAAAATGGTGGTAAATGGTGAGCGCTTGCCGGATAACCTACATCAAAAATACCTTGAAATGTACAAAGAACACTACGGAAAAGATTTGGATGATGAGTTTAAAATTCACAGATAATAGATTATTAGCTTTTGTAACTAATTAAACATGACTGTAAAGAAAGGGAGTTGATTTTTCAACTCCCTTTTTTGCTTTTAGAATTACATTCTCAAAGCAGATTGCGAGGGTTTGCCATTACCAAAAACTACTATTGCACATATCACTTAATATATTTATGTTTTAATTGTCAAAACCAATTGGATTTCCCAGTCCTTTTATTTAATTTGCTTGGTAAGAAATATATCATGGTGATTTATGTGAGGAATGATTTGTGGGGATTTGAATTGAGCCGTGGTTATTATACATTAATTTTATATAGATAATTAGAAAAGAATGTTATGTTGCATAGGTTACATGATAACTTGCAATAATAAAAATTTAGAATGCAAAATAACTTAAATAATAAAATAGAAACCAAATTAAACACCCATAAGATGGTTTCACACAACAAAATTTTATCAGTAAATGAAATGAACGATAATTGGCTTATGTTTTTTTGCTCATTTCCAGATAAAATTCTTTAAAGTTAGGTGCTTAGTTCAGATAGTTGTTTCAATAATATATACTAATGGGAATAAATATAGATGAATGTTAGATATGATATTAAGTGTAAAGTATGTAATTATGTTTTTATCACGAAAGTACAACTTGGCTATGTAGAAAAAGCCAACATAAGATTGGGTTGTCCAAAATGTAAAAGTTTAATTAAAGGAACAATTTACCAGAATGCTCCTGATTATTCGGTTAGCTTTGAAAATGCTGAATATGGACATGTTTCAGCTGAAGCTAATGCTGAAATATTTTCACTCTCTACTGAATTGCCAATATTGAAGCAAACTGCAAATGCAAAAAATAATTTTGGATTTTCATTAAGTCCATTCATCGCTTTAACTGGTATCATCCCACTTAATATTTTTAGAGATAGATATTTGGAATTCAGAAATTATCGAGAAAAATATTTGATGTCACTAGAGACTTTAATCGAATTAACACACAATAAAAAGTGGGATTACGTATTTAGTGAAGCAAAAAATAATTTTTTCCCAGAGTTATCTAACAATCTAATTAAAAACAAAGAATTGAGTTTTCACTTAGTAAGTCAAATTATAAGAGGGTTCATAAATAAAGCGATACCTACTAATTACGAACATTCTTATACGATTCGTTTTTTGTATAAAGCCACATTAACCAATATTCAAAAGGATAAAGTAGTTCTTGATAGATTAGATACGGAATTAAATACGTATATAAATGTGGATAGAGAATTTGTTATTGCACTAAAAATTTGTCTAAATTTTATAATAAATCTTGAATCATATTTACCCGTTATTGGGTTAAGTTACGGTAAAGGATTTGATGCTGTTTTTAATGACGAATTTCTAATCACAACATTTTCCTTTGAGGAATTGAGAGACATTTACAAGGATTCGTTTGAACTATTAGCTCGTGCTTCCATTGTTTATATAGGTTTCTCGAATTACTTAAGAAACAACGATCCAAATAATTTCTCAGATATTTCTAGTTTGTCAAATTTAACAGAGTTTTATAATATGAATAATGGTAATAAAAAAGATATTATCTCAAAAGTACCTTTATTGCAAAAATACTTCCGCTCTCTATTAGATAGCCAAATAAGAAACTCCATTGGTCACAATAAAACAGAATACTATATCGTCGAACAATTAATAAAATATTATCCATATACGGATCTTAAAAAGAAAGATATATTTAAAGAGAAGTCTCTTGTTGATTTTGCTTACTTAACATATTTAATGAATTTATGTGTTACAGATTTAGTAAGCTTTATTGGAAAGTGGAATTATAGAATGGGTGTAAATTAGTCCATAATGTGGAATGATTTATAATTCAATTAAAACGCATATAACAAGTGCCTCAAGCAGAAAGCGTTTTCGCATTCGGTATTTGTGCAATTTTATTTGTATTTCCGTTTATGCTTTGCTGTTCGGCTGTATTTGTAAATGTAAGTTTAGTGATAAATTAAAGTTGTTTAATAAATTCGGCCGTGTTGTTTTGGGCTGCGTCTTAGCAACCAAGCCGTTAAATTGTGAAATATAATGAGAAAATCAAAAAATTATTTGAAAGATGGTTTAAAATCGGACAGAAAGTTAAAGAACTCTGTATATAGATTCTTATATGAAAAACATTTCGATTGGGCTATTATTCTTGCAGCTTTCTTTGCTCCTTTGCCATATATATCAAGTAAAAATTACTGGTTTCTAATAATTAAAGTATTCGACTTTGCATTAATATTCTGCTATTCATTAAGGTACATACAATATTGGAAACAATTACAATCATATTATGATACATATGAAAAAGCCAATGATCAAGGACGGTCTATGGTTGATAAAGGAAAACTTAAAGGAGAAGAATTTAAAAAGTATGAAAAATTCAATGACAGTTTTATTTCTCACTTAAAAAACTTGGGGGAATCATTTAAAACGAACAAGGACAGTTCAACCTTTCAAGAATATGCTAAGAAAAATCCAGATAAAATTAAACCGCTGGAAGATTTATTAAATGATGATAAAGAATTAACTAAAACAGCATTTGGTGTCACAATGAATGTGCTTACAAGCATATTCCATTTTAGAGGAATTCCAAGGAATGAGATAAAAAACTATCGAAGATTATTATACATAATTTTACTCGTGGCTTTGTTTTTTCTCGTCTATGCAATAGAATTATATTATTTGTGAATTTAAGACACAACCTAACCAACGTGCCAAGACGACCGCAGTTACGCTAGGTCTTTTCGTTTTCTGAGATTAGGTTAGAGTTTGTAGTTTTTGAAAGGTAATTCAAATTAGTAAGTTAAATTTTTAATTAATAAATTTGGCGTATGCGTTAAGCAAGTTCGTTAAACTGCGGTGCTTTGTGCAACGTTATACCGTTTGAAACGAATAGGATAATTTTAGATAGATACAAAATTAAAAATAAGCTAACAAAAGAGTTGATAGTATATCTGTTAAAAACGTGGAGATAGTTATGTTTGTTAAAAAAATGGCTGTAATTAGTTTTATAGTTGTAATTTCATCCATAGTACTTATAGCAAATAATTCTGATTTCTATTATTCCAAAGGAGATTCAACACAAATGACACCTCAAGAAATAATAATTGGACAAGAAAAAGCAATTCTAAACCGTTGGATAACCGGCGATACATTCGGATTCATTGAGGCAGCCTCCGAAGAAATAACCTATTTTGATCCAGGCTTGGAAAAACGCTGTACAGGTAAAACAGAGTTTCATAACTGGATTGCCGCTTTTAACGGGACATTCAGCCTTACCAATTATGAATTGCTTGATCCGCAGGTTCAAATGCATGGGGATGTTGTTATCCTTACTTTTAACTTTATTGGATTTATGGTGGATGGTAGCAAAGACTATTGGAATACAACTGAAGTATACAAACTGATTGAAGGAGATTGGAAGCTAATAAGTTCTCATTGGTCACAAACTAAACCTAAACGCTGATATATATATTAAAAGAAATCTTTTTTCTATATAATTAGTCAAAGAAATGTGCTGGTTACATAGGTGGTGGTTAAATAAAGTAAAAACGGTATAACCAGTTATTCCGGTTAAAGTCAATAAAAAATTGACGATAAAAGTTTTATAAAAGGGCGTAGTGATGCCCCAACTATCAAAAATATTCTTTTACATATTGATAGTAGTTGTTTACTGCGGCGCTTTGTGAACGTTATACAATCAGGAAAATTTGATATGAAAAAAATAATTATAGTTTTAGTTGTATTTGCTTCGTTTCTAAATGCACAAGATTACAACGAAACTGCTAGTCGGATATTTTTTGGTCGGCATCCGAGTGCAAAAACAGAATCAATGGGCAGAATATTAACTTTGGGTTATGATAATAATTTTTTAACCCAATCAAATCCAGCATCGCTAATGTCTACAGAAGGTATCTCCATTTTTTATTCACAAAGCTCACGTCTATATTTCTTTGATGATTTGAATTATTATTGTGGAGGTGTGTCATACAAAAAAGAAAACATTGGAGCATTTGCATTTAATGTGCAATATATAGATTTGGGTGAATTTACTAAAACAACAATCAATCAATATGGCCCAATAGAAGACGGTGTTTTCCGAGTTACGGACCAATTATATACACTTACATATTCAAACACTATTTACAATTGGTTTTCATTGGGTATAAACGTTAATCTTCTAAATCAAACTATGGGATGGGAAAACAATCCCATCGGAACGTTCTTTGAAGTTGGGTTATTAAAATCATTTAATTTAATAGAGAACACACTGATTAGAGATGATGTTACAATTGGCACTCAATTAAAAAATATTTTTAATCAATCAATTACTTATAAATCTGATGTTAGCCAAGATAGTGAAGTTGGATACTTACCATCAATATTTAGAATTGGAATATCTAATGTTGTAGAATACTTTGATAAAAAAATATATAAACACTCTCATCTGATAGGTTTAACAACTGGATTTGAATATCAGAATGTTTTAAACTCGGATTACAGAACAGCTTATAAATTTGGTGGTGAACTATCTATTCTTGATGTGGTCTATTTGCGATTTGGTTATTATCATGAAACCCTTGGAGTAAAGAGTAGTTACTTTGATGAAATTCTTCTTGAAGAGTTTACGTATGGTTTTGGTTTTAATCTTAATCTTGAACATTATTTAAACAATCAATTTCCAATGTCCATCAAAATAGACTATGTAAACTTACCACAACCGTCTCACGGAAATTTCATTGGTGATTGGGATAATTTTAACACATTTAATTTAATAATAAATTATAGGTTTCATTAAAAATGTATAACCAAATGCTCTAGTTAACTGCAGTTTTGCTAGGTCTTTTCGTGTTTTGAAAGTGGTTTATTGTTTGTTGTTTTTGAAAAGTAGTTCAAGTTAGTAAGTTAAATCTTTAATTAATAAATTTAGGCGTATGCGTTAAGTGAGTTCTTTCAACTGCTTAGCTTTATGCATTAGCTGTTAGGTAGCAATAATATTTTGTTATTTGAATGGAGTAAAAATGAATCTAAAGTATCATCACATTGGAATACCAACTAATAAAACTATGGAAGGCGAATCTTATTTAAAAGACTATAAAGTTTATCATTGTGGGTATGAACAGAGTGAATACGGTATTGAGTGGATGCGATACGAAAAAGAATGTACGTTACCTGAAATAGTAAAGACAGTGCCGCACATTGCTTTTGAAGTGGACAATATTTATGAGGCAATAAAAGGTAAAAAAGTTATAATTGAGCCGAATAGTCCGTCAGAGGGAAATATTGTTGCTTTTATCGAAGAGAACGGTGCACCGATTGAATTTATTCAAGTGCAAAAAAAGTAAACTAATGCCGTGTAACGTTATAAGGATTTATGCCTAACGGAGCTGAGGTATAGTCCGGTGTTTCCCGAAGGGATCACTTTGAGAGAGCTGAGCCGCAGCTACTATTTGCAATTTGCAAAATATTTTTGTGTAGTAGGAATTTTTATTTGCTTAAGTTAAATACAATTTAACCCATTTTACTTTTCAAATTTGAAACATATCTTCTGCTCATTATTAGTGGTTCAGAAATATTTTTAAGATATACTTTATAAGAATTATTGAACCACTCTTCGAGTGAATCTACGTAATTTAGATTTACAATATTTGAACGGTGAATTCTACAAAAATTATTTTTTGGAAGTCGGTTTTCCCATTCCTTCATTGTCTTTAAAGTCAATCCCTTTTTTCCATCCACACAAATAATATTGGAATAATCCCCCGCAGCTGTTATAGAAACGATAGAATTAATTTTAATAAACTTTAATTTATTATTTACATTTAGAAAAAGATGATCATCATATTTAAGAGCATTAAAACTACTTTCTATTTCCATTCCATTTTTTTGTAATCGTTCAAGTGCAATTTGTAAACGTTCTGGATTGATTGGTTTTAGTAGATAATCGAGGGCATTTACTTCAAAGGCTCTAATTGCAAATTCATCAAATGCCGTCACGAAAATTATTTTTGCAGTTATGTCTGCAGATTCAAGTAAATCAAAACCAGATTTGCCAGGCATTTGAATATCTAGAAAAATTACATCGGGATTGTGTTTCTTTATTTCCATTAAAGCTGAGTTAACACTATCTGCTTCCGAAACAACAATAATGTTTTCAAAATCTTTAAGCATTAAAATCAATTCTTTGCGAGCAAGCCGCTCATCGTCCACAACTAATGCCTTTATTTTATTCATGATTACCCTCAATATTCATTATTGTAATTTTCACACAAACTGAATTACTGTTCTTAACAATTTCAAAAGAGTGGTTGTTTGGATAAGCATTTTCCAGACGTTGTTTCACATTTTCAAGTCCAGTGCCTGTGCTATTGTTATCTTGTTTAGATTCAATCCAATTTCCAGAATTACAGACTTCGATACATAAATTATTGATTTCTAAACTAGCTTTAATTAATATTTTCAGTGGAAGTGATGTTGTTTTCATTCCATATTTTATGGCATTTTCAATAAGAGGATGAATTAAAAAACTTGGAACAATTAAATTTTCTGTTTCTAAATCAACTTGAAATGTAACCTCCAGTTTTTCCTCAAAACGAGTTTTTTCAATAGAAAAGTAATGTTTCATTGCTTCAAGTTCGTTTCTCAAAGGCACGTCAGAAAGATTTTTATTGAGAAGTGAGTATCGCAAAAACTCTGACAGCTCTGTTATCATTGATTTTGCTCTACTTTTGTCTTCCTCAATTAATGCACGTATTGAATTGAGCGAGTTAAATAAAAAATGTGGATTAAGTTGATATCTAAGCATTTGAAGTTGGGCTTTATGAGCAAGCGAGTTTGCTTTTTCAGCACGTAATTTTTCACTTAGCCATTCATCCCAAAGTTTTATACTAAAATATAGTGCACTCCAAAGAAATACTACAAAAGAGTTTGACCAGATCCAGCTTAAATATCTGTTAAAATTTAACGTTGCCAAAGCCTGTACATTTCCAAGTGCTAAATGACTAAGAGCGGTATCAAGCCAAAACCAGACATTGGCAGTAATAACAGTTCCAATAATAATAATTATTGAAATTGATTTTATTGAGCGAGTTTTATAGTTGGTAAATTGATAAACTTTTCTAAGGAGAAGTGTTACGAAAAATCCAGAAAAATAAGTTACCGAAAGCCCTATAAGCACATCAGAATTGTCAAATTTGGTTCTATAATACAGCAGTAAATAAATAAAAAATAATAGAATCCAACCCGATATTTGTAGTTTCCAAAATAGCTTTTTGTTTTTTCTTGTATTCATAATTATAATTTTCAATTCCAAGAGTAAATAAATAAAAATTACTTTCATAAACAAACCACTTGTCGAAAAATATAACCACTAATCGAATTGCAATTCAAAAAGTGGAATTAATATTGGATTTTTGAATCACTCAATAACAGAATAGGTAATGAAATGAACAAAGTTAACAAGTACTATTTTTTAATGCTTCTTATTTCAATTTTATTTTCTAGCGTTAATATATTTTCACAAAATTATATTGATGGCGCAGAAAGTGTTGCTTATGATTCACTAAACAACCGATATTTGGTTAGTAGCTTAAATAATAGCAAAATAATTTCAATTGATAAGAATGGAAATCAATCAATTTTTAAAGAAAGTATCGGTGCATTTGGTAATTGTATAATTGATTCAGTTTTATACGTTACTGGTGGTTCAAAAATTAGAGGATTAAATGTATTTACCGCCGAAGATGTTTTTAGCGTTTCTATTCCAGGAGTTCAACAGTTTGATGGAATAACTTATGACGATAATGGAAATCTTTATGTATTGGCAACAATACAAAAGAAAATTTACAAAGTTAATATAAAGACAAAAGTCCATTCTGTTTTTGTAGCCTCGGGATTTGGTACATTTCCACAGGACTTAATCTATGACAGATTTCAAAATAGATTATTGGCTTGTCAATGGCACGCAAATTCATCAATATTGGCAGTAACTCTCGATGATTCTGTGATGACAACTGTCGCTGAAAATACTGCTGGATTTGCTGATGGAATTACAATTGATCAATATGGAAATATTTATGTAACCCAAAATCAAGGACTAGGGGAAATTTATAAATATGATAACGATTTTTCAAAGCCAGGCGAGCTAATTTATGTGGGAATTGAGGAACCTGCCGGACTTGATTATAATATAAAAGACAATGTACTTGCTGTTCCTAGTTTTAGAGGTGATACTGTTGTTTTTATTAAAATGCCAGCAACTTATTTATTTCCTAAAATTGAAGTAAGTAACAATACTGGAAATGCTCCATTAATTATCAAATTTGCAGATCTTTCTAGCTCGAGTCCTAAAATAAATAAGTGGGAATGGGATTTTGACAATGATGGAATTATTGATTCGTACGAACAAAATCCCGAATGGGAATATAAAGATGCTGGAGTTTATAAAATTAAAGTAAATTTAATTTCTGACTCCCTAACAAAATCCATAATTCTTGAAGATTCAATTTGTGTGTTTAATGGTGAAAGCTCATTGAATTTTTTAAGTGTTAAATCAATTGTAAAAGTTTCACCGACATCAAGGTTAAATTTGAAAGATGAATGGACGTTTGAAGCATGGATAAATCCGAGAAATCTGATGGGAAAATATATTATAGATAAAAGCTCTGTTTCTATTTATACGAATAAGCGTGCTAATGGATTAGAAGACAATAGTTTAGTTGTAAAACTCATACAAGAAGATAATTCGAGTATTCGATTTACAACACTGGATAGCTCGTTAACATTGAGAAAATGGCAGCATATTGCATTATCCTATAGCTATTCAAAACAAAAAATGGAAATATTTATTGATGGAAAACTTCAAGAGTTAAATGTTGATTTAACTTCCATTTTTGCAAAACCCATTAAGGATAATGAAAGTGATACACTTTTGATAGGAAACAATATTACAGGTCTGCGCTCATTTACTGGGAACATGGATGAAATACGAATTTGGAATCGTGCATTAAATAAAGAAGAATTGGATTTAAACAGATTTAAATATTTGAACGGGAGTGAAGATAGCCTTGTTGCCTATTGGAATTTGAATGAAGGAACTGGTGAAATGATTTTGGATTTATCATCAAACGTCAATAATGGTGAAATTATTGGTGCTCAATATGATTTTGGGATTGATTATAACTCTTTAGTAAATGTTAAAGAAGCATCATATGAAACAAACCAACCAAATGAATTTAAATTGTATCAAAACTATCCAAATCCATTTAATCCTAGTACAATTATTCAATACACAGTTGCAACTGGTAATAATGTAAGTAGCGTATTTGTAACATTAAAAATCTATGATATTCTTGGACGCGAATTAGCAACACTTGTAAATGAAGAGCAAACGTCTGGGAAACACAGTGTTAAATTTGATGCTTCTTTCCTTTCCTCGGGATTTTATATTTACAAAATTACTGCGGATCAATATTCTTCAGCTAGAAAAATGCTTTTAATACGATAGCATTTTTTTAGGATAAACTATCATAATAGAAAAAGGAAAATAATTATGAAACAGCATACTAATTATTCAATTAAGAAAAATTTAATTCTACTATTTTTCCTAACTATTTTTTTACAGATAGAGTGCAATGCACAAACCACTGATAAAAATATTGAACTAGGAAAGATAATCACACTCAACTCAAAAGTATTAAACGAGGATAGAGACATTTTTGTTTATCTTCCTGTTGGCTACAAGCAATCGCAAGAGAAGTATCCAGTAATATATATATTGGATGGTAGAGGAAATTTTACTTTTGCTATGGCTATTTCAAATTTTCTGTCTCGAATTCAGAGAATGCCAAGAAGTATTGTTGTTGGAATCCCAAATACAGATAGGACAAGAGACTTTACCCCAACTCATGTACAAGAAAGCAAGACCTCTGGAGGGGCGGATAAATTTTTGGATTTTATGAAGGAAGAGTTGATTCCATATATTGACAATAATTATAGAACAGAATCATATCGTACATTATTTGGGCATTCGCTGTGTGGAATGTTTGCCATTTATACACTTTTTGAAAAACCTGAAATGTTTAATTCATTCATTGCTGTTAGTCCCTATTTACAATATGATAATCAATATGTTGTTAATAGAGTGGATTCCATTATCACAGAACAGAAGAATTTAAACAAGTGTTTATATATAACAATTGGTGATGAACCAGAATACATGGAAAGCATCACTCGTTTGGAAGAAATTTTATCAAGTGGAACAGAGAGTTTGTATTGGAAAACGAGTAAACGCGAAGGCGAAAATCATGCTTCAATTCCGCTAAAAAGTTTTTATGACGGACTTGAATTTATATACTCTGGTTGGCAGTTGAGTAATGAAATAATTGAGAAAGGGTTAGAAGCTGTAAAAAAACACTATTCTAATTTGAGTGATAAATATGGATTTGAAGTAAAGCCAACAGAAGTTGTAATTAATGCTCTTGGTTATCAGTATTTAGGAAAGGGTGAAAATGAAAAAGCTTTATGGTTTTTTAAGTACAATATTAAGCTATATCCTAACTCAGCAAATGTTTATGATAGCTGCGGTGAAGCAATGGAAAAATCAGGGATGAAAGATTTAGCACTAGAAAACTACAAAATGGCTGTGAAACTAGGCTCTTTAAATAACGATGGCAATCTGAATATATTCAAACAAAATTTGGAACGGGTGGAATCTAGTAATTAATAAGTAGTTTAAGTAAAAAATGAATACTAAAAAATATTATTGTTTAATAGTATTCATTTTTACAATTTTATTTGCTAAAAACAAAAACATTGTTTTCTCTGTTCACATCAGGAATTGTCGTACTGCCTAATTTTACAGATTTGATTTTTTTATTGGATTTGTGTTTCACTTCTATTTTTGATTTTTCTTTCCAAGCTGATACAGAGGCATTTAACACTTCAAACGTTCCATCCTCATATAAAATAGTTATTTCAACTCTTGTTGGAATATTTCCAACCTTGGATAATGATATTGCAATATTTTCGCCATCAACTTTTATATCATCAATTGCCAAGTCTGGATATCCAAGTTCAAAAAACCAAGGCTTCCAAAACCAAGATAAATCCTCACCAACAACTTCATTGAATGTAAAAAAGAAATCGTATGCAATTGGATGTTTTTCATGCCAACGGTTCATATACTCTCTTAGTGCTTTATGAAATAGTTCATCACCTAATAGTTGACGAAGTTCTTCATAAGCAACATTTGGACGATTGTAAAAATTATTTCTTGATTCACCATGAGTCATCATATAACTTGGCAATATCATTGGCATATCTTGTAACGTTCCAGCAATACGGACGTAATCCGAAACTCTGCGTTCATAATATTTAGGACCAGAGGATGTATCATATTTATCAACAATATTCTGCGATAATAATGATGCCCAACCTTCATCCATCCAAGCAGCGCGTCTTTCATCTGTGCCCATATAAAATGGCAAATAACTGTGTGATATTTCATGGAAAATTAATCCAGCATTACCACTTTCTGTTTTGGGAGCGCCATTATTTTGCATCATTGGAAATTCCATTCCGCCACTCTTTGCTTTATTTGTAAAAGCTGTTGTATGCGACCATGGATAAGGAATGCCTGGTGAAACTTCGGACATATATTTTATTGTTTCGTTAGCATATTTGGCAGAATTACGATATTGCTTAATGCTATCGGGATAAATAGCAGCCGTTAAAACTCGTCGTCCCTCTTCAACCTCAACACTTGAAGCATCCCAGTTATAATTATTGCTCGCTACCCAAGCCACATCTGGAACTTTTTTAGCCTCAAACTTCCAAATATTTTTTCCGCTGGAGTTATTGTTGGTTACTTTACCATTTTTATAATCCAAAGCCGTAATTATGTTAACTGTTTTATCGGATTTATTAGCTTCAATAATTTTTTCAATTATGTTGTTTTGAAAAACATCTTTGCTATTCAATAAGTCGCCTGTTGACCAAACAACGTAGTTGCTTGGAACTTTAAAATTCAGTTCATAATTATTGAAATCATTGTAAAATTCCGCGGTTCCAGAATATTGTAATTCATCCCAGTCGTTAACATCATCATAAACAGCTATTTGTGGGTACCAATATGCAATAAAATAATCACCCGCATAATTACCCATTCTCATTGGAAATTTAGAAAAATTAAATTCCCAGCTAATTTCTATTTCCAGATTTTCATTAGGGCATAATGGTTTTTCCAAAGCAATTTTCAGATTTGTTCCAGCTGTACTAACCTTTGAAGAATTTACGTCAATTATATTTCCCATTATTTTAAGGGAAGTAATTTTAATTCCTTCACCTAAATAGGAATCAGGTACGTTCCAATCTCTGACCGAACCTGGTTTGAAAATGTTTTGGTATAAACGAAATACTATATTTCTTAGTGAATCGGGACTATAATTATTGTATATAATTTTTGTGTCACCAACCAATAAATTACTATCAGGAAATAATTCGGCATTAATTTTATAGTCAGTTTGGTTTATCCAATACTTATTACTAACTGTTCCATCATATGTTCTTGTTCCATTTTCATAAGCTGCTTGCACTTCCAATGGTATGAATAGAGAAGATTTTTGTGAATATATGTTCGCTGCAAAAATTAAAAAAGCTATTAACAAAAGTCGTATCATTATTTCCTCAAAATTAGATTAAATTATTTGAAAAAATAAAATGTTTTTATGACAAAACAAACTTATTTTAGGATGTAATACAATTTTATTTCTGATGTCTTTTTCTAAGCACTTCGCTAATTTCATTTAATGAAATATTCTTTTCAGCAAGCAGCACTAATAAGTGGTAAATTAAATCGGAAGTTTCCTCTTTTAGTAAATCAAGATTATTATCCATTGCTTCAATAATAACTTCAGTAGCTTCTTCGCCTACTTTTTGAGCAATTTTGTTAATGCCTTTCTTAAACAAAGACGCAGTGTAAGATTCATCTGTTGGATTGTTCTTTCTGTCTGATATTATCTTTTCAAGTTCGTAAAGAAAATCATTCTTTTCTTCCACAACTTCATTGAAGCAAGTATCATTTCCAGTATGGCACGTTGGACCAATTGGTTCGGCTTTTATAAGAATAGTATCCTGATCGCAATCAATTAAAATATCTTTTACTATTAAATAATTTCCAGAAGTTTCTCCTTTAGTCCAAAGTCTTTCTTTTGAACGGCTGTAGAATGTTGCTTTACCTAATTCCTTAGTTTTTAGATACGCTTCTTCATTCATATAACCCAACATTAGCACAGTATTTGTTTTGTAATGTTGAATTATTGCTGGCACTAATCCATTGCTTTTATCAAAATCTATGTTCATAATCTCACCTGGATATTATTGTTTCGTAAATATTTTTTTAGTTCTGGAATTCCTATTTCACCAAAATGGAAAATGCTTGCAGCTAATGCCGCATCAGCTTTGCCTTTGCGAAATACATCTACAAAATGTTCCATGTTTCCAGCTCCTCCAGAAGCAACCACTGGAACTGGAAGCATCTCGGATAACTTCTTCGTTATCTCAATAGCAAATCCATCCTTTGTTCCATCGTGGTCCATTGATGTTAAAAGAATTTCACCAACTCCACGATTTACAGCTTCAGTTGCCCACGCAACGAGTTCTTTGTTAGTTTCTGTTCTTCCACCATTTGTAAATATTTTGTGGATATTGCCAATTAATTTTGTGTCAATTGACAACACAACACATTGACTGCCAAATCTATTTGCTAGTTCATCAATCAAAAATGGATTATTTACGGCTGATGAATTAACTGTAATTTTATCTGCTCCTGAATTGAGTAATGCATCCACTGCATCAACATCATTTATTCCACCACCAACTGTGAAAGGAATATTTATGTTTTGAGCAATTCTTTTCACTAATTCCACAAGTGTTTTTCGTTTCTCAACTGTTGCGGTAATATCAAGAAACACAAGTTCGTCTGCACCAAGTTCAGCGTATTTTATTCCAAGTTCTACTGGATCGCCAGCATCTTTCAAATTAATGAAATTAATACCTTTTACAGTCTTACCATCTTTAATATCTAAACATGGTATAATTCTTTTCGTTAGCATAAATATCTCTTTAATTCTTTCATTTTTATTCTGCCTTCATAGATAGCTTTACCAATAATAACGCCATTAATATTTTGTTCATTCAGTTTATCCACATCCTCTATTTTTGAAACTCCGCCACTGGCAATTAATTGTAAGGCAGGAATTTCTGTTTGGATTTTTTTATACAAATCAAATGCGGGACCCAAAAGCACCCCATCACGAGAAATATCAGTCACAATCGCTTCCTTTATTCCCAACGACCAATAACCTTTTATATATTCAATTAAAGGTATGTCGGTAGTAACTTCCCACGCGTTTATTGAAATCATTTCATTCTTTGTGTCAGCTCCTAAAATTACTTTTTCTTTATATTTGTCAATCCACGATATTACTAAATCTCTTTCCTTTACAGCAATACTTCCAGCAGTAATTTTTGTTGCACCACTTTGGAAAGCAATTCGTAAATCCTCTTTTGATCTAATTCCGCCACCAAAATCAATTTCCAATTTAGTCTCCTGTGAAATTGATTCCAGAATACTCCAATTAATAATTTGTTTTGCTTTAGCTCCGTCTAAATCAACAAGATGCAAATATTTAATTCCATTATCTTCAAACTCTTTAGCAACTTCTAAAGGATTTTCATTATAAATTATTTTTTGTGAATAATCACCTTTTGTAAGGCGAACACATTTGCCATCAATAATATCAATGGCTGGAATTATTTTAATCATATTAACTCAATAAAATTTTTAAGAATTTGTTCTCCAACTAATCCACTCTTTTCGGGATGAAACTGAAGGGCGTAAAAATTATCTTTGTGCAATGCTGCACTAAATGGTTGTATATAATTTGTTTCTGCTATAGTGTATTTGTTCAAACCGGCATAATAGCTATGCACAAAATAAACAAACGATCCATTTTTAACATCCGTAAATAATTTGTGTTCATTAAAACTAATTGAGTTCCAACCCATGTGTGGCACCTTTTCATTTCCAGAAAATAGTTTAACTCTTTCATTAAAAACTCCCAAACACTTTGTGTCACGTTCCTCTGAATAATCGCACAACAATTGCAAGCCCAAGCAAACACCAAGAAATGGTTGCTTTAGTTCGGATATTATTCTGTCCAAGCCAATCTTGCTAATAAATTTCATAGCGCTACTTGCTTCACCAACTCCAGGAAAAATAATTTTATCAGCAGATTTTATTTCTTCTAAATCACTGGATATTACAGAACTATATCCAATTCTTTTAAGTGCAGCAGCAACGGAATAAACATTACCAGCGTTGTATTTTATTATAACTATTTTCATAATTTTACTTTGTAATTATTAGATTCTACATGTGAACATTTATAATTGTTAAATTGTTCTATTGCTAAATTGTTAAAAGATTACTGTAATGCGACTCCTTAAATATTTTTCCCAACAATTTAACAATATACTTTTATATTACTCCTTTTGTACTGGGCACATCGGCATTAGATGTATTTTTACTTACAGCTTGTTTTATCGAGCGACCAAATGCCTTAAAAATTGCTTCAATTTTATGATGCTCGTTTTCACCTTTTGCTTTTATATAAAGATTACATTTTGCAGCATCAGAAAAAGATTTAAAAAAATGGAAAAACATTTCTGTTGGCACATCTCCAACGAATTCCCTTTTGAATTTAACTTTCCACTGAAGCCAACTTCTCCCAGAGAAATCAATAGCAGCTGAGGCAATTACATCATCCATTGGTAACATAAATCCATATCTTTCAATTTTCTTTTTGTTTCCAAGAGCAGACAAAAATGCCTCACCAAGAGCAATTGCTGTATCTTCTATTGTGTGATGTTCATCAACTTCTAAATCGCCAATTACATTAATATTTAAATCGCAAAGTGAATGTTGTGACAATTGAGCAAGCATGTGATCAAAAAAATGCAATCCAGTATTTATAGAATGTTTTCCTTTACCATCAAGATTTAATTCAACTTTTATCTCAGTTTCCTTTGTCTTCCGAACAATTATTGCTGTGCGATAATCTCTATTTATTTCTGCAAATATTTCATCCCAATCAAGAGTTGTTAACGTAGCTTCTGTATTGAATTGATTGTTCAGAAATATTGATTTTGTTCCCAAATTTTTTGCTAATTGCACATCTGTAGTTCTATCGCCAATTACGTAGCTATTTGCTAAATCATAATCGCCACTTATGTATTTACTAAGTAAAGCTATTCCAGGTTTCCGTGTTGGAAGATTTTCATGTGGAAATGATTTATCTATTATAATTTCCGCAAACTCAACACCTTCATTTTTTAATGTTGTCAACATTTTGTTCTGTGCTGGGTAGAAAGTATTCTCTGGAAACGATTCTGTGCCTAATCCATCTTGATTAGTAACCATGACCAATTCGTAATCAAGCTCCTTTGCAATTTTAGCAAGAACCGAAATTGCTTTTGGATAAAACTCTAATTTTTCAAGCGAATCTATTTGCTCATCTTCTGGCTCAATTATTATTGTCCCGTCTCTATCTATGAATAATACTTTTTTCATTTTTCCTCTTCGTACCTTTTTAGCGTTTCTATTAACTTTGTGTTCTCATATTCTGTTCCAATGGTAAATCTTAAACAGTCTTTGCAGTGAATCATATTTGAACGATTTCTCACAATTATTTTATTTTCTAAGAGATAATTATAAATTTTATTTGCATTATTTACCTTAGCTAACAAAAAATTTGCATCTGATTTATAAACATATTCTATTAAACTGAAATTGTGCAATTCTTTAATCAGTTTTTCTCTTTCAGTGTTGATGCTTTTGACAACCGTATTCTTCTTCACTTCGTTATCCAAAGCCTCTATTATGATTTTTTGGCTAACTCCATTAACATTATATGGATATTTTATTTTATTCATAACCGAAATAACTTCTGAGTTACCGAATGCCATTCCTACGCGAATATTGGCTAATCCCCAAGCTTTAGAAAAAGTTTGCAACACTACAAGATTATTAAAATTATCTAATTTTTTTATCCAACTTGCTTCGTTTGAAAAATCAATGTAAGCTTCGTCAACAACTACAATTCCATTAAAAGTTCTTAAAATTAAATTTATTGAATTTCTATCAAGTAAATTTCCACTTGGATTGTTTGGTGAACAAATGAAAATAATTTTTGTGAATTCAGTAATTGCACTAATTACTTTATCAGTTTCAATTTGGAATTCTTCTGTAAGTGGAATATCAATTGTTTGAACATCATTTATATCCGCTGCCACTTTATACATTCCATAAGTCGGTGGCATAATTAAAACAGAATCTTTGCCAGGCTCGCAAAATGCTCTTATAACAATATCAATTGCTTCGTCACTTCCATTTCCGATAAAAATGTTATCAGGATTTGTTTCTTTCATTTTAGCCAATTTATCTTTTATTTCGCTCTGATGTGGATCAGGATAACGGTTCAATTTTCCTTCTGGAATTGAGCCAAATGAATTTTCATTTGCATCCAAAAATATTCCGATACTTCCAGTATATTCATCACGCGCAGAAGAATATGGTTTTAATTCACGAATATTTTTTCGTAACAATTTATTTATGTCAATCATTTACTCAAATCTCCTTATTGTCACAGCTAATTTATGTGCGTCCAAACCTTCTGCGTCAGCCATTGCTTCTATTGCAAAAGCAATTTTGTCCAAGCCTGACTTCGTTAATTTTTGGAATGTAATCTTTTTCATAAAACTACCAAGCGAAACGCCACTATAAGTTGATGCAAATCCATTTGTTGGCAAGGTATGATTTGTGCCAGTTGCATAATCACCTGCAGATTCTGGTGAATAATTTCCAAGAAATACTGAGCCAGCATTAACAACTTTTTCGGCTAACATTTCGGAATTTTCAACTGCTAATATTAAATGTTCTGGAGCATAAATGTTTGAAATAGCAATTGCCTCATCTAAATTATTGACTAAAATTATAACACAATTATTTAATGATTGCTCAATAATCATTTTTCTCGAAAGTTGATTTGTTAAAATATTCACTTCATCTTCTACTTTGGTAATTAATTTTTCACTTGTTGATATTAAAATCACTTGACTATCAGCACCGTGTTCAGCTTGCGAAAGCAAATCGGAAGCAACAAATTTTGCGTTTGCAGAATCATCAGCAATAACAAGCACTTCCGATGGTCCAGCTGGCATATCAATTGCAACTCCAAATGAATTTACAATTTGTTTAGCAGCGGTTACCCACTGGTTCCCAGGTCCAAATATTTTATCAACCTTCGGTATTGTCTCAGTTCCAAAAGCCATTGCTGCAATTGCTTGAGCGCCGCCGACTTTAAATATCTTTTTAATTCCTAACAATTTTGCGACAAATAAAATTGAAGGTGCAACATTTCCATTTTTTTGTGGTGGAGTGCATATTATTATTTCGTCACAACCAGCAATTTGGGCTGGAATTGCAAGCATAAGCAACGTTGAAAATAATGGCGAGCTTCCTCCTGGAATATACAGCCCAACTTTTTGAATTGGCACATCTTTTCGCCAACATGTTATTCCTTCTTCTATCTCAATTTTTGAAATTGTATTAACTTGAGATTTATGAAATTTATAAATATTCTTTCTTGCAATCTCAATTGCATTGTTCAAGTTGCTGTCTATTACTTTATCGGCTTCGTTTATTTCACTTTCTGAAACATGTAATTTGTCAAGTTCAATTCCATCAAATTTTTGAGTAAACTCTATTAAAGCTTTGTCGCCATTCAGTTTCACTTCATTAATTATTGATAAAACACTTTCTTTAATTATTTCGTTTTCAAATAATGGTCGTTTTAATATATCTTTAATTTCTGCTAAATCGGGATATTTAATTGTTTTCACTTCAACCTCTTAAACAATAATTTTTTCAATTGGTAAAACAAGAATTCCTTGTGCACCAGCATTTTTAAGATTTTCAATCTTGTTCCAAAAATCATCTTCACTTATTACAGTATGAACAGAGCTCCATCCTTCAATTGCAAGTGGCATTATTGTAGGACTTTTTACTCCAGGCAACATTTCTATAATATTTTCTATTGCTTCATTTGGAGCATTTAAAAGAATATATTTATTGTTTTTAGCTTTGTTTACAGCACGTATTCTAAAAAGAATTTGCTCTAATAGCAACTTTTTACTTTCTGAAAGGTCATTGTTTGAAACTAATACTGCTTCAGATTTCAAAACAGTTTCAACCTCTTTTAATCCATTACTAATTAATGTGCTTCCAGTACTTACTATATCAAATATTGCATCTGCAAGATTTATGTTTGGAGTAATTTCTACCGAGCCACTTATATAATGTACTTTCGCATTAATATTATTTGCATCTAAAAAGTTATTTAATATTTTAGGATATGTAGTAGCAATGTTTTTGCCTTCCAAATCTGTAATGGAATTAAAGCTATCCATTTTAGGAATTGCAATAGACATTCGGCATTTCCCAAATCCCAACTTTTCGACAGTAGTTAACTCTTTTCCAGATTCTAAAATTACATTTTCGCCAACAATTCCAATATCTGCAATTCCATCCTGCACATATTCCGGAATATCATCGTCACGGATAAATAAAAGCTCTAAATCAAAGTTATTTGCTTTAATTAATAATTGTTGGGAGTAATTATCAATTCTAATTCCGGCTGATTTTAATAGTTCAAGTGAATTATCAGCCAATCTCCCTTTTTTCTGAATCGCCAATCTTAAAATATTTGTTTCCATCTTTTCTCCTTTAAAACAAAAAACCCCGAAATTTTCGGGGTTAATAAACTTTTTCTTATATATAAAATAATAATTATTAATTACCCGCGTACACAATCAAAATATGATGATGGTGATTTACGTGGATGTTTAATATGTTATAAGCGTTTTTCATAATTTTTATATTTTAATGATGTAATTATAAAGTTATTCCCATTACAAATCAAATAAAAATATAATTTTGTTTGTCCGTTTGCATACATATTCATTTATATTCACCTATTTGGAATATACATGCATATAACGGCCAGTTTATGTAAATTTATGCATTAGGTGTTTGACAAAATTGCAGATACTTCATAGGTTAGCATCATGAATTTAAATCTACTAAATATTATCATTTCAATTAGCTCAAACGAGTTACATAGTCGCTCTCGTCGTCGCCCCCTTCAGGGGTAATAATAATCTATTTATTTTAAATAGCACATACTTAGCAAAAAAAATTATCAATTAAAAGGATTAAAAAAATGATTTCAGTGGGAATCATCGGTGGTACTGGTTATACCGGAAAATATTTATTAGAATTTATTCAAAAGCATGAAAATGTTTCTGATTACACTATTTATGCAAATAATAGTGCCGGAAGTCAATTGTTGGATGTTTTCCCAGAACTTTTAGGAGTTATAGAAAACCAAACCATTGAATCTGTAGATAGTCTTTCTTATTCACATGATTTGTACTTTATCTCTCTTCCTCATGGAGAATCATTAAAATATGTTCCTTTATTGCTTGAAAAAGGTATTAAAGTAATTGATTTGGGTGGTGATTACAGACTTGATTCTGAAAAACTGTATAAAGAGTGGTACCAATTTGATCACACTTCTGCTGATTTGCTAGCGACAAAAGTGTATGGATTAGCGGATATTAATAACGGAAAAATACTAAACTCTGAATTTATTGCAAATCCAGGATGTTATCCTACTTCAATACAATTAGCATTAATTCCACTATTAAAATATTACTCTAACAATATTATTAGTATTAGTTCGGTTTCTTATTCTGGAGCAAGCGGTGCTGGTAAATCACCAAAAACCGAACTTCTTCTTTCTGAACTTGACGGAAATGTGAAAGCTTATAACGTTAATAAACATAGACATCAACCAGAAATTGAGCAAGAATTAAAAAAGTATGGAATGAATTCTCCTTTTGCTTTTACAACTCATCTTCTTCCAATAGCGAGAGGAATTTATTCAACTTCCACTATTCATTTAAATTATGCAATTAGCGAAGAGGAAATTTCAGAAAAGTATTTAAAAGAATATGCAAACTGCAAATTTGTGAGAATGAGAAATGTTCCTCCAGAATTAAAATGGGTTGTAAACACAAACTTTTGCGATATCAATATTTCCGCAAAAAATAAAACGGTTATAATAACATCAACAATAGATAATTTAATTAAAGGTGCTTCGGGACAAGCAATTCAAAATATGAATAAAATGTTTGGTTGGAATGAAACTTTAGGATTATTAAATAAAAACAACAATTAAGGAATTTTGAAAATGTTCAAATTTATTGAAAATGGTTCAGTTACCTCGGTTGCTGGAATAAAAGCATCTGGCATACATGCAGGTATAAAAAGAAAAAGAAAAGATTTAGCATTAATCGTTTCTGATGAACCGTGCAATGTAGCTGGAACATTTACATTAAATAAAGTAAAAGCTGCTCCATTATTGGTTTCGCAAGAACTAATTAATAAAGGTGGAAAAGTAAGAGCAATTTTAGTCAACTCTGGCAATGCAAATGCTTGCACTGGCGATAGAGGATTAAGTGACGCGTTGGAATCGCAAAAATATTGTGCTGAAAAATTAGGAATTGATCAATCAGAAGTTGTTATTAGTTCAACAGGCGTAATTGGTCAATACATGCCAATGCATATAATAAAAACTGGAATTAATTCAATTATTGGACTGTTAAATTACACTGATGGAATTAAGGCAGCAAAAGCAATTATGACTACAGATTTAGTTGAAAAATCATTTGCTGTGAAAGTTCAGTTAACAACTGGAGAAGTAACAATTGGTGGAATTGCAAAGGGAAGTGGAATGATTATGCCAAACATGGCTACAATGCTTTCTTTTATGACAACAGATGCTGAGATAGAAACAAATTTCCTAAAGAAATTATTATTAAATAGTGTTAATAACTCTTTTAATAAAATTTCAGTTGATGGAGACACAAGCACAAACGATATGGTTGTACTTATGGCAAACGGAGTTTCAAAAATTAAAGTGGAAGAAAATACTGAAAATGAAGAATTATTCTTTGAAGCTCTTCAAGCAATTTCTATTGAACTAGCAAAAATGATTGTTGTTGATGGTGAAGGAGCTACAAAACTTATTGAAATTGCAATTACTGGTTGTAACAATGATGATGACGCAAATACAATTGCAAGATCAATTTCAAACTCGCCACTAGTTAAAACAGCAATTTACGGAAGTGATGCTAATTGGGGCAGAATTCTTTCAGCAGTCGGGAAAAGCGGAGTTGATTTTGATCCCTCATTAGTTGAGATAAAATTTGACGATATGGTAATTCTTGGAAAAAATTACGAGCATGAGTTTGACGAAGAAGAAGCAACTGTAATTTTATCCAAAAAAGAAATCAAGATTTCTGTAAATCTAAATGCTGGAAGTGGAAGCTCAACTTGGTGGACATGCGATTTTACAGAAAATTATATAAAAATAAATGCAACATACAGATCATAAACTAAAGAATTGAGAGTAAATAAAATGAAAATAGTTTTATTAAAATTGAGTGGCAAAGCACTAAGCGAGTTCACAACAAATCATAGTTATATTGAAATGATGAATGAACTTAAAGAAAATTATGATGGAATTATTATAGTTCACGGTGCTGGTAAAATGATTACCGAATGGTCATCCGCAATGAATCTTGCATCATCGTTTGTTAATGGTCACAGAAAAACAACTAAAGATATTATGGATGTTGTATCGGCTGTTCAAGGTGGGTTAACAAATTCAACTATTACAAGTTTTCTTCATGCAAAAGGTTTTGATGCAACAGGATTAAATGGAATTGATAGAAATTTATTTATTGCCGATTACCTTGATAAAGACCTTGGTTTTGTAGGGCTTCCAAAGTTAAATGGAGATATAACATGGTTAAAAGATTTAATTAAAAGCGGAGTAATTCCTGTATATTCATCGGTTTGTAGAGATGTTGATGGAAATTTAATGAATGTAAATGCCGATTTGTTTGCAAAGGAATTAGCAATTGCTTTATCTGTTGATACGGTTATTTTTGTTTCGGATGTAGATGCTGTAAAAATTGATGGTTTGGATATGTCCGAAATGACCGAACTTGATGTTAAATTCGGAATTGCAAACGGACATATTACAGATGGAATGATTCCAAAACTTGAAAGCAGTGTTGAATTACTAAACAACGCAGTTAAAAAAGTATGGATAGGTAATAATCCAACAAGATTAAAATTTAAATCCGCATTACTAAATGATATGGGTGGTACCTGGATTGTTGAATCCAAAAGGGTGGCTATATAATGAAAAGCTCATTGTTACAAAACTATAACAGATATCCAGTAGAGTTTGTAAAAGGAAAAGGAAGTATCCTTTACGATAAAAACGGGAAAGAATATCTCGATTTTCTTTCTGGAATTGCAGTTACTGGATTTGGGCATCAGCACGCAACAATTACTGACGCAGCGAACAAACAGCTAAATAAATTATGGCACGTCTCTAATTTGTTTGAAGCAACACCACAAGAAGAACTAGCTGAAAAATTAACAAAGGCAACAGGAATGGATTCTGTTTTCTTTTGTAATTCTGGAAGTGAAGCAAATGAAGCCGCAATAAAATTTGTTAGAAAATGGGGTGGCGAAAGAAAAACAATAATTGCGGCAAATGGCGGTTTTCACGGAAGAACAATGGGAAGTCTTTCTGCGACTGGTCAAAGTAAATTGTGGGAGGGTTTTGCTCCAATGCTTCCTGGATTTAAGTTCGTAGATTATAGTAATATTGAGCAAATTAAAAACAGTATTGATGAATTAACTTGTGCTATAATGGTTGAACCAATTCAGGGTGAAAGTGGTGTAATTGTTCCAGATGAAAACTATTTAGTTGAGTTAAGAAAAATTTGTGATGAAAATAATCTGCTTCTAATATTGGATGAAGTACAAACTGGTATTGGAAGAACTGGAAAGTTATTTGCTCATCAATACTTTGATATTGTTCCAGACATTTTAACATCCGCAAAAGGGATTGCAAATGGATTACCTTTAGGCGCAACTATTTGTGCAAAAAAAGTATCGGATGTAATAAAACCGGGCGATCATGGTTCAACTTTTGGTGGAAATCCCGTAGCAATTGCTGCTGCAAATAATGTAATAGGTTTGTTAACAGAATTGCAGCTAAACTATATTACTAATGCTGGTGTGCAAATTCAAGAAGCTATTTTGTTATTAAAAAATCCATTAGTAAAAACGGTTAGAGGAAAAGGATTACTTATTGGAGTTGAATTTACCAAACCAATTGCAAAAACAATTGCAAAAGAACTTTTGAACGAAGGTATTGTAGTTGGAAACTCAGGAGATTCCGTTTTACGGCTACTTCCACCATTTATTATCACAAAAGATGATATTCATTATTTTGTAAAAATATTCACTTCCGTCCTTTTAATGTTTTCTTTTTCACATGGAAGTTCGGATATTGCCAATACAAATTAATTAATATTGGAGGTTGGCATGTCAGCTAAAGCAAACAGACAAAGTCTTATTAAAGACTTGCTAAATACAAAAGTAATAGGTAGCCAGGAAGAGTTAGCCAGATTACTTTTGAAGAAGGAAGTTTCGGCTACACAGGCGACATTAAGTCGTGATTTTGCTGAACTTGGCGTTGTTCGCACAATTACAGAAAATGGAATTAGATACATTTTAAATAGTGATGAAGCTGGCAAACAAATTGGGAAATTGGTTAGTTACGAAATTATTTCTATTGAAAGTAACGAACAATTAATTGTACTTAGAACTCTTGCAGGTAGAGCACAAGGTGTGGCGCATTACATTGACCGCTTGAACAAACAAGAAGTTCTTGGTACTGTTGGTGGCGACGATACTGTTCTGGTTGTTCCCGATAGAGCAAAGAACATTCCCGCTATTATTAGAATGATTAAAAACATGATTACAAAAACACATTATTAATTGAGTCTACTAACGTGGACTCGTAAGGAGAAAATTATGAATCCAAAGAAAATTGTTGTTGCTTATTCTGGTGGACTTGATACATCAGTAATGGTAAAATGGTTAAGCGAAAAATATGACGCTGAAATTATTGCTGTTACTGGGGATTTAGGTCAAAAGGGCGAATTAGTTGGCTTAGAAGAAAAAGCATTAAAAACTGGAGCTTCAAAAGTTCACGTTATTGATTTAAAAGAAGAATTTATTAAAGAGTATGCTTTTAGAGCACTAAAAGCTGGGGCTCTTTACGAAAACGAATATCCAATGGGATGTTCAATTGGTAGACCTTTGCTTGCAAAAATGCTCGTTGATGTTGCAATTAAAGAAGGTGCTGATACAGTTGCTCATGGCGCAACAGGCAAAGGAAATGATCAAGTAAGATTTGAAGTTGGCATCCAGGCTCTTGCTCCTCACTTAAATATTTTAGCTCCACTAAGAACGTGGGAGTTCAAAACTAGAGGACAAGAAATTGAATATGCCAAACTACACAACATTCCAGTTCAAGCAACAAAAGAATCACCATATTCCATAGATGAAAATCTTTTTGGAATTTCTGTTGAGTGCGGTGTTTTAGAAGATCCAACAGTGGCACCTCCAGCAGATGCATATCAAATTACAACAGATCCTAAAAATGCTCCAGATGAAGCTGAAACAATTACAATTTCTTTTACAAAAGGTATTCCAGTTGCTCTTAATGGAGAAACTAAATCCCCAGTTGATTTGGTTGTTGAACTAAATACGCTTGGATCAAAACACGGAATTGGTAGATTAGACATTATTGAAAATAGAGTTGTTGGAATTAAATCAAGAGAAATTTATGAAGCACCAGCAGCAACCATTTTACATAAAGCACATAATGAACTTGAAAAATTAGTTATGGATAAAGACACATTCAGATATAAACAAGGTGTTTCAAACCAAGTAGCTAATATGATTTATGATGGATTATGGTTCACTCCTTTGTTCAATTCACTTATGGCTTTTGTTGATTCAACTCAAGAATATATTTCTGGAAATGTTAAAATTGAACTTTATAAAGGAACTCTAAAAGTGCTTTCAAGAGATTCTGAGTTTAGCCTTTACAATGAAGAATTGGCAACATACTCTGATGGTGATAGATTTGACCATGCTGCTTCTATTGGGTTTATTCATCTTTATGGACTACCATTTAAAACTGCTAGTCAAGTTAGAAACAAATAAATCTAGACAATAGACACAAGAAGAAAGATATAAGATACTAGTGTCAAGTCAACAATTATATGTCGTAAATGCTATGATTGTAATTTCGAAGGAGCGTTTTATGTGACTAAGAAATATCAATATATGCGTGGTTAAGATTTCTCCCCCCGACAATCCAGACACGTCGGGACGGGGATTTAAATGACATTACAAATGTGACGCACAATAGAACAGAAGAGGATTTACTCCGTGTTTTGTCTTGTATCTCATATCTCTTTTCTTATTTCTAAAATAATAAGGAAACACAACTATGCTTTGGGGTGGAAGATTTAAAGACAAACTAAACAATAATGCGATGGAGTTTTCTTCATCGCTTTCGTTTGATATTAATTTAATTGCTGAAGATATTAAAGTTAGCATTGCACATGCAGAAATGTTGGCTTCCGTAAATATTATTTCCGAAGATGAATCCATAAAAATTGTAAACGGACTAAATTCTATCCTAAAACTATATAATAATAATGAATGGAAACCAGAAGAATTTGAATTTGAGGATATTCACTCCACAGTTGAGGCAAAGCTTTTTGAACTAATTGGTGAAACTGCTGGTAAACTTCATACAGGAAGAAGCAGAAATGACCAAGTTGCAACCGGATTTAGACTTTGGACAAAAAAGGCAATTAATAATTTATCCGAACAATTATCAGCTTTCCAAAAAGCCTTATTATCATTGAGTGACCTGCATACAGAAACCATAATGCCTGGATACACGCATTTTCAACGCGCTCAACCAATTTCGTTTGCATTTCATTTGCTTGCTTATGTTGAAATGCTCGAAAGAGATAAAAATCGCCTAAAATTTGTTTTTGAGGAAACCAACATTTCTCCACTTGGTTGTGGAGCTCTTGCTGGCTCTACACTTCCGCTTGATAGAAATATGACAACCGAAAAACTGGATTTTAACAAACCTGCTTCAAACGCTTTGGACGCAATTTCGGATAGGGATTTTGTCCTCGATTTCTTAAACGCATGTAATATTGGAATGATGCATATAAGCCGCCTTTCTGAAGAGTTAATTATCTGGTCAACTTCCGAATTTAATTTTATTAAGCTGGGTGATTCTTTTACAACTGGCTCTTCACTAATGCCACAAAAGAAAAATCCCGATATGGCAGAGCTAAGTAGAGGTAAAACAGGCAGAGTTTATGGAAATTATACAGCCGTTTCCACTATGATGAAAGGATTGCCTTTAAGTTACAATCGTGATATGCAAGAAGATAAAGAGCCAGTTTTTGATTCATTTAACAACTATTTTCATGCTCTTTCTATGATGATTGGAATGATTAGCACGCTTAATGTTAACAAAAATAGATTTGTAAATGAATTAGAAGGCGATTTTATTTTTTCAACCGAGCTTGCCGAATGGCTTGTTGTTAAAGGAATTCCGTTTAGAGAATCGCATCACATTGTTGGCGAAGTTGTTAAACTTGCCGAAGAAAATAATTCTAAATTGCACCAACTTTCATTAGAGCAATTACAAAAAATCAATCCAATTTTTGATAAAACAGCACTTGAAGTATTTAAAGTGGAAGATGCCCTCTATCGCAAAAAAACATTTGGTTCACCAAATCCAAATTTTGTAAAAGATGAAATAAATAAGTGGAAATTATTGTTAAGTGTTGAGGATTAAATTTTTAATCCTCAACTATTAAATTTATTTCAATAATAGCATTTTGCTTGTCATTACAAACGAACCCGATTTTAGTTGGTATAGATATGTGCCACTTGATAAATGCGAAGCGTTAAATTCAACCTCATAGTTTCCTGCACTTTGAACAGCGTTTACTAAAACTTCAATTTCCTGTCCTAAAATATTAAATATAGATAACTTAACATTTTGTTCACCTATTAAATTTTCTGGAATGCTATATGCAATTTTTGTGCTTGGGTTAAATGGATTTGGATAATTCTGTGCAAGCGAAAACTCTTTTGGTAAATTTTCTGGATTAGAGACAATATCAGCAAATGGACTATATTTTAGCACAATTGTCGGATCTCCAAATAGGTTATATTTATTATTTTCTATAGCAGGATTTCCATTTAATGTACTTAACAAAATATCTCCAAGATTTTTCTGAGTATATAACTCACTCCAGATAGATCTGTTTATATTTCCATTTATAGATACATATGCGCTAACAACGGGAGCAAATCCAATTAATGCCCCATCAGTTGAAACGAGCATTTGTGCTAACATTGAGGAAGTATTTTTATCTGAAAAAGACTGTTTATGACTAAAACTTGCAAAGAACGGTTTGTTCTTGTTTTCAAATCTATTTATATCCCCAATACTAAGTAAAGCCTCTTGAGTATATATTGTATCATTTCCATAACCGCAGAAATAAATTGATGAAATACCAAATTCATTAACAAAATTTATTACAGAATCGGTCGTTCCATAATAATCTGATGAATCCGATTGGAAAAAATACTTATGATTTATATAATTTTGAGTGCCTTCGCTTACAGATGTTGCTATTCCCTCAAAAATGTTGCTATTAAGCAGTGTATCTTCTAATCCGCTTTTGCCATCATCTGCTAAAAAAAGCGAATTATTATTCCAGTCATATACTAATTCATCATTTTCGTAGTTAATCACTTTATTAAAATAATTAGAAAGCTCCGTTTCGGTTCTTGCAGAAATTCTTCCTATTGCAAAACTAAGTTTTGTTGTATCTTCAGCAAGAACATTAATTCCATAAAAGTAATCAGATTTAGCAATATCGTAAAACTCTGTATTTGGAAAAGTTTCAAAACTATAATTTGGCAAACTTGATATATCACCAGCAAACATGAAATATTTTGGTTGTGGTTCTGCCCAACTTGTTCCTGCAAAGCTAATAAATTCACGAATATTATCTTGTAACAATGAAGAATCACCAAATTCTGCCAGAATACTACTCTTTGTTGTTACAAGCGTCTTTATTCCCTTAGAATTGTTTTTATGTTCAGCAAATTGCTGACAAATAGGTACAAACTCATCAACAGTAATTATTACAAAATCATATTTATTAGTTTGATTTCGTAATGAAAGACTTTGTGATTGAATTGTAATTGAAATAAATGTAAATAAAATGAATAATTTTAATAGTGCCATGATGGAATCCTTTATTTTTGTGTTACATTTCGCACTTTTTATAAACTGACCTATATTAAAAGTAAAAGAATTAACTTCTACTTTAAAGGGAAAAATAAATCACATTTTGTTCAGTTGCTCGCTAGGACCACTGGGGCTGTCTTAAAAGTAACATTTTTATTAACTGGTTTTAATCAGCTTTATTTGTGCCCGCAATTTTAAATTAATATGAAATTTTTACTAAAATATTCTTATTATTGTTACAATATTTTGTTAAACGTTATACATGAGTCTGGTCTAAAAAGGTATTTCCCGTTATTGCGAGGAACGGAGTGACGAAGCAATCTTTTGATTTTGCGCTAAATTCGGCAGATTGCTTCGCTCCGCTCGCAATGACATTATTCAATAGAACCTTTTTATAGTAGACTCATACATAAATTTAAATGACCGATAATTAATTGGATTGTAATTTTTAAAATTCAATAGCGAATTAATTGCTTATAATTATTAGGTAAGTAAGCTGGCAAAGCTGTTGTTATGAATTGGGAAGCGAAACTAATTAAACAAAAAAAATAAAATCTCCTTTTGATTATTTATAAAAATTATTTGTTTAACTTTGCACAAATAAACACCCACTTTTATGAGACATATGCAGCTAAATATTTGTTGTATATATCTGGTTTTGTGGAACATATAAACAAGTTACCGCCAAGTGAAAAAAAACGACACAGCGGACAATTTGCTACATTAAGACAGAAAAAGAAAAATGAAATAATGAACATCCAATGCACAAAACAACATCCAGATTTTTATCGGGACAAACCGCATAAGCCGACTCACAACCGAAGTTTGCAAAAAAGTTGTTTTCTTGCCGACACATCCACGGATATATGTATCTTTGGGATTTTTAATTTAAGGACTTACAGATTATAATGGCAAAAAAGAACGGAAACGAAAAAGCAATTGAAGTAACACTTTGGGAAGCAGCAAATAAATTACGAGGCAGTGTTGAGCCTGCCGAATACAAACATGTAGTATTAGGACTGATTTTCTTAAAATTTGCCAGCGACAAATTTGAAGAACACCGAGCCAAACTGATTGCCGAGGGAAAAGCGAAATACATTGAGATGGCTGACTTCTACAACATGAACAATGTTTTCTTCTTGGAAGAATCGAGCCGTTGGAGTTATCTGATAAAAAAATCGAAGCAAAATGATATTGCACTACTTATTGATACTGCCCTGCACACCATTGAAAAAAACAACAAAGCACTAAAAGGCGCATTACCCGATAATTACTTTTCTCGTTTGGGTTTGGATGTAACCAAACTCTCTTCTTTGCTTGACACAATTAACGATATTGACACCACCAAAGACCCCAAACAAGATGTCGTGGGAAAAGTGTATGAATACTTCCTTTCAAAATTTGCATTGGCAGAAGGAAAAGGTAAAGGTGAATTTTACACGCCAAAAAGCATTGTAAATCTTATTGCCGAAATGATTGAACCATACAAAGGCATTATCTATGACCCTGCATGTGGTTCGGGCGGAATGTTTGTGCAATCCATTAAGTTTATTGAAGCACATCATGGCAACCAAAAAGAAGTTTCTATTTACGGACAGGAATACACCAACACTACCTACAAACTGGCAAAAATGAATCTTGCCATTCGCGGCATTAGCGGTAACCTGGGCGAAAAAGCAGCAAACACTTTTGCCGACGACCAGCACAAAGACCTGAAAGCCGATTACATAATGGCAAATCCACCTTTTAATCAGAAAGATTGGAGAGGAGCAACCGAATTGATGGACGACCCACGTTGGCAAGGTTATGATGTGCCGCCCAAAAGTAACGCCAACTACGGTTGGATTTTGAATATGGTGAGCAAACTAAGCGACAACGGTGTGGCAGGTTTTATATTGGCAAACGGTGCTTTGAGTGGCGGTGGCGAAGAATACAAAATACGCAGAAAGCTGATTGAAAATAATTTGGTAGAAGCCATTTTGGTATTGCCACAAGATATGTTTTACACTACTAACATCAGTGTTACGCTTTGGATTCTTAACAAGAACAAAAAACCACATACGAAAAAAGTAGGTGATGATACCCGCAACTACCGTGACCGTTCAACAGAAATCCTTTTTATGGATTTGCGACAAATGGGTATTCCATTTGAGAAAAAATACATACAGTTTTCAGAAGAAGATATAAGCAAAATAACTGGCACGTATCACCAATGGCAAACCAAGGAAATTGAAAATATTCCCGAGTTCTGTTATTCTGCAAAGATTGAAGAAATAGAAAAGAAAGATTTTTCGTTGGTACCGAGCAAGTACATAGAATTTGTAAACCGTGATGAGAACATTGACTTTGATGAAAAAATGCAAACTCTAAAAAATGAATTTGCCGAACTGATAAAAGCCGAAGAACAATCAAAAAAAGATTTATTAAAAGTTTTTAAAGAGTTGGGGTATGAAATCTAAAAGCGAAATAGTAATATTTCAGGCAAACAACACTTCCATCAAAATTGAGGTAAATATTGCAGATGAAACCATCTGGCTTTCACAACAGCAAATTGTGGAGTTGTTTGATAGTAGCAAAGCAAATATAAGTGAGCACCTCAAAAACATATTTATTTTGGGAGAATTGGATAAGATTTCAGTTGTTCGGAATTTCCGAACAACTGCCTCCGATGGGAAAAATTACAATGTAAAGCACTATAATTTAGATGTTATCATATCTGTTGGATATAGGGTTAATTCTATAAGAGGCACTCAGTTTCGTATTTGGGCAAATAATATATTGAAAGACTATTTACTTAAAGGTTATTCCGTAAATAATCGCATAAACCGATTAGAAGATAACGTATTTGCTCTTAGCGAAAAAATTGACAGAATTGATTTGCAAATAAATTCATCTCTTCCACCCACACAGGGAATTTTTTTTAATGGACAAATTTTCGATGCCTATACTTTTGTTGCTGATATTGTTCGAACAGCAAAAAAATCGATTGATTTGATAGATAATTATGTTAATGATAGCGTGTTGGTTTTATTAGGAAAAAGAACCAATGATGTATCTGCATGCATTTACACTCAAAACATTAGCAAACAACTAAAACTCGATATTGAAAAACATAATGGACAATACCCTGCAATAGAAATTAAAATCTTTAAAAATGCCCATGACCGGTTTTTGATTATTGACAATTCGGTTGTGTATCATATTGGTGCAAGCATTAAAGATTTAGGAAAAAAATGGTTTGCTTTTACCAAGATTGAAGGCTTTGCCAGCGAAATTATAAACAAGCTGAAAAGAGAAGTAAATGAAAAATTATAGACGTTTAGGAAATTTTATTCAGCTTGTAGATGAACGAAACAAAGGGCTGAAAGTAAAACAGCTTTTGGGATTAAGCATTTCGAAACAGTTTATTCCATCTGTTGCCAATATCATTGGAACGGATATGGAGAATTATAAAATCATTCGCAAAAATCAATTTGCTTGCAGCACAATGCAAGTAAGGCGTGATAAAAAAATGCCTTTGGCTTTGTTGCGGGAAGTTGATGAAGCCATTATCTCACAAGCCTATCCTATTTTTGAAGTAAAAGATGAAAAAGAACTTTTGCCCCAATATTTAATGATGTGGTTTACTCGTTCCGAGTTTGACCGTGAGGCTTGTTTTCACGCTGTTGGCGGTGTAAGAGGAAGTTTGGAATGGGAAGATTTTGAAAATTTGCAATTACCCATTCCCCACCCCGACAAACAAAGAGAAATAGTAAAAGAATATAACGTCATCCAAAACCGCATAGCCCTAAACAAACAACTGATACAAAAACTGGAAGAAACCGCACAAGCTATTTATAAGCAGTGGTTTGTGGAGTTTGAATTTCCTGATGAAAATGGCAAACCTTATAAAAGTAGTGGTGGGGAAATGGTTGATGGTGAATTAGGTGCCGTTCCAAACAATTGGAAATATGATAAAATTGGTAGTTATGTAAAATTGAGCCAAGGCTTAGTAGTAAACGCAACGACCAATCATTTAATAAAATCTACAGGTATTCCATTACTTAGAATTACTGATTTGATAAATGATACGAAAGAAATTTTTATTGATGAGTCTGTTACCAAAAAGAATATTGCAAAAAAGGAAGATATTATTATCACAAGGACGGGACAAGTTGGGTTAGTTTTTCGAAATAAGGAGGGTGTTGTTTATAATAACTGCTTTAAAATTGCTCCAATTGAGAACCTCGTTCATAAAGAGTATCTATATTGGTTTCTTCGTCAACTGAACACATTTAATTCAATGGTTGAACTTGCGTCAGGTTCATCTGCTCAATTTGATTTAACACATACAGCATTTAATACTTTATCATTCATTATACCTCCAATTGAAATTCAAAATTCTTTTTCGAGAAAAGTCAAGCCCATAGGGGTACATTTGGATTTAGTATTCAATGAAAATAAAATACTCAACAAATTGAAGAATATTTTACTTTCCAAATTAGCAACAGTAGAAAATTAGAAGCATGGCTATTTATAATGAAATATTAATTTGGGCTAACAATAAGCCAGTGTTTTTAAAAGATGCATTGAGGAGAATTATCTCAAGCACAACCCTAAGCCAAAACGACATTGACGAGCTTGTTTTGCTATTGAAAAAAGAAAATGGCGACACTTCAGTTACTTTAAATGCAATTCCAATTGACAATACTCATATTCCTACAACTATAGGTACCGGAACAGTATACCCTAAATTAATCAGTATTAAAGACCCAATAAATATTTGTGCTTTACACAATCAAGGACATCTGCAATTTCCAAATACCGGTTTGACCGTTGTTTATGGAAATAATGGTTCAGGCAAATCAAGCTATTCAAGAATTCTTAGAAAACTATGTTGGAGCAGAAACTCGGACATAGAATTAAAGAAAAATGTTTTTTCTCCTTCCACATCTCAACAAAAAGTTGATTTTATCGTTGAGGTTAACGGAACAAATATACCTTTTCAATGGCTAGAAAATTCTTCGACACATTCTGCATTAAGTTCAATTTTTGTATATGATAATGATTGTGGGAATATTTATGTAAATAATGAAAATCCAACCCAATATAAACCGATTGGAATTGATGTTCTGGAAAGGTTAATTCCTGTTTTGAATGAAATTTCACAAAAATTAAGTTCAGAAATAACTGCTTACAACACACAAAAGCCAGTAGTAGACCAATCTTTAATTGACACGAATTCTAGCCAATGGTATTCTATTATTGAATCAAAAATAAGAGAAGAAATAGAAAGCAATATTCAATTTAGTCCAACGGAATCGGCAAGGAAGCAGAAACTTTTCGCCTTATTAAATTCTCAAAATCCTCAGCAAAACATTCAGAACCTAACTTCTCTAAAAGCTAGAATAGAAAATTATATACAACAGTTTAAAAGAATAGAAGAACGGTTCAAAGATACTGAAATTCAAAAAGTAAGAAGTCTTAGAAGTAGATATGAAAGTGTAAAATTGGCTTATGATATTGCAACTAATGAACTTAGCGGCTTGAATACTATTGCTGGTTTTGGAACAAATCCTTGGAGAACGCTTTGGGATGCAGCCAAAAATTTCGCAAAAAGTAACGGAATGACTGATGGCCAAAGTTTCCCATCTGCTGCATCAATAGAAAAATGCGTATTCTGTCAACAAGATTTGGATGAATCTGCAAAGCAAAGATTGCTTGGTTTTAGCAGATTCATATTGAATGATATTTCAACCCAGCTGAGTGCAATTCAAAGAGAAATTGAACAGAAAACTACTGACTATAATAATTTAGTTGTTGCACCATTCGAAAATTTCGCAGAGTTAGAACAGTTTCTTACTGATTTCCAAAATCAATTTGGAGTATTTAATACATCACTAAATTTAGCAAAAACTGCCATTTTAAATTATTTACAGAATGGCGGTGAGATAAACGTAGCTTTAAATTCTATCTCCACTCTAATTGAAAGTTTGTTGCCCAATATTGCTGTTCAATTAGACCAAAATATTCAACTACTAACTAATAGAGATGCTTTAGTAAATGAATATAATGAGTTAGTTGTAAATGAATTTTTATTTAACAATAAGCCGATAATTTTACAGTATTTTGATGAATATAAATATAAAGAACGGATTAATATATGTAAGTCAAAACTTAATATTAATGTTTCAAGAAAAATCGGGGAGTTTATGGAAGTACAAGCTGTAACCCTACAGCATCAAGAGTTTATAAATCACCTAAGTTTCTTCAATCAAGATTTATCAACAAAAGTTCTTATTTCAAAAACCAGAACAACTGACGGCAGTACTTTCCAAAAATGTGGTTTAAATGGCATTGCACATTCAATAGATTCTGTTTTAAGTGAAGGAGAAAAAAAAGTTATAGCACTTTCAAATTTCTTGGCTGACTGCACAATTGATAATCGGAAGAATAGTATTGTATTTGACGACCCTGTTACTTCATTAGATATGGATTATCGAGATTTAATTGCCACTAAAATAGTTGAATTATCAAGGGATAGGCAGATAATTGTACTAACACACGATTTGTCATTTTTGCGTTTGCTAATTGATACTCACAAAACACTGATTACAACAGATTGTCACATTATTGGAATTGATAAATTCAATGGGATAAGCGGAATCATAACAGATGAAATTCCATATTTGGCCAAAAATGTGGATGAAAGAGTAGAATCTATAAGAAGAATATTAAGAGAACATGATGCTCTGAATATCGCCGAGGCACATGGTCGTGAAACAAAACTAGATTCTGCAAGAAAAAGATTTAGATTTTTAATTGAAAGAAGTGTTGAAGAAGTTTTAGCTAACAAAACATATGAACGATTTTCAAAAAACATTCACCTTAAGAAAAGTAATTTATCCAGTTTTATTGTAGTTGAACAAAGTGATGTGGATTTTTTATTAGGCTTATTCGGCAAGTATTCAATAGCTGAACACGATGGAGGCACATCAACAATTCCACAATTACCAACGAAAAGCATAATTGAACAAGATATTCGAGACTATATGAATTGGAAAAACAACTTTAAGACAAGACACAGAACATTCATTCATTCAGACATATAATTGAAAATGAAATTCACAGAAGATGTATTACAAAATGACTGAAAAACAAAATATAGAATACAAGCAAAGCTGGCACGATTATTCCCTGAAATGGGTATGCGGTTTTGCCAATGCATGTTTTATGGCCGGTTATATTGATACATGGGGTCGTGGTACACTGAAAATTATAACTGCCTGTAAAGAAGCAGGACTTCCTGAACCGGATATTAAAGAAATGAATGGTGGTGTAGAAGTTATCATGTATTCAAAAACAGCTGATGAAACAACTGGTCAATGGATAATTAAAGTTAAAGTATGAAATTCACAGAAGAAAAATTAGGAAAAGCGATATGAGCGGCGAAATAATAATATACCAAAACCCCGAAGGCAACATCAAAATTGATGTTCGCCTAGAGGAAGAAACTGTTTGGCTTACTCAGGAACAAATGGCAACTTTGTTTGGCAAAGGCAGAAGTACAATAGCCGAACATATTGGGAATGTATTTGAGGAAGGTGAATTAGAGCAAAATCGAACTTGTCGGAAATTCCGACAGGTTCGGCAAGAAGGTAGTAGAGAGGTAGAAAGGGAGATAGATCACTACAATCTTGATGTAATAATTTCTGTAGGCTATCGAGTAAAATCGCCCCAGGGCACTCAGTTCCGTATTTGGGCTACACAACGGCTTAAAGAATACATTATCAAAGGTTTTGCCCTTAATGACGACCGCTTTAAGTCGGGCACTTCAATGAACTATTTCAACGAATTGCAAGAACGCATTAGGGAAATACGACTTTCGGAACGCTTTTTCTATCAGAAAATAAAAGACATTTACACTACAAGCATAGATTATAATACCAAGGACGAAAAGACAATTGAATTTTTTAAGGTGGTACAAAACAAACTCCTATGGGCTATAAGCAAACAGACTGCAGCCGAATTAGTGTATCGAAGAGTAGATGCTAGTTTGCCATTGTTAGGTATGCAGTCATTTGATAAGAAAAATTCTGTTTCAATAAAAAAATCGGATATAAGCATAGCCAAAAACTACCTCAATGAAGTTGAAATTAAATTACTTGGGCTTTTGGTGGAACAATATCTTGCCTTTGCCGAAACTATGGCACAGCAACGCACCCCAATGTATATGAAAGATTGGATTAATCGGTTGGACACTATTATGCAATTAAATGGCAGAGAATTACTAACGCACGCAGGAAAAATAAGCCACGAAATGTCTTTGAAAAAATCAGAAGCAGAGTTTAAAAAATATAAGATTGCCCAAAAAGAGAATGAAAAAGAGCAGAGTTTAAAAGAGATTGAGGAAGACATCAAAAAATTGAGTAAGTTAAAAAAATGAAATTCACAGAAGAAAAATTAGAAAGAACATTTGCCGAGTTGTTGGGGCAATATCAATGTCAAGTTTTCTGCGCCATAAACTTGACATTATAAAAAATATAACTATCTTTACAATATGAATTTAGCAACGCAAATACGAAATAGAATAAAGCAGTTACCCAAAGGCAAAACCTTTGGGTATGACGATTTGCGTATTGCCAAAGAAGACTATACCACAGCCGCTAAAGCTCTGGAACGCTTGCAAAAAAAGGGATTGATTAAAAAAGTTTCAAAAGGGGTGTTTTACAAACCCGAGCAAACTGTTTTTGGTGAATTAATGCCCGACTATAGCGAACTGCTTCGCCCTTACCTGTTCGAAAATGGTAACAGAGTGGCATACGAAACAGGAACATCGCTCTACAACCGCTTGGGACTTACCACCCAAATGGCGTTTCGTATCAAAATTGCCAGCAGGGGAAAACGCATCAATATTAATAGTGGAACCTTGAAAGCGGATGCCGTGAAAAGCTATGCCGAAGTTACCGACCGTAATTACGAGATTTTAGGATTGCTGGATGCTTTTAAGGACATCAAACGCATTCCAGATTGTCCGGTAGCTCAGGCAGTCCGTAGATTAAGTGCCATAGTAAAAGAACTCAACGAAAAACAAACCGAAGCCTTACTCAAATATTCTCTGGTTTATCCCCCAAGAGTAAGGGCATTGGTAGGGGCAGTTTTGGAGAATAATAGCCAAAACACAAAAGGTTTGGAAAAACTGAAAGAGAGCCTGAACCCACTCACTGCAATCAAATTGGGATTAAAGGAAACCGAGTTGCCCACTAAATCAAAATGGTACATCGAATGAAGCTGCACGAAAACATATCGCTTTACAGAGATGCCATTCGGTTTACTGCCCAGCAAATGAACCTGCAACCCGAATATGTCGAAAAAGACTATTGGGTGACCTATGCCCTATTTACCATTTTTAATAATGAAATTGGAAAAGACACTGTATTTAAAGGCGGAACAGCTCTATCCAAGTGTTACAATATGATAGAACGCTTTTCAGAAGATATTGACCTGGTGTTATTAAGGCGTGAAGGAGAAACCGACAGTAAGTTAAAATCAAAATTAAAGGCAGTAAGCACGGTTGTAGAAACCGTATTACCCGAAGTTCCCATTGAAGGCATTACCTATAAAATGGGAATGAACCGTAAAACAGCACACACCTACAACAAGGAATTTAAAGGTGATTATGGTCTGGTAAAAGATGTTATCATACTGGAATCAACTTGGCTGGGATATTATGAACCCTTTACCACCAAAAGCATTGTTTCATTTGTTGGTCAAATGATGATGGATAATAATCAGTTTGATATTGCAAAAGAAAATATACTCCTTCCTTTTAACTTGTTGGCATTAGAACCCATAAGAACCATTTGCGAAAAAATAATGAGTTTGGTTCGTTTTTCTTATGGCGAAAATCCTATGGATGATTTAAAGAAAAAGATAAGACATATCTACGATTTACATCAGCTGCTTAATCAAGATGTGTTCTTAAATTTCTTTCACTCAACGGATTTTGATGAAATGCTTTTAAAAGTAGCCAATGATGATGAAGCAAGTTTTAAAAACAACAATAAGTGGTTGGTGCATCATCCGAACGAAGCCCTTATTTTTAAAGACTTGGAAAATGTATGGAATGAGTTGAAGGTTACTTACACAAGTAGTTTCAGAAATCTGGTATATGGAGAATTACCTAAAGAGGGAGATGTTTTGGAAACTTTAAAAATGATTCAGGAAAGAATAAAAGCAATTTCTTGGATAATAAAAATTGAAATCAAGCAATGAAGTTCACCGAAGAAAAATTAGAAAAAGCATTTACCGAGTTATTGGAACAAGAAGGATTTGTACACCATTTGGGCAATACAATTGCCCGAAATGCCGATGAAGTATTGATTGAAGAAGATTTGCAGAGCTTTTTACTTACTCAATACGCCAGTCAGGGCATTACCGTAAACGAAGTCAAATCTATAATTCTTCAACTTAAAACTCTTCCCGCTTCCGACCTATACAAGAGCAACAAAACATTTTTAAAAATGCTTTCAGACGGTTTTATTCTGAAACGGGAAGATCGCAACCAAAAAGACATTTACATTCAGCTTATCAATTATTCGGGACTGAACAAACACCGACAACCCGAAGAAGAACAATTGATTTCAATTGTGGCAGAAGTAAAATCAGAATATAGCAAAGACAATAATATTTATAAGTTTGTTAATCAATTGGAAATTGTAGGTACGGAAAAACGTATTCCTGATGGTATTTTGTATATCAATGGTTTGCCTTTAGTAGTTTTTGAATTTAAAAGTGCCATTCGTGAAGAAGCCACAATTTTTGATGCGTTTAAACAATTAACTGTTCGTTACCGCAGAGATATTTCCGAACTGTTTAAATACAATGCGTTTTGCGTTATCAGTGATGGTGTAAACAACAAAGCAGGTTCGTTCTTTGCCCCTTACGAATTTTTCTATGGTTGGCGAAGAGTAGAAGGCCTTGCTAAGGAAGTAGACGGTATTAACAGTATGTTTACACTCATTCAGGGAATGTTTCATAAAAACCGTTTACGTGATATTATTCGCAACTTTATTTACATACCCGATAGTTCTAAGAAAGACGAGAAAATTGTTTGTCGCTATCCGCAATACTATGCAGCACGTGCCTTGTATGACAATATAAAGAAAGTCCAAAAGCCCGATGGAAACGGAAAAGGCGGTACATACTTTGGTGCAACAGGAAGTGGAAAGAGTTTTACAATGCTTTATCTCACAAGGTTGTTAATGAAAAGCGAATACTTTGAAAGTCCTACCATTGTATTGATAACCGACCGAACGGATTTAGATGACCAACTATCGGGTCAATTTACCAATGCCAAACAGTTTATTGGTGACAATAATATTACCAGCGTAGAAAGCAGAGCGGAGTTACGAACTTTGTTAAGAGGAAGAAAAAGCGGTGGCGTATTTTTAACAACCATTCACAAGTTTACAGAAGATACCGAACTGCTCACCGAAAGAAGCAATGTGATTTGTATTTCAGACGAAGCACACCGAAGTCAGGTAAATCTTGACCAAAAAGTGAAAGTAACCGAAAAAGGTGTTATCAAAACTTTTGGATTTGCCAAATACTTACACGATTCCTTACCCAACGCGACTTTTGTTGGCTTTACAGGAACTCCAATAGATTCAACGCTTGATGTCTTTGGTAAAGTGGTTGATGCTTACACAATGACTGAGTCGGTGAAAGATGAAATTACGGTAAGAATTGTGTATGAAGGCAGGGCAGCCAAAGTATTGTTAAATAATTCCAAACTCAAAGAGATTGAAGATTATTACGCCAAATGTGCGGAAATGGGTAGTAATGAAAATCAGATTGAGCAGAGTAAAAAAGAAATGGCGCAGATGTATGCCATCATTGGCGATCCTGACCGTTTGAAAGCAGTTGCAGAGGATTTTGTAAACCATTATGAAAAAAGAGTTTCGGAAGGTTCAACCGTAAAAGGCAAAGCAATGTTTGTGTGCAGCACTCGTGAAATTGCTTACGAGTTGTATAAAAATATAATTGCATTAAAACCTGAATGGAACGAAATACGAGCATCCGAAGTAGGAGCGGAACTTACCGAAAAAGACAAGCGGGAACTGAAGCCCATTGAACGAATCAAACTAATTGCCACAAGAGGACAAGACGACCCTAAGGAAATGTTTGATATATTAGGAACAAAAGAGCACCGCAAAGAATTAGACCGACAATTCAAAAACGAAAAATCGAATTTCAAAATTGCTATTGTGGTAGATATGTGGCTCACCGGTTTTGATGTGCCTTTCTTGGATAGTATTTACATAGACAAACCGATACAGCGACACAATTTAATTCAGACCATTTCACGTGTAAATCGCAATTTTAAAGGTAAGAACAAAGGTTTGGTAGTAGATTATATAGGCATCAAAAACCAAATGAATTTGGCGTTGAAGCAATACAGCGAAGGCGACAAAGACAATTTTGAGGATATTGCTGAATCCATCATTATTGTAAGAAATAATTTAGACCTTTTGGCTAAACTGTTTCACACATTCAACAACTCAAAATATTTCAAAGGCACAACCATTCAGCAGTTAAACACTTTGAATTTCGCTGCCGAGTTTGTGCAAAAAACCAAAGAATATGAAACCCGTTTTATGGGTTTAGTAAAACGACTAAAAGCCGCTTATGATATTTGTGCAGGCAGTGAACAGTTGACGCAGGTAGAAAGAGATTACATTCATTTTTATTTAGCAGTTCGTTCCATTGTTTTCAAACTCACTAAAGGCAATGCACCCGACACAGCACAAATGAATTCCAAAGTTCGGGAAATGATAAAAGAAGCTTTGCAAAGTGATGGAGTTGAAGAAATTTTCAAACTCGGTGACGAAGCAGAAACCGAACAAGATATTTTTGATGAAGATTATTTGGCTAAGATTGATAAAATCAAATTACCGAATACAAAAATTAAATTGCTTCAACAGTTGCTTGCAAAAGTGATTGGAGAAATAAGAAAAGTAAACCGTGTAAAAGGAATTGACTTTTCTAAAAAAATGCAAGCACTTGTTGAACGTTACAACAACCGTGATGCAAACGACATTTTGAGAAGTGAAGTATATGAAGAAATGGCAAACGCCTTGACAGACTTAATTTGGGAAGTCCACAAAGAATTTTCGGCAGGTGACGAGTTAGGAATTGACTTTGAAGAAAAAGCGTTTTACGACATTTTGAAAGAGCTTTGTATAAAGTATGATTTCAAATACCCTGACGATAAAATGATTGAATTGGCAAAAGCTGTGAAAGTCCTTGTTGACGGACAAGCCAAATTCCCCGACTGGAACAAACGAGACGACATAAAATCAGCCTTGAAAGTTGGTCTCATTCTTTTACTTGACGAGTTTGGCTATCCACCAGTTGAAAGAGACGAAGTGTATGTTGAAATTTTTGAACAGGCAGAAAACTTTAAGAAAAATCAAAATCAATGAACTCATTCAACAATAACACAAATTGCCAAGTCGCGCAAGCCAAGCATCACAGTCCAAAATTTGTAAAAGAGTGTGTTTGTCCAAACGCACAGCAGACAGCAATGCTGTCAACTTAATGATCCAAATGTGGCTATCTGTAAGATTTCTTTGGAAAAGCCATTATAATTTTTGTTTTTCTAAAATCCGTTTACTAAAGATACTGTCTCAAAGTTAATGCTCTTAAAATAGAATATAAAGCCATATTTTAGTGGCAAGTATTGGCTTGTCACTACAAAAAATGATTACAATGGAGGGGCGTAGTGATGCCCAAATAGCAAAAATGTTCTAATAAATACAAACCTCCGATGTTTTGGAAACATCGGAGGTTTTTGTCTATTTTTATTTTGGCAGATGTACAATAAAGGGTTGTCTATTTAATACTTATAGTTTAATTATAGCATATTATGGAGTTGTTTCATAAATTAACTTTAGTTCTTTAATATAAATTTTGCTTATCAGAAACAGCAGTAAACTAAAACGTGTTAAAGCAATTGTTAAAAAATGTGTTAATGGCAAAGGTTATTAACAAATTTTTAGTAACTAGAATTATTATTATTTTGAATAAATGGGAATGGCAATGAACTTAAATTTAAAGTTGGTTAGAAGGCATTCAAATTATTGGATTATTTTTTTAATGTTTCTTGTTTTTGCATGTGCAGAAGAAAATACTAAAAATGACATTCCTGAATCATGTAGTCAAATGATTTTAATGATAACAGATTCTGTTACAGCAACTAAAGGCTATTTGTACACGTTTGAAAGAACAAATTCTGAATCCGTCTGGAAAAGGTTAAACAATCCAACATCTGTTGTTTTAGGCAGAAACGGACTTGGTTTAGGAATTGGATTGCACAACGCTGCAGATTTGCCAAATATTCCAATTAAAGTTGAAGGCGATGGTAGAAGTCCAGCTGGAATATTTGAATTAAGTTCCGTGTTTGGCTATAGTTCTTTAGACCAAATGATAAATTTAAAAATGCCTTACCATCATATTACAGAAATGTCTGAATGTATTGATGATGCAAAATCAGAATATTATAATCAAATTGTTTCCAAAGACAAAATTGAAAAAGTTGATTGGAACTCCTCAGAAGATATGTGTTCGGCTGGCATTTATTATGAATTAGGTGTTGTGGTTGACCATAATAGTGATTCAATTATAAAGGGTTCTGGATCTTGCATTTTTCTTCATAATTGGGCTGATTCAAGTGAAACAATGGCTGGCTGCACGGCAATGACTCCTGAAAAAATGAAAGAAATTGCATTTTGGTTAGATGCAGCAAAAAGTCCCGTGCTAATACAGCTTACAAAACAATTATATCTTGATTTAGTGACAAAATGGAATTTGCCTGAAGTAAAAGCTAATAAATAAAGATTCCGACTAAAAACTTGTCGGAATGACGGTTGGGGAAAATTGTCATGCTGACGAATGACAGCATCTCTTGAGAACGAAAAAGATTCCGAAAAAAAGCATTTCGGAATGATGGCTGGGAAAAATTGTCATGCAGACAAAGGTCGGCATCTCTCGAGTATGAAAAAGATTCCGACTAAAAACTTGTCG